>NZ_JAIUIF010000001.1:0-755933 GCF_020165475.1 Mesorhizobium sp. BR1-1-15 | reverse complement strand
GGGGTGCTCGTGGTCGCCGTCTCGTCAAGCGCTACCGTAACGCCGGTGGCGGCGACAGCCGTCACCTTCGGCCCGTCATCGTCGAAACTGATCTGGCCCGAGACGTCGGCGCTGGCGCTGGCGGAGTCGCCATCGCTATCCGTGATCGTGACCTTCACGGCCAGCGAGCCGGCGGTGAGTGCAACCGTGTCGTCGGGATTACCGGTGTCGGAATGGTGGAGCGACAGATATTGCTCGACGGTCACCTTGCCGGTGGCCGGATCGATCGACAGCGCGAACGCGGCCTCGCCCTTGAACGCGCCGCCCTGCACGACTCCGACAACCACTCCGTTCGCAAGCGTCTGCAAGGTGATCGTTGAGCCGTCGGTGACGGTCAGGCCGGAAACGGCGTTCGTGACGCTCAGCTGATAGACGGTGGCGGTGCTTGCCGCCGGGCCGTCGCCGCCGAACAGCGCCGTCACATTGACCAGGGCGCCGTTGCTGGTGCCGGAGGTGATCGCCCCGGTACCGCCGATATCGGGATCATCGCCCTTGACGATGGTTCCTGTGTTGATCGCAGCCGCCATGCTCAAGGCCTGCGTTTCGTCGAGTGAGACCACGGCGCCGGCGTCGGCGACGACTGTCACCAAAGGTCCATCGTCGTGGAACTGGATCGCGCCGCCGATCTGGGCACCGCCGAATGCGCTGTCGCCATCGAAGTCGGTGACGGTCACCGAGGCTGTGATCTTGCCCGAGAGGGTCAGCACGTCGTCATGGGCAGCAGCGCTCGATCCATCGACAGTGTGCTCCAGCGGAGCGTATTGGGTGACCGTAAGCGTGCCATTGCCGTTGATGACGATGGTAAAGGCGGTGTGGGTGCCGCCGTTCTGATAAGTGCCGGTGACCGTCGTCGCATTGGTCTGCTGCAGCGTGATCGCAAAATCGCCAATGGCCGTCTTCAGGCCCGAATCGAGCGATGCGACATTGCCGGTCAGGCCCAGCGCATAGGCGATGCCGCCGCCGGCGGCGGCCCCGTCGGCACCGAAATTGGATGCAACGGAAATAATCGGGTTGGCGCTCGTCACATCGATCGGAAAGCCAGCCGGCGAACCGGCATTGGTTTCATCGAGCACCGCGGAACTGGCTGCCGTGTTGCCCACCGTCAGGGCAGGGCTGTCGTCCTCGACGATCACGGTCATGTTGGCCGTTGCCGAGCCGCCGAACGGATCCTGCACGGTAACCGGGACGACGATGGAGAGGTCATCCTCGAAGCCGGCCAGCGGGTGGTCGAGGGGACCGAGCAGGGCGATCTGGAAGGTTCCCGTGCTCGCATCCGTGATGGTGACGCTGATCACGACGTCCGATCCGACCCTGCCGACGAGATGCGTCGAATCGACCAGTTCCCACACGACGTCGGTGCCGTGCGAGGTAAGTGTCGTGGCAGGCACTCCGAGGCCGTAGGTCAGCGGATCGCCATTGGGATCCGTAGCGCCGAAGCTGCCGTTGATCACCGAAAGATTCGATTCGTCGAAGGGTGAGCCGGGATCGCCGTCCGGGTTTGCGCCGGAAAGCCCTTCTTCCGACACGCGGACGGTGAGATCGCCAAATTCCGGGTTCGCATTGGGAAGGAACAGTTCCCGCCTCTCGGCCTGCCCGAACTGCAGATCGGTCGGCGGCAAGAGCGTCGAAAGATCAAATCCATCGCCGATGCCGCCAGGAGGAATTTCAAAATTTCCACCGGCGCTCGAGGTCGAACCTCCAGGGCCAGCCGACATCGAACCATCGGCGCCGAAGGCGACATCCACATGGCTCGCCTCGAGCGCGGCGATCAAGGCGACGCGCGGTACCTCGACATCGCCAAGGACGAAGGTCGGCACGTTGAGCGCGCCGTCCTTGATCACGATAACCGAGCCGTCGGCCTGTTCGAGCACGAGATTGTGGCCGTCGACCTTGATGTTGTCGATAGAGACGTTCGCCGGAAGCTTCACGACGTTGCCGGCGTCGGCGACGTATTCGTGCGGCGCGGCTGCCGCCTGGGCCTTCGCCTCCGCGGGTGCTTCCGCCGGCGCGCCACTGCCCACATCGACCGGCACTGGTTCGGCCGCTGCCGGCGCGGCCTGTTGCGTCGAAGCCGCCTGTGCGACCTGGAACTCTGCCGGCGAGGTCTGGTCGTGACGTTCACTGGCCATGGAATGCTCGTCCCACGAACCCGAAACGGCGTCCAATTCGTTATTGATGGTCATTGCTTGTACCCCTCCGGCATTTCCCCGAAAGAGACAGCGGCAACCATTACTTTGCAACCGTCCGTCAATCTACTTTATATACCATTATATGCCTACAATGGCATTTTTTACGCGTGGTAAACTGGGAGCATATATTCTGTTATATAAGTCGATATGTGCCGGTGCGGATGAGGCCTCGCCCCCTGTTGTATGGTAAATAGAAGTATAAATTCAAATAAAATTTTACGAAAAATAGCGGAAACAAGTTTAGTCGCCATTATCTACCTTCATTGCCAATAATTTGAGACAAGATCGGTACCGTCCACAGTCAAAAGGTGGGCGTTATGAAAAAAGAAAAAACCGCGCCGGGAACAGCCGGCCTCAAGCTACTCTTGCTGACGATCAGCCTCGCAGGCCTGCCGCAGCCATCGCTCGCGAGCGTCCATTTAGAGGGCACCGCTTCGGTCGGCGGGCTTGTTGAAGACGTGCGGATGCCGCCCAGCCTGGGCGGCGTTTCCCTGGAAAGATTCCAGCCTTGGCGACCGGCGGTAGGATACCAGCCCGACCTGGTTTCCATGAGTTACACGATCGACGATGCCCAAGCGGGCGTTGCGCCGGCGCCTGCGAATGTCGGAATTGATCCCATCAAGACGGCAACGATTATCCCCGGCGTGTTCGGCTCGGTCGCGTTGTCCATGCATAACTTTCCCGTCGCCGCGCGGTGGGCACCGGTCTACCAGGCAATTGTCGGCTGCTCGGCGGGCAGTGCCTGCGAGCAGAAGAGCGCGGCTTTTGCCAGGCTGATCTCGTCGGCACAGGGCAAAGGGTTCAGCGAGAAACTGTCATTCGTCAACAGCGGCATCAATCACCTGATCGCCTACAGGAAGGACAGCGTCATCTATGGCAAGCTCGATTACTGGGCAAAGCCCACCGAGGTGCTCGATAAGCGCGCCGGCGACTGCGAGGATTTCGTCATACTGAAGATGACGGCGCTGCTGAGGGCCGGCATCCCCGCGCAAAGCATGGCGTTGGTTGTTCTCCAGGATCGCAGGCGGGGATTCTTCCATGCGGTCCTGTCGGTAAGCACGGCAAGTGGCGTGTTCATTCTCGACAGCCTCAACAACACCGTGCTGCGCGACAGCGATCTCCCCGATTATGTGCCGCTTTATTCCTTCAGCACGGACCGAGCCTGGATCCATGGTTCGAGATCGGGCAGCGCGCAGGTCGCGGAGATCAAGGGCGGTTTTGCAGGCGTCGCGCCCGGCGAGGGATTGCAGCCCGACACGGCTTCTGGAGCGCTTGCCCGTCGGTGAGCAACCGCGGTTCGCCGGCTTTTATGGAAAACGCCGAACCGCTCTATCTCTTTGTTTTGCGCAATTCCCAAGGGAAAGCGCTACACGCTTTTCCCGGGAAGCGTTTCGCACTTTTCCTGGAACTGCTGCTAGCCGCTGACGAATGCCATCAGCAGGTCCTGCCCGACCAGCGGTGCTCGCACGGCATTCAATTGGCCACGATATCGGCGTTCGCCGGCGCCGATGACGAACCCGCTGGCGACCGGAATCTCGCCATTGGCATCCAGCCGCGCGAAGATGTCCGCCACGTTGAGATCGAGCGCCAGCCTGAGATCCTGACGCCCGTCATCGCTCGGCGCCGTCGGCAATTGGCGCTTTACCAATTGTTGGAACGGAGCGTTGAAGGTCAGGATCTTTTTCGACGATGAAAGGGCGAAGGCGGGCGAGGGGCAGGCGACCAGTATCGCGGTGATCGTCCTGATCGACGCAAGCCTCTTCAACGTCAGGTTTTCTTCCGCCAGATCACGAATGCAAGCAACCCTGATCGCCGATGTCAGATTGCCGGCCGGAGGCTGGCTCTCGGCGATCTCATCGACAAGCATGCCGATCGTGCATTTCCGGTTTTCCGCCATCTGCCTGAGCGACGTCCAGAACGTCCGCTCCAGGCGGATGCCGCGGCGGATGCCGCGGCGCGCGACAACCCGGAACTCCATGCCGAGGTCTTCCGCGGCCATCGGCACGAGCAACCGCTCGAGAACAGCGGGAGGCGTGGCGCTATCGTTCACTCATCGCCTCCTCTCGTGCCTTGTTGATGGGTTTCAGCAGGTAGGTCAGGATCGTCTTGCGGCCGGTCTTGATGTCGACGGAGCAGATCATGCCCGGGATGATGGAATAGGTCTTGCCATCCCGCGTCAGCGTCGACCTGTCGGTCGCGACGCGCACCTGATAATAGGGCTCGCCTGTCTTCTGGTCGACGAGACTGTCGGCGGTGATGTTCGAGACCTTGCCTTCGATGCCGCCGAAGATCGAGAAATCATAGGCGGTGACCTTGATCAGCGCCTCCTGATCCGGCCGGATGAAGGCAACGTCGCGGGGCGAAACCCGCGCTTCGACCAGCAAGGTCTCCGAAGTCGGAACGATGCCGGCCACGACCGCGCCGGGCTGCACGAAGGCGCCAACCGTATTGATGTCAAGCGTGTTGACGATACCGTCGACTGGAGAACGGATGTCGGTGCGGGCCACCTTGTCGGTCGCGCCGCGTATGGTTTCATCGACCACCGAGAGATCGGCCAGCGCCTGCGTCAGGTCGCTCAGCGCTTCCTGTTGCAGCTGCAGACCGAGCTCATCGACCTGAAGCTGGGCCTCGGTGATGGCCGATTTGGCTTTCTTGGTGGTTTCTCCAGCAAGCGTCAGCTGCCCGTTGAGCTCTGTCTGCTCGCGTTCAACCCGGAGTTGCTCGGTTCGCGCCATCAGGCCTTTCTTGACCATGGCTTCGACCAGCTTTGCCTCCTGGTCGCTGACGACCAGATTCTTCGTGAGGCGATCGGAATTGGCCGTCGCCTCGTCCAATTCCTTCTCGCGCTGATCGAGGCGCGACTTGAGAACCGACAGCTTGACTTCGAAGTTGTCGCGGCGGGCGACGAGCAGCTTCTGCTCGTTCTCGCAGATTTCCGGGGCGACCTTCTGGATTTCGGCCGGACATGGAAATTCGCCTTGCAGATCGCCGCTCTGCTCGAACTTCAGCCGTGCAATGCGGGTCTGTAATGCCCGTGCCTTGGCCTGTTGCTCGCCAAGGCTGGAGGTGTTGAACGTATTGTCGAGGCGGATGATGAGGTCGTTCTTCTTCACGACCTGCCCGATCTTGACGGCAATTTCCTGGACGACGCCCGGCTCGCTGGCCTGGATGATCTGCGTTTTGGAAGCAGGTATGACCTTGCCGTCGCCGCGTGCGATTTCATCCACCTCGGCAAAGGACGCCCAAGCAACGGAAGACACGAAGAGTGCACCTATGATAAATATGGACGCCGACGCAAAGAGCGGCGGCCGGTCTTCCCTTGCAAGCATTTCCCACGGCCCCAACGCATTGAATACTTTGATAGTTTTCGTTCTTCAGGTGCTTTTTTTCTGCAGCGCCTGTATCACTTGGTCCTTTGGTCCATCGGCAACGATCCTGCCTTGCTCGATGACGATAAGCCGGTCGGCAAGTTCGAGCATGCTGAAGCGGTGTGTCGAGACGATCAGCGTGGTGTTTCGATCGAAAGCCACTTTGAGCTGCTTGATCAGTTGACGCTCGGAAGCCAGATCCATCGAGCCGGACGGCTCGTCCAGGAAGACGACTTTCGGTTTCGTCAGCAACAGCCGGGCGATCGCCATCGTCTGTCTCTGGCCGCCCGAGAGATTGGTGCCGCGCTCGCCGACATTCATGTCATAGCCACGCGGGTGGCGGGAGACGAAATCGTCGACGCCGGCGGCCTTGGCCGCTTCGACGATCTGCTCATCGGTCGCCTCCGGACAGGCCATCAAAAGATTTTCCTTGATGGTGCCTGAAAACAGATCGTTCGCCTGCGCGACGATGCCGACGGCGGCGCGAACCTCGGAGGGGTGGTATTGACGGATGTCGATGCCGTCCAGCAGCAGTTCGCCGGAACTCGGCAAGAAAAGCCTGCCGATCAGCCGCCCCATCGTCGTCTTTCCCGATCCTATGCGGCCGATGATGCCGATCCGCTCCCCCGGCTTCACGGAGAAATTCAGGCCGGTCAGGACTTCGTTCTCGGAGCCGGGATAGGTAAAGCCGACGTTCCGGAACACCATGGCGCCGTTGCGGACGGGCCGGTTGACGAAGCCCACAGTGTCCGGACGATCCTCCGGCTGAGCCATGATCGAATTCACCATCCGCAAAGAGAGCATGGCCTGGCGCAATCTGGACAAGGTGATGGCGATCTGCCCGAGCGGGGCCACAGCCCGGCTGGCCAGCATGACGGTGCCGATGATGGCTCCGGTGGAGACATGTCCTTCGGAGAAGGCGTAGGCGCCGGCCACCACCAGCGCGACGGTGACCAGCTGCTGGATGGCCTGCGTTATGTTGCCGGCGGCGGCCGAAAGCTGCTTGATCTTCTCGGAGGTGTTGGAGGCGTTTTTGGAATGCTCTCCCCATTTTCGCAACAGGTAGGCTTCGGCGCGCAGCGACTTGATCGTCTCCAGCGTGGAAATGGATTCGACCAGCAGCGCCTGGCGCTGCGAGGCCTCGTTCATGGAGGCCGCCACACGCCTGCCGATGCGCCGCTGCGTGACCAGTCCGACGATCACCGACGCGACGAAGGCCAGCGCGGGTATCATGACCAGCCAGCCGCCTATCGCATAGATGACGAGGAGAAAAACAAACACGAAAGCCGTGTCGATGAACACGCTGATGGTGTTGGACGTGAAGAATTCGCGCACGAATTCATATTGGGTCACGCGATTTGCGTATTCGCCCGTCGAGCCCGGCCGTGCCGCCAGAGACGAGTTCAGCACCTTCTCGAACAGCATGTATGAAATGCGCAGATCCGCCTTGCGCCCGGCATAGTCGATGAGCGATGCCCGGGAGGTCTTTAGCAGCAGGTCGAACAGGATGACCGCGCCGATGCCGATGGCCAGCACCCAGAGCGTCGATATCGCTTTGTTCGGCAGGATCCTGTCGTACACGTTCATGGTGAAGATCGGCGAGGCGATGGCGAGCAGATTGATGAACACCGCCGACAGGACAACCTTCGAATAGGTGCGCCAGAACGGCCCCATCGTTCCCGTCAGCCAATGTCGCCGCTCGATTTTCGGCGCCGAGCCGACGCTCATGGCCTCCGTCGCGTTGGCGTAGGTGATCGAGAAGGACGCACCGCCGCTGATATAGCTGTTGGCCAGCTCCGACCGGCTGATCCTGGTGCGCCCGTCCTCCTGGGGAGCTGTAAAATATTCCCCGGCTTCACCATCGGCCAGCAGCGCGACAGGCAGCTGGCTGACGCGAAAGACGATCGCGGGGAGGTCGATGCGCCCCCGAACAAAGTCGCGCTGGCTGAATTCGGTGATTTCAAGGCCGACGCGCTCGGCAAGATGCCGGATCGCGTCGATGTCGATGCGCGTTTCCGCCAGCGGCACGCCGGCAAAGAGCACGGTTTCGGCGCTGGGGCGGCCGAGATATGCGGCGACGGCCGAAAAGCAGGCCTTGAAAGCCTCTTTCGGTGACAGAATGTTGGGTTGCTGGTTCACGATCCGCCCGCGGGGACTCTCGATCGATCCTTAGGCCCGCCTATTTTTTCCTGACCGGTGCCAGAATATCGAACGGCACGTCGTTTTTCTGTTCCGAGGGCGTGCGCGCATAGGTTTCGGTGTCGGCCGTTTCCGGCGCGGCGAACTCGGTCCGCGCGTATGCCGTAGCCTGTTTTGGCGGGTGGACGTCCATCGTTTTCAGCAACTGCCCGGTCGCCGCCAGAAGCCGATATTGCGCGAAAAGGGATGCGTAGGACGCGGTGTCGGCCAGTGTCGCGGTGTTGAATCGCGTGTTCTGCGCATCGAGCACGTCGAGCAACGAGCGCTGACCGACCTTAAACTGTTCGCGATAGGACGCGACCAGCTTTTCGTTGGAGACTGCTTGTAGCTTCAGGGTCTTGGCCAGATCGGCCTGCCGGAAGCGACGATCCCATGACGTGCGAACGGCTTCCTCGATCTCTCGGAGAACCTGGTGCATCGCGAGCCGCTGCTCGCTGGTGCGGCGGATCTGCTCCTGCTCATTGGCCTTGTCGATGCCGCCCCGATAGAGATTCCAGCGCAACACCAGACGTGCCTGCAGATCGGATGCGTCTCCATTGTCGCCGTCAATGTCGTAGCCCGCCCGGGCAGAGCCTTCGGCAATGATCGAAGGGCCGTATTTCGCGCGCGCCGCGTCCACCAGCGAGGCCGCCGCGGCAATATCGCTGTTGGCCATGTGGACGCGCGGGTTGCTCTCGCGCGCAAGGCCCAGCGCATCGTCCAGCGACCTTGGCAGCGTGCCGGACACGTCGGCCGGCCTCGCTGCATTGGTCAGCGGCTTGCCGACGGTCTTGAAAAACCGTATCCGCGCGGCCTCCAGTTCCTCCGACGCTTCCTGCATGCGGGCCTTGGCCGCGAACAGCCGCTCCTCGGCCTGTTGCCGGTCGGCTTCGTTCAACCCGCCGCCGGCAATGCCTTCCTGGATGTCGTGGAGGATTGCTTGATGGAAGCCCAGGTTTTTCTTTGCCTCGGCAACAATCGAAGCCTGGAGCATGTATTCGAGGTAGTCCTGGACAACAGAGAGACCGATGAATTCCGACCGTTCCAGCACCCGAAACGACGCGCCATCGACGCGGGAGGCCTGGCGGTTCAATTCTGCGCGCCTTGCGCCGCTGTCATAGAGCGTCTGCGAAACGGTCAGGTCGGTTTCTGCCGGATAAAGCGCGTCGTCCTCTATCGAGAGTGCGCGCCGTGACGAATTGTCGAGACGGCGAGCGCCAGCCGACGCCTGCAGGTCGACGCTGGGCAAATAGAGGCCCTTTGCCTGACGCAATTCGAACTCGATCGCTTCGCGATTTTCTATCGCCTGGCCGATCTCCGGATTGGATTCGACCGCTACCGCCACGGCCTCCTTGAGCGTGAGGGCGTTCGCCCCCCCGCAAGTCAGCATCGTAGCCGCCATCAAAAGACCAAGGCGCTTGCCTATGGCCGACATGCCAGTTCTATTCATTTAGCCCACCCGTTTCCCCAACGCCTTCCTCAAGGCGCTTAAGCGGGCCAACCCCAGGCCCACCATTGCCGAATTACCCGATATATTCAGAAAATACGTGAGCGAATATTAATTTAGGCGACTCTAAATGGGTTTTCCCAGTCATGAGCAGCGACATGTAGCAAAAATAACACATAACAGCGGGACCGATGGGGGTGGGAGAATGCCGATCGGCTGCAACGAAAAAATGCCTTGGTTGGAGCGGCTAGGGCACTTTTTTGAAAAACCGCACAATGGTCCCGAAAGTTGCCTGGGCCGAGACGGCGGCGCTGTTGCCGAACGGGGATGCCGGACGCGGACTATAACGGATGTAGCCTCCGATAACTGCCGATAACGCGTCAATGGAGTGCTGCCCATCCAGTCACAAGAATAAGGGCAAGCGTAACCAGCGCTCCCGAAACGTACAGAACCGTCCTGACACTGCCTCCCTTTGCGGCGTTTCCGCCACGTAGGTAGATTCCCAGATGAATCAGGCGTATCGCCAGGTGCAGCCCCACAAGCGTCGCCAAAGTGGTCGGTCCAACACCAACCATCATCGCCAGCACCGCGGGCACGACAAAGGGCGCCAGCGCCTCAACCGAGTTCATGTGGACGCGGTCGATCCTGTAGAGCGGGTTGTGGTCGTCCGCCGGGACTACCGGTCCTGAAAGCACCCCTGCAAATCCCTTGGACGAACCGGAATAGACTGCCAACACCACCGACAGCAAACAAAGCATAAGCACGCCGAGGATGCTTAACCAATAGACTTCCATATTGTCTCTGCTCCTGGAATCCCAGTGGGCGATACGGTGCTTGCGAGTCATACCCCATGAACTGCAACGCGGTTGTCAGGCTGTCCGATGGTTGAACAAGTCGTGGAACCGTTGCAGGTAGAGCGGCCAGCCCTGATCGCTATCAACTGCACCCCTCACGCCTACCCAGCCTTCCCCATGGCGCTCGAAATGCCGGTGCTCGATCTCAACTCGGGTTCTGTTCTCGGTCTCGGCCGTGAACCGGACCTCCCATTCGCTCGTCTTGTTCGGGTCGGTCTCGATCTGCCACCGAGGGCTGATGTCCCAGCTCAGAACCAGCCGGCTGGGCGGATCGTAGGCCAACACACGAGCCCAGCGGCACTCGCTGCCATCCACACCTCGGTCGTAAACGTGCCCTCCGACCCGGGGTTCGAAGATCGTTTCTGCGATCGGAACGGCAAGAAGATTGTGCTCTCGAGGTTTGAATCTCCCGAAATCCTCGGTGAAAACCTTGAAGGCACGCGCAATGGATGCCTCGACAACGACGAAATGCCTTACGGGCGCGAGTGCAGGGTCCTTACTCATGCTTGGTCCTTTTTTGGATACTCGACGGCTAATTTGTAGCCCGCCAGGGTCTTGCTCCAGAACTGGTCGATTTCCGCGCGCAGGCCTGCCAGCCCATCCTGATCGATACGGTATATGCGTTCTTTGCCCGAGCGCGTGTCGGCCACAAGCCCGGCAGCCTTGAGTATCTTCAAGTGCTGAGAGACGGCCGGCCGGGTTACAGGCAGGGCACGAGCAAGTCCGCTGACCGAACAGGGCTGTTCGACCAGCAGTTCGAAGATCGTGCGCCTTGTCGGATCTCCGAGCGCTGTCCAGTAGTTCGCGTTAGTGGCCACTAACGCGAACTTAAATCGATGGCCGCGACCTGTCAATATCGGGAGGTCAACGATGCGTCGTCCAAGCCCCCGTCCGGCTCCGCGGGATTAAAGGAAACCATTCAGCGACCTGCGCCGTCTCGTGGCGTGAATCATGCGGCCGTCGCAGAGAGTGCCCGTTGCGCTTTGACGGTATCGGCATACCGAATTGCATTTTTTGAATTGGTCTTTGCCGACCTGCCTTGGCATTTATCGAGCAGTCAGTTGATGCTGGGATCGAGGATGGCCAAAGTGGCGCAAGTCTATTGCAATCGGCGTTACATGCCCGAAGACGAGGCGCGCATCGGTCTCTTCGATCGGGGATTCCTCTTTGCAGACGCGGTCTACGAGGTGACCGCCGTGATCGGCGGCAGGCTGATAGACAATGATTTCCATCTCAATCGTCTCCAGCGGTCGCTTGCCGAGATATGTATTCCCATGCCCGTGACGCTGCCTGAGATGGAAGCCATTCAATTGGAACTGATCTCGCTCAACGGATTGGATGAAGGAACGGTCTATCTCCAGATTTCGCGCGGCGAAGCCAAGCGCAATTTCCTGTTTCCCGATGATCTTGAGCCGACCATGGTCGCCTTCACAAGCGCCCGCAAACTCGTAGGAACCAAGGCTCAGGCCGAAGGCGTCGCCGTCGACCTGGCGCCTGATCCGCGCTGGGCACGGCGCGACATAAAGACTGTCATGCTGCTGGGGCAGGTTCTGGCAAAGCATGCTGCAAGCGAGAAAGGCTTCGATGATGTCTGGTTTGTCGAGGGTGGACAGGTGACCGAGGGCGCATCGGCGACGGCTTTCATCGTTATGCACGACGGCCGTGTCATTACTCGCGCCAATTCTCAAGCCATCCTGCCCGGCTGTACGCGGCGAGCAGTGGCGCGTCTATGTGAAGACCAGGGCATTTTGTTTGAAGAGCGTGCGTTCTCGCCAGAGGAGGCGTTTTCGGCGGCGGAAGCGTTCCTGACCTCCGCCTCGAGCCTGGTCACCCCCGTCATCCGTATTGCCGGCCACAGGATCGGAAACGGCCAACCTGGTCCATTGACACGCCGCCTGCAGGAAATTTACG
This sequence comes from Mesorhizobium sp. BR1-1-15, assembly GCF_020165475.1. NCBI lineage: Bacteria > Pseudomonadati > Pseudomonadota > Alphaproteobacteria > Hyphomicrobiales > Phyllobacteriaceae > Mesorhizobium > Mesorhizobium sp. BR1-1-15. The sequence goes on along the minus strand of NZ_JAIUIF010000001.1, from coordinate 743,947 downwards.
TCCAGACAGCTTTTGCAGAGATGAACGGGCATGCGGCCGGACGAGCGGCTCTTGCTTGATGAGTGGGATGTGAAAATGGGCGCGGCACGGCGTTTAGGCCTTGGCATGGGGCGGCTGTCGCCCGGCCCGAACAATGCGATCACGGACGTGCCGGGTGTCCTGGTCGGCCATAAGACGATCATCGCCGACGGACTTGCGACAGGCGTCACCGCCGTCTTGCCCCATGGCGGCGACCTGTTCAGATCCAAGGTCAGGGCGGCGGTCGATATCATCAACGGTTTCGGCAAGTCCGTCGGGCTCATGCAATTGGCCGAACTGTGCACGATCGAAACGCCAATCCTTCTGACCAACACGTTCTCGGTCGCGCCATGTGCGGAGGCGCTGATCAAGCGTGCCATTGCCGCCAACCCGGAGATCGGGCGCAAGACCAGCACGGTCAATCCCGTCGTTTGCGAATGCAACGACGGCGGTATCAATGATATTCAGGCAATGGCGGTCACCCGGCATGACGCCGAAGCGGCGCTGGATGCCGCGAGCGCCGGTCCGGTCGAACAGGGCAGCATCGGCGCCGGCGCCGGAATGACGTCGTTTGGCTTCAAGGCGGGTATCGGCAGCGCGTCCAGGTCGGTCGAGATCGGGTCTCGCGCCTTCACGCTTGGCGCTCTGGTGTTGTCCAACTTCGGCAGGGCAGGGGATCTTGTCCTCCCGGATGGCCGCAGAGCCGATCCCAAAGGGCTCGGCGAGCCTGAAAGCGGGTCGATCATCATCATTCTCGGTACGGATATTCCTCTTGACGACCGGCAATTGAACCGTGCCGCTAGCCGGGCCGGCGCCGGCATTGCCCGCCTCGGTTCGTATTGGGGACACGGCAGTGGCGATATCGCCATCGCGTTCACGACCGCCGATCCTCTGCCGCACGTCTCGCCTTCACCGTTCAGTTCGATTTCGCGTGTCGATGACAGATACATCGACCTCGTTTTCGAAGCGGTTGTGGAAACCACGGTCGAGGCCGTTCTGAACGCCCTGTGCGCCGCGCAAAGCGTGGTTGGACGAAATGGACGCAGGATTCCGGCGTTGACCGACTGGCTGAAGGAGCCCCTCTGAGCATGAAGATTTTCATTTCGGCCGATATCGAAGGCACCGCGGGCATTCAATCCTGGGACGAGGCGGAAAGAACGCACGCCGACCACAGGGAATTCCGCGAACTGATGACCGGGGAGGTCCTGGCCGCCTGCGAAGGAGCGCGAGCCGCTGGCGCAACTGAAATCATGATCAAGGATGCGCATGACAGCGGGCGCAACCTCATTCTCGAACGCATGCCGCCTTTTGCGCGCATCGTGAGGGGCTGGTCGGGGCATCCGGACGCAATGATGTTCGGGATCGATGAAAGCTTCGATGCCGCGCTCTATACCGGCTACCATTCCAAGGCCGGTGTCGAGGACAACCCGCTTGCACACACATCGACATTGCGAATATCGCGGCTGATCCTGAATGGCGAAACAGCGTCCGAATTTACATTGAATGCGTTGTGCGCCGCGCGCTATGGCGTGCGCTCGGTATTTCTTTCCGGCGACGAAGGCATTTGCGCCGACGCCAGAGCCCTCGTCCCGGGGATAGCCACTGTCGAAACCCTCAAAGGCATCGGCGCGGCCACCATCTCCCTGGCGCCTGCGGCGGCGCGCGGCGCAATATGCGAGGGCGTTGAAAGGGCGTTGCGCGACAGGGCGCGGCAAGCTTTGCCGTCAATGCCGGAAAGGGTCGAGATCATCATCGAATTCAGCAATCCCGTCGATGCCTATCGCGCTTCCTGGTATCCCGGAGTGCGCCGGCACGGGCCACGTGCCGTCGCCTTTGCATCGAACGACTATTTCGAGGTGCTGCGCGCCTTCCGCTTCATGAAGAGCTGAAGGTCGCCGTGCCCGCGGCTGGCGCGGCGGGCTTCAACGTTTGCGCCAGCGCCTTGGATGATTGCCAAAGAGCCTCCACCATGGTGCTTCGCGTCTTCTCCGAGCTGCGATACAATCGTATCTCGAGATCGAGCGTCCATGTGCTGTCATTCGAACAGATGACAAGGGCTCCATTGGAGATGTCGTTCTCGACGAGGCTTTCCGGCAGCCAGCAGATGCCCGCGCCGGTCAGCGCAAGTTCCTTGAGTCCGGCGCTTATTGTGCTTTCATGCACTGTCTGACGCCGGAACGGCGAGTGCTTCGAGAACAGTTTTCCGAGGGCGACACCAAAGAAAGAGCTGTAACCATAGCCCAGATAGGGCAAAGCTCGCTTTGCCGTTTCCGGACTGTCCAGAATGCCCGCCGCGGGCACGGTCGACTTGTCGAAGCGCAGTTCCGGCGCCGCGACCGGGATGAGCCGATCCGATCCGATAGCCAGATGAGAAAACTTGTCGCGATCCAGGTGAAACGGCACTTCACGGTGCGCATAGGTCAGGAAGAAGTCGGTTTCGCCATCGGTCAGTGCAGCCAGGTTCGCCTCGATGCCACCCCTGTCAGCCATGAAGGATGTGCCGAAGGTGCGAGTGTTCCGCTGCACCTCCCGCAGCCAAACCGGAAAGAACGTGATGGTCAATGTGTGAAGGGCCGCAAAGCGTACAAGCCCCTGTTCCGCAGGCGGGCGCAGAGACTCGCGCACCGAATAGAACATCCTGATGGCGTCTTGCGCCATCGGAAGAAAATTGCGTCCGGCCGATGTCAGTTCGGCCGGCATGGTGGCACGACTGATGAGCGGTGCTCCGAGCCACGTCTCAAGCTGCTTGATGCGCCGACTGAAGGCCGACTGGGTGACATTGCGGATTTCGGCTGCCCGCGAAAAGCTCGAGGTTTCTGCAAGCGTCACGAAATCTTCGAGCCATTTGATTTCCACGCGGCCTCTCCTCCACTGCGTTCGAGCATTGATCCAGCCGCAATGGGAGCATATTTCATTATAATTGCAATGTTATGCAAATTTTGCATGCTTGATTGCGAAAACCGAATTGGCCTTGTGATCGCCGACGCCCCAACGTCTGCAAAACGAAAAAAGCTGGCAACTGGAGCCGGTGGCAGGGGAACGTGACGTCGAGCGCGGGAGAAGAATCTGACCGCACACGAAACGGAATGCCACTCAAAGTCAAATCTATGTCGGCGACGTCCGTGAACGCCGGGGAGAAGAAAAGGCAGCATGAATTCGCAGAACCAAGCCGATCTCGTTTTGCATGGCGGCAAGATTTGGACCGGTTACGGAAATCCGATCGCGGAGGCGATTGCGGTCTTGGGCAACCAGGTCGTGGCCAGTGGCTCCAACGCCGATATCAAGCCCCTGATCGGAAAGGGCACGAGGGTCGTGGATCTGGCCGGGCGCTTCGCAATGCCCGGTTTGAACGATGCGCACCTACATCTGATCTCGACGGGGCTCCTGCGTGGCAAGGTCGATGCGACGCCCGATGCCGCGCCGACCCGCGGCGCGCTGATGGCTGCGCTGCAGGCACGGGCCGCCGAAACGCCCAAAGGCGCATGGGTGACCGCGCGCGGTTTTGACCAGACCCGATATCCGGACGCACTGATGCCGACCGTGAAGGAGCTGGACGCCGCCCTGCCGGATCATCCCGTTTCGGTCACGCGCGCCTGCGGCCATGTCACTGTCGTGAATTCGCTGGCGCTGGCGCTGGCGGGAATCGATATCGACACGCCCGATCCGGATGGTGGCGTCATTGGGCGCGAGGCCGGGCAACTGACCGGAATGCTGGCTGAGAACGCCCAGAACCTCGTCTACGACGTCCAGCCGACAGCCTCTTTCGCCGAGATACTCGATGCTATCGAAGCGGGGGGCCGTGATCTCCTGCGGTTCGGCATAACGTCCTGCATGGACGCGGCCACTGGCCAGATCGACGGTATGATCGAGATCGAGGCTTATCATGAGGCCGAGCGCAGCGGCCGGCTCCCGGTACGGGTCTGGGCAACACTTCTGGGCGACCCCGGTTCGTCCATCGTCGAGCCTTGCCATGCCGCGGGTCTCGTTACCGGGGTCGGCAGCGACATGTTCCGCATAGGCGGCGTGAAGATATTCACGGACGGCTCGGCCGGCGGACGCACGGCCTGGATGCGCCAGCCATATATTGGCCAGCCTGACAATTTCGGTGTCCGGATGCTGCCAGACGCTCAATTGTTCGAACTGGTCGACCGCTACACCGCAATGGGCTACACCATGGTCTGCCATGGCATTGGCGATGCCGCCATCGACCAGCTCGTGCGCGCTTATGAACGTGTGCGCGCCGCCAGGCCGGATCACAAGCACCGGCACCGGATCGAGCATTGCGGTTATGTCGATGATGCCATCAATCAGCGGATGTTGAAGGCAGGCATCCTGCCTGCGCCGCAGCAGGCCTTCATCTATGATTTCGGCGACGCCTACGTCTCGGTTCTCGGGCCGGAGCGCGGGTTGCGCTCCTATCCGATCGGAACCTGGGATCGCCTCGGCATGAAGCCGTCCACCGGCAGCGACTCGCCGGTCTGTTCGCCCAATCCCTTCCCGGACCTCTACGCCATGCTGACGCGCAAGACGCACAAGGGCACGGTAATGGACGCTTCCGAAATACTGACGTCCGAACAGGCGTTGCGCGCCTATACCGAACATGGTGCCTACTCCCAGGGCGCGGAAATGGTGAAGGGCCGGTTGGAGCCTGGAATGCTCGCGGACATCGCCGTGTTCTCCAACGACCTCCTGACGGCCACACCGGAGACAATCCTGCGTGAAACGCGCTGTGAGATGACAATTCTGGATGGGCGCATCGTCTATGAAGGAAGTTGAGGCGGGATGCCGGTTGGGCCCGTCTCTGACAGGAAATCAACAACGAACCACAGGGAGGAATTGAGGGATGTTGAACAGACTTGGCTTGATCGCGGCGCTTGCGCTTGGAACGGCGACCGCCGCGCTGGCGCAGGACGCCACACCGAAGGATGGGGGGAAATTGGTGTTCACCGCGCCCTATGGCAACTCCATCACATCGCTGGACATCACGGCGACACCGCATACGCAAGACGAGATCGTGGCCAAAGCGATCAACCGCTCCCTCTACAAATGGAACCCGGAAAGCGGCAAGCCTGAGCTCGACCTCGCCGAAACGGTAGAGAAGTCGGCGGATGGCAAGACCTATACCTACAAGCTCCGGGAAGCGACCTTTCACAATGGCGACAAGCTCGACGCCGATGACGTGATCTGGTCCTACAACCGTCTGGCCGATCCCAAGAAGGCCCTGCCGGGCGCCGAGCAGATGTTGCAGATCGCCGGCGTCGCCGAATTTCAGGCAGGCAAGGCCGATCATATTTCCGGGTTGAAGAAGATCGACGACAGGACCATCGAAATCACCTTCATCAACCTGGCCGATCCGGGCTGGAACCTGATGTCCAACTATGCGCCGATCTACTCCAAGGACTATCCGGAGGATCAGCTCGCCTCCAAGCCGAACGGCCTTGGCCCGTTCAAGCTCGCCAATTACGTTGCGGGCTCGAAGGTCGAACTGGAGAAGTTCGACGGCTACTATGAGAAGGGCAAGCCGCATCTCGACAAGCTCGACATCATGCTGATGGGCGAAGCTTCGGCTCGCGACGTTGCCTTCCGCAACGCGGAGATCGATACCAACGTTCTCGGCCCTGTGCAGTACGAGGCCTACAGCCAGGATCCGGCGCTGAAGGATCACATCCTTGAGGTGGCCGAAGTCTACACCCGCAATATCGGCTTCAATCCGAAGGTCGAGGCATTCAAGGACAAGCGCGTCCGGCAGGCGATCAATTATGCGATCAACAAGGACCTGATTGTCGAGAAGCTCTTGAAGAACAAGGCTTATCCTGCGGTCTCTTGGCTGCCGATTTCATCGCCGGCCTTCGACAAGGACGCCAAGCCCTATGCCTATGATCCGGAAAAGGCCAAGGAACTGCTGAAGGAGGCAGGGTTCGAGACCGGTCTGAAGTTCTCGGTCACCGCGACCTCGAACGAAAGCTGGGGCCTGCCGATCGTCGAGGCGATCATCCCGATGCTGGCCAAGGTGGGCGTCACCGTGACGACCGACCCGGTGGAAAGCTCGGTCCTGTCCGACAAGATCCTGTCCGACAATTTTGATGCCTTTATCTGGTCGAACTCGTCGGGCCCGGATCCGCTGAAATATCTGAACTGCTTCTATTCGAAGACATCGCAAACCGCCTGCAACTACGTCAAGTTCAACAATGCCGACTTCGACAAGCTGATCGAGCAGGCAGGCAACGAAACCGATCCGGCCAAACAGAACGATCTTCTGAGGCAAGCCAACAACCTGCTGCAGGACGAGGCTCCGATCTGGTTCTTCAATTACAACAAGGCCGTCATGGCCTACCAGCCATGGGTCCACGGGCTGAAGCCGAACGGCGCGGAACTGGCTATCCAGGATTACGAGGACATCTGGATCGACGACAGCGCACCCGCATCACGCAAGTAGCGCGATGGCATGGCTGGCGGGCGGGACCGGTTTGTACGGCCCCGCCCACCGCATGGCGCCCACTCCTCGCCCGCCGCATGGCGCCCAGTTGTTGAAAGGCAGGATTCGCGGATGTCGCGCTTCATCTTTCGTCGCACGCTGCAGATGATCCCGACCCTGCTGGCGGTCGTGCTGATCATTTTCGTGATATTCAGCGTCGTCCCCGGCAGCTTCATATCGAGCCTGATGTCGGAGGGGCGCAACGCCACGAATGCCGATGTGATGGCGCATCTGAACGAGCAGTTCGGGCTGGACAAGCCTCTGCCGGTCCGCCTGTGGGACTATCTGTGGGGGCTGGCGCATTTCGACCTTGGAATTTCCTACCGCACCCGCGAACCGGTGTGGAACGTGATCGAGCCGCGGCTCTGGCCTTCGATCAAACTGGCGCTGGCGGCGATGGGCTTTGCCGCGGCAGTCGGTATTCCTCTGGGATTTCTGGCCGCGCTGAAGCCCGGCAGCGTGTTGGACACCGGCACGATGATGCTGGCGGTTTCCGGCCTGTCGGTTCCCGAATTCTGGCTAGGCTTGCTGCTAATGTACGTCTTTGCGCTGCAGCTCGGTCTGCTGCCGAGCTTCGGCTACCAGCCCGGCGGCATCCGCTACATCATATTGCCTGCCATCGCGCTCGGCGTATCGCCGATGGCGCTCTTGGCGCGAACCACCCGCGCTGGCGTTCTGGACGTGATGAACGCGGATTTCGTGCGAACGGCGCGAGCCAAAGGGTTGACCGAACCGCGTCTGGTGCGCAGTCACGTCACCCGCAACGTGCTGGTGTTGATCCTGACCACGCTTGGCCTTCAGATCGGTTCGCTCATGGGGCAGGCGATCGTGATCGAGAAACTGTTTTCCTGGCCAGGGATCGGGTCGCTTCTGGTCGACAGCGTGTTGGCACGCGACATTCCCGTGGTTCAGGGTACGGTCATCGTGATCGTGTTGTGGTTCCTTGTCATCAACATGCTGGTCGATATCGCCTATGCCATGATCGACCCGCGCATCAAGGTGGCCTGATCCATGCGGTTGCGTTTCAATTTCGCCCTTGGCCTGGCGCTGGCGTTGCTCGTGGTCGCCGCAGCCGTCAGCGCCGGCTGGATTGCCCCGTACAACCCGATATTCGACGCCGACCTGATGAATTCTGAAATGCCGCCGAGCTGGGACCATCTTTTGGGCACGGACGGGCAGGGTCGCGACGTCTTTTCCCGTATCCTCTACGGCGCCAGGGTGTCGCTGACCGTCGGCCTCGTTTCGCAGTTGATCAACTCGTGCATCGGTATGGCGCTTGGGGTTTCGGCCGGTTATTTCGGAGGCTGGTGGGACGACCTGGTGAACGGGCTGACCAACGTCATGCTGGCGATCCCATCCCTGGTCTTCGCGCTCGCCATCATGGCGGTGTTGGGACCCGGCTTGCCAAGTCTCCTGATCGCATTGGGCCTGACCAACTGGTCCTGGACCTGCCGCATCGCCCGCAGCTCCACCTTGTCGCTCAAGAATCAGGGCTTCGTGCAGGCCGCCAGGGCGGCCGGCTTCAGCGACGCCAACATCATGCGCACGCAGATACTGCCGAATATCGTCGGTCCGGTGCTGGTCATCGCGACACTTGGTATCGGCGGCGCGGTTCTGGCGGAAGCTGCACTGTCTTTCCTCGGCGTCGGCATCCGGCCACCGCAGCCGAGCTGGGGGAACATGCTGACCGACGCGCGCGAACTGATCCGCACCGCCCCCTGGGCCTCGCTGTTCCCCGGCCTCGCAATCTTCGCCACGGTCCTTGGCTTCAATCTGCTCGGTGACGGGCTGCGCGACATGCTGGATCCGCATATGAGGATAAGGCAGGCATGAGCGGCATTCTTCCCGACCCTGTTCTGTCCATCCGCGACTTGCGCATCGGCGTCGGCAAGCGGAACGAAATCCTTCACGGCGTGTCTTTCGATATCCTGCCTGGGGAAACTTACGGACTTGTCGGCGAATCCGGTTCGGGCAAAAGCATCACCGGCCTTTCGGTGATGGGGTTGCTTAAACGCCCGCTGGAGGTGACCGGCGGCTCGATCTTCTTCCGGAGCCAGGACGTGTTGAAGCTTGGCAGCCGCGCCAGGCGCCGTCTGCGCGGCGACCGTATGGCGATGGTGTTTCAAGAGCCCATGACGGCGCTCAATCCGCTGATGGCGATTGGCCGTCAGATCGCGGAAATGTTCGTCGTTCACAGGGGCTTCGGGTGGTCGGATGCGCGCAGGAAAGCCGTCGAGGCACTGGAAAGCGTTCGTGTGCCGGCGCCCGAGGAACGCGCCCTGTCCTACCCCCATCAGCTGTCGGGAGGGATGCGCCAGCGCGTCATGGTCGCCATTGCACTGGCCTGCCGTCCCGACCTGCTGATTGCGGACGAGCCGACCACCGCACTTGATGTGACGGTCCAGGCAGGCGTCCTGGAATTGCTTGCCGAGCTTTGCACGGCTGAAGGAACGGCCGTGCTGCTGGTCAGTCACGATTTGGGCGTGATCGCCAATATGTGCCGGCGCGTCGGGGTCATGGACCGGGGGCGGCTCGTCGAGGAGCAGGACACCAAGGCTCTGTTCGAAAATCCGCTGCATCCCTATACCCGCGGCCTGCTCGCGGCGCGCCCGCGCCTGGGGTCGCGAACGCTGGTGGGACGCGCCCGCCTGACCGAACTGGACCAGGTCGTGACCAGCGAGGAGCGTGGACATGACGCACCGACGCTGATCACGCCGCGCGGCCTTGGTCTGGAGGCGACCGCATGAACCAGCCTCTTCTGGAAATCCGCGACCTCAACGTCCATTTCCCGCTGCCGCGTCGCTCGCTGTTGGGGCCAAAGCGGACGCTTCGTGCCGTTCAGAGCGTGAACCTGACCCTGAACGAAGGAGAGTGCCTGTCCATCGTCGGTGAATCCGGCTGCGGAAAATCCACCACCGCGCTGACCGTGATGGGCCTGCAGGAGCCGACTTCGGGAAAGATACTGTTCCAGGGCAAGCCGTTGGCAGGCCCTGGCGCTCCCGCCCGCAAGGAGCGCGCGCGCATCGCTCAGATGGTGTTTCAGGACCCGTATGCGTCGCTGAATCCGCGCCAGACCATCGGCCGCATGCTGTCCTCGCAGCTTTCCCTTCATGGAATCGCCAAGGGAAGCGAGGCCAGCCACCGCGTCGCCGAGATGCTGACCCGCGTCGGCCTGACGCCCGATCACGCCGACCGTTATCCGCATGAATTCTCCGGTGGACAGCGCCAGCGGATCGGCATCGCGCGGGCGTTGATGCTCGATCCGAAGATCCTGGTGCTGGACGAGCCGGTGTCGGCGTTGGACGTGTCCATCCAGGCGCAGATCATCAACCTGCTGATGGACCTGCAGGAAACGCTGGGCTTGAGCTACATCATGATTTCCCATGATCTGAGCGTGGTCGAGCATGTCAGCGACAGGGTTGCCGTCATGTATTTCGGCCGCGTGGTGGAAGAGGGTGACTGGCATTCGATTTTTAGTCGCCCGACGCATCCCTACACGCGTCGCCTGATCGGTTCGGTTCCCGATCCCGACGCGATCCTGACCGGGGCACGCACCTTGCCGGATGCCGCCTTCGTTCCAGACGCCGCCCGCTTTTCGCCCGACATTTCGCGCCGTCCGGATCCCGACGAAGAACACGAGCCAAGCGAGCTTGTCGAGATCGGCCGCGGTCATCGCGTCCGCCTCGCGCAATAGGAATTGCCGATGACCTTCACCGTCCTTACCTGCGAATTCATGCACGAGAGCAATACGTTCTCGCGCTTCCGCACCGACTTGCCGCAGTTTCAGGTGGACACGCTTCTCCTTGGCGACGAAGCGATCCGCGCCCGCCGCAACGCCAACACCGAACTTGCTGGGTTCATGGATGTGGCGGAACCGGCGGGCTGGAACGTGATCCACGCGATTTCGGCACATGCCGTGCCCGGGGGGCGGGTGACGAAAGCCGCCTATGACCACATCGCCGGTATTATCCTGGAGGCAGCGCGTTCGAACAAGGGCCGCCTCGATGGAGTGCTTCTTGGACTTCATGGCTCGATGGTGCCGGAGTTTTGCCATGACGGTGAAGGGTATCTGCTGGGCCTTCTGCGGGCCGAACTTGGAGCGGACATTCCTGTTGCGGTAACGCTCGACCTTCATGCGATGGTGTCCGAAGACATGGTTCGGGACGCGCAGATCCTTGTTTCCTACAAGACCTATCCGCATGTGGACATGCGCGAAATCGGCGCGCATGCCGCCCGTATCCTGGATCGCGCAATGAAAGGTGAAATCGCGCCCCGGACTGTCAGGGCGCATGTGCCGATGCTGGACGAAGCGAATTCCGGCCGCACCGACATTCCCGAGACGCTGGCCCTTTATGACCGCGCCCGCGAGGCCGAGGCCGAGGGCTTGCTCGCGGTTTCCGTCAATGCAGCCTTCACGGGCGCCGACGTGTCCTGCGTCGGTCCCACCGTGCTCGCAACCTATGACAGCCGTGATCCCGGCGCCAAGCCAGCCGCCATGCGTGTGACAGAGGAACTTGCGGACAGGATCTGGCAGGGCCGGACCAGGAAGCGCAATGTTTTCATCGAGGTCGACGAGGCTGCTGCCGAGGCGCATGCCTGGCGCGGCGACAAACCGCTTGTTATCGCCGATTACGCCGACAATCCCGGCGCCGGTTCCTACGGCGACTCGACCGCGCTGTTGAAGGGCCTGCTTGATGCGGGAGTAAAGGGTGCGGTACTCGCGCCGATGATCGATCCTCAAGCGGCAAATGAATTGCACCGTCACCGGCAAGGCGAGACTGTGACGGTGACGATTGGCGGCAGGGGCGACCCCAATTTCGGCGGTGGCCCGCTAACAGTGACGGGTGTGCTGACCAGGCTTTCGGAGGGCAGCTATGTCGGTGACGGACCGATTCAAGGCGGGCTCACCCATAGTTTCGGACCCACCGCCGTAATCGATGTCGACGGGATCGAAGTCCTGGTCGTTTCAGAAGCGCAGCAGATGGTCGACCTTCAGCAATTGCGGGCCTTCGGAATAGAACCGACGGCTCGCCGCGTGTTGGTCCTGAAGTCGATGCAGCATTTCCGGGCGGCATTCGAGCCGATAGCGGGCAAGGTCATCGTCTGCGATGCGGGCGCGCTGGCAACGCCGCGGGCAGAACGGCGTCCCTATATCCACGCGCCGCGCCCGCTCTGGCCGCTCGACAAGGATTTCGAGCGCTTCGTTCGTCCCTTGGTCGACACATTCTAAATTACCAAAGCGGGCCAGTGCAGACGGCCCCTTCCTGGATGCGAATGCTGACAGCGAGCGCACTCTTCGCAGGCCCTGCGTGGCGACGGCGGTGCGATCGATCATCGACCGTCAAGTCACAGACATCGCCGATACGCTTCAGCTCATCTATTCGCTCCGGCCTGCGGGCCTGCCCGGGCCGTTGTTCGAGGCTCGGAAAACGGCGGCGTCCGCGCTGCATCGTGACGCGCGCCGTCCCGGTGCCAGAAGTCGAGAACGGCTGCGGTAATAGCCTCTGGCGCGTCCTCCTGAACAAGATGCTTCGCATCCGGTACGACAACGAGTGGAGCGTTTGGAATGCGCCGTGCGAGTTCCTCACCATCTTTCAGCGGGATGAATTCATCCTCGGCGCCCCAAAGAATGGTCACGGGGCAGCGGATTTCGCCGTAACGATCTTCGATCTCCTCGCTGTACTTGTCGTCCATCTGCGCCACCTGGCGCCAGAACGCCTTCTTGCCCTCCTCGCTAAGCCAAGGCTGGAGGTAAAGCCGCATCTCCTCTTCGCGCAATTTGTGCTTCGCTGCGGCACCAATATACGCGCGCAGGACGGCTTCATGGATATAAGCCGGTAGACCGGCAAAAACGTCTTGGTGCGTCTTGGCCGCCTGCACCAGCGCGGATCCCTGCGGGCTGATTGCGACAGGATCGATCAGCATGAGGCTGCTGTAGTCGATGCCGTCCATGAGATGGGCGCGCAACGCGGCGGACCCGCCAAAGTCATGCGCGACAACGTCCGGGCGCTCTATACCCCAATGCTTTACCAGCGCCGCGAAAACTCCATTCTGAAGACCATGCAGGACGTCGGCGTCCGGCTTGTCGGACTGCCCGAAACCCAGCAAATCATAATAGAAAACCCGACGGTGCCGCGCGAGCCACGGTGCAATTCGCCGCCACACCAGCGAGGAAAATGGCGAGCCGTGCAGGAGGATCGCAGGCTGTCCTTCGCCGAGCGTGCCCCAGGCGATCGCGTGATCGCCGTAGATGAAGCGTTCAGGCAGAGTCCAGTTCGCAATCATCTCGTCCTCCGTATCCAGAGACTTGTCGAGGAATCCGACAGGAAGCGGGTCGGACCGAAACTCTCAGCCATGGTGCGATGGTGCGAATTCCGGCCCTGGACAATCTCTCGGCGACAGAAACCCAGGTGGTAGCGTCGTCAGGCCAGCCGTGCAGCAGCAAAGCCGCTGTGTCATGCTTCGCGCCTTCCTCCAGAAAGGCGATGTCGAGCATTTGTGGCCGCGGTTGACGGCATGATGAAGCGCGCGTGGGTCTGCATCCCTGCCCAACGAGGACGGCGCGATCGGGTTCCTTGGCATGCGACCATCAGGCCGCTCTTGTCGACCTCCGTCCGAGGCAGCCCGTTCACGGAAAGCCTTCCCCTATCCGAGCCGGACTTGCTTCATGATCCTGTTCCTCAGATGACCCCGCCATTCGCTCGGACGATCTGGCCGTTGATCCAGCCGCTGTCCGGTCCGACCAGCAGGGAGACGACGCGCGCGATGTCGTCGACCTCGCCCAGACGGCCGAGCGGGTTCATATGTTTGATGCGATCGAGCGTCGCCTGATCCTTGCCTTCGAGAAAAAGCTCGGTGGCCACCGGCCCCGGCGCAACCGCGTTGACCGTGATGGCGCGGGATCCCAACTCCTTCGCCAGGATGTGGGTGAGCGCTTCGACGGCGGCCTTGGTGGCCGCATAAACGCCATAGGTCGGCTGGTAGAGTCCGACGACGCTGGTCGAGAAGTTCACGATACGGCCGCCGTCGCGCAGGCGCCTCGCCGCCTCGCGCAGCCCGTTGAACGTGCCCTTGAGATTGATCGCGATGGTCTGATCGAAGCTCGCATCTTCAAACTGAGCGACCGGCGCGAGCTTCATGATGCCGGCATTGTTCACCAGCACGTCGACGCCGCCATGGGCCGCTTCGGCGGAATCGAACATCCGTCTCACAGCTTGGGGGTCGCTGACATCGGCCTGGAAGGAGGTGGCCCGACCGCCGGCCTTTTCGATCTCGTCCACCAGCTTGGCGGCCGTTTTGGCGCTGCCTGCATAGTTGACGACGACCGTGAGGCCGTCGCTCCCCAGCCGGCGGGCGATGGCCGCTCCAATGCCACGAGACGCTCCCGTGACGATTGCAACTTTGTTCGTTGAGGTGGTCATTTGTCGTTGTTCCTTTGCCGTGTTGTTGCCGACATCAATCCTTCGCTCGATATTCCTGCGGGATCACGAAGACCTCGTCGGCGCGGGCGTAACCGCCGTCCTTGACCTCCTCGATCAGGACCATGGAATGCGGCCGAGCGGCCTCGGAGAAATATTCCACGAGCATCGTCGTGGTTCGATGGATGATCTCTTCTTTCTGGGCCCGGCTCAACGCCGCCTCGGGGACCTTGAAATTGACGAAGGGCATGATCTTCACTCCCGTTGGTTGATTGATCTGACGACTTGAATGGTTTGAAAGTAGCCGTTTTTAAAACCAGCACTAGAAGGCCGATTTCAACATCACCATTTCAAAAACCATAACAATCGACTACGAGATGGTCATGGATCGCATCGACGTCATGCGGCTCTTCGTCAGGATCGTCGAGCGTGGGAGCTTTGCTCAGGCCTCGCGGGACCTGCAGGTTCCGCGGCCCACTGCCACTCATGCGATCCAGCGCCTGGAAGCGGATCTCGGCGTTCGGCTCCTCGAACGGACAACTCGAAATGTGAGGCCGACGCTCGATGGCGCACTCTACCATGAACGCTGCATCCGGCTCCTTGCGGACCTGGATGAGGTGGAGAGCGTCTTCAGGAATGCCGAACCCAAGGGTCCGCTTCGTGTGGATATGCAGGGGACCATCGCGCGGTTTTTCGTCATGCCTGTCTTGCCCGAGTTCATCATGCGTTATCCCGGCATCTCACTCAGCCTCAGCGAAGGCGACCGGATGGTCGACCTCATCACTGAAGGTGTCGATTGCGTCGTGCGAGCCGGCGAGCTGTCCGACTCGTCTCTGATCGGTCGCCGCATAACCGCATTCGAGCAACTCACCCTGGCGAGCCCAGCCTATCTTGAACGTCACGGCGTCCCTTCAACACCGGATGATCTCGGCGGCCATCGCATGGTTGCCTATACCGCCTCCGCGACAGGGCAGCCGTACCCGCTGGAATTCTATAAGGACGGCGCGGCAAGGGAGGTTCCACTACCCTACGACATCGTCGTCCGGGGCGCCGAAATCTACACGGCCTCCGGCGTCGCTGGGCTCGGGTTGATACAGGTCCCGCGTTATCGCGTAGAGCATCAGATCGCCACCGGGGAATTGGTTCCGATACTGGAAACCTTCCCACCACCGCCGATACCCGTATCCGTGCTCTATCCCCAGAGCCGCCATCTGTCTTCGCGGATCAGGGTGTTCATCGATTGGCTGGCGGACGTCTTTCGCGCCCCTCGCGGCGTTGCCGGGAGTTCCTCTCAGAAGGGCTTGGTCGAGATGCCAAACTGAAGCAGTTCATCCCGGAAACGCCGAACGGTACGCCACGCTTCGGCACACCGTCTCATGGCCTGCCCCTCGACACGAATGTGAGATGCCTCTGGTGCATTCTCAGGCGAAGGCGTCTGGCGAGCAGAAGCGCCAGACCAAGCGCAAATACGATGCCGCCCGCCACCAGCGCCTGGGCCGCCAGAACCAGCACCGTCTGCTCTGTCGTCGAGCCTGCCCGCATCTGGCGCACATCGGCTGCCGTGACGCTGACTTGCGGGTTTCCGAAGCGCGCTGTCACATAGTTTGCAAGGGCCGCCACCTGGCCGTCGTCCAGCCAGCCGTCAAAGGCCGCCATCGATTTGCGGCCCGCGACGCCGCCTGCCTTGACGCCTTCAAGGATGGTCATGACGACATTCTCAGGCGAGGTTACGCCGAGAGTGCTGTTGTTGGTCAGTGATGGATAGGTGCCATCCGCCGATCCGCCTCCATTCAGGCCATGACATCCCGAGCAGAGCGACCGGTAGAGATCGTCGCCCACCGCGACCCCGCTGCCCTCCACGCTGGTCTTCGTCCCGGCATCGCGGGCGGCTGCGGGCGGATTGGTCCACGCGAAGCGCGGCCGCTTCTCGTCTCCCGATTGGGCGGGCACGGTCCTGAGATAGGCGACGATGGCATGAATGTCGTCGTCCGAAAGATATTGCAGGCTGTTCATGACCGTTTCCGCCATCGGACCGCCCGCATATGCCTTTCCAGGCATGGCGCCGGTCTTGAGAAACCGAAACAGCTCCTCATCGCTCCAGCCGCCTATGCCCGCGATCTTGTCGCTGCTGATGTTGAACGCCTGCCAGATACCGGCGCTGCCGCCGGCAAGCTTGCGATCTTCATCCATGCCGAACGTCGTATTCCTTGGAGTGTGGCAGGCGCCGCAGTGGCCAAGCACCTCCACCAGGTAGGCGCCCCTGTTCCATGCGCCGGTTCGGCTTGGATTTGGTCCGAAGCCGCCGGCGTGGAGGTTGGCAAGTTTCCACAACCAGAGCGTCCAGCGCTGGTTAAATGGAAAGGGCAGTATGTTTGGCGGCGACGGCTGAGAAATCGGCGCGGTCGTGAGCAGGTAGGCTCGGATCGCGAGCACATCCTCGCGGTTCATCCCGACGAAGCTGTCATATGGCATGGCGGGATAGAGATCGGCCCCGTCGCGTCTGACGCCTTTCTGCACGGCTCGCACGAATTCGTCGGCGGAATAGCGCCCGATGCCTGTGTCGGGGTCCGGTGTGATGTTGGTGGAATAGACATCGCCGAACGGCGTCGGCACCCGATAGCCTCCGGCGAAAGCCCGGCTCGGATTGGACGTGTGGCAGCCGACGCAATCGGCGGCTCGGGCAAGATATTCGCCTTTCTGGATCTCGTTCGCCCGCAGCGGCGTGCCAGGCGCCAGCGACGCCATGACGGCCGCGACTACACGTAGGAGAACGGCGAGGAACGGAACGCTCGCAGCAGGCCACCGCAAACGCTGCCCATGGCGGATGACCGCTCGTCGGCTCCGCTGCACAGTCACAGTTCGCATCCGCTGAAGATCAATCCGGCCGCCATTTGCGCCAGCATGACGAGCGTGAACAGGGCCCCGATGCCTACCGAAGTCCTGGCCAGAAACGCGCGCGTGCGCGCCTTCAGGGGCGGGCTCGTGCCGTGCCCTGGATCATGAACGGCGCGCCATGACGACAGGACGCCCAGCGCCGCGACGGCGGCGCCTGTCAGCGAGAACAGAACAGTGGGCCGAAACCCGGCGTCGCATTGCCAATATGCGATTGAATAGTCGAGCTGCAGCGATATCGCCCACGCCGTTGGTCCGGTGGCCATGCCTGCCCAGGAAACGCCCGTGCGGATCGCCTGCATGTTACATCCTCGGAACCCAGTAAATTACGAGATAGAGCACGACCCATGAGACGACCACGAAGTCCCAGTAGAAGGCATTGTCCGACACGTCGCTGAAGTGGCGTCCGGTGTTGCCTTTCTTGGTGAACATGAGAACCGCGAGCACGATCGTGTCCCCGACATCGGTGAGGAGGTGTGTCGTGTGCAGGCCGAGCAGGAGCCAGACGATCGACCCGTAGGCGTTCTGGTCCCAGGAGATCCGGAGCGCGGGAAATTCCCAGATGCGCACGATCAGGGGAAGAATTCCGGCGATCGACATGACGACGATGCCGATGCGCACCTTCACAAGGTCCTGCCGCCGCGCCCAAAGATCGATCAGACGGTTGGGGACGGCGCTGGCAAGCAGAATAATCAATATTGCCGTGCCCGGCAGGAGATCGGGTGCCGGCGCTCCGATCGGCCAATGCCGCGCCTGCACAGCCAGGTAGAAATAGGTACCGATCGCCAGGGCAAAACCGGTTGCTTCAAGGGCGATGAAGGCCACCGTTCCCCACCAGATCGGGCTTGCCGATCCAAAATCATAGGTGGGCAGGTGGCTGACGTCAACGGTTGGCCGGTGTCTCATTCTTCGTCCTCCGGCTCGCCTTTCGGCCAGAACCAGCAGATAAAGCCGATCGAGACCGGTATCGCGCCCCAGACCACCGCCCATGGCGTGTATATTGAGCCCAGAAACGCGCCACCCACGGCGATGGCCGAGAGCAGCGGCCAGATCGAATTGTCGGCCGATGGCACGCGCAGTTGCGGCACCGCATCGGCGACCGTGCCGGCAAGCACTTCGCGCGCATCGACGCGCAGGCCCTCGACCACCGGGAGTATGTCGGGTTCGGCCCAGAGCGGCTCGCGATGGGTCACCACTGGCAGGCGCGAAAAATCGTAGGAAGCCGGCGGTGACGTCGTTGCCCATTCCAGTGTGCTCGCCCCCCAGGGATTGTCTCCCGCGAGGCGACCGTTGCGAAGGCTGAGCAGCATGTTCAGGACGAGAAGCGCGAAGCCGGCGAACACCACCAGCGACGAGATGCTGATGAACAGGTTCGTGCCGCCCCAGCCGCTCGCCGGCGGATAGGTGTAGACGCGCCGCGGCATGCCTTGCAAGCCAAGGATGTGCATCGGGAAGAAGGTGAGATTGAAGCCGATGAAGACAAGCCAGAAATTCCAGCGGCCGAGCCTTTCGGACAGCATGCGGCCAGTGATCTTGGGAAACCAGTAGTAGACGGCGCCGAGCAGGGGGAAGACGGCGCCGCCGACCAGCACATAGTGGAAATGCGCGACGACGAAATAAGTGTCGTGCACCTGCAGGTCGAGCGGCACCGAGGCGACCATGACTCCGGTCAGCCCGCCAATCACGAAGGTGAAAATGAAGCCGAGCACGAAAAGCAGCGGCGTGGCAAAAATCGGCCGGCCGCCCCAGATCGTCGCGATCCAGCAGAAGATCTGGATGCCGCTCGGAATGGCGATCATCATCGAGGAGGCGGTGAAGAAGCTTTCGCCGAGCTGCGGCAGGCCCGTGGCGAACATATGGTGCACCCACAGGCCGAAGGAAAGAAAGCCGATCGCGATCAGCGACAGCACGATCCCGAGATAGCCGAAGACCGGACGGCGCACGAAGCTTGGCAGGATAGCCGAGACGAAGCCGGTCGCGGGAATGAAGATGATATAGACCTCCGGGTGGCCGAAGAACCAGAACAGGTGCTGCCAGAGCAGTGCGTCGCCCCCCGCCACCGGGTCGAAGAACCTGGTGCCGACCAGCCGGTCGAGGATCAGCATGGTGCTCGACACCATCACCGCGGGCATGGCGAACAATATGATGAAAGCCATGACGAGGACTGACCAGACATAGAGCGGGATGCGATCGAGCGACATGCCAGGGGCGCGCTGCTTGAACACAGTCGCGATGATCTCGACGGCGACCGCGAGTGCGGACACTTCGGTGTAGGTCACCATCTGCGCCCAGAAATCGGGGCGCTTGCCGATCCCATATTCAGGTCCGGCGAGCGGCACGTAGGAAAACCAGCCGGCATCCGCGCCGGTGTCGAAAGCGAAGGCGATCCAGATCATCAACCCACCGGAGAGATAGACCCAGTAGCTGAAGGCGTTGAGCCGCGGGAAGGCGACGTTTCGGGTGCCGATCATCAGCGGCACCAGGTAGATGGCGAACGCTTCCATGACCGGTACGGCGAACAGGAACATCATCGTCGTGCCATGCATGGTGAAGAGCTGGTTGTAGAGATCGGGGCCGATATGGCGTGCCTCCGGCGTGGCAAGCTGGAACCGCATGGCAAGTGCCGACAGGCCTGCAAGGGCGAGGAACAGGAAGGCCGTCACCATATAGCGCCGGGCGATCAGCTTGTGGTCGACCGTGACCAGCCAACCATAGAGGCCGTTCGGCGTCCGCCAGGCATGCGCCAGATAGTCGTGCAGTCTTGCCTCGTCGAGCCCGGTGTCGCGGATGCCTTTCAGGGCCGCTTCCTGTTTTCGCCTAGCCGTCTTCCCGGCAACGCCACTCATTCAAGACTTCCAAGATAGGCGACGACCGCACGAAGATCGTCGGCGCTGAGAGCAATGCGCGGCATCTTCGCGCCGGGTTTTATGGATTGCGGATCGGCGATCCACGCGGCGAGCGCGCCGGGTGTCATGGCCAGCGTGTCGGCGGCCAATTCACGCCGGTTTGCGAGATGGGTAAGGTCGGGCCCGACCGCTCCCTTGGCCGGCGTCCCCCTTATCGTGTGGCAGAGCGCGCAACCGGTGGAAAGAAAAGCCCGCTGGCCGCGGCGTTCCTCCTCGCTGGCAGGCGCGATGGCGGCGGCGTCTTGTCTGGACCGCCATGCCTCGAACGCTTCGCGGCTTTCCGCGATGACGGTGACGGCCATGTGAGCATGCTGGTAGCCGCAGAACTCGGCGCACTGGCCGCGATAGATACCAGGCCTGTCGGCAATGAGGGTGATCTCGCTCGGCCGGCCCGGAATGAGGTCCCTTTTACCGGCGAGGCTTGGCACCCAGAAGCTGTGAATGACATCGGTCGAATCGAGTTCCACCTTTACCCGTTCGCCGACGGGAAGATGGATCTCGTTCGCCGTGACAATCATGCGCGACCGATCATCGTTGGGATAGCGTATTTCCCACCACCATTGATGCCCTGTGATGCGGATGGTGAGCGTCTCCTTTCCGCCCAGCGAGGCAATGGATTTGCCGGCGAAGAAGCTCGTTATCGTCAGCGCGGCGAGAACCAGCACGGTCGCCGCGACGGCGCTTCCGACCGCGCGGCTATACCTGTGCTCCTGATGGCTGTCGATGACCAGCGGCGGGGGTCCTGCTTGTGCCCGGCGCTGATGGAAGAGCGCCATTGCCAGGGCCAGCATGACGAGCAGCCAGGTGATGGTCGCCACCGCGCCAAAAGACCAGATGAGATCGAGAATCGCACGGGCATTCGCACCATGTGCGTGGAGTGCGGATTGCCAGCCGCTGCACCCGCTCAGGACCGGTGCCGAGACCACTGTAGACGCGAGGCCGAGCCATTTCAGGACGCCTGGAAGACGGCTGCCGGACGTGCTTCGAGCTGGACGTGCAAAGGCGGACGCAATGGGCCATTGCCGCCGTTGCCGCAGGCGGATGGACGGGCCCGTGCATCTTGCCATGTGAAATCCCCATGGATGCCAAGGCGATAACGCGAATCGCTGTAAAAGGATGCTTGGCAACGATGGCCGGCTTTTCTCCGCCATGCGATTGGCGCCGGGCCGATGCTTGCCCGCCGGGAGCGCAACCAAATGGCGGATATGTCCGTTTCTCCAGGCAAAGGCGCGGGACGCGCATCGGACGGTTCCACGCCGCGAAAGCTTAGGAACTAGCCATGAGCAACACAGACAAAACGGCCGGCGGAAATCGAAGCGTCGCAGGCAAGGACGATCGCAGCCAGGACGCGACGCGCACCGACCGCCGAGGCAGGGAAGAGACGCGGCAGGAACAGGCTGCGGACAGCCATCCGGAAGAGGATCCGGCGGAGGGCTCTCGCCAAACGGTCGAGCACGAGTTGGACAGGCTGGATCGGTCGGGGCGCAGCGCCTCGCAATCCGCGGGCGAGGGCCAGGTGGAACGCGCGCGTGAGGAGCTGCGGAAGCAGGTCAGCGAAGAGACGCAATTACCGGGACGAGGTTCCGCCTGACAGCGGCTGTGGATCGCCCCGCGGTTGGCTTTTTGTTTCGATTCTTCGGTGTCAGACGGCACGCAGGTCGTGTCGGGCCTGCCGCCTTCCGCTTTCCCGGATCCAGAGGGTCGCCATGAGCAGCGCCGCCCCGCCATAGATCAGGCCGGCGAGGGGAAGGTGCGGGTGAAGAGCCTCACCGCACTCTTTTCGACCGTCGGCCCCAGGCATATTCCATGTCGATCTTCAAGGCGATGCGGCTCCAGCCGCATCAACGGCCAAGCCGGGCGCTGCGTTTCATTGGCGGTTGGCTTCCACAGGAACAAAAAGCTTGACCGGAGGTTCGAACCTCAATCTCGGCATCGGCACTTGGTCGGAACAATCGACATGATTTTTTCCCGTGTGGTCTCGTTGGACACGCATCTCCCATGAGTGGAGCAGCTGACGATGCCGGCCGAAGCGAGGGAGAGCGAAAAGACGGCGGCATCACACGCGCTCTCGGGCTCGGACTGATCACTGGGGCGGCTGACGACGATTGCTCGCCCATTGGCACCTATGCGAGTGCCGGAGCCCGGTTCGGGCCCGACCTTTTGTGGACGGCTCCTGTCACTCTCCCGATGATGTACATCGTCGTCTATCTCTCGTCCAAACTTGGCCAGGTGTCGGGCCGTGGTCTTTTCAAGGTCATTTCCGATTTCTATCCGCGTTGGCTGCTGTGGTCCGTGCTGGTGGGCGTGCTGATCGGCAACACGATCGAGGCAGCCGCCGACCTTGGCGCGATGTCGGCGGCTGTCGTGCTGTTCGTTCCGCTGCCTTCAAACTCGGTCGTCATCGGTGTCGCGATGATTATTTTTGCCTTGCAGATGTTCGGATCCTACAAGCTAATCCGCAACATATTCCGATGGTTGGCACTGGCCCTGCTCGCCTATGTGGTCTCCGCTGTGCTCGCCAAGCCGGATGTGGTCTCGGTGCTGCGCGGCACCTTGCTGCCGAAAATCGAGTTCAGCCGCGAATATCTGTCCATCATCGTCGCCATCATCGGCACGACGCTGTCCGCCTATCTCTACACCTGGCAGTCCAATCAGGAGGTGGAGGAGGAGATCGCCAAGGGCAGGACGAGCCTCGAAGAGCGCAAGGGAGCCACCGAGGGTGAACTCCGCCGGTCCCGGCGCGATATCCTGATCGGCATGATCTTTTCCAACCTGATCATGTATTTCATCATCCTTTCGACCGGATCGACGCTGTACGAGGCGGGGCATACCCAGATCGAAACGGCAGCGCAGGCGGCCGAAGCGCTGCGGCCGCTTGCGGGCGACGCGGCCGGAATTCTCTTTGCGGCCGGGGTGATCGGCGTCGGCTTCCTGGCGGTGCCGGTCATGACTGCCGGCGCCGCTTTCGATTTCGCGCAGGCCATGGGGTGGAAGAATGGCTTGAACGCCAAGCCCCGGCATGCGCCCAAATTCTACATCGCGACGGGAGTGATCACCCTGGTGGCGGTCGTTCTCAATTTCTTTGGCTTCAACCCGATGAAAGCCTTGGTCTGGTCCGGCATCGTGCAGGGTTTTTCGACGCCACCTCTGCTGCTTCTCATGCTCATCATGACCAACAATCGCAAGATCATGGGCGACAAGGTCAACAGCAGGGCCACCAACATTCTGGGCGGCGTGACGACCATAGCGGTCTTTGCGGCGTCCGCGGGACTGGTGGCGACCTGGTTCATGTAGTTCGCCGGCGCGGAAGGACGTTCAGGCGCAGTGGAACATCCACGGTCAACTCTCGTTGAAATGCGTGTGAGAGAAAGGGCTGTCCATGTCAAAGCTCCAAGCCGCCACTCAAGAGCATTTAGAGCAACTGAGACTCGAGGCTTCGGCTCGTTTCGCCCCGATGATGCTGCATGAGGCATTGTTGCGTCTTTCCCGGGCCTGCGGGGGTGATAGCCTTGCCCGGTTCGAGAAAGCCATGGTCGATCAGATCGAGGCGACCAAGGACGATCGAGCCGATTTCGAGGCAATCAAGGAATTCGCGATCGAACAGCTTTATGCCTGGATCAGGAACGCGAACGAATCGCCGGATAAGAAGCAACCGCTGGAAAAGATAGAGGACCGCAGAACCCCCGGCCGCTCGGAAGAGCCGCAAACGCTGGAGGATCAGCTGCAGGCCGGTCTGGAAGATTCCTTTCCCGCAAGCGACCCGCCAGCGGTGGTGTCCACCTCCATTCCAGGCGGAGCCAAGAAGCTGGTCGGAACCGACGAAGTGCTGAGAAAACAGCGGGAGGCCAAGGAGCAAGACCGCCCCTAGCCCGCACCGACTGGAATCCCGCTGGCCGAACCGCCGCTCACGGACGGGAATCCGTGCCGGTCGATAGCGTCACAGCTTGACGGCCGCTTCCCGGGCCCACAGCCGCAGCTTGCGGCAAGCCTGCACGAATGTGTTGGCGGAGGCTGCGGAGTCCAGCCGCATCAATCCCTCATCGGCATCGGCTGCGACGCCTGCCTTGGCCAGGAGAGGCGCGGCTCCCGGTGTGAAGCCGATGAATTTGCAATGCGCAAAGGCATCCGACACGAAGTCCTTCGCGGCTGCCTCCTTGACCAGCAACTCGGCGCCCGGCTCGGACAGGAGCAGTACCACGGCGTCGAACAGGACCGACGGACCGCCGTCGATCATGTGTCTGGCTTCGATGTGGGTGCCGTCTGCGGCCTCGACGCCGCCCACCTTGGGCGCTATCACCTCCATGACCGCGCCTTCCGTTTCGATGGCCGAGCGAAGTTGTTCGAAAAGGGCCGTGTCGGCCCCGTCGCTCAGCAAGACGCCGACCTTGCGGCCTTTGAAACTGTCGGGGCCGTTCTCGATAATGCTGAGAGCCGGAGACGGCGGCAGGTCGTCGCGCGGCGGGACGGCGGCCTCGGCGGGGTCGGGCATGTTTCGAATGCCAAGCTTGTCGGCGACTTGAGTCGCCAGCGTTTCGTCTATGTTCAGCAGATGCGCCACCATGCGTTCGCGGATCGCCGGTGCCTGCACCTTGCTCAATTCGAATGTCAGCGCCATGGCGATATGGCGTTGCTCCGGCGCTGTCTGGCTGTTGAAGAATTGCCGCGCCTGGCTGTAGTGGTCGGCGAAGCTCTCCGCCCGCAGACGCACCTTCTGCCCCTCTTCGGCGTCGGCGAAAGAGCGGAAGCCGCGTTGCGGATCCTCGCGGGGACCCGAGCCCCACGAATTCGGCTCATAGTTGGCGCGGCCGACCGGGTTGTGCATGGCCATGTGCCCGTCCTGCTGAAAATGTGCGAAGGGGCATTTCGGAGCGTTGATCGGAATATGGGTGAAGTTCGGGCTGCCCAGCCGCTTCAACTGGGTGTCGAGGTAGGAGAAGTTGCGGCCCTGCAGAAGCGGGTCGTTGGAGAAGTCGATCCCGGGCGGCACGTTCTGGGTCATGAATGCAACCTGCTCGGTCTCGGCGAAGAAATTCTCCGGCATGCGGTCGAGCACCAGCCGCCCGACCGGGATTGGCTCGATGATCTCTTCAGGGATGATCTTCGTGGCGTCCAAGATGTCGAAGTCGAAGCTGTCGGCAAAATCCTGGTCGAACAATTGCACCGTCAGCTCCCATTCCGGGAAGTTTCCTGACTGGATCGCTTCCCACAGGTCGCGGCGGTGGAAGTCGGGATCGGCGCCATTGATCTTGACCGCTTCGTTCCAGATCACCGACTGCATGCCGAGTTTCGGCTTCCAGATGAATTTGACGAATGTGGATTCGTCGTCGGCATTGACGAGGCGGAACGTATGGACGCCAAAGCCTTGCATGAAACGGAAGGAGCGCGGTATCGCTCGATCCGACATGATCCACATGACCATGTGCATCGATTCCGGCATCAGGCTGATGAAATCCCAGAAATTGTCATGTGCGGTCTGGGCCTGCGGGAAAGCCCGGTCTGGCTCCTGCTTGGCAGCATGGATGAGGTCCGGAAATTTGATGGCGTCCTGGATGAAGAACACGGGAATATTGTTGCCGACGAGGTCCCAATTGCCTTCTTTGGTATAGAGCTTGACGGCAAAGCCGCGCACGTCTCGGGCGAGGTCGAACGAGCCCTTGTTGCCGGCAACTGTCGAGAACCGCACGAAGGCAGGCGTCTTTTCGCCGGCGCGCTGGAAAATGTCGGCACGCGTGTATTTGGCCAGCGATTCGTAGGTCTCGAAATAGCCATGAGCGCCGTAACCGCGGGCATGCACCACCCTTTCCGGGATGCGTTCGTGATCGAAGTGGAAGATCTTGTCGCGAAAGTGGGAGTCCTCGATCAGAGACGGTCCGCGCTCGCCAATCCGCAATGTGTTCTGGTCGTCGGAGACAGGCGTTCCCAGGGCAGTCGTGAGAACAGGCGTGTCGGCTTCCGCGATCTGGTGCAATTCGCCGCCATTTCCGCGCGCGGCATTCTGATCGTGCATACGCGCCGATTTGGGAGCTGAACGGTGTGCGGATTTGGCCATGATTTTTTCCTCGATTGACGCCCGTGGGCTGACTTGGCTCAAGGCGCCGAACTGCCGGTGCATGGCTTTGTTCCCGCACAACGGCGCGTCGCGCCTATCCTAAGCCAGCGCGAACACGCTGGTGGACGGCGCGCAAGGGGGGCGCGGCCGCAGCAGGATCGTTCGGCCGCATCAGAATTTTCTGGAGAGTTGTCTTCAACGCCCGGAACGATACAAACGTCCATGCATTTAGCTGGGGTCTGCATTCATACTTCTTTCTGGGAGCTGGACCATTGTCAGGCGAAGGCTATCTTTTGGCCGACCAGGAAACCCATGAAGTTTCCATCGTTGACCTGATACCCGCGCTACGGGCTTTCGCGCGCACCTTCTGCCGTATCCCCGACGATGCCGACGATCTGGTGCAGGAGACGTTGACGAAGGGCCTTGCCAACATCGACAAGTTCGAACCCGGCACGCGCATGAAGTCGTGGCTCTTCACCATCATGCGCAACACCTACTACACCCGGGTCAAGGTCGCGGCCAGGGAAGCGCCTGGCCTGCTCGACTGCGCGTCCTCGAGGCCGATTTCGGAAGCCACACAGGAATGGACCGTTCAGAGCAAGGAAGTTCACGGCGCCATCCAGAGGCTCCCTGAACACCAGCGCGAGGTGCTGATGCTGATCGGCGTCCTAGGTGTCAGCTATGAGGAGACGGCCGAGATATGTGGCTGTGCGGTGGGAACGGTCAAAAGCCGGCTCAACCGTGCCCGCGCCGCCGTTCTTGAGTTCCTGGGGGAGAGTTCGCTGCAGACGCTGATGGAAAGACGAAATCATCTGTCGGACGGGCAGATCGATATCGATGCCGACAGCCGCAGATAGTCAGTTCTTTATGTCGCGCCGGCGTTTCGCAAGGAGCGCGTTTTGCAGTTCGATCGCCAGTCTGGTCAAGCGATCAGGAACCTTTTCCTGCTCGATCGCGATCAGCAGAGAGGCAATCTCCTGATCCATCGCCATTCCTGCGCGCGGGTCCATTCTATCATCGCTCGAACGAGACATCGTATTCCCTGGCTGGATGGATGGCAGTCCGTCATCCTATTGTGATGACAAGCAACCGCCATTACAAGGAGATGCCCGGTGCCGAAACCGTTGCCGGCAGCCCTTGCACAGGTTTTTCTTCCACTCTCGATTGCCGAGGTCACAGATCCACTGCGGCGCTTTCAGTCCTTCGGCAATCGATTTGCGGCATGATCCTGATATTGATCGGACTTGATCTGATTGCCGTCCAGGCCGCGTTCCTCGCTGTGCTGCTTCTTGTCCCTGTTGGATAAAACGGCATTCTCTTCGATCTTGTCCTTGGCCAGTTCGGTCATTGCTCCGGCGCCGGCCCCTTTGCCGTGGCTGCCACGGCCGATATGTTTCTTGCTGCCGGATGCCATGCTGTCCTCCTTCGAATTGGCGCCGCTCTTCAGCGTCGCTGTGTTCGACGCCCGAACTGGCATTGGCTGGTAATGTTCCGTCACGCCGGCAAGCAGGAAGGCGTCGCCGTCCCACAGCCGAAACGCTTTTTCGCCATCGATGACGACCTGCAATCCGTGACGTTGCGCCAGGCGACGTATATCGGAGCGGTCCAAAAACAGTGATTCGCGATATGAGTAGTTCAGCAAGGCCAGCCTGCCCGGCCTTTTGAGGACGCGCGCAATTTCGCCGAAATGCCGCTCCGCCACGCCGGCTAGCACCAGATAGGGGAAACTGTCGACCGCCAGAACGCAGTCGAAACTCGCGTCGCCGAACTCCGCCAGATCCAGGCCTGAGGTCCGCCGCAACTCTACATTGCCAAGCGCTGCGCATTGCTCACGGGCGATCGAGACCATCCTCGACGATATGTCGATACCGACGACCCGCCCACAGGATGCCGACAGCGCGCGTTCGAAACGCCCGATGCCGCAACCGATGTCCAGAATGCTGCGTCCAGCACCGGTGAAGTCTTGCGCTGTCAGCCATGCAACGATTTCGTCGGTCGTGGCTGCCAGCCTTTCCTCATCGCCAAGGGAAGCCAACTGGACACTCGCCACCCGGGAAATCGCTGCCGCGGCATCAAAGCCCGAGGCCAGCCGCGTCACGACATCTGCATCCGTCTCGTCGTCGTCGCGTTCGTGACGAACGGCAGAACCCGTTTTCTGCAACGTGGCAAAAACCTCCGATCCGCGGCGAAGCAGCCCGGCTATCTGCTGGAGCCTTTCCCTGTCTCGAGTATCGACCGGATCGATCTCCGCCACGATCTCCGCCAATTCGACTGCCCCGATGCCTGGGTGGAGATGCAGCGCCAGCCTGGCGATGACGGCCTCGGCACTGACAGCGTCCGCCATACAGCCCTCGACCGCCAGCCTGACCGCTATCCGGCGGCGCACGGATGTTGGTTCCATCGAAACCATGGTCTCATTTCCGCGTCCAAGTCCTTCGCATCGTCCACCTGTCGCCAGCGCCCCAGCCATATTTGTACGGCTCCTGGCCGCGCAGGAAGTCGAACTCGCGCGCACCTTCGCGGATCGATTCGGCGATTGCGTGGCCGACCAGGATCGCGCCTGGACTTTCCTCGGCATAGGCAGGATCGAAACCGCCAAGATAGGCATAGGCACGGCCGCGATGGTGAAATCCGTAGTAGACGCCGATTGGCTTGCCGTCGATGGCGAGCACCCAGCATCGGGTCAGGTCTCGAGCGTCGAGCAGGGGAAGCGAGCACCTGTGGAATTGCTCGACGGCGGGGTCGGCCAGCACGCCGCCTCCGTTTCCGGCCCAGCGCGCCCCGTGCAGGCCTATCAGGTGGTCGAGGAACAGTTGAGGATCGCCTCGTGCCGGCGACAACTCGACCCGGCCGCGTCTGGATGCGGCGCGGCGCGCCCGGCGCAACTGGCGTCTGCGCCGGGCAGGGACGCAGCCCGCCAGCGTTTCATCGCCGTCGGTGGCAAGCACGGGACAAACGGCGTGGCCGACCAGTCCATCGGCTTTCAATTCGGGATGTTCGATCGCCAGACCGGCACTGCCTTGCGGCAGATCCGGCAGGATCCACTGCGACCACTCGATCGAGAGTATCTTCTCTGCAAGGGCAGCGGCGACCTGGGCCTCGCTGCCGGGCACACACAGCACGTCCAGATAGTCGCTGAGGGAAATGCCGATCGGAAGCAGTTTCGAGCCTTCCGTGCCATGTTCGAGATAGAGCGGCGCCAGGCCCACCAGATCGTTGCCGCGCCAGATGGCGACCGTCGCCAGCTCCCCCGGAGCGAATGTGCGCCACCACGGCAGCAGCCAGGCGGGACATTGAAAGGGCGTCGCCGACGAACTCTGCTCCCACAGGTTCCACCAGTGCGGCGCCAGTGCATGCAATTGCTCTGGATCGCCGATGATCTCGCTGCGCAGCATCTGCTCTTTCACCGCACCGCGGCGAGACGCCTGCGGTCGGCGCCGAGCCGGGCCAGCGCCAGATAGGCGCTCATGTAGGACGAGACCATGCGCTCGAGCGAAAACCGCCGGCGCGCCTCGCTTCGGCACGTCTCGGCATCAAGGCTGGGTGCCGCGACAATTGCTTGCGCCATCTCGTCGACATTGTTGACGATAAAGCCGGTCTTGCCGTGCTCGACCACTTCGGGAAGCGCACCATTTGGAAAGGCGATCACCGGTGTGCCGCAGGCGAGTGCTTCCATCGCGACCAGCGAACTGGTCTCGGCGGCGAGGCTCGGAACGACCAGGCAGCGTGCTGCATTGAGCAAGCGCCGCTTGGCGGCGAAGCCGAGCGGACCGAGGAAGCAGCGCCGACGATCGAGGCGAGGTTCGACCTCATCGCGAAAGTACTGGGTATGCGTCTCGTAAGGATAGACCCGCCCGCCGATGACCAGCGGCACATCAGCCTGCCTGGCGGCATCCAATGCCAGGTGTATGCCCTTTTCCGGGCAGATGCGGCTGAGCACGACGGCGAAGTCGCCCCTGGGCCGCGGCTGGTTCAGCGCGTCGATATCGACACCATTCGGGATCGGGGCAACCAAGCTTGCGTCCGGCGGTGCGGTTCTTTGCTGGGCTGACGAGACGGCGTGAAGCCAGAGATCGTCGCGCCCTGGGCGCAGCGCCCCGGCCGGGTACCAGTCGAGCGGCAGGTGAAGCGTCACCAGGGTCGGACCGTCGGCAGGCAGGTAGGCGTCGAAGTCGATGCCATGCAGGTGAACCACGTCGATCGGCCATTGGGCGCGGGCAGCGGCGATCGCGGCGCGATGGGACTCCTGTGCCCGGTTTTTTGCTGACTGGTCGAGCACGCCGGCTTCGGCGGGCGTTTCCACCAGAATGCCGCTTGCACTGGAACCCTGGCAGCCGATGACGATGGACCGGTGACCGGCGCGGGTCAGGGCCTGATCGAGCATTGACAGCACCTGCTCGGCGCCGCCAACGGCGTTCGGTCCCACCGGCGCGAGAGGATAGGCAACATTGAGCACTGTGAGCGTCATGGCTGGTCGAGCCGGAGCGCCTCGTGAGCACGGGCGCTTGCATGCAGCCAGGTGCCGGGCTCGAAACCCAGCGGCAGCGATTCATAGTAGAGCCTGCCATCGTTGGGCAGCTTCAGGAAATCATAGGTCGGCGCCAGCCGGAAACGCTCGGTGTGGGTCGAGAACGGCGCCAGCGTCCGCTGCTGCGTCAGGTGGCTGGCCAGCATGCGCTGCTTTTGCTGAAAGGCCGCTTCGGTCAGGCAGACCTCTATGCAATCACTGCCGGTGCCGCTGGCGAAATCCTGAAATACCGGGCCGTCCGGGCCAGCCGAATAAAAGGCCATTTCGATGATGGTGGGCACGGGCCGGCGGTCACGGCGCAGAAGATGGCAGGCCGCGTGAACGGCAAAAGCGGTCGCGTCGTGGTCGGGATGGCCTCCCTCGAAAGGATGTGTGCAGACGAAGCGGATGTCGGGTTCGCAAACAAGGCAGGCGAGTTCCTGCGCGAGCGCCACGAGATTCGCCGCAGCCTCCTTGTCGGGATAGCCAAGAGCGGTCAGGCCCGATGGCGATATGCCGGCCGCGGCCAAGGCTTCCGTCAGTTCCGCACGGCGGGCATCGGCATAGTCCTGCCATGTCTCGAAACCATGCGCTTGCGCGTCGGCAAGATCGCGTGGTGCCCCGTCCGTGACATGGACGATGCGGCATGACCGCAGTCCGGCAAGATGCCCGCCGATGCCGATTGTCTCGTCGTCCGGATGCGCGACGACGACCATGATGGCGGAGCCATGTGCTGCGTCACTGCCCGTCAACAGGGCCGCGAATTCGCCCAGGGTTGCCGACGGTTGATGCATGGGAGCCTCACGCTGCCGAGGCTCGCCGCTTCGACGTGGAAGCCACGCCGGGCGCGTAGCGGCGGATCATGGTTGCACAGAATTCGGCGAATTCCTCCGGCACCAGCG
Source organism: Mesorhizobium sp. BR1-1-15 (assembly GCF_020165475.1). Lineage (NCBI taxonomy): Bacteria > Pseudomonadati > Pseudomonadota > Alphaproteobacteria > Hyphomicrobiales > Phyllobacteriaceae > Mesorhizobium > Mesorhizobium sp. BR1-1-15. Next base: position 712,780 of record NZ_JAIUIF010000001.1, on the reverse strand, counting down.
GCGGACTGGTGTGGTGAGGCATCATCCCGCGATGCTCTGGCGTGAAGCAGAAGGTGACGGTCACGTCGAAATCGGCGAGCGCTTCCATCTGTCGGTCGAACCAGTTCAATGCATTCGGCCTGAAACTGTCGGCCCAGGAAAGTCCGGTCCGCATATTGGTGACCCCGAGCCGCTTCATCCAGGCGACGGCGTCGTCCAGCCGCGGGTCCTCGAAATGAAACCACTGCACCAGCCCCATCTCGGGCGTATGGCGCAGGAATTCCTCCAGTGCCGGTTTTGGCGTGCCGTCCTGGCGCAGCAGCCCCATATGGAAGTGACGATAGTAGGAGGAGCCTTCCGCTTCGCGATGGCGCGTTGTTGCTTCCCATTCGCGCGGGAGATCATAAAGGCTGTACCACTGGATGCGCGGAGCGTTGCCGAGCAGCAATTCAGCGGTGCGCCTGAGGCCCCAGACCTGGATCTCGTCGGCGCCGAAGGTCGATACGCCAACTTCGCTGACCCAGATCGGGAGATCGGTGACGGCCGCGATCTCACCGATCTTCTGTGGCCATTCCTGGATCTGCCACAGGTTCCAGTCGAGCGGAAAGCCATGCACCGCGACGGCATCGACGTGGTCCAGCAATCCGAGTTCCTTCATGCGCGTGATGAAGCCGGGGTCGATCGGAGAGATGCCGCCGAGCACCTTGGTCAGGGCCGGGTTCTCGGACGCTATCGCATCCGCCGACAACATTGCCATGGCGGCGAAGCGGCTCCAATCGGGGTCGAGCTCGGGATCCCAATGCGATTTGTTGTTGGGCTCGTTCCAGATCATCGCGGCTTCAATCATGGATCTGTCCTTTCGACGGGTAGACGGCGCCGCCGCCGGCCGGATCGCCGGCGGAACGGCAAAAATAAACCTCCTGCTCGGGGTGCAAAAAAATCTCGAAGCCGGCGCTGCGCAACATCGCTTCGGTGCAGGCGCGGTTGGGAATCCACCAATTGGTCGGATCGTCGGCATATCGATGTTCGATGAAATGCAGTTTCGGAAATTCCGGCCGCTCGAACAGGTCGTGCGTCCAGAAATGATAATTCTGCTCAAGCGCAGGCAGATCGGCGCTGCCGCGTTGCATGGACTGGAAGATCATCAGGTCGCCGGCGACATGCCCGCGGATCAGGTCGAGCGCGAGCAGGGGATGGCGCAGGTGGTAAAGAACCCCCATGAACAGCACGATGTCGAATGTCTCGCGCAGGGCGCCGACGTCATAAACCGAAAGCTTCTGGAACTCGATGTCGCAGTCCGCGATCTCGGCGGCAAAGCGCGCCTGTGCCAGATAGGCCTCGTCGAAATCGATGCCGAGGACGCGACCGGCGCCGCGCCGTTTCATTTCGATGGAATAGAAACCGGCATTGCAGCCGATATCGAGCACGGACTTGCCGGACAGGTCGGCTGGAATAGCATAGGCGAACTTGCGCCATTTGACCAGCGGGTAGTTACCGAGAAAATGGTCCGGAGCAGTTTCGACGCCGGCCAGTTCCATGTTGTGGAACCATGGGCCGAGGGCATCGATACGGCGTTGGATTTCAGCATGGGAATGCAGCATGGCTAAGCTCCTTCGCCCGGAACGGCATGCGAATGTGCCGTAGGCGCGATCATCGTGGGCCGGTGCTGTTTGGACGCAGCATCGTCGTCGAGCAGCCGAAGGGCCGCGCGATAACCGTTGAAAGTGCCGACATCGACGTAGGCGGCCCCTGCCTTCACCCCATACGCCTGACCGCCCGCCGTCAGGTAGGCGTTGATCAACGTGCCGATATATTCGTCATAGCAATCCCGCTCGCGCCAGAGTGCCGCGAGCTGGTGCAGGACATGGCCCGGCATCTTGAACGCGCCCCATATCCAGTTCGTCGCCGCGTCCTGCCGCTTGACCTGGATTTCCCGCACCCGGCCCTCCTCGTCGAGAACCACGGCATCGAAGAATTCCGGCCGATCCACCGGGAAGAGCAGGAATGACAGCCGGTCGTCCGGCAGACGGCAGAAGCCGTCTTCGGGAAACCAGATCGTATCGGGAAGCCCGATCAACACCGTCTCGTCCGGTGCGACGAGGGGTGCTGCCCGGAAGATGGCGTCGCAAAGGCCAACAGGGTTGGGTTGTACCACGAACAGAGCGGTCGCCGCTCCGTAGCCCGCGGCATAGTATTCGAGAATGTCGGATTTACCCGATCCGATGATGAAACAGACCTTGTCGACGCCGGCGCGCACCATCCGCCGCACCAGGTACTCGCTTACGGCACATGGGCGCTCTGTCTGTCCATCGATCCGGCTCCCGACCGGCAGCAGCTCTTTCGAGAAGCCGAGCGGTTGAATGCGGCTGCCGCGTCCGGCAGCGGGCACGATGCCCAACATCAGACTGCTTCCTTCATCGGTTCGCCGGCCGACCTCTGCAAGGCTTCGTTCAGGATGCGATCCAGTTCCGCCGCGCGCCGCGTGGATGTGTGTTCGTCCAGAACCCGTTCACGCGCACGGCTTCGAATTGCATCGAGCTCGTGCGATGGCAGTTTGAGCGCCGCGATCACGTCGTCTGTGTCGTACGCCAGCAGGATCTCGCTACCGGGTTCGAAGAAACTGCTGAGGCCCGGCCAGGTGTCGGTGACGATCGGCACGCCGCATGCCGCTGCTTCGAACAGCCGGCCCGAAGGGCACCACCCCTTTTGCGCCATCGCCTCGCGCGTCACATTCAGCGTCAGGCGGGACGACGAAAAGAAGGCTGGATGATCTGCCGGCGGAAGATGCCTGACGAAGAAGATGTTGTCGCTCCACGGGAATTCCTGTGGATATTGTGCACCGCCGATGATGAAGCGGTGGTCAGGCAGGAGTGCGGCCGGACGGACCAGCAGTTTCTCGACGCCGGCCTGGCGATCTGCCGCATAGGTCCCGAGATAGGACAGATCGCCCGCAAATTCCGGCCTAGGTACTGCCGGCCGGTGTTGGTCGGGATCGACATGGCCATAGAGCGGCACCACGTGGCGTGCACCGAGGACCGACTTGAGTGCATCGATTGCCGAGCCGCCCGTGTAACTCAGGACGAGATCGAAATCGGCAAGGCCCTCGGGCCCGAAATAGGGTGGGCGTTCACCTTGATCGAGGCGCGCCAGAGTGACCGGAGTGTCCAAGTCGTAAAAGACGCGCAGCCCGCGGCATGCCTGCTGCGCCAGGCGCGAAGCGTCCACGGCGTCGGGACAGTAGGAGGTAATGATGACGACGTCGGATTGCTTGATCGTCTGCTCCGCGACCCTCCGGATGTCCTCCCAGTCGGGGTAGAGCACGATATTGCCGCCATCCAGTTGATCGAGGTCCCGCGCACCGGCATAGTAGGGGGTGTTGCGCTCGAAAAAGGTGATGGACCAGCCGTGCCGGGCCAGCGCGCGGATCAGGCCACGCCACAGGGTGGCGTGGCCGTTTCCCCATGAAGACGTGACGGTGAGACCGAAAATGACCATCTGCATCCGGCAAGTCCTCGTCAGGCAAGTTCGTTCAGACGGATGAGCTTTGCTCCCCAGTCTCCGGACACGATCGTCGTGATTGAGGCGGGGTCGATATCGAAGCGAAAACTGTCGCCGACGGGCAGACCAAGCACATGGCAGATGGCTGCCTTGATCACGTCGGCATGGCTGATCAGCGCGACGCATTGATTCTGATGCCGCTCGCGAGCCTGATCCATCAGCGAGACGATACGCTGTTGGACATCCAGCATGGTTTCGCCGCTTGGGGTGCTTGCTTCCTGCCGCCGGCTGTTCCACGCCTGCCAGCCGGCATCGCCGTTCAGCTCCTCGAACGTCTTTCCCGACCAGATGCCGAAGTCGATCTCGTCGAGTTCGGCGCAGATCGCGATTTCGCCGACATTACAGGCAGTCGCGATCGGCTTGGCGGTTTCCTGCGTGCGCTCGCGTGGGCTGCACCAGATAGCGGCAATCGGCTCGCGGGCCATGCGGCGGCCAAGATGCGCCGCCTGAGCCCTGCCGGATTCGCCAAGGCGAACTCCGCCCATCCGTCCGGCCAGATAGGAGCCGACATTGTCGTGTGCCGCGTGCCGGATCAGGAAGAAGGTCGTCGTCATTCCGCGGCATCGAGCATAGGCTCGTCCCTGCCTGTGATGAATGCGAGCGTGCGCTGCCGAGCTTCGGCATCGGTGAACTGCTCAGGCGGAGACTTCATGAAATAGCTGCACGGACCGGTCAGCGCGCCGGCGATGCCGCGGTCAAGCGCCAGCTTGGCGCAGCGCACGGCGTCGATGACCACGCCGGCCGAATTGGGCGAATCCCAGACTTCCAGCTTGAGTTCGGCGTTGAGCGGCACTCCACCGAAGGTCGTGCCTTCAACCCGGATGTAGGCCCATTTGCGATCGGTGAGCCATGGCACATGGTCACTGGGGCCGACATGAATGTTGCCCGGCTCCAGGGGAACATCGAACTGGCTGGTCACGGACTGCGTCTTCGAGATCTTCTTCGATTCCAGCCGCTCGCGTTCCAGCATGTTGAGGAAATCGGTGTTGCCGCCGAAGTTCAACTGATAAGTGCGGTCGATGCGGACGCCGCGCTCGCGGAAGAGATTGGCCAGCAACCGATGCACGATTGTCGCGCCGACCTGGCTCTTGATATCGTCGCCGACCAGCGGCAGCCCGCGTTCCTCGAAACGCAGGCGCCATTCGGGCCGTGACGCGATGAAAACCGGTATGCAGTTGACGAAGGCGCAGCCGGCCTCGAGGGCGCATTCGGCATAAAAGCGCGTCGCTTCCTCCGACCCCACCGGCAGGTACGAGACGAGCACATCGGCACCGCTGTTCCGCAGGATTTCGCTGACATTGGCAACCGGCTCCGGCGCTTCCTCGATTTCCGTGCGCAGATATTTGCCGATGCCGTCCAACGTGGGGCCACGCTCCACGCGAACCCCGGTTGCAACCGCATCGGCAAAACGGAACGTGTTGTTCGGGGCGCTGTAGATCGCTTCGGCCACGTCGCACCCGACCTTGCCCTTGGCGACGTCGAACGCACAGACGACCTCGATGTCATCGACGTGGTACCCGCCGAGATCGGCGTGCATCAGCCCGGGGATCGGCTCGTTGCCTTTTGCGTCTCGGTAATAGGAAAGGCCTTGCACCAGGGAGGATGCGCAATTGCCTACACCGACGATACCGACACGAACTTTCTTCGATCCCACGAAACTGCCGTCCTGTGCTGTCCAAGGTAAGTTCCTGGGCCCGAACCGTCAGCTTGCCGGAATGTTCCTTGGCATGTGGAAAAATTGCGCGCGGCAGGATGGATCAAAGCCGCGCATGCCGCGTTGGCGCACGGCGAGCTTGGAATCGGTGGATGATCGTCTACGGCGACCACAAACGAACGGAAGACGCGCGACAGCTTCGCGAGGCTGCAAGCGAAATGGCTGAAAGCCTCGATTGCAGGCCCTGCGGCATTCAACGCCACGCTGCGCTGGTAGGGTTGTTCGTCAAGGTCTCGGAACTGGTCCAGGCACTGGCCGATGTCGAGTTCGAGGCCCGCGGCGGGGACACCCCTTCGCCGAGGCAGCGGCAAGGTGCCAAGCTGCTGGTCGGCCTTGCGGCGGAAGTGGCGAGGTCCTGGCGAAGCGGCTTCACAGTGACCGGCGCCGTCGATCCCATGCTGAGGCATATGCTGGCCGCGCTCGACTGCCGGGGCGAGGTTCTTACCGGCGCGGCCGAGGGATACGCCCATTATGCGCTCTATCCTGAAAGCTATCTCGGCGCGGGGCGGGCATCAGGCCTCGACTCGAATACATGCGTCATCGGCATCCGCAGCATTGGCCTCGGGCTTGCCGCCTTGGTCGCCGCGGCGATCGACGCGCCGGCACCCATCAGCGTGCGCCCGATCGGCCATCCTTTCCGCAGGTATGTCAACGCCGATCCGGAATTGATCGGCGCCTGGAGGGGCAAGCCGTCGGCTTGCTTCGCTGTCGTCGACGAGGGCCCCGGCCTGTCGGGCAGTTCAATGCACGCCGTCGTCGCATGGCTGCGGCGGCTGGGCATCGATAGGGATCGCATTCACCTGTTCCCGAGCCATTCCGGCGGCCCGGGTGCCGAAGCCTCTAAGGAGGTTCGTGAGACATGGTCGGGTTGCCGAAAACATGTGGCGCGGGCCTTCGAACGCACCTTCCCGGGCGGCGCGCAAATGCCGACGCTGCGCGATTGGGTGGCGGAGGCTGCCGGCAGCCCGCACTTGGCCCTGACCGAAATATCCGCTGGAGAGTGGCGAAACCTCCACTACGCCGAGGAGAGGCTCTGGCCGCCGAGTCAACGCGGCATCGAGCGGCGAAAATTCCTGGCGTCCGCGGGACGCGATCGGTGGCTCGTCAAATTTGCCGGCCTCGGTCAAACCGGGCAGCGCAAGATGCAAACCGCGGAGATGCTGCACGAAGCCGGCTTCGGACCGCAGGTCGTCGGGCTTTGTCACGGTTTTCTGGTTGAACGGTGGATCGAGGGAAAGACAATGGATCAGGCAAGCCTGTCGAGAGACAGGCTTGCCGCGGAGCTCGCACGCTATCTCGCTTGGCGTGCGGCCAATCTCAGAACTCCGGAACTGGGTGCTAGATTGCCGGAACTCGCTGAGATGGCCGTCCACAATGGCGCCGAAGCCCTGGGTGAGCGGCGCGCGGCGGAGCTGCGGAACTGGTTCTCGAAGCGTGCCCCTGCGCAAGCGCTGCCACGGGTCGAGATCGACGGAAGGCTTCACCCGTGGGAGTTTCTCGTTTCTGCCGACGGGATGTTGATCAAGACGGATGCCGTCGATCACTGCCGCGGGCATGATTTGATCGGCTGCCAGCCCATAGAATGGGACATTGCCGGCGCTCGCGTCGAACATGGATTTTCCGACAGCGAGCTAGCGACGTTGGTCCACCGCATGGAAGCCGGGGAGCGGCTCAATATCGATACCGGCCTCATTGACTATCTCGAACCTTGCTACCTGGCGTTTCAATTGGGACTCTGGAACGTTGCTGCCCGATCCGAGCATGGCCCGGAGAAGCCAAGGCTGGTAGCTGCGGCAACGCGGTACAAGAAAGGGCTGCTACGCTTCCTGGAGAGGTCCGGGCCGTGACGATCAGTCCAGTCTTCGCAGCATGTCCGCTTCGCGTTCGAGAATGGTGGCCACTTCCTCGCGCTGCAGATGCGTCATCATCAGGCTGACGCAGCACTCGAGATAGGTGATGGAGGCCCGTCGCAGAAAGGCAGCCGTCTCTCTTTCCGCAATCTGCTCGATATCCTTTGCGGATCGTTTGGGTTGCACAGGTCCGTTCTCCATAGCGGGATCTCATCGTCAAACCCCGAGCTTGCCAGGATGTTCCGCGCAATCCGCAAAAGTGCGGCAGGAGGCATGACCGTGCTTAAGCGGTCATGCCGGAACACGTGGCTGCGGCGGCCTGGCCTCAGGCCGGAAGGTCCTGCAACCTGCCCGATCTTGCGTTTGTCGCAATAGCTGTCATCCGGCCGTCGATCTCGCTGGTTTCGAGATTGGAGAAGTATCCGATCGTCTGCATCAGCCCTTGCCTGAGGGGCACTTTCGGCGTCCAGCCGAGCAGCGCCTTTGCACGCGAGATGTCGGGCTGCCTGCGGCGGGGATCGTCTTGCGGCAAGGGCAGGAATTTCAGATCCGATTTGGTTCCGGTCATGTCTCTCACCATGGATGCCAGTCGCATGATGGTGAATTCTCCGGGATTGCCCAGGTTGACAGGTTTTCCGGGATTGGGGTCGAGATCCATCAGGCGCATCATACCTTCGATCAGATCGGAGACGTAGCAGAAGGACCTTGTCTGCAACCCATCACCGAATATCGTCATCGAGCGCTTCTCAAGCGCCTGCATGATCAGGTTCGAGACGATGCGGCCGTCGGCGGGGTCCATCCTGGGACCGTAGGTATTGAAGATGCGAGCCACGCGAATATCGGCTTTTGCTGCTCTCAGATAATCGAAGCAAAGCGTTTCGGCGGTGCGCTTGCCTTCGTCGTAGCAGGCGCGCGGGCCGGTGAAGTTCACATGGCCAACATAGTCTTCCCGTTGCGGATGTTGTTCCGGGTCGCCATAAACTTCACTTGTCGACGCCTGCAGGAATCGCGCATTGTTGCGGGCGGCGAGTTCGAGCAGGTTGAGCGTTCCGATGACGCAGGTGCGTGTCGTGTGTATCGGATCGGCCTGGTAGCGCGGCGGCGAAGCAGCGCATGCCAGGTTGAAAACGCGATCGACCGGCTCGCCGAGGTTCAGCGGCCGGCAGATATCCTGCTCGATCAGCCGGAAGCGCGGCTGGTCCATGATCGAGACGATGTTGTCCATGCGGCCGGTAAGGAAATTGTCGACGCAGATCACACGCCAGCCGTTGCGGAACAACGTTTCGCAAAGATGCGAGCCGAGGAAACCCGCGCCGCCGGCGACAAGCACTGTCTTCGCCCTTCGCGCTTTTCTTGTTTGCCGCATCGCTGTTTTCTCCTGTCTTTCAGTCATGCTGCGGTTCCGATATCGAGATCGATCATCGCCGCTCTCGGTCGTGTCAGCAGCGACACGAATTCGCGGGCCCTGGCCGCACCGGTATGTGCTGCCAGGACGAGTTCGCGCGCCCGGCCGGCCATGGCGAGCCGGGCGCGCTCGGATTCCCTGAGCAGGATATCGACGATGTCATCCGCCTTGTCGGCCGTGCGGATCGCCGAAGCAGGAAAGAAGCTGTCGAGACCCGGCCAGCGATCGCTGATAATCGGCGTGCCGCAAGCGGCAGCCTCGAAAAGCCGTACGCTGGGCGACCATCCGGCGGCGATCATCGATCTGCGCGTGACGTTCAGCGTGTAGCGCTGGCGGCTATAGAATGCGGCATGGTCGGCCGGCGGCAAATGTTCGATTCGTTCGACATTCTCAGGCCAGACGATGTCGGACGGATATTGCGAGCCGGCGACGACGAAACGGCGCTCCGGCATGCGCCGTGCGGGCTCGAGCAACAGCGCGTTGAGCGTTGCCTGCCGGTCGGTGCTGTAGGTGCCGAGATAACCGAGGTCCCAGCCGACTGGGTCGGCGGTTCGGTGATGCCGTTGCGGATCGACCGAACAGTAGAGCGGTTCGGCACGGCGCGCACCGAAATCCTGCGCCAGTCGGCCAAGCGTCGGCCCGCCGGTGAAGGAGAAATAGACATCGAAATACGGAATCTGCCGCCGACTAAGATAGTCGCATTCATCCGTCGAAAGCTTTGCCAGGGTCACCGGCGTGTCGATGTCATAAAAGCAGAGCGCCCCTTTGCAGAGCGCCACGGCAATGTCGATGACCGCGCGCCCCTCCGGAACGAAGGACCCGACGACCACGACATCGGCCTGTTGCAGGCATCGTGCCCAGTCCTGTTGCAACTCCTGCGTCGTTTCGTAGTAGCGCAGAGTGCAGAAATCGGGATCGCGCAAGTCGCGGTGATTGGCATACCACGGCACGTTGCGCTCCAGGAAGGTCACGCGGTGACCGAGTTCATGCAGGCCTTTCAGCAGGCCTCGAAATGTCGTGGCGTGGCCGTTTCCCCAGGACGAGGAGAGGGACAGGCCGAGAAAGACGATGTTGAGCCGCTTGGTCATTACGCCGCCTCCACGGTCCCGCGCTCGAAGTGCTGCCTCAAGACCGTATCGGTCACGGCCGCTCTCATGGCGTAGGTATGTTCACCGCGGACGCGGCGCAGCGCGGACGCGCCGATCGCCTTTGCCCGATTGGGGGTCAAGGTGCGCATGATTTCGGCGACATCGCCGCCGTCGCGCGCGACCAGGATCTCCTCGCCGGGTTTCAGGAACAGTTCGACGCCCAGCCACGCATCCGTGATGAGGCAGGCACCGGCGCCCGCCGCCTCGAAAACCCGGGTGGCGGGCGAAAAGCCGTTTGCGGCCATGCTGTCGCGGCTGATGTTCAACACGGCCTTCGGGGTGACGTTGAAGGCGTTGTGGTCACGGGTGCCGACGTGGCCGAGCCAACCGACATTGGCGGGAAGCGGCTTGTCGCCCCAGCCCGATCCGCCAAGCAGGAAACGCTGCTCCTGCAAACGGCTGGCCGGATCGAGAAAAAACGCCTCGACGCGCGCCTCACGGTCCGGCAGCCGGTTTCCGAGGAAAGCGAGGTCGCAAGCAAAACGCGCCTGACTGGCGACTGGATAATGCGTTTCAGGATCGAGCGCATTGTAGATCGGCACGCATTCCTTCGCTCCCATGGCGCGATAGGCCCAGACCACGGGGTCGCCGCCGCCATAGGTCAACACAAGATCGATTTGCCGCAGCGCGGCATGCAGCGGATGGTCCGGTTCATCGCGCAATTGGCCGAGCGTCGCTGGAGCATCCACGTCCCAGAACACGACGAGCGCGTCAGGACGCGCGTGATCGAGCACGGCGCGCAGCAGCGCCTCATCCTCGAAACCGACGCCGCTCGCCTTGACGACGATATCCGCCTCGGCGGCGCACGCCGCCACCTGCATCAGCGCGTGCTGGGTCGCCTCGTACACGACGACGGCGCACCAATCCGGCGCCTCGATGTCGCGGTTGTTCCGGCGGTCATAGACGTCAGGTTCATAGAAGGTGATTTCGTAGCCGAGTTGGGAAAGCGCCTTGAGCAACCCACGGTAATAGGTAGCGGCGCCGTTCCAGTAGGACGACAACAGGCTCGATCCATAAAAAGCGATCTTCATTCAGCAGCTTCCTTTGCGGCGGTCGGATTGGTGATGTGTTGAGGTCCGCATTCGGCGAGCACGCCGAACAACTCGTCCACGCGGTGCCGGCATGTGTGCCGCAGGCGGATGGTCTCGAGACCAGACGCCGCCAGGGAGGCAGCGAAATCCGCGTCGCCGAGTACGGCCCGGAGGTGTCGCCGCATCTGGGAGCCATTGTCCGCGAACAGGAAATCGACGCCTGGCCTGAACAGTTGCTCGGTGTCGGACCACGGGGCCGAAATCAGCGGAATGCCGCAGGCGAGCGCCTCGAACACGCGGATGGTCGGAATGCCGGGCAGGCCTTCCCGATAGGGGCGGCGCGGAACATGCACCGTGACACGATGCGCTGCGAACGCCTTCGGCACGTCGGCATTGGCGATCCAGCCTTCATGGCGCAGGCCGGCGGCTGCGAGATCGGCGAGCGCCTGCCTGGGGTAGCGCACGCCATGAACGGTGGCATCGAGGCCGAGTTCGTGCACCGGCTCGATCAGAAATTCCTTGAGCTCCGCGGTACGCTCGTCGTCGCCCCAGTTTCCAATCCAGATCAGATCGGAGGTCGGGCGGATCTCAGGATGCGGTCTGAACAGGCGGTCGTCAGCCGCCTCGTGCCAGGTGAAGACGCGTTTGCCCCACCCGGCGCGCAGGTAGCTCTCGCGCAGGGCTTCGCCAAAGGCGAGGACGCCGTCGTAATGCTCCAGCCGGAGCGCCGAGATCGCCTCGGTCGCCGACACGGCGCGGTGGTGGGTGTCGTGAAACAGGAGGATAAAGTTGCCGCCGTTGGCCCTGGCGCGACCAAGGCGCGCGACGAGGTCCGGCTCGGTCCATTCATGGACGACCACCACGTCCGCATCGGCGATCCAGGCCTCGTGGTCAAAGCCGGCATCGTAGGTCACCGGCATCAGCTCGGGGAAATCATTCCTGAAGCGCTCGATGGCGAAGGAGCCCTTCTCGGCCAGCAGATTCGAGCGGCTCCAGCCGTCCGCCGGCTCCAGCGCGATCGCCTGATGCTGGCGTGCGACCAGCTCCCGCATGACGCCGCGCAGGAAATGTGCGTTGCCGTGGTTCCAGTCGGAAACGACCGAATGGGTATAGAACAGAAAGCGCATGATCAGCGCTCCGCCATCGCTAAGGCCGCTTTGTCGTAGACGTCGCGCATGGCCGCTGCCTGCCTCGCCAACGAAAACCTGCGGCTCCGGCGCAGGGCTGCCCGTCCGAGCTCCCGCCTGTGCTGCGCATCCGCGGAGAGACGGTTGATGCAGGTGGCGAGATCATGCGGATCGCGCGCGTCGTAGAATAGCGCGGCCCCGTCCCATAACTCGCGGTAGGTGGCGATGTCGGATAGAACCAGCGGCGTCGCCGACATGGCCGCTTCCAGCGTCGCCAGGCCGAACGGCTCGTAGAGCGATGGCGACACGAAGATTCCGGCGCGTGCCATCAGGGAGCGCATCTCGTCATGCGGTAGCGCTCCGAGAGCGACGGCATGGCTGAAGCCGGCGTGCTGGCCGTCCGGACCTAGCGTGGAACCGGCTGCAAAGACGGGCCATTGCGTTATCGACGCGGCCTGGTCGATCACCGTGGCGTTCTTGGCTTCGTCCCACCAGCGGGCGGCGGCGAAGACGAGCGGTTGACGTTTTTCGGCTTTCGCAACCGGGCGGGCGCCGTTGGCGACGACATTGAGACGCGCGATTTGTCCATAGCAGGTTTCGAGCATGCCGGCGTGGCTGTGGCTCGGCGCGATGACGGCGTCGGCCGTGTCGAAGCCGCGCCTGTTGCGCTGCTTCTGCCAATCCCATGCGCTGTCCACCGCCTGTCCCTTGACGGCATGGAACCATGTGACCACGCAGGAATGCGAGACCACCACGATAGGGCAGGGCGCATCGAGCCCCACTGCCTGCGTCGGGGCATTGAGATGAACAAGGTCGATGGCGTGGTCACGAATGGGCGCATGCAACTCCCCCGGCAACGCATCGAGGTCGCTGGCATTGCGGGTCATCCAATCCGGCGGCGTGTTCAGCCAGGTCAGTGTCGCCAAGGACTGTGCTTCTTCGGCCTGTTGCGTGGATGGTTCCGGACCGAGACCGGCGAGCAAAACGCTGTCCCCGCCGTCCACGAATTCCCGCGCCAGATCAAGCGCGTACCGCCACACGCCGCCCACGGCATCGACCGTCATCAGGATGCGCCGCGAACGCGGGGTCAGTGTCCGCAACATGTCGCCTCCAGTTCCGCCAGCGGACGCGGGCGCTTCTCCTGGATGTCGCTGAATTTTTGGAACGAGGCGAGATAGTGTTCATGCGCGCGCTCCCACGCGATGTCATCGGGCTCGCCCCAAAGCTCGCGATAGCTGGGCGAACTCGGGTAGGGATAGAGCGGTACCGGCTCATTGGCCCATACGCCGTTGTCGATTAGGTGGTTTCGCCAGTAGTCGACCAGGGCAGGGTCATCTTCGACCACGCCGATCAGATTGGCCTGGACGAACGGAACATGGCGTCTTGCATCGACGAGCAGCGCGGCGAGTTCCTCCGTGCCCAGGCGGCAGCGCTTGGCCAGCATGGCCCGGCCCTCCACTGTCAGGCTTTCGAGGCCCGCTTCGATTGACACGCAACCGGCCGCGCCAAGCAATTCCAGCAGTTCGGGCTTCCACAGGTCGATGCGGGTCTGTACGCCGAATTTCACGTCACGGTCGACCAGTGCCTCTAGCAAGGCTTTCTGCGGCAGGAAAATCTCGTCGATGAAGTAGATATAGCCGACACCTTGGGCGATCAGCCGGTCTATTTCCGTCACGACCGCCTCGTGATTTCGGCGGCGATAGGCATCGCGGAAATCCATCTTGGCGCAGAAGCTGCAATTGTAAGGGCAGCCGCGCGACGCCTCGACTTCCGCGCCGAACCCCACCTGGTGGTCGTCGAACCTGTGATGGTGGTGCGCGTGCGCGGCGATCCAGTCCGATGGCCATTCGAGCGGCGGATGGTCGATGAACGAACTGGCGTGAACGCCGCCGTTCGAGATCAGCCTTGCTTCGCTAAAGTAGGCGGTTGACGACACCGCACTCCAATCATCGCGCCGTGCAAGGTCGGCCACGACCTCCTCGCATTCGCCGCGCACGATGATGTCGACGCCGAGCTTGCGCAGCGTTGGCGCCGGTGTCGCCGAGCCATGCGGCCCGACCGCGACGGTGCGCCCGCCCCGCCCGGCAAGGCGGTTGAGAAAATCGGCCGGCACGCGCAATTCCGGCGGCGCGCAGCGCCAGAACAGATAGGTCGGCGCTGTGGTGACGACCGTCATTGCCGGCGCGAACTCGGCCACCCGTTCGGAAAGGCTGGAATTGTCAAGCTTCTGAAGCTGTCCGTCCAGCATCAGCACCTCATGGCCAGCCCGTTCGAGCAAGGCTTTCGAGTAGCCGAGTTCCAGGGGTAGATGCGGTTGGCGGCAGCCGAAATAGATGCTGTCGTCGTAGGTCCAGAATGGGTTGACCAACGCGATTTTCATGCGACGTACCTCTCGGCTTCGGCGTGGGGTTCGAGCCGGTGACGCTGCAACCATTCGGCGAGGTCGCGGATGCCTTCTCGCCACGAAACATGCGCCGTCCAGCCAAGCGTGGTTTGCATCTTTCTCGTATCGGCGACGAAGAAGGGCTGGTCGCCCGTCCGCTCTGCCTCATAGCGGATCGACAGTGCTCGATCCGTCAGGCTGCCGATCTCGCTCAACAGCATGCGCAGGCTGAGCGCATTTTTCGGTCCGCCGCCGAGATTGAACGCCTGGCCCGTGATCGTCTCGATCCGGTCGAGCACGGCCCTGTAGGCTGCAACTGCATCGGAGACGTGCAGGATGTCGCGCACCTGCCTGCCGTCGCCGTAAATGGTTATCGGCCGCCCCGAAAGCGCGCAAAGGAGGAAGTGCGCAACCCAGCCCTGGTCCTCCGTTCCGAACTGGCGCGGGCCGTAGATGCAGCTCATCCGCAGGACCGCCGTCGGCAAGCCATAGGACTTGGCGTAGTCGAGCACGTACTGGTCGGCCGCGCCTTTGGAGCAGCCATAGGGTGTGCAAAAGTCCAGGCTGCGGCCCTCGCCGATGCCCTCGGTGCGGATCGCAGGGTCGCAGGGCACATAGCGCTCGCCCTCCGGGCGAACCGCAATGTCGGGGAGGCTGCCGTACACCTTGTTGGTGCTGGCGAAGATCACCGGGATTCGTTCGCCGCTCTGTCGCGCCGCCTCCAGGACGTTGAAAGTTCCTCTAAGGTTAATGTCGAAATCCTCGCCCGGCCGAACCAGGCTGGTGGTAACGGCGGTCTGCGCGGCCAGGTGGAATATGGCTTTCGACCCCGTGAGGGCCGAAGCCAAGGCGTTGGCGTCGCGCACATCGACGGTTTCCACGGTGAGGCGGCTTCCATGCTTGTGCGACAACCATTCAAGGTTCTGTTCGACACCAGCGCGACTGAGATTGTCGATCACCAGCACCGGCTCGCCGTCCGACAACAGGCTGTCGGCAAGATTGGACCCGATGAAGCCGCTGCCGCCGACGATGGCGACAGGTGCTTCGCGACGGTTGCGCCTACCCGGCTTCATGACACCAGCCCGCGTTCTTCGAGTTCGCGTTTCATGTCGGCGCCGCGATCGATGGCAATCGTGTTGCGCACCCAGGAAACGAAGTCGCCGAGGGAATTCTCCAACTGCCGCCCTGGTTCGAAACCCAGCAGTTCGCGCGCCTTGGAAATGTCGGCGAAGCAGTTGCGAATGTCACCGGAACGCGCTTTGCCGAGCAGCTCGGGCGAGCGGTCCGGCGTTCCCATGGCCTCGGCCAGCAGCCGCGCGACATCGCGGATCGCATAAGCCCGGCCGCTTCCGATGTTGATGACGTGGCCTTTTGCCTGGCGTTGCTCCAGTGCCAGGCGAAAGGCGCGGGCGACGTCACGTACATGAACGAAATCGCGCTTCTGCTGGCCATCTTCGAAGATCATCGGCCGCTTGCCGTTGGCCAGACGCGAGGCGAAGTTGGCCAGCACGCCGGTATAGGGGTTTGAAAGCGCCTGTCCGGCGCCGAAAACGTTGAACAGGCGCAGCGCCACCGCATCGACGCCATAGGCTTCGCCGAAGATCAGCACGGCGCGTTCCTGGGCATATTTCGTCAATGCATAGATGGAGGCGAGATCGATCGGCTTTTCTTCGTCTGTCGGCAACGGCGAGAGAGGTTCACCGTCCGCCGACAAGGGATCCCACTGTCCGCCTTTGAGGTCGTTGGCCTTGCGCCGGGCGTTGCCGACGCGCCGGCCGTCGGGCGTGGCATACAGACCTTCGCCGTAGACGCTCATCGAAGACGCGACGACGATCCGCTCGACCGGGTGCTTGATCAACACCTCGAGCAGTGTTGCAGTGCCGAGATCGTTGGCGCCGACATAGCGGGCGATCTCGTACATGGATTGGCCGACGCCGACTTCCGCAGCCAGGTGAACCACCCCGTCGACGCCCTTCAGCGCCTTGGTGACGGCTTCGCGATCGCGCACGTCGCCCTTGATCAGTTCGGCTCCAGCGGGAAGGTTGACCGCTTCGCCGGCATGCACCTGATCCAGCAATGCATCTAGGATGCAAACCGAATAACCGTGATCGGCGAATTCTTGTGCGACGTGGCGACCAATGAAACCACAGCCCCCTGTGACCAGTATACGTTTCACGACAACTCCTCGGACTGGTGACCTCGGCGCCCCCAACTTCTCGGCAAAAGCTTTGTTCCCTGCGCATCAACAAAGTTCTCCTGGCGGTTTCATTCGACAGCAGGCGCATCGCACCGCGCGACGGGTGCTGGAACATTGCCTGCCGTGTGCTGTTAGGACGCTCAACAGTTGCCGCGGTGCGTGCGCGGCGAGAGAGCAGGTCCAAAGGAGATTTCGATGTCGCAATCGCAGACGACCACCAATCACGAGGAGATTCGCAAATGGGCCGAGGAGCGGAACGGCCGGCCGGCAGTGGTGCGAACCAAGGGCGAGGGCGGCATCCTGCGGATCGATTTCGGCGAGCCCGAGGAGGCATTCGAACCAGTCGAATGGGATGAGTTCTTTCGGATATTCGATGAGAACCGTCTGGCTTTTCTTTACCAGGCCAACACCGGCGGCGGGCAGACCAGCCGTTTCAACAAGTTCGTCGAGCGTGACCAAAAGGGCTGACCGAGGCCCGGCCGGCGATCAATCGGAAACCTGGTTCGGCTCAGTTCAGAAGCCTTGCGCCGCTGGACTTTGCCAAATCGCGCATGATGGCGTTAAGCCAGTCTTCGGTGGACTGGCCGATCCGCCTTTGGTCGATGTCACGGATCGCTCGCTCAAGCGTCCTTTCGACAAGCCGGTCGGAGGCTTCCACATCCCCCAGCAACAGACGTGCCGCAAGCCTGAGTTTGGGCAGGAGCGAAAACACGTCGTCCGGCGAACTTGGCACAAAGCCGCTCGCCGCAGCCGGGCTTTGCGGCGGGAAAAGAGCATTGAATACAGCCCCGCTGCCCGAGGATTTTCGCAGGTTGCTGGCATGCCGGAGATGTTCGGGAATGGCGATATCGCTGTCACCGCTGAAAAACACGAACGGCACGCCGCGGCGCATCAGTTCGTCCGCGATCGGAAAGACGCGTCGCCCGTTGAGGTTGACGTCGAGGATGGCAGCCTCGGCCGATTCAGTGTGCAATGATGCTTGTTCGACCGTCGCTGCCGGTCCCAGGATGATCGCACCCATATTGCTGAAATAACGGGCGAGATCTCCGGCTACCATCCATTCGTCTTCGACGATCAGAAGATGCACCCCTTGCAGATCGCGCACCTCGTCATCCTTTCTCGACCAGTATCTCGTGGAAACAGTCTCCCTGGCCGAGCCTGCTGGCGTGTCGGCACGAGCCCGGCCGAAATCGTCGAGCAATTCCACGCCGCTGACTCCATGTGCGTCGGGAGCTTTGTTTCAGAATGGACGTTTGGTCATTGAACACGTGAACTCCAAATTCAACGCCATCCGTCGCGACTTGTTCCGTATCTCCGCCGCGCCTATGCTTACCTGCTGTCCGCCTGCTTCATAAGTGATTTCGCACACAGGTGCCGAAAGGGGAACTTCCAGTGACAGCCCAGTCGAAAAGATTTCCCATCGTTGGCGTCGGCGCGTCCGCCGGCGGGATTCCGGCGATGGAAGGGCTGTTCAAGGGTATGGCCGATCAGCCCGGCATGGCGTTCGTCGTCATCACTCATCTCAGCCCCAAGCGAGAGAGCCTGTTGCACGAGGTCGTCGGCCGCTACACCGAAATGGCGGTCGAAATCGCGGCGGACGGCATGATCGTTCAACCAAACCACGTCTATGTCATGCCGCAGAACGTGACCATGACCATCGACAAGGGAATGCTGCGCCTGCGCCGGCCCAATGGGTTCAGCCAGGAGCGCAAACCCATAGACATCTTCTTCAGCGCACTTGCCGAAGACCAGGGCGAACATGCCGTCGGCGTCATCCTGTCGGGCGGAGATTCCGATGGAACCTTGGGCGCCAAGGCGATCAAGGAGCATGGCGGGCTCACCGTCGCGCAGATCTCCGACGGCTACGGCCCGCGCAACCCCGATATGCCGCAGAGCGCCATCACCAGCGGACTTATCGATATAGCCGCGCCCGCCGAGGAGATCGGCACGAAACTGGAAGCCTTCACGCGCGGCTTCGACGCGTTGAATGGGTTGGCGGAGGAGGATAGCGTCCGCACGGCGGGTATGGAAAAGGTCCTGTCCCAGATCTACGGCATCCTGCGCAGCCACTCAGGCCATGATTTCTCGGGCTACAAGACCAAGACGTTCCTGCGACGCATCAAGCGGCGCATGCAGATCGCGCAGATGCAATCCATTGGCGCATACGTGGAATGGCTGCAGAAGGACCCTCGCGAGGTGATGAACCTTTTTCGCGACCTGCTGATCAACGTCACCAACTTCTTTCGCGATCCCGAGGCCTTCGAACTGCTCGAGCGAAAGATCGTACCGCAACTCTTCGAAGGCAAGACCGCCAACGACATCATCAGGGTGTGGATTCCCGGCTGCGCCACAGGCGAAGAGGTGTTCTCCATCGGCATCCTGCTGCGCGAACATGTGGAAAAGCTCCCGGTCGTTCCGCGAATCCAGATATTCGCGACCGATATCGACGAACCGGCGCTGGCGGTGGCGCGGGCAGGGCGCTATCCTGAAGCCCTGCTGCAGGGACTTTCCCCCGAACGCCGCCAGCGGTTTTTCAATGGCGACGGGGACACCTATGTCATCAGCAACGAGATACGGGAGCTGTGCATCTTTTCGCCGCACAGCGTCGTTCGCGACCCGCCTTTCTCACGCATGGACCTGGTGTCGTGCCGTAACCTGCTGATCTATTTCGGCCCCGCCATTCAGAACCGGGTCATTCCTATTTTCCATTACGCCCTGAAGCCCGGCGGTTATCTTTTCCTCGGCACCTCGGAGAGCGTCGGACAGAACGACGATCTGTTCGCTACCGTCGACAAGAAACATCGCATCTTCCAGGCGCGGGAGCATGCCTCGCCGCATGTCAGGCTGCCGGCCCTGATCGGCGATGGCCGTTCAGGCGCATTCCCGTCCGAGAGCACTGGCTTGAGGAAGGGAGCCGCCGGTTATCCCCTACGCCAGGCGGTCGAGGCGCAGGTGCTGGAGCGCTTCGCCCCCCCGCATGTGCTGGTCAACGCCGAGGGCGATGTCGTCTACTACTCAGCTCGCACCGGCAAATATCTCGAAGCGCCGCAAGGCATTCCCAGCCGGCAACTGTTGACAATGGCGCGCCGTGGGCTGCGACTCGACCTGCGCGCCGCGCTGCGGGAAGCGACGTCGACGCGCCGGACCGTCATACGGGAAAATCTCACGGTCGAGGAGGATGATGAGCGGATCCAGCCGATCAAGCTCACCATTGAGCCGCTGGCGGAACGCGACAATGGCGAGCCGCTCTATCTCGTCCTGTTCGAACCGTCGGGACCTACGCAGATCCGCACAGACGAAGGCGGCAGCCATGACACCGACAGCACCGCCGATCTGGAGCGAGAACTGCGCGATGCGAGGGAGCGCCTGCAATCGACGATCGAGGAATATGAGACCGCACTGGAAGAGGTGAAATCGTCCAACGAGGAACTCGTCTCTGTCAACGAGGAGGCCCAGTCGACCAATGAGGAACTTGAGGCCTCGAAGGAGGAAATGCAGTCGCTCAATGAGGAACTGAACACTATCAATGCCGAGTTGACGAACAAGATCGAGGAACTCGATCACGCCAACAGCGATCTGCGCAACCTGTTCGAAAGCACGGAGATCGCGACCATTTTCCTCGATCGCAATCTAGTGGTGCGGACCTTCACGCCCGCGGCTTCGTCGTTCTTCAGTCTGCGACCCTCCGACGTCGGCCGGCCGCTGACGGACCTGTCGAGCCAGTTGGAGTATCCCGAGTTGAAGCAGCATATCGCCGAGGTGTTCGAGACAGGCGAGACCCTGAACCACCACCTTGCGCGCGACAGCGCCGGGCGGTTTCACATGGTCCATATCAATCCCTATCGGGACAAGAGCAACCGCGTTCAGGGTGTGGTCGTGACACTGGTCGACGTCACCACTCTGGCTCAGGCGGAAGAACATCAGCAGGTTCTCATCTCTGAGCTCAACCACCGGGTCAAGAACATGTTGGCGGTGATCGTCAGCATTGCGAGCCGCACGCGGGAGAAATCCGTCTCGAAGGATGAATTCGCAGAAGCCTTGATCGGACGCTTGCATGCGATGTCGCGGGCCTATGGATTGTTGAGCCGGAAAAGCTGGAAGGAAGCTTCGGTCAGCGAGCTGCTTCACCAGGAGCTCGAGCCGTTTGGCATTGAACGGTTCGAACTGAACGGCCAGGAGATAGAACTTGGACCGCAACAGGGTCTTTCCCTTAGCATGGCCGTCCACGAACTGGCCACCAACGCGGCCAAATATGGCGCTCTTTCCAAACCTCGTGGCAAGGTGGTGGTGATGTGGTCGATCGCTGACGACATGTTTACGCTTACCTGGCGCGAGAAGGACGGTCCCCCTGTCAATGAACCCGTCGGCAGCGGCTTCGGCCTCACGCTGCTGCAGGGAGAGATCGGCTACAGGCTTGGCGGCCATGTCGAAACCGTTTTTCGCAAGGAAGGCCTCAACGTTCAGATCGCATTTCCCGTTAACCGGAAGGAGGGGTCGTGAACGACGGACCGCGCGTCCTGGTTGTCGAGGATGAATGGCTAATCGCGGAAGACACCGCGTTAGTCCTGCGTAGCGCCGGTTACCAGGTGGTCGGTCCCGCGCCTTCGGTAGCCGCGGCGCTTCGTCTCGTCGGCTCGGACAAGATCGACATGGCGTTGCTGGACATTCAGTTGAACGGTGAAACGAGCCTGCCCCTCGCGGAGACATTGCAGGCGCAGGGTGTTCCCTTCGCCCTCATGACGGGATTTGGCGCGCGCGACCTACCGGCATCCTTTCGCGACTGCAAATTCGTGCCCAAGCCGGCGACTGAAGCAGCTATCCTGGCTGCGCTGGCCGACCTGGGGTCGCTGCGCGACGTTTCGCGTTGACGGGCACTCGAAGAGCGCCACAGGATCAGTCCAAGGGCTTGTCCGTCGGTCGCGGAGTCGTGCTGGGCTGACGGGGACGACCGGCATTTCGATTGGCTGTGGGATTGTCCAGGGGAGGGGCTGAAGGGTGAGATCCTCCGGCAGTCTTCGGCGTCGGCGATTTCGCCCCTGCGTCCGTATCACCGGCGTCTCGCCTCGGGTGTGGCAAACCATCGGTGTTCGGAGACCGAATAACGGGTTTCGAGCGAGAATTCTCGTTGGCCATGGCGGCACCCTTCTTCCGAACCGAACTCAGCGGGTCAATCGCCGACACAACAGAAAGTTCCGAACTGCCAATGCCGATCGGGCGGGCGTCCAACGGATGCCGGGAATGAGACAGCTCTTGCATCTGGAATTGCGACATCTCAGCCATGCGGCCGCATAACCACCTTGATGCAACCATCCTGCTTGTCTCGGAAGGTCTTGTAGAGGTCCGGCCCGGCTTCGAGCTCGGCTCTGTGGGTGATGACGAAAGACGGGTCGATCTCGCCATTCTGGACCTTGGCCAGAAGTGGTTCGAGATAGCGCTGGGTATGGGTTTGGCCCATTCGGAAGGTCAGCCCCTTGTTCATCGCGGCGCCGAACGGGATGTGATCGACCAGGCCGATATAGACGCCGGGAACCGAGATGGTGCCGCCCTTGCGGCAGCAATAGATCGCCTCTCGCAGCACATGCGGCCGATCGGTGCCGAGATAGACGGCGGCCTTCACCTTGTCGAGCATGGCGTCGGCGCTGGCGCCGGGGTCGGATTCAGTGCCGACGCAGTCGATGCAGCGATCCGGGCCGCGGCCGTCGGTCATCGCCATCAGTGCGTCGTAGATATTGGAATTGCTGAAGTCGAGCGTCTCTGCTTTGCCGTGTTCACGCGCCATGGCCAGCCGCTCCGGCACCTTGTCGATGGCGATGACGCGGCCGGCGCCGAGCATCCACGCGCTCTGGATGGCGAATTGGCCAACCGGGCCGCAACCCCATATCGCGACCGTATCGCCCGGCTCGATGCCGGCGTTCTCTGCCGCCATGTAGCCGGTCGGGAAGATGTCGGAGAGAAACAGCACCTGTTCATCTTCCATTCCCTCCGGCACCTTGATCGGACCGACATCGGCGAACGGAACCCGCAGATATTCCGCTTGTCCGCCCCAATAGCCGCCGACAAGATGCGAATATCCGAAAAGGCCGGCCGGCGATTGACCCATCGCTTCGGCGGCCTGTTTTGCGTTGGGATTCGAGCGGTCGCAAAGCGAAAACAGCCCGTTCTGGCAAAACCAGCACTCGCCGCAGGAAATGTTGAACGGCACCACCACCCGGTCACCCTTCTTGAATTTCGAATGGCCCTGACCAACCTCCACCACTTCGCCCATCGTCTCGTGGCCAAGCACGTCGCCCGATTTCATCGTCGGCATGTAACCGTTCATCAGGTGGAGGTCGGAGCCGCATATGGCGCAGCAGGTAACCTTGATGATCACGTCGCGGTCATCCTCGATGACGGGATCGGCCACTTGGTCGCAGCGTATGTCGCCTTTGCCGTGCCATGTAAGGGCTTTCACGATGTTGCTCCTGAGTTTCGAGGGTGCGTTTCATTGGTGAGACGCGCGTTTCTCGTGCGTGGCGCCGGAGATGCCGCCGGTCAGTCCTGGGACGCCGAGCCCGGCGCAGCCATCTCGCGGTGCTGTTCGGCCAGCGTACCCGCTGGCGTGACATGCGCAGCGGCGACCTGCAGCTTGTTCTTCCAGCCGCTGACCACCTGTTCTTCGCCAGTCATCATCGCTTCGTAGCCGGCCTTGGCAACGTCGGCCGGATTGTCCTTCTCGTCGGTGCCGACCTTGGTGTCCATCATCTCGGCGCGTTCGAAGAAGCGTGTCTGCGTGGCGCCGGGCATCAACACGGTCACCGTGACGCCGGTGTCCTGCAATTCGTGACGCAAGGCGATCGCGAAGGAATCGATGAATGCCTTGGTGCCGTTGTAGACGGCTTGGAAAGTCCCGGGCATGAAACCGGCGATCGACCCGGTGAAAAGAATGCGCCCGCGCCCGCGGCGAGCCATCTTGGCGCCGAGTTCATGCGCGAGATACACCGTTCCGGTGATATTGGTGTCGATGATGCGCCGGATCTTCCCCCAGTCCTGGTCGACGAAGCCATTGCCGAGCCCGCGTCCAGCGTTGAGAAACAGCAGGTCGATGTCACGCTCGCCAATTCGGGAGATCAGCCGATCCACGCCTTCGACGGTCGCGAGATCGGCCTCGACGGCTTCGACTGCGATATTATGTGAGCCGAGTGCCTCGGCGGCCTGCTGGATTGCCGGTTCATCAGCCGCAACGACGAGATTGTAGCCATCCTTCGCGCAGAGTTTCGCAAGTTCCTTGCCTATGCCGCTCGAGGCGCCGGTGACCACTGCGAGTTTTGCATCCGTCATGATTTCCTCCGTCGTGCCGGCCGAACCAGCAGAGGAGATGATTGTTCCGTGGATCGGTATCGTCCGGTCGGCGCCTGTCGGGAGTCTGACTTCTGCTCTTGGCCGGGCGATGGATTTTCGGAATTCGGGCGGGAACAACCGGATGGTCCCGCAGTTCGGCGCGTGCAGGAGGAACATGATGCAACATGCTGATAAGATCGCGCTCCGGCGTGTGAAAATGCTGGTCGAGCAATATGTGCTGACCAGGAGCAGGCGATATGATTTCGTGTCGACGGAGTTGGCTTGCAGGGCCATTCGTGAGGTGATGCGCAGCCCGATCGAAGATGCCGAACTGGATCGGATGTTGGCCAGAAGCGCGGCCAGGCAGGGGCTTTCGGTGCGATTCGACCGGATGGAAGCTTGGCAGGCTGCTTCGCCATCTCCCACCGAAGGAGTATCGATATGAGAGCCGTGTTGCTGATGCTGGCACTGGTCTGTCTGGCCGGGTGCAACAATCCCGATCCCGACAAATCCAAAGCGGATACGAACAGTCAGCCGGTCGACAAAAACCCCACAACCGACACGAACCCCACCCCACAAACCACCACCGGCGGAGATCAGCAAGGCACCCAACCGGCCCAGCCGGCATCCCCTAAGCCGGCTGGCGGCTAGCTACGGCCTGGCCCACCAGACTGGGACCGCCATAGAGCAGTTCATCGTCTGCGGAAACGGCTAACCACTCTGTGTTGTTGTTTTTGCGCAATTCCTAAGGGAAAGCGCACCGCGCTTTTCCCTGGAAAGCCGTACACACTTTTCCTGGATTGCTTTAGTGGCGCGCCGAGCTTCTCGTTTTGGGTTCCCTGGCAACAATTCTGACGGGAACCGACTTTACGGCGGGGACGTGAGCCTTCTTGGCCCGGTGCCACAGAGGAACCAGGGGATTGAGTTCCGGATAATAACCGGCGCAGTTGCCTTCGGGCACGGAGTAGGGGGTGATGCGCAAACCTCGAACCCGCCGCTCCACGCCATCGTCGGCATGGGTTTCCAGATCGATTTCCTGCCCGGCGCTCAATCCGAACCGCTGAATGTCGGCCTCGTTCATCAACAGGACCATGCGTGTGCCGTGTATGCCGCGCAGTCTGTCATTGTACCCATAGACGGTGGTATTGAACTGGTCATTGGAGCGCACCGTTATCAGCGTCAGCACATTGTGACCCGAAACACCGATGTCCGGGTCTGTTTCAAGCGTCGTCGGCAGCTTGAAATTGGCTTTCTTGTTCGGCGTCTCCCAGACCCGTTTCGAGGCCTTGATATCGCGGTGAAAGCCTCCCGGCGTCAGGAACCGCTTGTTGAACTCACGAAAATGCTGCGGGTAACAACGCTCGATCTCATCGCGGATAAGGGAATAATCGGCGACCCATTTATCCCACGGGATCGAACTCACCCCCGATACGGTGGCCTTGGCCAGTTCCGCCACGATCTTCGGTTCGGAAAGCAGATGCGGTGAAGCCGGCGGACGCGAACCGAAGGAGCCGTGGATACAGGCGGTGGAGTCCTCCATCGAAACGGTCTGGTCGCCGCTCGCCTGATGGTCCCTTTCCAGCCGCGACAGGCAGGGCAGCAGATAGGTCACCGCCCCCGGCAGGAGATGACTGCGGTTGAGCTTGGTGGCGACTTCGACATGCAGCCCAAGCCGACGCCATGCTTTCTCGATCAGGCCGGTTTCGGGCACGGCGCGAACGAAATTGCCGCCGAGTCCGATGAAGCCTTTCACCGAGCCGGCGATGACGCCCTCGCAGGCCTCGACCGTGTCGAGACCCTTCTCGCGTGGCGGCTCGAAATCATAGAACCGGGCGAACTTGTCGAGCGGAACGAGCTCGGGTTTTTCGGATATGCCGACAGTGCGCTGGCCCTGTACATTGGAATGGCCGCGCAGCGGTGAAATGCCGGCGCCGGGCTTTCCCATGTTGCCGCGCATGAGCAGCAGATTGCATAGCATCTGGACGTTCTCGGTACCGTGCCGGTGCTGTGTCAAACCCATGCCGTAATTGCCGATCACCGCGTTGGAGCGGCTGTAGACCTCGGCAACATGTTCGAGATCCGCCTGCGCAATTCCCGAGCGCCTGACGATGTCCTCCCACCTGGCGGCCCGCAGGTAAGCCTCGAATTCGGCAAAACCATCCGTGTGCTCGGCAATGAAATCGCCGTCGAGGACACGCGGATCCCCGTGTTCCCGTGCCGCGTCGTCGAGCGCCAGCACCGCCTTGGCGATGCCGGTCATGGCGGCGATATCGCCGCCGCTGCGGACCTGGAAGAAGTCGCTGGACATCTTCGTGCCGGGGCCCGGCGACAGCATCTCAAGGGGATCTTGCGGATTCTTGAAGCGCTTCAGCCCCCTTTCCGGCAAGGGATTGAAGGTGAACACCGGCACCCCACGTTGACGAGCCTCTTGCAGCGGATGCAGCAGCCGCGGCGCCGTCACCCCGGTGTTGTGGCCAAAAAAGAACATCATGTCGCACTGGGAGAAGTCCTCGAGCTGCACGGTTCCAACCGGCGAGCCGATCGATTCGGGCAGCCCGACCGATGTCGATTCGTGGCACATGTTGGAAGAATCGGGCAGGTTCGATGAGCCATAGATACGCGCAAAGAGCTGATACATGAACGAAGCCTCCAGCGAGGCCCGGCCGGATGTGTAGAAGACGACCGATTTCGGATCGAGCCGCCGGAGCTCCATGCCGATCTCGAGGAATGCGTCATCCCAGGAAACCGGTTCATAGCGGTCAGTGACGGCATTGTAGCGCAGGGGATCCGTAAGCCTGCCTTGTTTTTCGAGGTCACGATCCGGCCAGTCGAGCAGTTCGGTGACCGTATGTCGCGCGAAGAAATCGGGGCCGCAACGCAGCTTCGTCTGATCCCACATGGTCGCCTTCGCGCCATTTTCGCAGAACTCGAAGGGCCGCGGATCGGCCGGCTTGGCCCATGAACAGGAAACGCACATGTAGCCATCGGCTTTGTTCTGCTTGAGCAGCGTGCTCCATATGCCCGACATCAGCAGGCCTTCGCCGTATGCCTTGCGGACCAATGACCTCAGGGATCCCCATCCGCCTGTGGGATGGTTGTATTTTTTTGTTTCGATACGGTCGGTTACGGCAGGTTTCATCGAGATCGTCCTTGAAGAACCGATACCGAACCTCGCCCGTCACCGATTGTTCCCGCGGCTCCGTGCAGAGTTGGCGTCGAATCTTGCGTGTCGAAGCCGACGCGGCCGAGGAGCGATCGCGGCCGGTCGTGGAACTATTTTCGTGATCGGCTGTTCGGCTTGGGAAGGGAGCCTGGCAATGGTGCGACGCAATGCAGTGCTTTCGCTCGTGATAGCCGCCATCATCATCATCGGCTTCCTCATAGGCTTTCTCTATGCCGACATGGGCTGGCATACCTCGCCACTGAAGCGGGCGCCTGAACAGAACCGGGGCGGTAACGCGCCGACGGATACTTCGCCAGCCGCGGGCGTCCGGAAAAGTCCCCAGGAAAACACCGAAATGCCGGGGCAGCAGTAGCGACCTCGAACGGGATTCCGCGCGAAAGGATGTCATGCTGTCAGATCCTACCGTGCTGATCTTGATGTATTTCCTGCTGCCGGTCTGGTTGGCCGCCGGATTTGCCGACTGGCTCTGCCATCGCGCGTCTCACATCGAATCGACGACAGGCGCCAAGGAGTCGTTGATCCACCTTCTGATGTTCGCCGAGGTCGGAATACCTTTGCTGGCCGCCATGTTTCTTGACGTGAATGCTCTCATCATTCTCATCATGATCGTCACCTTCTTCGTCCACGAGGCGACAGCGATGTGGGACGTCAGCTACGCCACCACCGCCCGCACCGTCACGCCGATCGAGCAGCACGTTCACAGCTTCCTGGAGATGATCCCGCTGATGGGGCTGGTCAGCGTCATTTCCCTCCACTGGGGACAGTTCCTCGCCTTTCCCTCCACTGGGGACAGTTCCTCGCCTTGTTCGGGGCGGGGACGGAAACCGCGCGCTTCGAACTTGTCTGGAAATCGCAGCAGCTGCCGGTGACCTACATTGCCTGCGTGATGGCCGTGATCCTGATTTTCGAACTGCTTCCCTATCTGGAAGAGCTCGTCAGGGGATTGCGGGCCAATGCCGGGAAACTGATCCCGTCGAAGGCCAGGCGAGGGGATCCGGGCCAGACGACATTGCGTTGACGTGATCGCGCAGCGACACTCCTCCGGCCACTGGCATCGGAATCCAGCCGGTCTGCAATGCCAGGATCGTTGTGCGGAACATTTCTGTCGGGCGAGCCATTGAGAGAGCGGGCATGGCAGCGATGGGGAGTGCGACGATGGGATTTCTATCCGACCTCGACAAGAAACTGACGGACAATGTCTACGAACATGGCAGCCAGCTCACCGATTCCGCCGCGGATCTCCCGCAGACGGTCGGCGAAATTGTCGAACGGCTGATGCCTTTCGTCCAACCTGAGGCGCGCGAGACGGTCAAGGCTCAGATTCTGGGCCTGATCCACGAGTACAAAGCCGAGCGCACCCGGAGCGCCGCCGAGCAGGATCATCCAGACTAAACTACCCGTTCTGGTCTATCGCGTGAGGCGCCGGCTGGCTGCCGCCCCCGCTGCCCGATGTATCGCGACCGAACCATATCCAAGCCGCGACAAGCACAATCACCACGATGGCTATCCAGGCAATGAGACGGGGCATCGAGGGGTCCTTCCCTGCCAGTCGATCGTTCGGGCGGCGCGGCGATCAGGATGGAAGTCGAACCGCCCGACTCCTCGTTAATCCGATTGCCGATCCTTTGTTCCGCTCGAGCTGGTCCCCGTCGCTGCCGCTTGGCACCTGCCGCGGCCGACAGAATTGCACTCCGTGCTGGGCTCGATCGTGGCCTCGGTTGACGGGGAGGGCGGGCGCGCTAGATCAAAACTTGCGCCGAACATGGTTCTCGTTGGTGGGGGAGGTCATTCGTGTGGCGGATCCAACGCCGGCTCTAACCCTTAGCAGCTATCGCCTTGGCCGCAACAGCGCGTGCCTGCTGTTGCTCATGGCCATGTCGACCGCGTGCTCGTCCTCGGACCAGATCGAACAGCAATCCCGAACTGCCGCCTCGACGGCGCAGACCGTATCAATGACGCTTGATGCCTGGGCGGCGGGAGCTGCCCCTTCCAAATATGCTTCGGGCACGCTGCACTCGGCCGGCACGACGCTGGCCGATATCGACGCGAAGATCCGATCGGCCACTACGGCTGAACCTGCCGAGCAGGCTGCGTTGGCGGCGGCGGTCAAGGACCTGTCGATCGCGGTGGACCGCGCCCAGGCGGGAGTGCAAGCGGACCGCCCCCCGCAAGTGCAGGAGGCTCAAGAAGATATTCGGACGGCCACGCGCTCCCTGGCCGCCGCTTACTTCAGATATTTCGCGCCGAAGCCATGAAGAAGCTCCTGGAAATATCGCTGGGCATCGTCACCAGTGTTGGCGGTTTCCTGGAAGTCGGATCGATGGCGACGGCAGCCCAGGCAGGTGCGACCTTCGGGTTCCAGCTGATCTGGGCGGTGGTTCTCGGCACCATCTGCATCATTTTTCTGGTCGAGATGGCCGGCCGGTTTGCCGCCGTGAGCCATCACACCATCTCCGACGGGATCCGGGAACGATTTGGCTTCAACGTTTCGCTATGGCCATTGCTTGCCGCCCTGCTGGTCAATTTCATGGTGCTGTCCGCCGAGATCGGTGGTGTTGCCATCGCGCTCGAACTTGCCACCGGCATTGGCTTCCAATGGTGGGCTTTACCCGTGGCTTTGATGGCATGGCTGTTGCTGTGGAAAGGCACGTTCGGGCTGATCGAGAAAGGCGTGTCGATACTCGGCCTCGTGACGCTGTGCTTCGTGGTCGCAGCGGTGATGCTGAAGCCCGATTGGACAGCTGTCGCGTCCGGCGCGGTGCCTACACTGCCGACCCATGATGCGGCGAGTTACTGGTTCATGGCGGTCAGCATCCTTGGCGCTTCGATATCGCCTTACCTGTTCATGTTCTATTCCTCGGGGGCGATCGAGGACCAGTGGGACAGAAGCTATCTCGGAACCAATCGGGCCATCGCCGGACTGGGCATGGCCTTTGGCGGCACCATTTCGATCGGCGTCTTGATGGTGGCCGCGCTCGTGCTTGCAACGCACGGCATCGATCAGGTCGACGACTATCATCAATTACCGTTGATGCTGATCCCGATATTCGGCTTCTGGGGGTTCGTCCTGTTCGTTGCCTCGCTCGCCATCGCTTGCTTCGGCGCCGCACTCGAGGTTGGGCTGCAACAGGCTTATCTGGTGGCGCAAGGGTTTGGATGGAACTGGGGCGAAAACCTCAAGCCACGCGACGATCCTGGCTTCAGTGCCGTCTACACGGTATCATTGTTTCTGGCCGCCATCCCCATCATGCTTGGGCTCGATCCGCTGAAGCTCACCATTTTTTCCATGGCGCTGACCGCCGCCAGCCTGCCGCTGACGGTAATTCCTTTCCTTTTCCTGCTGAACGACAAGCGCTATGTCGGCGAGCACCGCAACGGCATTGTCTCGAATGCCGCGGTGATCTTCATCATCGGGCTTGGTTTCGTGCTCGCCGTGGTGACCATTCCCCTGCAGATATTCGGAGGCACGTGATGGATTTGCTGCGCGACATCCTCGACAAGCAGATCGTCGACCGCGAGCAGGTCAAGATCGGCAAGATCGACGGGCTGGTGGCGGAGTTGCGGCCGGGCAAGCCGCCGAGGATCATCGCGGTCGAGCTCGGCTCCGTCACCTTGGCGCGTCGCCTCGGCGTACGGCCAGGGCGTTGGATGACGCAGCTCGCGGCAGCGTGGGGCGGCAAACGCCATCGCAAGCCGCACCGGATCGCCTGGAAGAAGGTCCAGGACATAGGCGTCGACATCCAGTTCGATATCGATGTGCGCGAAACCTCGATCTTCGCCTGGCAGGACTGGCTGCGCGACCATGTCATCGGACGCATTCCGGGAGCTTGATGATGTCCACCGTCAACCTCGAACATCTGGCCGGACGACGCGTTCTCTCGCGGCAAGGCGAAAGCATCGGCTATATCGAGGAGATACGAGCCGAACCGGCCGGCGACGACTTCGTCGTTACCGAATTCCATGTCGGTATCTACGCCGCTTTCGAGCGTCTCTCGGCCTCGACCATCGGTACGGCGGTGCTGGATTTCTTCCGGCTGCGCCGTCGCGACGGCCTGTACCGTATTCCCTGGGACAAGCTCGACATCTCCGATCCTGCACGGCCGCGGCTGCTGTGTTCGACAACGGAACTTTCCGGCATGAAGGGCGCCCCCGAATTTCATCCACGAGGGAGGCAGGATCGATGACGACCCAGGCGGACGGCCGCGCGAAAGTGCTCGAACTCAGCCAAGGGTTGTCTGATGCTGTCTGCACTCAGGATGATGCGCCTTACCGCAGCAGGCTGGCTGCCAGGAACACCGCGGCCGCTATCAGCACGACGGCCGCAATCATCATTAGCGGCCAGTTGCTGCGGGGCTGCAGTTCGGGCTCGTTCTCCACCGGCCGCATCGCGTTGGCGAAGCTGGCATCGTTTTCGAATTTTGGCCGGAGAGAACGCTGCGGACCTGCTTCAGTGACCGGGTTCTGCGTGTCCGCCGCCTCGGCGTCGGTCTCGAACGGGGCAACTGCAGGATCGAATCCGGGCGTTTTGTCCCGTGTGGCTCCGGCCTGAACTTCTCCCCTGGCTGCGGCAGGTGTGGAATTTGAAATCTTGGCCATGAACTCTCCTCGGAACCCAATTCGGCAAGTTCGCTCGGTCGACAGATTGACGCTCATGGGTCGCATTTAAAATCAAATCTCGCAGCCGCCGATTTGTTCCGCGCCGCGGTCCCGATGTTGAAGGTCTCCTGGCCGGTCGTGGGGCCTGTCCGAAGGCGCTTGCAGCGCATCGCACGGTGCCGGAACAAAGCCCATCCTGGCTTGTTAGGGCGCATCGTAAGTTCGCGCATCGACAAGGACAAAGCCAATGAAAACGCGACACCTTCTTGCCTCGCTCGCCGCTGCTTCCATGCTTATCGCAATGCCTGCTTTGGCTGCTGCCGACAGCGCCCAGGATTTCGTCGACAAGGCCGCCGTCGGCGGCAAGTTCGAAGTCGACTCAAGCAAGATTGCCCAGGACAAGGCCCAGGATCAAAGCATCAAGAATTTCGCGCAGACGATGATCCGGGACCACGGCGCGGCCAACGCCAAGCTGGAAACAATTGCCGGCGAACAGAAGTTGAAGATGCCGACGGCGCTCGATGCGCAGCACCAGGCGGATCTGGATAAGCTCCAGAACGCACAGCCGCCAATCGATCCGGCCTATGTGGACATGCAGCGCAAGGCGCACGCCGATGCCGTCAATCTGTTTGAAAGCTACGCCCGCGACGGCGACAATGCGGCCCTCAAGACGTTCGCCCAGCAGACGGTCGATACGTTGAAGATGCATCGGCAGATGATCGAAAAGATCGCCGCCGGCCAGGACTCCATCACGGGAGCGACAACGCCCGCTGTGAAAACCACGAACACGCCCAATGCCGCGGCCCTGGTGCCCGGCGCAAACAGTTTCACCGAGACCCAGGCAAAGAGCCGCATCGAGGATGCCGGCTATTCCAATGTGTCGAAGCTTGCCAAGGACGATCAAGGCATCTGGCGCGGCCAGGCGACCAAGTCAGGCCAAAGTGTCGCCGTCGGGCTCGACTATCAGGGCAACGTCGTCGCCGACAGCAAATGAGCCCGATCAGGAGATATCAAAATGAAAACCGTAACTGCACTGTTCGACAACTATGACGACGCAGCCGACGCGGTCGGCGAACTGGAAGCGTCCGGAGTGCCACATTCCGATATCAGCATCATCGCCAACAACTCGGATGGCTGGTACGAGAGAGATCGTTCCGAAGCCGCTGAAGATGCCGCGAGCGGTGCAGGGATAGGGGCCGTGGTCGGTGGCGCCGGCGGTTTGCTGACAGGGTTGGGCGTCATGGCCGTTCCGGGCGTCGGACCTGTGGTTGCGGCCGGATGGCTTGCCGCTACCGCCACCGGGGCGGTTGCCGGCGCGGTGGCTGGTGGTGCGGCGGGCGGTATCATTGGCGCTCTGACGGATTCGGGCGTTTCCGAAAACGATGCAAATGTCTATGCAGAGGGCGTACGTCGTGGCGGTACGCTGGTGACGGCCAAGGTGGACGATGGGCTTGTTCCGGAAGCCGAGGACATTCTGGGTCAGTCCAGCTCGGTTGACGTAATGGAACGCCGCAGGGCTTACGAGGCGGATGGCTGGACCGGCTTTGACGTCAACGCGGGCGACTATGTCCCTGAGCGCGACGGCGGCAGGGCAATAAACCGGCCCTGAAGAACAAGCCTGCCAGGGCGGCGGGGCACTTTGCAGCCAGGCCGGCGTGGGTGCCTCGCCCGAAATTGATCTTCGGGACATGTGCGAGGGATGTTTGGACCGCTGATTAAGTTTGCTGTGGGCCACGGTAGCTACAATCAATCCTTGTCCTGATGATAGAGCCGATCGGTGGCTCGATCGCTTTCTCTGCGTTCTGCGGGACCGCGGCGACGTCGGGTGACAATGACGTAGGCCAGCAACACGAGCAGCAACAATGGCCCGCCGGCGACGACGATCAACCACATGACGCTTTCAAACATGGGACGTCTCCTTTCCCTCACAACCGGCAAGGAGAAGAACCGTTCCGCACGTGGACGACGGCGCCCGGATCAATCTGCCTTCAATTACCGGCCACGTTCGTAGGTTCCGACGAGTTCTGCCTGCTCCAGCAAATGTTTTTGCGCCTCCTGCCAGATACGCTCCACGCCCGTGCTTGCGGGGATAGCAAGGTTCGGCGTGTCGAGCGCCGCCAGCCGGAAGTGGTAGTGATGGACACCGTGGCCCACAGGCGGTTCAGGGCCGTCGTAATAGGCGTTACCGAAATCGTTCCGCGCTTGCCTGAGGGCCTGTGGACCCGGTCTGCCGCTTTCCGCTTCGGGCAACTCCTGCACCTCCGGCGATATGTTGAACACCGCCCAATGGCCGAACATTCCGCTCGGCGCGTCGGGATCCTGGACGACAAGGACGAGGCTCTTTGTGCCGTCCGGTACCCCGGCCCACTTCAGAGGCGGAGATACGTTCTTGCCGTCACGAGTATAGGCTTCGGGGATCTCTCCGCCGTCGGCAAAGGCGGGGCTGCTGAGCGTCAGGGGCATGGTTCGCACTCCTTTGGGGGAACATTCGATCGCATCACCGCCGCGTCGCAAAGCATGCCGGAACTGTTTGCGGTCATCGAATTGCTTGCGAGCATGTTCCGGCGCGGCTCAAGCGCGCTGCGGCTCGAAAGGATCCTAAGATCCCGTCATAAGCGGCTTGAGGACGAATATGGCCAAGAGGCCAATAAAAAACACGGCGGCGATCACGACACTCCAGGTGATGAGCTTTCCGGTACCGCGTTGCTCTTCCTCGCGAGACAGGTCTTCCGGCATTTCGCGGATCCTCCTGTAAGGTTCGATGATTTGACAACCTGTTTTGTCGAGGCAGGTTCCCGGCAGCCAAATCCAGAGCAGGACCCGCAGTTCAACTCGAACGCACCCCGCTCTGGACAGGAAGGCTGCCGGGCGCTTAGCGCCGGGCTGCCCCGCGGCTAAGCGGCTTTCTCAAGAGCCCGCTCATTGACCCCGCCTTCGCCTAAGCCTGTAAGCGCTTCATCGGTTGCCACTTCCTCTTTGAGCGTCTCGTTGAGGAGCTTGACCGCGTCGCTCTTGCCAAGCTGTTCAGCCCACGCGATCAACGTGCCGTAGCGTGCGATTTCATAGTGCTCGACCGCCTGTGCCGCTCCGACCAGTCCTGCATCCAATGCTGGGTCGCCCTTATAGTCGTCGAGAATCTCCGAACCCTCTTCGAGAATGCCGTCGATTGCCGGACAGGTCTTGCCGCGGGCTGGCTTGTCCATCAGGTCGAACACCTGTTCGAGGCGGTCGACCTGGCCTTCGGTTTCCACGCGATGTTTCTCGAACGCCGCCGCGACCTCCTCGGACTCGGCACCCTTGGCCATCTTGGGCAGCGCCTTTAGTATTTTCTTTTCGGCGTAATAAATATCCTTCAGCCCGTCGAGGAACAGGGCTTCCAGCCCTTTCGTCGCCGCCTTCTTCGCAGTCGCCATGTCTTCGTCTCCCTAAGGTTGTCATGAAAGCTCCACCACCGGTGTAGCTTTCCATAACCTTGAACACGGGCCGTTGTTCCCGCCGGATCGAGACAAAGACAAGGACGGCCGTATCTCACACGATCGCACTGTCCCAGCTGACATAGTGCGCATCGCTTGACGCTGGCTGCGGTCCAGCTACCTCTCACCAGCCGGCTGGAGAGAGTGCGTAGCGGGTTTTCGACCTTCTAGTCTAGGTTCGGCCCGCACGCGTGCTGGCGGCCTTCTGCGCTGCTTTCTTTCTTCCGGCAGCACCCTTGGTGCGGACCGCCTTGCGTGCGGCGGCGGACCGGCCTGCAGTGCCCTTCGTCTCCGAGGCTTTCTTGGCTGCGGCCGAGCGCTCCTCGGCCGTCCGGCGCGACGCCGCCTGCTTGGTCTGTCTTGAAAGCGCCTCATGGGATGCCGTGTTCTTCGGCTCGTGCTCGAGAACCTCGGAAACGGCCTTCGAGACCTTGGGGCTGCGTTTTGGCTTACGTTCGCCCTGGCCAACTTCATAGGCGTATTCGGCGCTCTTGCGGGTGCTCTCCTTGACGCTTCGTTTCTTGGGCGGAGGCAGGTCGACGCCTGCGCGGCGCGCCTCCGAAAGACCGATGGCGATCGCCTGCTTGGTCGAGCGCGCGCCGTGCTTGCCGCGACGGACCTTCTCGATCTCGTCATGCACGAATTCGCCGGCCTGCGTGGTGGGCGATTTACCTTCGCGCTTGTCTTTTTTCGCTTTCTCGATGGTTTTCTTATCCGGCATCGCTTTCTCCTCGTTGGATACAGCGGGACAGATGGCGGTGCGACGTCGCGACCTCCAGAAAACCTAACGCATCGATGGCGCGAATGAACCGGAGGAAAAGAGACTTTCTCCGGCGACAATCTACAGATCGGCCGGACGCCACGAGAGCGCCGACAGCGTCGCGAGACAGAGCGCGGCAAATACAATCGCGGTATTTACCGCATGAGAATATTCCCATTGCTGCCTGAGCGCTTCCCAGTTTGCGGGAACTGTCGTCCAGTTCTGCGTCGCCTGGTTGGCAGGGAGCGTCCAGACAACGAAGATCGCGAGCATGATCGCGAAACACAGCGCCGCAAGCAGGGCGAGCCAAAAGGGCCAAGCCTGTGAGCGCACGGAGATCGCCAACAATGCGTTCACGATCAGCGCGGCAGGCCAGAGCAATCCAAGGATCGCCCATCCGTAATAGATGCCTTGGACGGTGAAATATTCCGGCTGCGGCAGAGATATCTTGTTGGGAAGAGCGGCGAGATGGGCCCCTGCCGGGATGAGCGCGAGGGCCGAAATGACAATGGCGAGAAATTGCAGAACCCTGACTGTCATGGAACTCCTCCGCGGAATGATTTTTGACGCGCCGACGACCCAATCGATCTGGCTCTCTGATGAGGCGTTGGCGCCGGCGTCACGCGGGCAGTTGGCGCAGGAACCATTGGATCGCGAGGTCCGCCACTTCTTCCATCGCGCCGGGCTCCTCGAACAGGTGCGTCGCAGCCGGAACGATGGCCAGCTCCTTTTCACACCGCAGCGCCGCGAACGCCGAACGGTTGAGCGCAATCACCTGCGTGTCTGCGCCGCCGACCACGAGCAGCGTTGGTGCCCGGACGCGGGGCAGGGCAGGTGCCGCAAGATCCGGACGCCCGCCGCGCGAGACGACGGCGGCCGCTCGATCCGGGCGCTCTGCCGCAGCCATCAGCGCCGCGGCAGCCCCTGTGCTCGCGCCGAAATAACCGACGCGCAGCGCCGACGTTTCCTCGGACATGTGCAGCCAGTCGGTAACCTGAACCAGTCGATCGGCGAGCAAGCGGATGTCGAACCGCAACTCGGCGGTAATCTGGTCGATACGCTCCTCTTCGGTCGTCAACAGGTCGATGAGTAACGTGGCGAGTTCCGCCTCGTTCAACCGTCCGGCCACATAGCGGTTGCGCGGGCTGTGCCGGCTGCTGCCGCTGCCGTGAGCGAAGAGGACGAGCCCACGGGCTTCCTGCGGCAGCGACAGGTTGCCCGCGAGCATTGCGCCGCCGGCGGGAACCTGCACGGCCTTCTCGTTTGTCTTCAGGACTGAGACCATGGCGATCTCCATCTCAACTGGATCGGTCCCTAAACCCCGAACGGATAGGTCTCCGCGAGCTCGCCGGCGTCCCATTGCGAGCTGCGCTCCAGCGGCTCAACCGCCCGCGTCTCGTCGAAATGCAGCAGCATGTCGAATTGCGCGGCAAGGTTGGCATGGAAGTAGTGGCTGGCCCGTTCGGTCTCAGGCCGGTAGATGACGCCGATCGCGCGCTCCAGGAGCCGTCGCGGCAGGGCTTCGCCGTCGCCGCGCAGATCCAGCTGGAAGCGATCGGACGGGACAGCATGCAGCAGCGCCTCATAGCTGCGCGCCAGGGCAGGCCGGACAGCCTTGCGCTCCGCCGGACCGTCCCAGTTCGACGCGGCCGTCACCGTTCCTTGATACGTCGTGAAGCCGACGAGGAAGGCCTCGCGCTCATGCTTTTCGCGGATAAGCTGTCCGAGGTTGATTTCGCCATGCAGGCTCCTGTCTGTCGCCCTGGCGTCGCCAAGATGGGAGTTATGCGCCCAAACCACGATCTTCGGCGATCGCCCGAGCCGGCCGAGATGAGCGGTGAGAGCTTCGAACGTCTCGGCCATGTGCCGGTCACGCAGGTTCCAGGTCGATTCAGGCGCCAGGAACATGGCCCGATAATAGGCCTCCGCATTTTTTACGAGGCGGGCGTTTTGCTGCGCCGCGAAGAGTTCGTCCGCGACGGCGCCTTCGCGCGGCTCGGCCTTCGCCGGGCGCCGCTTCAGCATCTCGACCAGCTGTGCGACCACAGCCTCCTGGCAGGATTTGTCGACCTCATTGCCGGCTATGAAGCCATAAGCCTGCGGGTCAGGGCCGAAATGGTCGAAACAGGCATAGCGGCGACGCGCGATCTCCGCCGCGGCCGGGTCGGCCTTTTCGAGATAGCGTAGCACCGCCTTCATCGCGCCATGCAAGGCATAGAGGTCGAGCCCGTAGAACCCGGCTTTCGGATTGCCCTTGCCGGGCGCTTCATTGTGCCGGCGCAGCCATTCGACAAAATCGACGACGACCCTGTTCCGCCACATCCAGGTGGGGAAGCGTCGGAAATCGGCGAGCGCCTCTTCCGCGTCGATATCCTCGCCTGTTCCCTGAACATAGCGGTTGACCCGGTATGTGTCGGGCCAGTCGGCTTCGACAGCAACGGCGGCAAAATCCTGCTCCTCGATTAGCCGCCGCGTGATCCGCGCGCGCTCCTCATAGAACTCGTGTGTGCCGTGCGAAGCTTCACCGAGCAACACGAAGCGCGCCTCGCCGATCGCCGCCAAGAGCTCGTCGTAGTCTCGCGCGTCTCCGGAGAGCCGAACGACGTGCTTGTGCAATCGGTTTGCCGTATTCTGCGGCGCATCGCGGCCGGACGGTGCGGTTGGTCGCCCCGCCTTGGCGAGAAGGGCGCGGACCTCGTCGTCGCTGGTTTGGGAGAAGTCTTCATACCAGCGCCCGACGCCGATGAGCGGCTGCGGCGTCGTCGCACAGACGACCTCGTCTGCCTCGCTCTCCATCGCCTCGCAGGTGTCGGGACTGCCGACCGGAACGGCCGCAACTATACGGGCAGGCCGCTTTTCGCGCAGCGCCCTGACCGCCGCGCGCATGGTCGACCCAGTGGCGAGCCCATCGTCCACGAGAATGACGATTCGATCCTCCACAAGGAGCGGTACCCGCTCGCCGCGATAGAGGTGCTCGCGGCGTAAAAGCTCCCTCTCCTCGCTGGCAGTGACCGCATCGATGACGTGGGCCGGCACAGCGAGGCCTTCCACGATCTCGTCGTTCAGGACGCGTACGCCGGAGGTCGCGATTGCGCCCATGGCCAACTCTTCGTAACCGGGAACGCCGAGCTTGCGCACGACGAAAACGTCGAGCGGTGCCTTCAATGCCTGTGCGACTTCGTAGGCGACAGGCACGCCGCCGCGCGGCAGCGCCAGCACGGTGACATCATCGCGCGCTGCGAAGTGGCCGAGCTTATCAGCGAGAACGCGTCCTGCCTCGCGACGATCCGAAAAGACAATAGTCATGATCTCAAGCCCAATATTTGCGTCGCGCCCACCCTTTGGGGTCCCGCTGCAAGGCTTTGATTGGCCGAGGCCACACGGGGCGGCAAGGCGTGGCGCAGGCACATCATTGGCGTGTTCGTCGCCAAGAGTTCGAGCGGCGGGCATTCCCAAGCCATCCCCCACTGCGCCGATGCTCGGAAACGGCCTAATCCCCCAAGGGTTCCGTGTCGCTCCGGTGCGGCTAGTCCGGATCGCTCCAAAAGCGTTGCCTTTGTTTCCGGAGGGAACAAAGCGGCCTGCCGGAGATTGGGGCACGCAGGAGGAGTTTCCAATGGACAAGGAAGAACTCATAAAGCGACGAGCCTACGAGATCTGGGAGCGCGAAGGCCGCCCGCCGGGCCGAGAGCAGGAGCATTGGGACCAGGCCGTGCAGGAAATAGAGGCGGAAGGATCGGAAGCCGAGCGCGGTCCGGTGGTGCCCGATCCGACCATCGGCAGCGGGTCGGAGCCTCGAAGCTCCTGAAGCGACGTCACTTGCCGCCAAGGAGGAAAAATGCGTCGACCGACTGTTCATTCCGTCGACGCATTCGAGATGGCGTCTCGGTCAACGTCCGAGCAGCGCCCTGAGCCTGGCGAAGATATTGAAACCT
Source organism: Mesorhizobium sp. BR1-1-15 (assembly GCF_020165475.1). Lineage (NCBI taxonomy): Bacteria > Pseudomonadati > Pseudomonadota > Alphaproteobacteria > Hyphomicrobiales > Phyllobacteriaceae > Mesorhizobium > Mesorhizobium sp. BR1-1-15. The sequence goes on along the minus strand of NZ_JAIUIF010000001.1, from coordinate 673,123 downwards.
TCGCCCATGGCGGCGCGCACGCGAACGGCGACCCACCCGGCTTTCATGGTCGCACCGACGTGGCAATCGCAGACGATGTTGTGCAACTGCCAGTTGGACAGTTCGAAAAAGCGCTTTGCCTCGCCATAGGTGTCGCCTTCCAGACCCTGCGCCCGCAGTATCGGATCTTCGAACGCTACGCTGATGGGGGATTGCACGCAGTAGGCGTTTTCGCGCATGTCGGGGCTCATATATTCGGTGCCCGGAAGCGCTCCGAGGCGCCGTTCAGGATGACGCTCAAGAAGACTTGCCCAGCGCTCCAGGCGTTGGTTCCGCGTCATTGTCGGGCACACCGTATCAACTTCCGCGATTGCGTGTAGTTGTTCGAGTGTATGGGACTTCATGGTCAGCTCCTGTTGATCCAGGTTCCTCCCGCTTCAAGGTGAGTCGCGAGATCACGACAGCGCGCTCGCCGTCGCCGCGCTCCGAACTCTTTGTTGTCGCTGAAGTTCCATCATTTTGAGAATTTGAAGGCTGGTGCGGCGGCAACTCGGCAAACCCCAGGGCCGTTGCGCCACCTCGGTCGGTGCTGGGTCAGCCCCTTCCAACTCCACGCTCCTGGCCCCGGCCGCCTTTCGGCGCAGGAGTGTCGGTGTTCAATGCTGGAGATCGTCGGGCGGGTCCTCCAGGCTCCTGCTGGGGTGAATTTCGTTCGAGAGGGGGATATCCATCGTGCAGATCACCTCGGCATCGGTGAAGCGCAGCGAGCCAGCTCCGCCGATCTCATAGGGCACCACCTTTTCGATCAGCTCGGATCCGAAGCCGCGTCGCGCAGGTATTGCTGCCGGACCATGCAGGTCCTCGATCCAGCGGATCTTCAGCTCCTGTCTGGCGGGCGTGCCACCCACTTTCCAGCTTACGCTGATTGATTTGTCGGCTGCCGACAGCGCGCCATATTTCATCGAGTTGGTGGCGAGTTCGTGGAACGCCAGGCCCAAGGTCTCCGCCGTCTTTCCGGACAAGGAAATATCCGGGCCATCTATGGTGAACTGATCTTCCGTCCGGCCGCCTTGGGACGCAAGCTCGTCAAGGACAAGCATGTCAAGCTGCACGGTGGCCGAGGCCGATCGCATCAGCACATTGTGCGTGCGTGCAAGCGCATTGATGCGGCCCTCGAGGTGAAAGGCATAGTCCTCGACATTGTTGCTGTTTTCAACCGACCGGCGAGCGATCGAACGGACAATGCTCAACGTGTTGCGAACGCGGTGCTGCAATTCGGCGGCAAATGCCTTCGTCGCCTGGAGGCGGTCGCGTGTGACCTGGAGTTCGGCTTCGAGCCGGGCGATATGATCGTCACGTTCGTCCATCTGTTCATCGACATGGCTGAGCCGCATCGACGCGGAAGCATCGCGTTCTTCGGCGGACACACTTTGCGGACGGGAGAATGTACCCGTGACGTCTTTCTTGGGAGGTCTTTTTCCAGCCACCTGTCAGTCTTTCAACCGTTCATCGATCATGCGCGGTGCCAAGCGCATCGTCTCGTCGGCCTTTGGCTCGCGTTCACGCGCCCAGGATTGGCTTTCGTGCCGCCGCGCGCGGTTTTCAGCCGGCGAAAATGATACCGTCGAGCCGGCAGGAGCATTAATGCCGCCGCTGTCGGCGGAAATATGGAGGGCGATAGCAGCGGCCCAGCGGATCGATCGTACCTGCCGATCCGCCGATCAAATCGCGCTTGGCCATCGCTCGCTACCGCCTCCGGTCACGCCGAACCGGCAGAAGCAGGCCAGGTTCCCTATGATGTTTCATTTTTGCGCTCCACTCGATGAGGCCGTGCCTGATCATGCAAAAGGCTCCCTGACGTCCAACAGATGAAGGTAATCAGGATTGAAAAAGGCCGCCGCCTCCAGTTTCGCCAGGTTCTTGATCGTTACAGTGCCGTTGTTGAACGAAATGAGGCCATCGCGCCTGAGATCCTGAAGCGTACGGTTGATGTGCACGTTCGAAAGACCGAGCGTATCGCCCAGGGTCGCCTGGGTTACCGGTAGGGGATAGCTCTTGCCGGCCGTTTCACCAATTGCGTGAAGCCTGTGGAACAGCTCGCAAAAAAGGTGAGCCATCCGCTCATAAGCAGTCCGCTGGCCGATGTTGACGACCCATTCGCGGGTGATCGCCTCGTCGAGCAGCGTGGTCCACCAGAGCGCACGCGTAAGATTGGGATAGCTGTTGGTGAAGCCGAGGATGGCGCTCTGCGGGATCGCCGCAACCTTGGAGCGGCTGAGAGCACCGATCGAGTGGTCCATGCGCCGCAGCAGGAACACGTGAAGATCGCAAAGGTCGCCCGGCACCAAATAGGCAAGGATCTGTCGCCGACCGTCTTCGAGAATCTTGTAGCGGCAGGCAAATCCTTCGAGCAGCAGGTTGACCCCGCCTGTCCGGTCGCCCCTTTGGATGACGTCATCGCCGGCGGCGAATTCGGCGACCTTTGTTGTCGCGCTCTCGATGGCGTCGCATTCTTCCACGGACAGGACCGTGAAATTGGACAGCTTGCGGATAAGCGGGTGCCGCGCGGTCTTCGCTCTCAGGCCAACCGCCGGCTCGCTTCTCTCGTTCATCGCGTGTCATGTGCCGTCGCGGCAACGAACTTGACAATGCTGCCGAATTCCAGAGGCTTTTCAAATCGCCTGATCCCGCCGAGCTCTGCTGGAATGGCCGTCTGATCATAGCCGGTGGCGAAGGCGATCGGAACGCCTTTCGCCAACGACTCGCGGGCAATCTCGAATGTCTGCTCGCCGCGCAAGTTGATATCGAGAATCGCAAAATCGCATTGACCGCTGTTCAGCAATTCGATTGCGGGCTCGACCGTGGCGACCGGGCCGAGCACTATCGCCCCTTGTGTGACGAGAGCCTTACGCAGGTCATCGGCGAGAAAATATTCGTCTTCCACGATCAAAACGCGAATCCCGCCCAGAAAGGCTGATTTCGCCGCTTCCCCGTCCATGGTGCAAGAGCTCTCCCTTTGCAGCGGCCATCACTTGGGACACTACACCGCAACCCGCTGCACTCCCAGTTATATTTCCACCGATGCAGCGGAGGTGAACTCCAAAGCCACCGCCAGCCCCTATTTTCCTGAATCGACATCTTTTTCGTCTGCCGTTTTAACAATTGTGATGGCAGGTTTCGGTGTCCGTCAACACAGTGAGAAAAACGGGGAAATAAGGAGGAGGAACCGATGCCTGTGATCGATATGACCTCGAAGGAACTGATCCGGGCCATCGATCACTACATCAATTCCCGCAGAAATCTCGAATGGCCAATTTCCACGGCGCAGGCGGTGTCAGCCATCCGTTACGAACTGCCAGAATGCACTCTCTCCGACAAAGAACTGGCGGACATTGTTGCCAGCTCAGCAATTCAAAAGCATCGCAACATCGCATTTGACCTGCAGTCGTAGCCATGCTCATGCATGTCGCCCAAAACGCCTCGGTTTGGAACAAAGACATGCATGAAAACAGAAACCTGACACAGGTCGCCCGCCTCGACGCATGCCGGGGCGGGCGCTTTGGAACATGCGGTCATTGAAGGACCTGGACGATTTTCCGGGTTTCCGGGTCGACCAGAACTGTTCGATTGTCGACCACGACGTAGCGGTATTTCACATCGGGAACTTCATGAAGTTCGACCGTATCAGGCACGGTGGATCCGACATTGAGTTCCACGCCGGGCAGTTGGACCGAGGCCAGCGGCTGCTTCTTCACATACTCCTTGATAACGGTTTCTTGCTCCGGCTGGATGACCACATCTTGCGCCGCGGCCGCTCCGGCCCCCGCAAGAAACAGGATGCCCACTGCCGTTCCCAGTAGATATTTTTCCACTTCTGTCTCCATCAGATGTTGGGCAGGGCGCCAAGCCGACGACGCCACCGGCGTTTCGGCAGGTGCGCCCTATGCGCCGAACTTCGCAAAATGCCGGCAGTTCCATCCGCTCCGGAATATATTAGCCTTCGGTGGAACAATCACGGGGTGGCAAAGTTTTGCCGCGAAGGGACTGCCATCCTAGGAGATTTCCCATGAGAACCACTCTGATCACCAGCATGTTAGCGCTTACCCTCGGATGTGGGGCGGCAATCGCGCAGACCCAGCAGCAGTCGGGCGAAGCGGCCCAATCGGGTGGGGCAGACACTTGCGCAGCCGGCTCGGCCAATTGCCAGAAGGGCGGCAGCACCGAGCAGCAGACGCAAGGCAAGGCCGGCATGAAGACCGACGAGCAGGCGCAAGGCAAAGCCGGAGCGAAGACCGATGAGCAGGCGCAGGGCAAGGCGGGTGTAAAGACCGACGAGCAGGCGCAAGGTAAGGCCGGCATGAAGACCGACGAGCAGGCGCAAGGCAAGGCCGGCATGAAGACCGACGAGCAGGCGCAAGGCAAGGCCGGCATGAAGACCGACGAGCAGGCGCAAGGCAAAGCCGGAGCGAAGACCGACGAGCAGGCGCAAGGCAAGGCGGGCGTGAAGACCGATCAGCAGGCGCAAGGCAAGCCCCGCATGAAGACCGAGGAGCAGGCGCAGGGCAAGGCCGGTACGACTACCGGTCAGCAAGCGCAGGGCAAGGCCGGTACGACTACCGATCAGCAAGCGCAGGGCAAGGCCGGTACGACTACCGACCAGAGTTCAACCGCTTCAATCAACAATATATCCGTCGAGCAGAAGACCGAAATCACCAACGTCATCCGCGAGACGAAGGTGGAACCGGTCTCGAACCTCGACGTGGACATTTCGGTCGGCGTGAAAGTGCCGAAGCAGAAGGTGCGGCTGCATCGACTTCCGCACCGGATCGTCGAAATCGTTCCTGCCTATGAGAGCTATGAATATTTCCTCCTGGCCGATGGCAGGATTGTTATTGTCGATCCGAACTCATATGAGATCGTCGCTATCCTGAGTTAGGAACCGAGCCGACTAACAAAAGCCCGCTCTCCATCGAAAGCGGGCTTTTGCGGCGCCTTCGGGCTCGAAAAATGTCAGTCGTGCGTCCCCTATTCACTCCGCTGCCATGTCGGGTGCCCGGCTTCGTACCGGGCCTAGCGCGTCGGCGTTCTGCACCAGTGCGCGCATGTAGCCCAATGCGAAGGCCTTGCCGGCGTGCCATGGCGCGTCGCAGGCCATCTCAGGCGTGTGATCGGGTATCATGACGCCTTGATAATTCTCGTCGCGCAGAATGCGCACGATCTCGGCCATGTCGATGTCGCCGTCGTCGACGAAGGTTTCGTGATATTTCGGCACTTTGCCCCGCACATTGCGGAAATGGATATAGCCGATGCGGCCACGCCGCGCGAAACGGCGCACATGGCTGTAGATCTCCTCGGTCTGCGGCATCTCCTGCAGCGAGCCGAGGCAGAGCTCCAGCCCGTTGGCGGGCGAGTCGACGATATCCATCAGCCGATCATATTTCTGCGGCCGGTTGACGAGGCGCGCCGTGCCGCGCAGCGCCTCGGCGGGTGGATCGTCCGGATGCGCAGCCATCACGACGCCGGCCTCTTCGGCCACCGGTACGATTTCGCGCAGAAAGACGCCAAGCCGTTCCCACAGTTCTTCTTGCGAGACCCTGACAGGCGCGGCGCCGGCTCGGCCCGGCCGGTAGCGCATATTCCAGACCACTCCGTCGGGCAGCGGCAGGTCGGGATCGATATTGGACAAATCGAGCCCCACGGACATGGCGTCGCCGCGCGCGAATGGCCCGCGCTGCCAGCCCCACACGCCCGCGATCGAGAAGTTGTAGCCTATGCAGGGAATGCCGGCCCGGCCGGCGTCACGCACCAGGCGCTTGAGGCCGTCGAGCTGCCTCGACCGATCGGGGCCGCCGAGCAGCACGTCGGACCAGAAGCGCGGCGACAGGTTTTCGATGCCGGCGATCTCCAGGCCGTTGTCGCGTACGGTTTTCACCAGTCCGGTGAAATCCTCGTAGCTCCACAATCCATCCGTTGAACAATCGCCCCAGCCATCCGTTTCGGTGCCGGCCGACAGCGAGGGATCGCGGCCGCGAAAATAGTTGGTCAGATGCGCAACGACATGCGTTGCGCCGGCCTGCCGGGCAAAGCGGAAATTCTCCGGCGTCAGCGAATCGCGATAGAGGCCAAGTCCGATCTTCATCCGCGTTACCCTACTTGACGCCGATGCCGGCGGTGAGGCCGCCATCGATCTTGTAGTCAGCGCCGGTGCAGAAGCCGGCTTTCGATGAACACAGGAAAGCGATGAGTTCCGCCACTTCCTCCGGCTCGCCGATACGGCCGAGCGGATGGGCGGCGCCGAAGCGCCTGTAGGCTTCTTCGACATCGGCGTCGCTGCCATTGTCGCCACGCGCCGCCTTCTCGAGGATTGGCGTGCGGATCGAGCCCGGGCTGACCGAATTGACCCGGATGCCGGCCGCGGCATAGTCGAGCGCCAGCGAACGCGTCAACGTGTGGATGGCGCCCTTGGTTGTGGCATAGGCTGCGACGTTCTGCTGGCAGGCGAACCCCTGCACCGAGGCGACATTGACGATGGCACCGCCGCCTCGGCGGATCATTTCGGGAATGCCGAAATGCGCGGTCAGGTAGATCGACCCGACATTGACCGTCATCGCCCGGTTCCAGGTTTCCCAGTCGGTGGTGGTCGCCGTGCCGTAGGGGTGGACCGCCGCCGAATTGACGATGATGTCGATGCCGCCGAACCTCGCGACGCCCGCTGCGACCGCGTCGCGCACCTGGTCGGAAACGGAGACATCCACCGTTTGCACCAGCGCATTCGCTCCGGCCTTGGCGAGGTTCTCCTGCATGGCGGCATTGGCCGCCCGGTCGATGCCGCAGGCGATGATCGCAGCGCCGCCTTGCGCCAGGCGGCTCGCAGTGGCGAGCGCGATGCCGGTCGTGCCGGTGATCAGCGCCACCTTGTTCTCAAAATCAGACATGATGCAAATCCTTGGAAGATGCCGGACCCGGCTGCACCGGGTTTGCCGCCGAGATACGGGCGTTTTCGAGGTCGTCGGGAACGAAGCGCAAGCCGAAATCGAGATGCCGGCTCATCAGGTAGCAGTAGGCAATGCGGTCGCGCGCGCGCAGCGCCGCGATGATCTCGCCATGCGCGTGGCGTGTTTCGCTCAGCACCGGCCGGATGGATTTGCCGACGGTCATGATGTGCAGGATGACCGGCGACAGGAACTGATAGGTCTGCACCAGCATACGGTTGCCGGCGAGCTTCATCAGCGCCAGATGAAAATTGAAATCGCGTTGCGCGGCTTCCTGGACATCCTTGCTGGTCTCGATCAGGTCATTGACCTCATCCAGGACTTCAAGTTCGGCGGCACTGGCATTGAGGATGATGTGGTCGCCGACGCTCACTTCGATGATGCGGCGAAATCCTTGTATGTCGTGAAAGGACGTTTTCGATATGTCCATCTGCGCGGCGAAAAAATTCTGGATCGCGACATTCTGGCGATCGGCGAGCACCGCGCCGACGCGCGGCTTGGGATCGATCAGCCCATAGGTTCGGATGGTGCGCAGCGCCTCGCGTATCGTGTTGCGGCTGGCGCCGAACAGTTCGCCAAGCTCCCGTTCGGTGGGCAGCACATCGCCGATGGACATGGCGCGATTGCGGATGAGGTCGAGGATCTGCCGCACGGTCTGGTCGACGGCGGAACTGCTGATCCCGGCTTCGTCTGCCGCCTCCATCGAATCGTGGCTCGCCTGTTCCACCGCAGAACTCCTTGCTATTTGTTGGACCACCCTAGGGCTCGATCCACAGGAAATCAACTGTATGGCGAAGGAAAGGTTCTGTTGACAGGCTTGTGGTCCGACAATATGGTCGCCGCCAACCCTGAGGAGGCTTCATGGAACAGTGCTGGCGCTGGTATGGTCCCGATGATCCGGTGACGCTTGAACATGTCAGGCAGGCCGGCGCCACCGGCGTTGTCTCCGCGTTGCACCAGATCTATGACGGCCGCGCCTGGCCTGAGGCCGATGTGCTCGAGCGCAAGCGGATCATCGAGGCGGCTGGCCTGAAATGGTCGGTCGTCGAGAGTATTCCGGTGCACAATTCCTTCAAGATCGGCGCGCCCGAGCGCGAGCGCTATGCCGGCTACTACCGCGACAGCATCCGGGCGCTCGCCAAGGCCGGCATCGAGACGATCTGCTACAATTTCATGCCGGTGGTGGACTGGACCCGCACCGACCTAATGTATCGCCTGCCGACAACCGGCTATGCGCTGCGCTTCGATGCGATCGATTTCGCGGCCTATGATCTTTTCGTGCTGCAGCGCAAGAACGGTGCGGCAAGCTATACGCCGGCGCGTATCGCCGAGGCCGAGAAGCGGCTGAAGATGCTGACGCCAGAGCAGATCGACCGGATCGAGCGCAACCTCATTGCCGGCCTGCCGGCGACCGAACGCAGCTATAACAGGGACAGTTTTCGCGAAGCCCTGGCTGAATACGATTCGATCGGGCCGAAGGAGTTGCGCGACAACCTCGCCTGGTTCCTGCGCGAGATCATTCCGGCGGCCGAAGAGGAGGGGGTGCGCATGTGCATCCATCCCGACGACCCGCCATTCTCGCTCTACGGCCTGCCGCGCGTGGTTTCGACGGCACAGGACGCGCGTTTCATCCTCAACGCCGTCGACAGTCCCGCCAATGGACTGACCTTCTGCACCGGCTCCTATGGCACGCGCGCAGACAACGACATCGTCGCCATGGTCAAGGAATTCGCCGACCGCATCCATTTCGTCCACCTGCGCAACATCACCATCGAGGAGGACGGCTCGTTCTATGAAGCCGAGCATCTCGAAGGCGGCACCGACATGGCGCACGTTATCCTGGCTCTGATGCAGGAAGAAAAGCGCCGGCGCGAGCAAGGCCGGGCCGACTGGCAAATTCCGATGCGGCCAGACCATGGGCATCTGCTTGCCGACGACATCGGCAAGAAAAAGATCAACCCCGGCTATTCGCTTATCGGACGGCTCAAGGGTTTGGCTGAACTGCGCGGCATCATGCGCGCCGTCGAGCGTTTCGATCTGGCTTGAACCCTGCATCGGCCAGTCGGGAGGATGTGTGCGCTTTTTGCGCAAATGAAAACAAGTTGCGCATATGAAAAATGGTGCTAGTGTCGATGACGAGCCGGCTATTGCCGGTGCCGGGAGGATTTGAGTGGCATGACGAAGCTGCGCGGACTGGCGTGGGATCATAGACGATGCTGGGGTCCGCTGGAGGCCAGCATCGAGTCCTATTGCGCCGCGCATCCCGGCCTGGAGATCCAATGGGACCGCCGCAGCCTCTATGAATTCGGTGAGGGCGCCCTCGGTCCGGTGCTCGGCACTTACGATCTGGTCGTGTTCGACCATCCCTTCATCGGCGATATCGCCCAGGATGAACTGATGGTCCCGTTCGACGCTTATCTGTCGGCCGAACAGATCCATTTCTTCGAACGTGACTCAGTCGGGGCGTCCTGGCGCTCTTACCAGAAGAACAGCCGTCAGTGGGCGCTGCCGATCGATGCCGCCTGCCAGGTCGCCTCCTATCGGCCGGATTTGCTGGAGCGCTACGGGCCGGTGCCTAGCACGCACCACGAAGTGCTGGAGCTTGGCCGGCGCGCGCGCAGCGACGGCAAGTGGCTCGGCCTGCCCTTCGTGCCGACCGACGCCATGTGTCTGCTTCTGACGCTTGGCCGTCCCCAGGAAGATGGCGAGCAATTCATCGCGAAGGAAATGGTCGAGCAGGCGATTGCGCAATTGCGCGAGCTTGTCGCGCTTTCGCACCCGGACTCGTCGAAGTGGAATCCGATCCGCTGCTACGACCACATGATCGCGCATGACGACGTTGTCTACGTGCCGTTCGCCTTCGGCTATGTGAATTACGCCTCGAAACCCGACAGCCCCCATCTGCGCTTCGCCGACGTGCCCACCCCGCAAGCCGCCGGCGCCTTGCTCGGCGGTGCCGGCATCGGCGTCAGCGCCCACTCGAAGCACAAGCAGGCCGCGATCGACTACGCACTGTTCCTGTGCTCGCCCGAATACCAGCGCGGCGACTATGTGAAGTCTGGCGGACAACCGGGTTCGCTGGCTGCCTGGAAGGATGCCAGGGTCAATGGTCTTTCCGGCGATTTCTTCGGCTCGACGCTGCGGACGATCGCCTCGTCCTATCTGCGTCCGACCCATCCGGGCTTCATCGCCTTCTTCCGCGAATGCGCGCCGCATGCCGCCGCAGCCATAGCCGGTGACATGTCGGCGACCGAACTCGCAGGCCACGTCAACAGCCTCTACCGCGAAACCAGGCAAGTCCAGCCGGAACGGAGCGTCGCCTGATGGCCGCCAGCGTTGCCGAGACGCTCGACGAGGGCGAAAGCGGCCGCAACGGCTATCGCGTGCCGGCGGTGGAGAAGGCGCTCGACGTTCTGGAATTCATGGCCTCCAGCGCCGAAACGCTGACCCAGACCGAGATCGCGACCGGCCTCGGCCGCTCCATTCACGAGATCTACCGCATCCTGCTTCTGCTGGAGAAACGGGGCTATATCTTTCGCACGCAATCGGACCGTTTCCGGCTGTCGCTGAAGCTGTTCGAACTGGCGCACATGCATCCGCCGGTAAACCGGCTGGTGGAATGCGCTCTGCCGGTGATGCGCGAATTGACCGCCAATGCCGACCAGAGCTGCCATCTCGTGGTGCGCGAGGGCCAGAACGCACTGGTGGTTTTGCAGATCGATTCGCCGCTGCCGATGCGCTACTCGGTAGCACTCGGGTCGCATTTCCCGATCCTCGAAACAAGTTCGGGTGCCGTGCTGCTCGCCCATTCGAACCGGGCCGAGCGCGACCGCATCGTCGAGCGCATCGTGGCCGCCGGTGAGGGCCAGGGCACGCGGGCCGAAATCGAGGCGCGGCTGAACGAGGTCGCCAGGCTCGGCTACGAGATGCGCGCTTCCTTGGCCGTTGCGGCCTGCACCAACATCTCCATGCCTGTGCACGATCACACCGGTGCCGTCATCGCCGCGCTAACCGTGCCGCTGCTGCCGCAGAAGGCGGCGCGGTTCGACAGCGAAACCGTCTTCGAACGCACCCGCGCCGCCGCCGAGAAGATATCGGCGGCACTCGGCTGGGGCGAAGCCACCAACTCCTTACGTGCCGACCCGGAACGGCGGGACTATCCGTTCAGCGACTAACAAAAGCGATAAATCTGGGAGAAGAAAATGCTCTGGTCCAAGTCAATCCTGTTTGCGTCCGCCGCCGTGCTGGCGCTCGGCGCCGCCGCCGCGCATGCCGAGAACATGCCCAAGCGCATCGGCTACGTCACCAACTACGCCACCCATGAGTGGTATCAGAACGTCATCAAGGGCATGAAGGCTCACGGCAAGGAACTCGGCATCGAGGTCGAGGTGCAGGATGCCAATCTCGACATAGCCAAGCAGGTTGCCGCGGCCGAAGACTTCATCGCCAAGGGCGTCGACGTGCTGATCATCACCCCGGTGAACGAAGAAGGCGTGGTGCCGCTGCTGCGCCAGGCCAAGGCCGCCAACGTGCCGGTCGTGCTGGAAGGCAATCCGGTCAAGGGCATGACGACCATGGTCGCCATCTGCGACTACGACACAGGCTATTTCTCCGGCGTCGAGGCCGGCAAATACGCGAAGGAAAAGCTCGGCGGCGTTGCCAAGGTGATGAATGTCGGCCTGCCGCTGCTTTCCGCCACCGTGCTGCGCTCCCACGGCTTCATGGACGGGCTGAAGACCATCATCCCCGATGCGGTCATGGTCCACGATCTCGACGGCGGCGGCAATCCGGACCGCGCTCTCGAAGTGTCCTCCGCGGCACTGGCCAAGAACGCCGATATCAACATCATCTACGGCATCAATGATTCGTCTTCGTTGGGTGGCCTGCAGGCCTGGAAAGCGGCGGGCAAGTCGCAGGATGGCCTGTTGACGGTCGGCACGGGCGGCGAAGGGCTTGCCTTCATCAACGCGATGCAGAACGAGCCTTCCTATCGCATCGAAGCCGCGATGTTCCCCGAGAAGGAAGGCTTTACCGCCATTGATGCCGCGGTGAAGCTTTTCAACAATGAGGAAGTGCCGGAGCACATCGTCAGCCCGACCGCGCCTATGAACGGCGACGACTGGAAGAAGTTCTATGACTATGACGGCACCACCCGCACAATCAAATGGGATGCCGTCAACGCGCTGCAGCCGCCGGCAAAGTGCATGAAGACCTCCGCCGACCTGAAGAAATAAGGCCGGCCGATATCGCCCTTCCCGTGTTGCGGGAAGGGCAGGCGGCCAGGACCTTTCGGTGGCCAAGACAAATGCCGGGTTCGACACGACAGGTTCCAGAGGGACCAGGCAAACGGCCGGGAATGGACTGAAATGAGCGAGCTTACACAGGCCTCCGCGTCGAAGCGTTTCATCGGCGGCAACCTTCTGGGCAGCAGCCAGCTCGTGCTGGGCGCAATCCTGGCCGTGCTGTGCATCGCCATCTCGATCGCGGCGCCGCAATTCTATTCGGAGGCCAACATCATCGCCATCCTGCGCCAATGCGCTCTGGTGCTGATCGTCGCCTCGGGCATGACCATGCTCATCATCACCGCCGAGGTCGACCTATCGGTCGGCGCGTCGCTCGCCTTCGTCGGCTGCATCGGCATGGCAGTGCTCAATTCCACCCATAGTCTTGCGCTCGGCATGCTGGCGGCGCTCGCCTTTGCCGGCGGGGTCGGCCTGTTCAACGGGCTGGTCGTCACCAGGCTCAGGGTGAATTCGCTGATCGCCACCATCGGCACGATGATGATGCTGCAGGGCGGCGTCTATCTCTTCACGCGCGAGGCGGTGCAGAACCACAACCAATTGGCAAACTTCACCGATCTCGGCGCCGGTTATGTCGGCCCCGTGCCGGTTCCCGTCATCCTGGCGGCGCTGATCTTCGTGGTTGCCTATGTGACGCTGCGCTTCACCACGCTCGGCCGCTACCTCTACGCGGTCGGCGCCAATGAAAAGGCGGTGCGCCTGTCAGGCATTCGCTCGGAACGGCTCAAGCTGTTGGCCTTCGTCGTCACCGGCCTGTGCGTCGGTGTTGCCGGCATGATCCTGTCGTCGCTGATGAATGCCGGCCAGCCGACCGCCGGCCGTGGCTTCGAGCTGACGGTGATTGCCGCCGTCATCCTCGGCGGCACCAGCCTGCTTGGTGGCCGCGGTTCGCTGTTCGGTACCTTGCTTGGCGTTCTGGTGCTGAAGGTGATCGACAACGGCATCATCATCCTCGGCTGGAACCAGGATTTGCAGATGGTGGTGCCGGGCATCGTCATCATCCTGGCAACCTATCTCGACATCATCCGGAACAGAGCCAATGTCCGTTGATTTCCTGCATCCTGGCGAAGGCGCGGCCATCGATACCGATGTGCCGGCGCTGGAATTGCGCGGCATCGGCAAGCGCTTTCCCGGCGTCGTGGCGCTCGACAATGTCGACTTCACCCTGGAGCCCGGCAAGATCCATGCGCTGATGGGCGAGAACGGCGCCGGCAAGTCGACGCTGATCAAGATCATGGCCGGCGTCTACGGCAAGGATGCCGGCTCCATCCGCATGCACGGACGCGAGGTCGACATCAAGTCGCCGCGCGACAGCTTGAAGCAAGGCATCAAGGTCGTGTTCCAGGAGATCGCGCTGATCTCCGAATTCACCGTTGCCGAGAACATCTTCCTGGAAGGCTATCCGACCGGCAGAAGCGGCTCCATCGACTGGAAGAAGATCCGCGCCGATTCAGCCGCGCTCTTCGACCGCATCGGCTTCAACGTCGATCCGGCGGCGCGAACCGGCTCGCTGCCGGTCAGCCAGCAGCAAATGGTCGAGATCGCCCGCGCGCTCGCTCATGAAGCCCGCGTGGTGGTGATGGACGAGCCGACATCCTCGCTGACGCCGAACGAGGTTTCGCTGCTGTTCACCGTCATCCGCCGGCTTGCCGACCTCGGCATCGCGGTGGTCTATGTCAGCCATAAGCTCGACGAAGTGTTCGAGATCGCCGACACAGTGACGGTGCTGCGCGACGGGCGCCACATCTCGACCAAGCCGATCCGCGAGCACACCAACGACACGCTGATCCAGGACATGATCGGCCGGCGCATCGAAAATCTGTTTCCCCGCAAGCGTGGCGCACCGGCTAGCAAGGTAGCCCTGTCAGTGGACAAGCTCAGCACGGCGAAGAAGCTCAACGGCGTGTCCTTCGAGGCGCGCGCCGGCGAGGTGCTCGGCTTCTTCGGGCTGATGGGCGCCGGTCGCACCGAACTCGCCAAGGCGATCGTCGGTTACGATCCGATCACTTCGGGCACGATCACCGTCGACGGCCAGCGCCTCTCGCCGCACGATACGCGCACCGGCGTCAGGTTAGGTATCGGTCTGCTCACCGAGGATCGCAAGAGCGAAGGGCTGATGGGCGAGCTGCCTGTCTACCAGAATGCCAGCCTCGCCTCGCTCGGCGCCTTCGCCCGCATGGGCTTCGTCGATAAGGCCAGGGAACACAAAGCGGTGCAGGATTACGTCGACCGCTTCCGCATCAAGACGCCCAGCCTGTTCCAAGAGGTGAAGAACCTGTCTGGCGGCAACCAGCAGAAGGTGCTGATCTCGCGCTGGCTGATGCGCGGCCTCAAGGTCATCGTCGTCGACGAGCCGACCCGCGGCATCGATGTCGGCGCCAAGTCGGAGATATTCGCCCTGATCGACCGGCTCGCCGGCGAAGGCTTGGCTGTCGTCATGATGACGTCGGAGATGCCGGAACTGCTCGGTCTTGCCGACCGGGTCGCGGTGATGTGCGAAGGCCGCCTGACCGCGATCATGCCGCGCGACGAAGCCACGCAGGAGAAGATCCTCAATGCGGCGATCGGATAAGACATGAGCGTTGTGAATACAGTCTCCGCGAAAGCCCGGCCGTCCATGCTGGCGCGGCTCTTTGCCCGGCAGGAATTGGCGCTGCTGGTCTGCCTCGTGCTGGTGCTGGCTTTCTTCTCCGTTACCGTCGAGAATTTCTTCTCCGTGCGCAACATGACCAATGTGCTCGGCCAGGCCTCGCTCGCGCTCACCGCCGGCATTGGCTGCGCCATCGTCTTCATTTCCGGCGAGGTCGATATTTCGATCGGATCGCTGCTGGCGACCATTGCACTGCCGCTGATCATCATCATGAACGACACCAATTCGCTGCTGCTCGGCGTCGGCGGCGCGCTGTTGTTCGGGCTGATCATCGGTGTCGTCAACGGCTATCTCACCGCCTATGCCGGCATCAACTCGCTGATCGTGACGCTGGGCACGATGTTCATCATGCGCGGCGGCGTCTATCTCTACACTGGTCAGCGGGCGATCCCTGACGATGCCAGCCTCGACAGCTTCATCGCGCTGTCGGATGGCCGCCTGTTCAACGTCATCCCCTATTCGGCCGTCATCGCCATCGTCCTGCTCGCCGCCTTCGCCTACATGATGCGGCACCGGCCGTTCGGACGGCAAATCTATGCCGTCGGCGGCAATCAGGAAGTGGCCCGCCTTGCAGGCTACGACGTGCGGCGGGTCAAGTTCATCTGCTTCATCATCAGCGCGCTGCTGGCGACGGTCGCCGGCATCATCCTGGCTGCGCGGGTCGGCTCGGCACAGCATACGGCGGGGCTCAATTTCGAATTCCAGGTGGTTGCCGCCACCGTGCTCGGCGGGGTCAGCCTTGCGGGGGGCATCGGCAGCCTGACCGGCATGGCGCTGGGCGTGCTGATCCTGCAATTCCTGTCCAACGGCCTGCGCGGGCTTGGCCTGCCGACCGAGTGGCAGCTGGTCATCACCGGCATGATCATCATTGCCGCGGTCGCCCTTGATGAAGCGAAACGCCGGCGTGCGAATGGAGGCTGAAGATGGCTCGTCTTGAAGCAAAAATCGCCGTCATCACTGGTGCG
This sequence comes from Mesorhizobium sp. BR1-1-15, assembly GCF_020165475.1. NCBI lineage: Bacteria > Pseudomonadati > Pseudomonadota > Alphaproteobacteria > Hyphomicrobiales > Phyllobacteriaceae > Mesorhizobium > Mesorhizobium sp. BR1-1-15. The sequence continues at coordinate 657,237 of NZ_JAIUIF010000001.1, read as the reverse complement.
GCCGACGGGATCGGCCACGCGATCACGCAAGCGATGGCGCGCGAAGGGGCGCATGTCTTCCTGGGCGACATCGCCGACAGCGCTGGTGAGGATTTCGCGGCCGCACTTCGCGCCGCCGGCCACCGCGCCGACTACCTGCATTGCGACGTTTCGCAGGAGGCCGACATTTCAGGCCTCATCGACAGTGCCGTCAAAAAGACGGGACGCCTCGACATCCTCGTCAACAACGCGGCCATTGCCATTGGCGGCATGCCGGTGCACGAGATGACCGACGAGCAGTGGCACCGGCTGATAGCAGTCAACCTGACCAGCGTGTTTCGCGGCTGTAAATACGCGCTGCCGCACATGATCGCGCAGAAATCGGGCTCGATCATCAACATGGCCTCCGCGCAAGGCCACATCGGACTTGATGGCTGGACCGCCTATGCCGGTGCCAAGGGCGCGGTCATGGCGATGACACGCCAGATGGCGGTTGAATTCGGGCCGCTGAACATCCGCGTCAATTCGATCTCGCCGGGCACCATCAACACGCCGATGAACGACAAACTCATCAAGGAGATCGGCGGCAATCTTGCCAAGGCCTGGGTCAAGATGCATCCGCTCGGCCGTATCGGCGAGCCTTCGGAGGTGGCCGAGGCCGCCGTCTATCTTGCCTCCGATGCCGCCGGCTTCACCACCGGCACCGACCTGCGCGTCGATGGCGGGCTGACGGCGGCGCCGCGCTACGTTCCCGAACTGCTTTGAAAATTTTGAAACGAGACATGACATGAACAAGGCCCTCGAAGGCGTCCGCATCCTCGATTTCAGCCATCTGCTGCAGGGGCCGTTCGCTACCCAGCTGCTCGGCGACATGGGCGCCGATGTCATCAAGATCGAGCGCGCCGGCGCCGGCGACATGTTCCGTGGCATGACCTTCTTCGCCAAATGGGTCGGCGGCTCGGAGAGCCCGAACTTCCTCGCCTGGAACCGCAACAAGCGTTCGATCGCGCTCAACCTGAAGAGCCGCAAGGTGCATGCCATCATCATGGAAATGGCGAAAAGCGCCGACGTGGTGGTGCAGAACTTCCGCCCAGGCGTGCTGGCCAAGCTCGGCTATGGTTATGAGGATTTCAAGACTGTCAATCCCCGCATCATCTATTGCTCGGGCTCGGGCTATGGCGAGGAAGGGCCTTATGTCGAGCGCCCCGGCCAGGACATGCTGATCCAGGGGCTCGCAGGGCTGATCGCCAACACCGGCCGCGGCGATCAAGCCCCGGTTCCCGCCGGCGCCGGCCTCGCCGACCAGATCGGCGCCATGAACATGGTCTACGGCATCCTGTCGGCGCTCTATTATCGCGAGAAGACCGGCAAGGGCCAGAAGATCGAGGTCAACCTGCTGGCCGGCCTCTTGGCGCACCTCAACCAGGAATATGTCGCGGTGCTCAACCTTGGTGAGGACTTCGTGCGGCCGAATTCCGGGATCGGCCATCCCGGCATGCAGGCGCCGTTTGGCATCTACGAGACCAGCGACGGCGGCTACGTGTCGATCGCCATGAGCCCGTTCAAGACGCTCTACGAGGTGCTGGAGGCGCCGCAGCTTGCCGTCTACGACGATCTCAAGACTTTGTTCGACAAGCGCGATGAAGTCTTCGAGAAGGTGAATGCCGAGACCAGGAAATTCGCCACGCAGGATTTGTTGGCGCGGCTGCTGGCAGCCGACATCTGGTGCGCCGAGGTGAAGGATATCCGCCGCGCCGCTGAGGACCCGCAGGTCAAGCACATGGGCATGATCACCAGCTACGACCATCCGCGCGGCGGCAAGGTGCGGGTGGTCGCTCCGGCGGTCAAGATGAGCGAGACGCCCGCGACCATAGAACGGCCGGCGCCGCTGGTCGGCCAGCACGGCCGCGAGATCCTGGCCGAGTTCGGCCTCTCCAAGGACGAGATCGCCGCATTGGAGGCGTCCGGTGACATGACCGTGGACGCCGCCTGACGATGCGCACCTACCAGACACTCACGGTCGAAACCGCGGGCCGCGTCGCGATCGTCACCTTCCGCCGCGCCGATCAGCTCAACGCCATGAACCGGCTGATGCAAGGCGAGATCACTGAAAGCTTCGAGTCGCTATCCGGCGATGCAAGCATCGGGGCGATCGTGGTGACAGGGGAAGGGCGCGGCTTCATGGCCGGCGCCGACATCAAGGAATACGCCGCCCAGACCGGACCGGAATTCGACATTTTCCAGGCTGCCGGCATGCGCATGTACGCGGCCATCGAGAACAACCGCAAACCGGTGATCGCGGCGGTCAACGGCTTCGCGCTGGGCGGCGGCATGGAGCTGGTGCTGTGCTGCGACCTCGTCATCGCCAACCAATTCGCCAAGCTCGGCCTGCCGGAAATCAAGCTCGGGCTGATCCCCGGCGGCGGCGGCACGCAACGCAGCGTGGCCAAGCTCGGCCGCAACCGCGCCAATTTCCTGCTGATGACCGGCGCCATCGTCCCGGCCTCGGAATTCGTCGCTGCCGGTCTGGTCAACGAGATCGTCGAGGTCGACCGGCTGATGCCACGCGCGCTGGAACTGGCCGAAATGATCGCCGCCGAGCCTGCTGCCGCAATCGACGGACTGAAGGCGCTGACGGCGCATGCCGTGTCCGGCGATCTGGACGATGGGCTCACCATGGAGCGCGACATATTGGGTGAGCTCTATCGCAGCGAGATCGGCCAGCAGCGCGTCAAGGAGTTCGCCGAGCGGAGCACGACAAAGGCAAAGAAGGGCGGGCCGTGAACGCGGGCGACGATTATCGCGGATTGGGCTGGGCGCATGGCGCGCTGACTGTCCAGCGGCTTGGCGCGATGCTGGCGCCGGTTACGTTCATTCTGGAGGACGGTCGGCAGGTTTCGCCGATGCACATTGCGCCGTGGTCGAACGAGCCGCAGGCGCAAGCGCTGCCAGGCATCCTGCGCAGGTTGCGCGGCGAATGGCCCTGCGTGCCCTTCGGCTATTCGGTGCCGGCCGATGGATGGCCCGAGGACTGGGCTCGGGTGATGGGCTCGCCGGAGGAGGGCGAGGAAGCCCATGGCCATAGCTCCAACCATGACTGGCAATGGCGCGAGAGCGCCAAAGGATCGTTGTCACTGACACTCGCCTATCCAGCCGGAAGCCCGGTCGGGCGTGTCGAGCGGACGGTGACGCCCGACTCGTCGATGCCAGCCGTCGACGTTGAATTCAAGATCGTCGTTCGCCATGCCTGCCGATTGCCGATCGGCTTGCATCCGGTGTTCCGGCTGCCAGCGGAGATCGGCGCCGCCGCGCTGGAACTTGGTTCCTTCGATCACGGTCGCACCTATCCACACGATGTCGAAACTGGCGCTGAACTGTTCCTCCGGAACGCGTCCTTCACTGACTTGTCGAGCGTACCGGCCCGCGCGGGTGGCATGGCTGATGCTTCGCGACCGCCGCTGGTGCCCGACACGGAGGAATTGTTGCAGATCGAGGGCCTGGATGGCACGGTGGCGCTCGCCAATCATGCGGACGGGTACCGCGTGAAACTTTCCTGGCAGAAGGAGCATTTCCCGAGCCTTTTGCTCTGGTACTCCAATCGTGGCCGCAAAGCAGCACCCTGGAACGGGCGCCATGTCGCCATCGGCATCGAGCCGATCTGCTCGCCCTTCGGGCTCGGCCCGGCGACAGCGTTGGCCGACAATCCGATCGCGCAATCCGGCATTGCGACGGCGCAGGAATTCTCGCCTGAAAAACAGTTCGTGACCCGCTATCGCATCGAGGCATCCGCGCTGTGACGAACCATGCCGCAATGTCCCTGGTCAAGCCGAACCGGCCGCGCTTCACGGATGTCGAAGGACTGGCCGCGATGGTCGGCCATGGCGAATCGTTTGGTGTCGGCGGCCACCATTTCGCCCGGCTGCCGATCGCATTGCTGCGTGCGATAGCCCGGTCGGGCGTCAAGGATCTGCATTACATCTGCTGGGCCGGCGGCTTGCCCCTCGAACTGCTGCTCGAAGCGCATGCCGTGGCTGAGATCGACCTCTGTTTCTCCAGCCTCGACATTTTCGGCTTGCCGCCAAAATTCCGCGCAGCCGCCGAAAGCGGCGCGATACCGGTTCGCGATTGGACGGCGCTGGCCATGATCCAGGCGCTGCGGGCGGCGCAGCAGAACCTGCCCTCGATGCCGTTCCAGCTTCCGCTGGGATCGGGCATGCTGGCGCGCGTGCCGGGTGCGAGCGCCAGACCTGATCCGATTGCCGGTACCGAAAACGGATTCGTCCCGCCGCTGCGGCTCGACACATTCGTCGTCCATGCCCAGCGCGCCGATGAAAGCGGCAATGTGCAGATCATCGGGCCCCGCGCGCTGGACTTCGCCATGGCGGGTGCGGCGCGCAAGGTGCTGGTCACGGTCGAGGAAATCGTGCCGGGCGGGACGCTGCGCCAGGACGGCCGCCAGAGCGTGCTGACCCGCAACCAGGTTTCGGCGATTGCGCTGGCGCCGGCCGGCGCCTATCCGGCCTCGTGCCTGCCGTTTTACGTCACGGATTATCAGCGATTGTCGGAGGCGTTCGCCGACCGGCAAACGCCTTTGGCGGACAATCTGCGCCCGCCTTCCGAGGGCGTGCCGAAGCCGTTGCAAACAGCCGCGAAGGTTCGAGCTGACACAGTGCTTGCCATGCCGGCGCTTGCGCGCGCCGAAGAGAAAGCATCCGTTGACGAGATCATCGCCGCCCGCATCGCCGCCGAACTCACCAATGAGAGCTTCGCCAGCGCGGGTGCGGTCTCGCCGCTGGCCAACGTCGCCTACCGGCTGGCCAAGGCAACGCACGCGCCGGACATGATCATCGCGACGACGAGCTGCGGCCATCTCGACATCGCGCCAAGCCCGATGATCCTCTCGCTGATCGAAAGCCTCGATTGCGAAACGGCTGTCGCGCATGCCGGCGGCGACGACACCTACTCGACCTATTACCAGGCCGGCGCGGTGACGCACGAGATCGTCGGCGCGGCACAGGTCGACCGGCGCGGCCGCGTCAACACGATCGCACTGCGCAAACCAAGCGGCGGCCTCATCCGGTTGCCGGGGCAAGGCGGCATGGCCGATGTCGCCAACATGCACCGCGATTACCTGCTCTACATCCCCCGCCACTCGATCCAGTCGCTGGTGAATGAGGTCGAAATCGTCAGCTCGGCTCGCGGGCTGCTGACGGCGGCCGAACGCGAGCCGATGGGCTATCGCACCGGCAGGGCGCTGGTCTTCACCGATCTCTGCGTCTTCCGGCTCGACGAGACTTCGAGGGAATTGATCGTCATCGAAACCATGCCGGGCGTCACGCAGCAGCAGATCCGTGACGCCACCGGATTTGCGGTGTCGTTCGACGCCTGTTGCCGCGAGGTCTCGCTGCCTTCCGACAGCACGCTCGCCATCTTGCGAAACCGCATCGACCCGCTCGGTCTGCGCCGTCTGGAGTTCGTCAGCGCCAAGGAGCGCGGCGCGCTGATCGCCGAGATTCTTGAAGCCGACCGCGCGATGGTCGAACGCTGCATCGCCGTGCAGACGGCGCTTGTCGAAAGCTGAGATCCCATGGCCAAGCCGTTGCTCGACATGTCAGCCGCGCGCGTTTTCTTCGACGGCATCTTCACCAGCCCGCGCGTCGCGCATCCGGAGGGCGTGGCCGTTCACCGCGATGGCTCGATCTGGTGTGGCACCGAAACCGGCGACCTGCTGCGGCTGGCCGCCGATGGCGGCTCGGTCGGGCGCATGGGCGGCACCGACGGTTTTCTGCTCGGCATCGCTTTCGACAGCGCGGGAAACTGCTTTGCCTGCGACCTCAGGCATGCCGCGATTTTCCGCTGGGATGCCGCGACAGCGCGCATGGAGCGCTTCGCGTCGGCCGGCATTCGCGTGCCGAACTACCCGATCGTCGACGAGGCGAGGGGTTGGCTCTTCGTTTCGGACAGCGTTGGCCAGGACAATCGCTCGGGCATCTTCCGCTACGATCTCAAGACGGGCGAGGGCGGCCTGTGGTGCCGGGAGGCGATGTCGTTCGCCAACGGCATGGCGATGGCGCCGGACGGCAACGGCCTCTATGTCGTGGAAAGCGACGCACCCTGCATCAGCTATGTGCCGATCCTTGCTGACGGATCGGCGGGGGCTCGTGAGATCGTCGTCGAAGGCGTGCACAATGTTCCGGACGGAGTGGCCTTTGCGCCTGACGGCTCATTGTTCATCTCATGTTATGAGCCCAGCCGTATTTATCGCTGGCAAAAGGACAAAGGTCTCGAAGTGCTGATCGAGGATCCCGCCGCAACCACGCTGGCGCACCCCACCAACATCGCCTTCAAGGGCGACAAGCTCTATACCGCCAATCTGGGTCGCTGGCATATTACCGAGATCGACTTGAGCCTTCTCCAGCAAGGGAAGTAGCATTTCGCAGAAGGTCAACTCGTCGGGCGAAAGGGTTTTGCCAGCGAGGCCGGGAAGTGCAGGGCCAGCATCTGGCGGTTTCGTGAGATCAGCACCAGAACGATGATGGTGGCGAGATAAGGCAGGGCCGAGAGCAGTTCGGATGGCACGTCCAGCCCCAGCGCCTGACCTTGCAACTGAAGGATCGTCATCCCGCCGAACAGCCACGCGCCAAGCAGGATGCGCAGCGGCCGCCAGGTGGCGAAGACCACCAGCGCAAGCGCGATCCAACCCTTGCCGGCAGTCATGTTCTCGACCCAGAGCGGCGTGTAGGCGACCGACAAATAGGCGCCTGCCAGGCCTGCCATCAGCCCGCCGAACAGCACGGCCATGTAGCGGATCCTGATCACGGGATAGCCGATCGCATGCGACGTCTGCGGCGACTCGCCGATCGTGCGCAGCACCAGGCCAGCTTTCGTGCGGTAGAGAAACCAACTGATGGCGACGAACATCAGCAGGGCCAGATAGACCATCGGATCGAAGCGGAACAGTAGCGGACCGATCAGCGGCAGATCGGACAGAACGGGGATGTCGAGGCGGCGCAGTGCCTCGATCGGCTCGCTGCCGAAGCCGCGCCCGAGGAAGGCGGAGACGCCCGAACCGAAGATCGCCAGCGCCAGGCCGGCTGCATATTGGTTGGTCAGGAACGTCAGCGCCAGAACGCCGAACAGCAGCGAGGCGGCCGCACCCGCCAACGCGCCGGCCAGGATCGCCACAGGCATCGGATAGCCCGCGGTGACGGCCCAGAATGCCAATGCGGCGCCCATCAGCATCATGCCTTCGATGCCGAGATTGAGGACACCCGACTTCTCTACCACGAGCTCGCCGAGCGCGGCGAATATCAGCGGTGTGGCGGCAATGACGGTGCCGGTGAAGATGGCGATGAACAGATCCATCAGGCTGTCTCCCGCACGATCCGAAACCCGCTCATCGTGCCGTCTCCAGCGCATGCGTGTCCCGGACGGGTCGCACCAGGCGAACGCGATAGAAGATGAAGAAGTCGGCGGCGAGCAGGAAGAACAGCAGGATGCCCTGGAAGATCCGCGTCAGGGCCGAAGGCAGGCCGAGCGTCATCTGCACACCTTCGCCGCCGAGGAAAAGCAGCGACATCAACAGCCCGCCAAGCACGATGCCGAAGGCGTTCAGCCGTCCGACGAAGGCAACGATGATGGCCGCGAAGCCGTAGCCTGGCGAAATCTGCGGCGAGAGCTGCCCGAGCGGCCCGGCGGCTTCCGCCATTCCGGCGATGCCGGCCGCGGCACCTCCCGCCAGCAGTCCGATCCAGACCGCAGCCGATTCGCGAAAGCCGGCATAGCGGGCGGCAAGCGGTGCAGCCCCGCTCACCGACATCTTGTAGCCGAGAAAGCTGCGGTCGGTGAACAGCCACATCAGGAGCACGGCGACGGCCGTGATGAATATCGACGGGTTGAGGCGATAGGCGGGGTCAAAGGATTCGAACAGGGCCGCCGTCGGCAGAAGTGCCGTCTGCGGATAGTTGAAGCCGGCCGGATCGCGCCACGGTCCGTGCACGAGATAGGACAGGAACAGCGTCGCGATATAGGTCATCATCAGCGTGACGAGGATCTCGTTGGTGTTCATGCGGGCGCGCAGAAAGGCGGGGATTGCCGCCCAGGCCATGCCGGCGCCCATGCCGGCGATGAACATCAGCGGCAACAGCAGCACGCTTTCGGGGTTCGGCCAGAAAAGCCCCACGCCGCTGGCCGCGATTGCCCCCATGGTGAACTGGCCCTCGGCGCCGATATTCCAGACATTGGCGCGGAAGCCGACCGCCAGCCCGCAAGCGATGAGGATCAGCGGCGAGGCCTTGAGCAGCCATTCGGACAGGCCGTTCATGGAAGAGAGCGGCTCGATGAAGAAGGCATGGAGGGTCGCCAGCGGATCATGTCCGAGGGAGGCGAAGAAAATCGATCCGACGACGACGGTCAACAGCGTCGCCAGTGCCGGCGCGGCGACGCGCATCAGCGAGGAGGGCTCCGGCCTTTGTTCAATCCTGAAGCGCATTGTTGCCACCTCCGTTCGCCAATGCGCCGTCGCCCATGCCGCGGCCCGTCATCAGAAGTCCGATCTCCTCGCGATCGGTCGTCTTGCGCTCCAGCGGTGGGGAAACCTTCCCTTGGCAAATGACCAGCAGCCGGTCGCAGATCTCGAACAACTCGTCGAGTTCCTCGGAGACGACGAGCACCGCCGCGCCGGCGCGGCTGAGATCGACGATGGACTGCCGGATGAAGGCGCTCGCGCCGACGTCAACCCCCCAGGTCGGCTGAGACACCAGGAGGAGCTTCGGCTGGAGCGCGATCTCACGCCCGACGATGAATTTCTGCAGATTGCCGCCGGACAGGCTTTGCGCGGTCGCCTGCGGCCCGTTGGCCTTGACCTTGAACCTATCGATTATGCCGGCGGCGAACGCCTTGGCCCGGCGCCGGTCGACCAGCCCGTTGCGCACCGTGCCGAAGCGGTGCGCGGTCAGCACCGCATTCTCCCACAGCGTGTGCGAGGGCACGGCGCCGCGCCCGAGCCGCTCTTCGGGAACGAAGGCGACGCCGAGCTTGCGGCGCTCGTGCGGGCGAAGGCGGGCTGCGCCGGTTCCGCAAATCCGGATGGCGTCGCTGCGCTCATGCGTGCGCTCGCCGCTGAGCAAGGCGATCAGCTCGGCCTGGCCATTGCCGGAAACCCCGGCCAGGCCGACAATCTCGCCGCCATGCACCTTGAAAGAAATGTCCTTCAGGTCGACGCCGAAATGATCCCGGGACTTCACCGTAAGTCTGTTGACCTCGAGCACCGGTCTGTCGCTTGGCGTCGGCGGGCCGACATGCATTTCAGGCAGCTTCGAACCCACCATCATGCGGGCAAGCTCCAGCGACGTCGTCTCCTTCGGACGCGCGGTACCGGTGACCTTGCCGTTGCGCAGCACGGTGGCGGTGTCGCAGAGCTCCTGGACCTCGTCGAGCTTGTGGCTGATATAGACGATGCTGCAGCCCTCGGCGGCAAGTTGGCGGAGCGTCTCGAACAGCTTCACCACCGCCTGCGGCGTCAGTACCGAGGTCGGCTCGTCGAGGATCAGCAGTTTCGGCCCCTGCAGCAGGCAGCGCACGATCTCGACGCGCTGGCGCTCGCCGACCGACAGGTCGTGCACCTGGCGATGCGGGTCGATGGGCATGCCGTAGCGGCGCGACAGATCGCGGATCTTGTCGGCGAGCGAAGGCAGGTCGTATGCGCTGCTTGCCGAGAGCGCTATGTTCTCGACCACCGAAACGGATTCGAACAGCGCGAAATGCTGATAGACCATTTCGATGCCGAGTGCGCGCGACATCGCCGGGGTGTGCGTGGCGATCGGATTGCCGTCGCAAAAGATCTCGCCGGAATCGGCTTGCGTCGCCCCATAGATGATTTTCATCAGGGTGGATTTGCCGGCGCCGTTTTCGCCCAGCACGGCATGGATCTCGCCGGGTTGAATCGACAGCGACACATCGTCATTGGCGACGACGCCGGGATAGCGCTTGCAGATGTTGCGCAGTTCTAGTCGCGGATGCATGGCGGGTCCTGCCGTGGCGTGAAGCGAGGTTGGACGGGAACCAGGCAAGGAGACGCCGAAGGTATGGACTTGGGCGTCTCCCGGCACTTTTACGGTGATCAGCTCAGCCTGCCGATCATCCCCTTCACAAACCAGTTCATGCCGCGAATGTCGTCATCGGCCAGAACCGAACCGGCGGCAACCTTGACGTTGCCGTCCTGATCCTTCAGCTCCCCGGCGTAGGGATGAAGCTTGCCGCTGCCGATGTCGGCCTCGAGCTGCTTGAGCTTGGCGCGCGCATCGGCGGGGATACCCTCATTGTAGGGGGCCATTTTCACCACCCCGGCCGCCAATCCGTCCCAGCGGACTTCCGGCTTCCAGGTACCGGCGGCCACGGCCTTGGCTGCGCCGACATAGTCGCTGGTCCAATCGAGAACGAAAGAGGTCAGCTGCTTGCCCGAGGCGAATTTCGACATGTCGCTGGCATAGCCGATCGACCAGGCGCCACCTTCGCCGGCGACCTGTACGCCGGTCGCGGTGTCCGTCATCGAGCAGACCACGTCGCAGCCTTGAGAGATCAGCGTCTTGGCCGCCTCCTTCTCCTTGCCCGGGTCGAACCAGGAATTCAGGAAGATGGTGTTGCAGGTCGCGTTTGGATTGACGCTCTGCGCGCCAAGCAGCAGCGCATTTGCCGGACCGACGATGTCGGGGATCGGAAAGCCGCCGATGAAACCGATCTTGCCCGATTTGGACATGTAGCCGCCCGCCGCGCCGGCGACGAAGGTGCCTTCGTAATATTTCGCTTCGAAGGTTCCCAGATTGGCTAGGTGGACGATGCCTGAGCAGTGTTCGAACGCCACCTTGGGAAAGCGCGGCGACACCTTCTGCATCGGCGTTCCATGCGAAAAGCTTGTGCCGAAGATCAGCCTGTTGCCGGCGCTGGCCAGTTCGCGGAAGACACGCTCGGCGTCCTGCGGCATGAAGATGTTGTCGATGACGGTGAGCTCGACCTTGTCGCCGAATTCGGCCTTGATGGCCTCGACGCCGAGGCTGTGCTGCTTGGTCCAGCCGATCTCGGCGACCGGCGAGACGTAGACGGCACCGATCTTCAGCACCTCCTGCGCCTGTGCGATGGTGCTCAGCGCTCCCGCGCCAAGAGCCGCGCCGGCCGCGCCGCTGTGTTTCAGGAATTCACGTCTCGTCAGTTTCTTCATGATGGTAGCCCTCTGTTGGTCTTTTTTGTTGATGCCCGGCTTGTCGGTGCCCGGTCTGTTCTGGGGATATGGAGGTGGAGATGCGTTGCCGCGTCGCCGCCGCCGGATGCATTCGACAATCTTCGCAGCGGCACAGTCGCGCCGTCGGCCTTGCCGTCGAGATAGGGCGCTAGCGCTTCGGCAGGCGTCATCTCTGGAAACACTGCGCGATCCATGATGTAGCCGCGCACCACCGCGCGGTGGTGGGTGTCGATCAGGTCCATGGCCGGTTTCAGCCGGCCCTTCTCCAGCAGGTCGACGACCCGCGAGTGGTCGTCCAGCAGATTGCAATAGTCGAAATCGGCTGAAATGAGGGAGCGCAGCAGCGTCGTGCGGCGCACCAGCTGCGCGTGGATTTCCTGCATGACCTTGTTGCGGCTGAGGCGTACGAACACGGTATGGAACTCTTGGCCCAGCACGTCGGCCAGCGCATCGTTGCCGGCGGCAACAGCTTGGCGCTGGCGCTCGACATGCTGGCGCAGTTCGGCCCAGCCGGCCGGCCCAAGGCGATCGCTGAGCTGTGCTGCGACGCCCTGTTCGACGAGCGTCAACGCGTCGTAGATCTCCATCGCCTCCTGCATGCTCGGCTTGGCGACGAAGGCACCGCGGTTGCGTTCGATCTGGGCCAGCCCGTCATCGGCGAGCCGGATCAGGGCCTGGCGCACCACGATGCGGCTCACGTTGAATATTTCGGAGAGTTCGCGTTCGCCGAGCTTGCAGCCGGGCACGAGGCGATGGTCGATGATGGCGCGGGTCAGCGTATCCGCGATGGTCTGGGAACGGCTGCTCAAGGCATGGTTCTCCGCCATTTCGACGACATGATCAGCGGGCTTTCGTGATGGCGACATGCCTCGTCAGGACATGACATATCCCAGGTTCAGCTTTCTCATATCGGAATTCAATCATCATAATCTGTCAACACAAAAAAGGATTTTGGACGACAAAAAAATGTTGATTGGTATCCAATCTTGTGGTTTCGTCGTCCCGAAACGTCGGGCTAGGTTCATGGTGAAGGGCTAGCCGAGTTGGGAGGGAAGCCGATGGCAACCCGTTGCGTTGACCGCGAGCTTTTGAACGACTGGCACATCGTCGCGGATCAGGAATCGCTAAGCCAGAATACGCGGTTTGCCACATGCCTGCTTGGGGTCGCTCTCTCCGTTCACAAGTGTTCAAACAAGATTGAAGTCGTTCGCAGCGATACGGGCGCCACGCTGAAAAGCGCCCAGCGTTATGGCTTCATCTGGACCTGCCTGGACAAGCCCTGGCGCGACATCATCTATATCCCTGAGGCCAATGAGGCAGACCGGCATCTGGTCAGCGGCGGTTCGATCGCGGTCAAGGTGTCGGGCCTCCGCGCGGTCGAGAATTTTCTCGATATGGGGCATTTCCCCTTCATTCATACCGGCTGGCTCGGCGAGGAGCCGCATACCGAGATCGCGCCCTACAAGGTTGAGATCACAGCGCAGGACGAGGTGCTGGCGACCGAATGCAAATTCTATCAGCCGGTGGCTTCGCCGACCGCCAAGGAAGGCTTTGTCGTCGACTACATCTACAGGGTGATTCGGCCCTACACGGTGGCTCTCTACAAGAGCAACCCGATCCAGAAGGACCGGCTCGACGTCATTACCCTGTTCGTGCAGCCGGTGGACGAGGAAAACTGCATCGCGCATCCTTACCTCTGCTATCTTAAGGAAGGCATGGAGGCGGCAACGGTGCGCAGCTTCATGCAATTGATCTTCGCCCAGGACAAACCGATCCTGGAGAACCAGGTACCCAAGCGCCTGCCGCTCGATCCACGTGCCGAGACCCCGATCCGTGCCGATGCCGTGTCGGTTTCCTACCGGCGCTGGTTGCGTGATCGGGCCGTCACCTATGGCGCGATACCGGCACAAGCCTGATGACGTCTGAGGGCTTCCAGAGGATAAAACGATGACAAAATGCTCGGATCCTGTGATCCTCAATCTCTGGCATCCCGTAGGGGCGATCGCCGAGACCATTCCCGGCGCTGTCCAGGACACCGTTCTGCTCGAGGAGCGCCTCAGTTTTGCGGTCGATATGGATGGTGAGCCCGTCGTCTGGCGCTCACGTCCCGATGTAGAACGGGTGGATCGTGTTCCAGGCGCCGACAGACTGCCGGCAAGAAGCGCCTACGGCTATGTCTGGACTTCGCTCGGCTCGCCACCGGCCGAGCTGTTCCCGATCCCGGAATATGAAGAGCCGGACCGCCGCAAGCTCAACGCGGCCACGTTTGGCGTCAACGTCTCGGCACCGCGCGCCATCGAGAACTTTCTCGACATGGGCCACTTTCCCTATGTGCATACCGACATACTCGGCGTCGAGCCGCATACCGAAGTCAAGGAATACGACGTCGAGATATCCGTCGACCGTGACGAGATCCTGGCCACGCGCTGCCGCTTCTTCCAGCCGATGGCTTCGACCGCTTCCGGTGGCGGCGCCGACGTGGACTATGTCTATCGCGTGCCGCACCCCTATTGCTCCGTGCTCTATAAATCGAGCCCGGTCGACGAGGCACGGCGCGACGTCATCGCCATCTTCCTGCAGCCGGTCGACCAGGAGCACGTGCGCGCTCACATGCTGCTTTGCGTGCTCGACGAAGACAATGAAGACAAGGTGATCAAGCGCTTCCAGCAGACGATCTTCGGCCAGGACAAGCCGATCCTGGAAAACCAGGTGCCCAAACGCCTGCCGCTCGATCCGCGCGCCGAAACGCCCATCCGGGCCGACAAGTCGGCCATCGCCTACCGGCGCTGGCTCAGCCAGAAGGGCGTGACCTACGGTGTCATTCCGGTTGCGGCCTGACGAGATTCTTGGAGACGATTGATGTTGGAAGAAGCCAGAAGCCAGTGGCATCCGATCGCCGCTTCCCATGATTTGCCGTACCGCCACGTTTTCCATGGTCAATTGCTCGGCCGGGAATTCGCCGTCTGGCGTGCCGATGACGGCTACGTCAACATCTGGGAAAACCGTTGCCTGCATCGCGGCGTCAGGCTGTCGATAGGCATCAATGACGGGCGCGAGCTGAAGTGCCAATATCACGGCTGGCGTTATTCGAACCGCACCGCCGGCTGCACCTACATTCCCGCGCATCCTGCCGACGCGCCGGCCCGCACCATCACCAACCGCACCTTCCCCGGGGTCGAGCGCTACGGCTTGGTCTGGTCCTCCGAGGAGCCTCGCGGCGAGGTGCCGGATGTTGCCGCGCTGACCGAAGGCAAGCTGCTCGCCTTGCGCGGCATCGCGGTCAACGCGCCGGCCGACAAGGTCGTCGAAGGGCTGAAGGCCTATCGCTTTCAGCCCAACGCAGCGATCGAAGGCGAGGGCGCGGAAACCATCATCGAGGCCGCGCGGGATTTTGCCGTGGCGCTGCACTCGCACGATGGTGGTGCCGAGACGCGCGGCGTGTTCTTCGTGCAGCCGGTTGATTCAAACCGTTCGATGATCCGTGGCGTGCTCGATCAGGAGGTCGAAGCAGCCGCCCGCATCGCCATCCTGCGCCACCACAATGAGCGGCTTTCCAAGCTGCGCGACAAGGTCGAGTGCGACGTCGCGAACGCACCGGCGCCCGCACCGATCGAGCCGGTCTACGAAAGGGTGTCGGCCGAACTCGCCGAAATGCCCGAAGTGACCGCGCATGGCCGCAAGGCGGCGCTGCGCGTCAGCGTGGCCAGGAAATGGCAGGCGGCCGACGGCGTTGCCGGTTTCGAGCTCCGCCCGATCAAGGGCATCCTGCCGACGTTCCAGCCTGGAGCCCATATCGACGTCCATATGCCCAATAGCGAGATCAGGCAGTATTCGATCACCAACGGCCCTGGTGAAACCGACAGCTTCATCATCGGCGTCAAGCTGGAGCGCGATTCCAAGGGCGGTTCGAAATGCATGCACGAGACTGTGCGCGAGGGGGACGTGCTGGCGATTTCCGAGCCGCGCAACAATTTCCCGCTGCGCCGTGACGCGATCAAGACGCTGTTCGTCGCCGGCGGCATCGGCATCACGCCGCTGCTCGCAATGGCGCAGGCGCTGAAGAACCAGGAGCTGGCGCACGAGCTGCACTATTTTGCGCAAGGGCAGGAACACCTCGCTTTCGCCGATCGGCTGAAGCATCTCGGCGATGCGCTGAAGCCGCATCTCGGGCTGTCGCCGGACGCGACCGGCGCCGAGCTTCGAGGGATTCTCGCCGGTTACCGGGACGGCATGCATCTCTATATCTGCGGTCCCGGACCGATGCTGGAAGCCGCGCGCAAGATCGCCGCCGAGCAAGGCTGGCCGGATACCGCCATCCATTTCGAATATTTCAAGAACACCAACAAGATCGACGACAGTTCGAGCTTCGAAGTAGCGCTGGCGCGCTCCTGCGTAACGCTGCAAGTGCCGGGCGGCAAGACGATCATGCAGGTCATGCGCGAGAATGGCATCGATGTTCCGTCGTCCTGCGAGCAGGGCGCATGCGGCACCTGCGTCGCCACCGTGATCGAAGGCGAGCCGGACCATCAGGACGTCTACCTCAACGATGCCGAGCGCAAGGCCGGAACCAGGATCATGACCTGCGTCTCGCGCGCCAAATCGGCACGCCTCGTGCTCGACATTTAGGAACTCCCGATGATCACGCTTTACGATTACGAACTGTCGGGCAATTGCTACAAGCTGCGGCTGCTGATGAGTTTTCTCAGCATTGACTACAAGACCGTGCCGGTCGACTTCTACCCCGGCCGCGAACACAAGTCGGAATGGTTCCTGAAGCTCAATCCGCTTGGCCAGCTGCCGGTCATCGAGGATGAAGGGCTGATCCTGCGCGACGCCCAGGCGATCCTGGTCTACCTCGCGTCGAAATACGATCCGTCGAGCACATGGTATCCCCGGAACAGACCGGCCCTGCTCGGCGAGATCAGCCAGTGGCTGGCCTTCGCCGACGGCATCACTTCGACGGCGTCGGCCGCCCGCCTGCACGACGCGCTGTTCTACGATTTCGACATCGATGCCGCACGCGCCGGCGCGCACCGGCTGTTCCGTATCCTCGACGAGCATCTGTGGTTCGGCGAGCAGCAGGGCCGCGGCTGGATCTGCTCGGCCGATCATCCGACCATCGCCGATATTGCCTGCTTTCCCTACATCATGCTGTCGGAGGAGGGCGGCATTACGCGCCAGGACTATCCCGCCATCCGGCGTTGGTGCGATCGTGTCAAACGCATCAAAGGCTTTACCGTGATGTCGGGCGTGTTCCCGGCGGGGCCGGCCAAGGCCGCATGATTTCTATCGCAACGCCGGGCGATCGATCGTCCCGGCAAGCAAGTTTGGGAGAAAGAAATGAAAACCCGCGCCGCCGTTGCCGTTGCTGCCGGAAAGCCGCTTGAGATCATGGAGGTCGACCTTGACGGTCCGCGCGAGGGCGAGGTGCTGGTCGAGATCAAGGCGACCGGCATCTGCCACACCGACGAGTTCACGCTGTCGGGCGCCGATCCCGAGGGCCTGTTCCCGGCCATTCTCGGCCACGAGGGCGCCGGCGTGGTGGTCGATGTCGGCAAGGGCGTCACCTCGGTCAAAAAGGGCGACCATGTGATCCCGCTCTATACGCCCGAATGCCGGCAGTGCCCGTCGTGTTTGTCGCGCAAGACCAATCTGTGCACCGCCATCCGCGCCACGCAGGGGCAAGGCCTGATGCCGGACGGCACCTCGCGCTTCTCGATCGGGGGCGAAAAATTGTTTCACTATATGGGCTGCTCGACCTTCTCCAACTTCACCGTGCTGCCGGAGATCGCCGTTGCCAAGGTCAATCCCGACGCGCCCTTCGACAAGATCTGCTACATCGGCTGCGGGGTGACCACCGGCGTGGGCGCGGTGATCAACACCGCCAAGGTCGAGCAAGGCGCGACCGCGGTGGTCTTCGGCCTCGGCGGCATCGGGCTCAACGTCATCCAGGGCCTGAAACTTGCCGGCGCCGACATGATCATCGGCGTCGATCTCAACAACGACAGACGAGCCTGGGGCGAGCGCTTCGGCATGACGCATTTCGTCAATCCGAAGGAGATCGACGGCGACATCGTTCCCCATCTCGTCAACATGACCAAGCGCGGCGCCGACCAGATCGGCGGCGCCGACTATACGTTCGACTGCACCGGCAACACCAAGGTGATGCGCCAGGCGCTGGAGGCTTCGCATCGCGGCTGGGGCAAGTCGGTGGTCATCGGTGTGGCGGGCGCCGGCCAGGAGATCTCGACGCGGCCCTTCCAGCTGGTCACCGGGCGGACCTGGATGGGCACCGCCTTCGGCGGCGCGCGCGGCCGCACCGACGTGCCCAGGATCGTCGACTGGTACATGGACGGCAAGATCGAGATCGACCCGATGATCACCCACACGCTCAAGCTCGAGGACATCAACAAGGGGTTCGACCTCATGCATGAGGGCAAGTCGATCAGGAGTGTCGTGGTTTATTGAGGGCGGCCACACGCCGCGGGCCCGAGGACATCCCCGCTTGGACCGACAGGAGCCCTGTCGGCTTGAGAAGGCGGGCCACAGAAATGCCCGGACTTTTCGCTACCTCCAGCCTCCCGGCCAGGTCGGCGTGTTCCCAAAGTCCGGCGTCGACCGGCGGCGTGACCAAGGTGCACCTCGGTTACGCCGCCGGTGCTGTTTGCAGGGCTGAAGGTTGCGGGTGCGGCGGCCGGCAGCTATGTCGGACGGAAAGGTCATGACGAAAAGGCAGAGTTGATGAAAGTCGTTTCCACGTCCAAGTCGCATGGCGGCGTCCAGGGTGTTTATTCGCACGCTTCAGAGGTCTGCGCCTGCGACATGACCTTTGCCGTCTTCGTGCCGCCGCAGGCTAAGGATGGGCCGGTGCCGGTGCTGTGGTATCTTTCGGGTCTCACCTGCACTCATGCCAATGTCATGGACAAGGGCGAGTACCGGCGCCTGGCGGCCGAGCTTGGTCTCATCGTGGTCTGCCCCGACACCAGCCCGCGCGGTGCCGATGTGCCGGACGAGAAGGATAATTGGCAGTTCGGCTGCGGCGCCGGTTTCTATGTCGATGCGACGCAGCAGCCTTACGCCAGGAACTACCGTATGTATTCCTACGTCCTCGACGAGCTGCCGGGATTGATCGGCGCGAACTTTCCTGCCGACATGGCGCGCCAGGGCATATCGGGGCATTCGATGGGCGGACACGGCGCGTTGACGATCGCGCTGAAGAACCCCGACCGCTTCAGGAGTTGCTCGGCCTTCGCGCCGATCGTTCAGCCGACGACTGCTGGCTGGTCGCGGCCTGCGCTCGAGAAATATCTCGGCGCCGACGACAGGGACTGGCGCGCCTATGACGCCACGCTGCTTATCGAGGACGGCCGCCGTTTTGGCGAGTTCCTGGTTGACCAGGGCACGGCCGATGGGTTCCTTGACGAAGGCCTCCGTCCGTGGCTGCTCGATGAAGCCTGCAAGAAGGCCGGCATCGACCTCACCTTGCGCATGCAGGAAGGCTACGATCATTCCTACAACTTCATCTCGACCTTCATGGACGATCACCTGAAGTGGCATGCCGCTCGGCTAGGCTGAAGAACCGCCGGGCATCATCAGCGGTAGGGCCTGTGCATCGGCGAAGGCGACATAGCCACGGCGCAAGCGGCGCACGGGTCCGCGCCCGATATCGCCGGCAAGGGCATCGTCAATCCCTATGCGATGATCGAATCCACCCGCATGCTGCTGCAATGACTTGGCCACAACCGCGGCGCCATCGTCGCTGCCATCGAGAAGGAAACTGAAAATGTCCTCGCATAGGATCGCTGTCATCGGTGGTGACGGTATCGGGCCGGAGGTCGTCGAAGCCGGCGTGAAGGTGCTGGAAGCCCTGACCGCTGTCGAGCCGGGTCTGGCCTTCGACTTCAAGCGCTTCGACTGGGGCTCCGATTATTACCGCCGCAACGGCCGCATGATGCCGCCGGACGGCCTCGGGCAATTGGAGGGTTTCGATGCGATCTATTTCGGCTCGGTCGGCGATCCGGACCTTCCCGACGATATCACCCTCTGGGGCCTGCGCCTGGCCATCTGCCAGGGATTCGACCAATACGCCAACGTGCGGCCGACGCGCCTCTTGCCCGGGCTGACCGGCCCGTTGCGGCCCGATCTCGGCAAGCAGATAGACTGGGTGATCGTGCGCGAAAACAGCGAAGGCGAATATGCCGGTGTCGGCGGTCGCGCCCATCGCGGACTGCCTATCGAGGTCGGCATGGATGTCGCCGTCTTTACCCGCGCCGGGATAGAACGCATCGCCCGTTTCGCCTGCGAGCTTGCGCTGTCGCGCCCCCGCAAGCTTCTGACGGTCGTCACCAAGTCGAATGCGCAGCGTCATGGCATGGTGCTGTGGGACGAAGTCGTGCGCGGCGTGCTTCGCGACTACCCTGATCTCACCGTCGACTGGATGCTGGTGGACGCCATGACCCAGCGCATGGTCAACAAGCCCGGCAGCATCGACACGGTTTTGGCGACCAATTTGCATGCCGACATCCTCTCCGACCTGGCCGCCGCGCTGGGCGGATCGCTCGGCATCGGCTCGACGTCGAACATCGATCCCTCGCGCAGCCGGCCGTCCATGTTCGAACCCATCCACGGTTCGGCCTTCGACATCACCGGCAAGGGCGTCGCCAATCCGCTCGGATCGTTCTGGACGGCGAGCCTGATGCTTGAGCATCTCGGCGAGCAGGCCGCCGCGCGGCGCCTCATGGTTGCGATCGAGCTTGTCACGGACCGGGCGGAATATCTCAGCCCCGATCTCGGCGGCACCGCGAGCACCGCCGAGGTTACCGCCGCGGTGATCGCGGCCCTTCGCGCCAATTAGCGCGGCACGAGCAGGCAAGCACGTCACCGAGGGCGGTGGCCTCAGGGAGTTCGCGCGCCTTCGGCGTCCGTCCCCCGATATTTCACATGCTCTATGAACGCGCGCAGCTTGGGCAAGACCTGGCGTCTGTCGGGATAATACAGAAAAACGCCCGGCGTCGTGACGGCGAAGGGCGTGAGCAACGCTTGCAACCGGCCATCGGCAATCGGGGCCTCGGTAAGAGGGCCGGGCACCTGTGCAAGTCCGACACCTTGGATCGCCGCGCCAAGCAGTGTCGGGTAATCATGCGCGACCAGCGGCCCGGAGACGATTGCCTCGACGGTCTTGTTGCCGTCGATGAAGGGCCAGGGCGCGATCGATCCGTTGGAGCGGCGCATGCGCAGGCAGGCATGGCCGCGCAGATCGTCGAGGCGCTCCGGCCGTTTCTGCCGGCGCAGATAGCCAGGGCTGCCGACGACCACGAGCGGGAACGGCGGCGTCAGCCGAACCGCGACCATGTCGGCGGCGATGAACTGGCCGAGCCGGATGCCGGCGTCGAACCCCTCGGCCGCCAGGTCGACCAGCTCACCGCTTGCGGCGATCTCCACCTCTACTTCGGGATAGGCCTGGCAAAAGGATGCCACCAGCGGCTCCAGCAGGATCGGCACCACGGCGCGCGGCACAGAGAGGCGCAACAGCCCAGTCGGCCGCTGCCCAAGTTCACGTGCGACTTCGCTTGCGGCGACCAGTTCCTCGAAAGCGGGCTTTGCGCGCGAAAGGAACCGTTCGCCGGCTTCGGTCAGGCCGACGCTGCGCGTCGTGCGCATGAAGAGCGCCGCACCGACGCGCACCTCGAGCGCGCGCACCGCCTGGCTGATCGCCGATGGCGTGACGCCGAGCTCCGCGGCCGCTTTTCGGAAGCTGCGGTGTTGCGCGACGCCGAGGAACGCCTCCACGCCGTCGAGCGCACCTTTCCGGATTGTGAAGTTCTGCTTCATGCCCCGTCAACATTATCGCGAATAGTCGACCGCTGGAAGCGGGCGTAAATTGCGCCTTACATCTCTTGGGAGGCCATATGTCGCCTGCAACCATTTTCCTGTTACATCTCGCTCTAGGCTACGTGCCTTGGCTGCTCTGCGTCGGCGTGTATGTCTTGCCCCGGCTCAGATCCGTCAACCTGGTCGAGGCGCAACGTGCCATCGCCACGCTGCACAGCTTCCGCTTCTTCGGGCTTGTCTTCATCGTTCCAGGCGTCGTCGGGCGCGATTTGCCGGCTGATTTCGCCACCTTCGCCGCCTATGGCGACTTCGCAACCGGAGTGTTGGCCATGCTGGCGCTTTTGACGACGAGGATACGTCCGCTGTTCTGGTTGTCCGTCGTCGCGTTCAATCTCGTGGGGACGATCGATATCGCCGTCGACTACTATCACGGCAGCCAAGCCGGTCTTCCTGAGCTGGCGGGGCAGTTGGGCGCTGCATACGCGATCCCCGTAATCTATGTCCCACTGCTGATGATCACGCACGTCGTCGCGTTCTACCTGATGGTGCGCCCCCAGATCCAGGCAGCTCGAGTCTTCGCAGGCGACGCGGCCGCATCTCCGTGAGGCAGCAAGTGCCGGTGTACCGGCGCGCCGCGGCGCAGACGCTTCGCGGCGCGCCGGTATTCGACTAATAGGTCGTGCGCCCGCCCGACAGGTCGAAGGTCGAGGCGGTGGTGAAGCTGTTTTCCTTTGAGACGAGCCAGGCGACCATGGCGGCGGCCTCGTCGACCTCCAGCAGACGGCCGCGTGGAATGCGCGAGCGCATGTATTCGATGTGCTCGGGCGTGAGCTGTTCGAGGATTCGGGTCTGCGCGGTGGCCGGCGAGATGCAGTTGACCGCAATGTCATACTGCGCGAGTTCCTTGCCGAGCGACTTGGTCATGCCGATGACCGCCGCCTTCGAAGCGGAATAGGCGGCGGCGTTGGGATTGCCTTCCTTGCCGGCGACGGAAGCGATGTTGACGATGCGCCCGTAATTGCGCGCTTTCATCCCGGGCACGACGGCGCGGTTGACGTAGAAGGTGCCGTTGACGTTGATGTCGATGATCTTCTTCCACGTCTCTACATCGTAGCTGTCAAGCGGGGCGGCGGGACCGGCAATGCCGGCGGAATTGACCAGGATGGAGATTTTGCCGGCGCTCTCCTCGGTTTTTGCCCGCGCGGCGTCCACCGTCTCCCAATCCGCAATGTCGACGACCAGGGTCTTGGCGGCCTTGCCAAGGTCGCGCTTGGCCGCTTCGAGGCGCGCCTCGTCGACGTCCCATAAGGTGACCGTCGCGCCGGAGGCGACGAAACGTTTGGCCATCGCGAAGCCGAGGCCTTGCGCGCCTCCGGTGACCACGGCGTGTTGGCCGTCAAGATCGATCCTGTTCATGCCGAGCGTTCTTTCTGGTTGGGTGAATTGACGTTGCCCGTTGCGGGCGGGCGATGTCGCTACATGGTAGCGCCGAGGTTCCAGGGCACGAACTCATTGTCGCCGTAGCCCAGCGATTCCGATTTGGTACGCGCGCCCGATGCCACGCGCAGGATCTCTGCGAAGATCTCCTGGCCTTTGTCGTCCAGCGTGACGCCGTCGAGGATGTCCCCGCAATTGATGTCCATGTCCTCGCGCATCTGCTCGAAAATGAAGGAATTGGAGGCAAGCTTGATCGAGGGCGTCGGCTTGCAGCCGAAGGCCGAACCGCGCCCGGTGGTGAAGCACAATATGTTCGCGCCGCCGGCGACCTGGCCGGTTGCCGAAACCGGATCGTAGCCGGGCGTGTCCATGAAGACGAGGCCGCGTTCGTTGATCGGTTCGGCATATTCCAGCACCGCGCGCAGATTGGTCGTCCCGCCCTTGGCGGACGCGCCGAGCGACTTCTCCAGGATCGTCGTCAACCCGCCGAGCTTGTTGCCGGGAGACGGGTTGTTGTTCATCTCCATGTCGTGCTTGGCTGTGTAGTCCTCCCACCAGCGGATGCGCTCGATCAGCTTCTCGCCGACCGCGCGGTTTTCCGCGCGCATGGTCAGCAGATGTTCGGCGCCGTAGATCTCCGGCGTCTCGGACAGCACCGCCGTGCCGCCTTGCGCGACAAGCAGGTCCACGGCGGCGCCAAGCGCCGGATTGGCGCTGATGCCGGAATAGCCGTCCGACCCGCCGCATTGCAGCGCGAGCACCAGTTCGGAGGCCGGTTGTGGCGTCCTTTGCGCGGCGTTGACCATGGGCAGCATATCGACGATCGCCTTGACCCCGGCCTCGACCGTCTTGCGTGTGCCGCCAGTCTCCTGGATCGTCATCGTGCGGAAGGTCGTGCTCTCCTCGATATTGTAGGACTGCATCCAGCGCGGAATCTGGAACGCCTCGCAGCCGAGCCCAACCATCAGCACGCCGCCGACATTGGGGTTCGTGGCAAAACCCCACTGCGTGCGCTTCAAGAGGTCGTAAGCGAGGCCTTTGGTGCCGATGCCGCAGCCAGTGCCATGGACGAGTGAGATCACGCCGTCGACATTGGGATAGTCGCGCAGGATGCCGCAGCGGTTGACCTCTTCCACGATGAAGCGGGCGACACTGGCCGAACAATTCACCGAGGTCAGGACAGCGATGAAGTTGCGCGTCCCGACCTTGCCGCTCGGCCTGCGGTAACCCATGAAGGTCGCGCGCTCGGCTTCAGAGACGACAGGCGTTTGGCTGGCGTTGGTGCCGAACAGATAGTCGCGTTCGAAATTGCGCAGATATACATTGTGCTCGTGAACCCAATCGCCGGCGGCGATCGGCCCGCGGGCGAATCCGATGGTCTGTCCGTATTTCACGACCGGCTCGTCCGAAGCGATGTCGCGGATCGCCATCTTGTGGCCGCGCGGTATGCGCGCCTTCGCGGGGATGTCGCCTGCCTTGTCGCCGATCATCAACGGATCGACCGCCAGAAGGATGTTGTCGGCATGCGAAAGCTGGATGAACCGCGCCATTACGAACTCTGAAAAAGCCCCGCCGGCACAATGCCGCCGAATGGATCGGAATACTAATATAATAGAACGTCAACGGTCAAGCTGCGAACATTGCTCGCCGGGCATCGGCAAGCCGGTCGGATGCCAGGTTCGGGACCTCAAACCTGCGCCGCCCGTCTCAGCGCTCAGTCGAGGTCGTCAGTCGAGAAGCTCGGCGGCG
Organism: Mesorhizobium sp. BR1-1-15; assembly: GCF_020165475.1. Taxonomy (NCBI): domain Bacteria; kingdom Pseudomonadati; phylum Pseudomonadota; class Alphaproteobacteria; order Hyphomicrobiales; family Phyllobacteriaceae; genus Mesorhizobium; species Mesorhizobium sp. BR1-1-15. Next base: position 633,005 of record NZ_JAIUIF010000001.1, on the reverse strand, counting down.
ACTTCGAGCGTGTTGCGAAATGACGTCTCGAGGTGATGCTCCATTGCCTGTGCGGCGCCCTCGGCGTCGTGACGCTTCAGCGCGTCCAGAATGGCCTCGTGCTGCTCGATCGTCTGCTCGCCATAGCCGGGCTTCGGAATGGCGAGATAGCGGCCGCGATCCATCTGCGCCTTTGAGATGTCGACGGCGCGCCAGATCATCGGCAAGCCGCATATTTCAGCAATGGTGCGGTGAAAGACGTCGTCGAGCTGAATCGCTGTGGCGTACCTGCCGCGCGCAATGGCGAGCTTATGCGCGGCCATGTTGTCTTCCAGCAATTCACAGGCAGCCGGCGTCAGCTTGGCGGCGGCGCGCCTGGCGCTCTCCATCTCCAATGCACGCCGGATGACATAGGCTTCCTCGAGGTCGGCCCGGCTGATGGGAGCAACGTAGGTGCCGGTCTGCGCCAGGATCTTGACGAGCCCTTCGTCGCTGATGCGTTTGACCGCTTCGCGCACGGGCGTGCGCGAGACGCCCAGCGCTTCGGCAATTGCGATCTCATTGATGACCTCACCCGGTTTCAGCCGTCCGACGACGATCATGTTGCGGATCTTGTTGTAGATCTGGTCGCGCAGCGGGAGGGCTCGATTGAGGGTCGAAGGATCTAGATCCATGGAAAATCCCATCGTTCGTCCACCTGAAATGGCAAAATTATTCGAATGTCAAACGGAATGCACCTGCTTGCGACGCGGGGTTCGTTGCGATCCGACGCCAGTGACGGGAGCGGTCAGATCCAGCTTGCCAGAACTATTATATTAGTGCAATAGTGCCGCCCGTTGCGTGATTTTCAGCCTATGGTGAAGTGCCTGGTGCGGATGCGCTGAAAGGGGCCTTCGGGCCGGCTCGAGGTGGGCCGAACCGTGCCTGGAAATGCATTATACTAACATAACGCTGCCAGCCGCGTGCTACCAGGGAGGACCAAGCCTAGATGAGTGCCGCCGCCGATTGTGCCCTGGACATGAGAGGCATCTCCAAGACTTTTCCCGGCGTGAAGGCCCTGTCGAACGTCAATTTCGCCGTCCGGTTCGGCACCGTCCATGCGGTCGTTGGCGAGAATGGCGCCGGCAAGTCGACGCTGATGAAGGTGCTCAACGGATCCTACGCTCCGACCGCCGGCACGATCCTCGTCGGCGGCGCCGAAGTGCGCATGCGGCGTCCCGCCGACGCCCAGGCGCTCGGCATCCGCATGGTGCACCAGGAGATCAATCTTGTTCCCGACCTGACCGTCGCGGAGAACGTCTATCTCGGCCGCATGCCCGGCAAATGGAGCTGGCTGCACAAGGGCGAAATGGTCAGGAAGGCCGCCGCCGTCCTCGACGAGCTGGGCGCGGCCATCAACCCGCGCGCGCGGCTCGGCGACCTGTCGATCAGCCAGCAGCAACTGGTCGAGATCGCCAAGGCCTATGCGGCGCAGCCCAGGATCATCGTGCTGGACGAGCCGACATCGAGCCTGAGCGAGCACGAAACCGCGGCGCTGTTCCGGATCCTTCGCAAGATGCGCGATGACGGCATCGCCATCGTCTACATCAGCCATAGGCTGAGGGAGGTTCTCGAGATCGCCGACGAGGTGACCGTGCTGCGCGACGGCTCAATGATCGAGACCCGTCCGATCGACGGCATAACCGCGGCCGAGATGATCAGGCTGATGGTTGGCCGCGAGGTCGCCAACGTGTTCCCGAAAAGCCCGGCCGCGATCGGCAAGTCCGTGCTGCGTGTCGAACGCATCGGCGACGGGGCGCATTTCAGTGATGTCAGCTTCGATGTGCGCGCTGGGGAGATACTGGGCTTGACCGGACTGGTCGGGGCGGGTCGCACCGAGGTAGCACGCGCCATCTTCGGCCTGTCGCGGCTGGTGGAGGGAACGGTCAGCGTCTACGGGCGCAAGGTCGCCATCAACTCTCCTTCCGAGGCGGTGCGAGCCGGGATCGCCTACGTCCCCGAGGACCGCAAGGGCGACGGCATCATTCCGGGCATGTCGGTCCGCGAGAACATCAGCCTGTCGATATTGCGGCGTCTGACCAGCTTCGGCCGTATCAGGCGCAGCGCCGACCGTTCGCTGGCGACGACCTATGTGAAGCAGTTTTCCATTTCGCCGCCCGACGGGGAGCGGCGCATCAACCTGTTGTCGGGAGGCAACCAGCAGAAGGCGGTCATCGCCAAATGGCTCGCGGCCAAGCCCTCCGTGCTCATTCTCGACGAGCCGACGCGCGGCGTCGACGTCGGCGCCAAGGCCGAGATCCACAGCATCATCGGCCGGCTTGTCGCCGACGGCATGGCGGTGGTGATGATCTCGTCGGAACTGCCCGAAATCCTCGGCGTCTGCGATCGCGTCGTTGTGATGCGCGACGGCCGCGCATCGGAGGCGCTCGCCCGCGCCGAACTGAGCGAGGAGCGCATCATGGCGCTGGCGACGGGGGAGGCTGCATGACTGATGCGGCCATGGAGACCAGCGGGGCGAACCGCAATGACCGCTTCACGCGCGGCAGCAGGCTTGCCGATGTCCTGTCCAAGGCGGGGCTTGGCTTCGCTATCCTTGCAGTGGTGCTCTACGGCTCATTCGTCAGCCCCGCCTTCTTCACCACAGGCAATCTGCTCAACGTCCTGACCTCGATGTCCATTGTCGGCATCGTCGTTGTCGGCATGACTTTCGTGCTTGTGGCAGGCGGCTTGGCCGACCTGTCGGTGCCGGCCACCATCGCCTGCGGGGCCATCCTCTCGCTCGGGCTGCAGCCAATGATCGGGCCGGTTCCTGCCTTCGTCCTGGCGGTGGCGCTTGCGGGCCTTATCGGCCTGCTCAACGGCGTGCTGGTCGGCTATGTCGGTATCAATCCCATCATCGCCACGCTCGGCATCGGCACCATCGGGCTGGGCATCGTGCAGGCCACTGTCGGCGGCGTCATCGTCTATGGCAACAATCCCGCTTCGGCCGAATTCGCCAAGGGCCGGCTCTTCGGCGTCCCGGTCGTGGTGCTGATTTTCCTGCTGATCGCTCTCATAGGGCATTTCGTCCTCTCGCGCTCCTTCTGGGGCAGGTGGACGCTCGCCACGGGCGGCAATTACAGCGCCGCCGAGGCGAGCGCGGTGCCCGTGCGAGCGGTGAAGGCCGGTGCGTTCGTGATCACGGCGTTGGCTTCGGGCGTCAGCGGCGGCCTGCTAGGCCTGACCTTGCAAAGCGCGCGGCCGCTGATCGGCGCCGGCTACGAGTTCAGCGCCATCACCGCGGTCGTGGTCGGCGGCGTGTCGATTATCGGCGGTTTCGGCTCGGTGCCGAGGGCGATCGCGGGCCTGATCTTCGTGCAGCTTCTGACCAACGTCATGGTGCTCGACGGCGTGCGCACGCCGATCCAGGGTTTTGTCCTCGGCATCCTGATCGTCGGCGCCGTCGGCATGGACGCGGCATTGCGCAAGAGGGGGGTGGCGTGATGAGGTTCCTGGCGCTTGCCTCGCGGCACAGGGTGGTGATCATCCTCGGCCTGACGCTGATCATTTCCGCCTTGGCGGTTCCGGGTTATTTCTCCGCATCGACCCTCGGACTCGGCCTCGACCGGGCGGCGACGATCGGCCTGATCGCCATTGGACTTACGGTGCTTCTGGTCGCCGGCCAGATCGACCTCTCCGGCGGCGCGGTGTTCGCGCTGGCGGGGATCATGTCGGTCATCCTGCAGCGCGAGATCGGCATCCTGCCTGCCGCACTTGTCGGTATCCTGGTCGGCATGCTGGCAGGCGCCATCAACGGCGCGCTGGTCGTCGGGCTGAAGGTGAACTCGCTGGTGCTGACGCTGGCGACGATGCTGATCTTCCGCTCGCTCGCGCATTGGATCACCAACAGCCAGCCGGTGACCGGCACCGACATCATGCTTTCACTGGCGTTCGCCAAGATCCATCTCGAAATCTTCACCATCCGCAGTGCGCTGTTCATCGTTCTGATCGTGCTGCTGCATGTCTGGCTGACGCGTACAATACCGGGCCGAAATGTCTTTGCGGTGGGGTCCAATCCGGCGGCAGCCAAGGAGAGCGGCATCGCTTCCGATCGCATCGTTTTTCTGGGCTTCGTCTTCGCCGGGACGCTCGCCGGTCTCGCAGGCGTTCTCCAGAGCCTCGTCACCAACACCGGTTCGCCCGTCTTCGGCTCGGAACTGACGGTCGCCGTCATTGCCGCGGTCGTGGTCGGCGGAACCCGCCTCGAAGGCGGCAAGGGATCCGCGCTCGGCACGCTTGGCGGCGTGCTGACGATCGGCTCGCTGACCATCGCGATGGAGTTCCAATCCGTTCCCGCATACGTCCAGCAGGTCGTGTCGGGGCTTATCCTGATCCTGCTCGTCGTGCTCGATCGGGCCGTGACTACCAAGGGGAGGGCGCCGGGCACAGGCCCCGCGCTCATTCGCGACAATCCAATCACTCAAGGAGGAAATACATGATCGGGAGGAAACCTATGGTTGGCAAGAAAAGCATGCTCCACATTACCGCCATGGCGGTAATATTGGCCTCGACGGGCTGGGCCAGTGCAAAGACGGTCTGCTACGTCACGGCCGCGGATTCGCATGCCTATGCGACGCCGGCCAACAAGGCGCTCCAGGCGCGCGCCGGCGAGCTCGGCATCGAGATCCTGAGCCTCAGCCAGGATTTCGACGTCCAGAAGGGCACCGAGCAGCTCAACACCTGCGTCGCGCGCAAGGTTGACGGCATCATCCTGTGGCCGCTCGACCCGCAGGCCTACATACCGGGCCTGGCCCGCGCACAACAGGCGAACATTCCCGCGATCCTCATCAACTCGCCGATGAGCGACGATGCCAAGCCGTTCATCAAGTCGTTCACCGGGCCCGACGTCTACGAGGAAGGCAAGCTTGCGGCCGACTCGCTCAGCAAGGCGTTGGGTGGCAAGGGTTCCGTCGTCATCATCGCCGGCCAGGCCGGCAACGGCACGACGATCGGCCGCGTCGGCGGCTTCACCGATCGTCTCAAGGAAACCAACGCCGACATCAAGGTGCTCGACACGGTCAATGCCGATTTCGACCAGCAGAAGGCGCTGGTGGTCAGCCGCGACCTGATCACCCGCTTCGGCGACGAGATCAGCGGCGTCTACGCCAATGACGACACCATGGCGCGCGGCTTCATCGACGCCTGGAAGGAGGCCAATCCGTCCAAGGCGGCACCGCCGATCGTCGGCATCAATGGTCAGAAGGATGCGTTCGAATCGATCCGCACCAACGAAATGTACTCCACCATCGTGCAGTCGCCGGTTGAGGACGGCCGCCTGGCGATCAACACCATGGCGGAGATCATGGACGGCAAGGAGGTCAAGGACCGTTTGCCGATCCCGCTGACGGTCGTCACCAAGGACAATGTCAACGCGGTCGAGCCGGCGTTCTGATCCCTTGGGGCCGGCTCGGCAGAACCGGGCCGGCTCCTTCGTCTTCTGGCGCGGACGGACGATCCGGCTGCGCTGCTCACTATAGGAAGGCCTGCCAGCCAAGGCTGCGCGGCACAGTTGGAACTTCCGTTTGCGCCCCGGATTATCCATCCGGGAGAACGCCAATGCCTTCTACGGCCATCCGCAGCACACAGTACCATTTCGCCACCAGGGTGCTCTCGGTCTGGTTTGTGCCGAGCGGAAACCGCTATGACTACGAAGACGTGGAGCCCGAGACATACGCTGCCTTCAAAGCTGCCTCTTCCAAGGGACGCTTCTTCAATGAATTCATACGGGATCGCTACAGGTTTCGTCTGGTCGAACGCGCCCCTGAACGCTGACGAACGCCAGCAACAAAGCGCGGGATCGCGGGACTGTTCGTCGGTCACGAATTCGTGCTGACAGGCATACGCCGAACAAGATCAGCAACTTAATTGCCGGATATTCGTTTCATGATGTCCTCGAGGCCATGAAATGTCTCAAGTTTACGATCTTGCATCCGGTCTGGTGCGGCGGATCTACGAAAAGCGCATCGACGCGCCGGCGATCCTCGATACCGCCGGCGAATTTCCAAACGCCACCAAGTTCACGGCCGCCTGGCAGGCCATCCGCGACGAAGCGCTTGCCGTGGGCAAGGCGCCCCGCTTCCACGACATCATGCCTGAACAGGCCGACATCTCGGCCAATGACGGTCGCGACTGGCGTATGTTCGTGCTCAAGGCTTACGATGTCGCGGTTCCGCAAAACCTCGCGCGAATGCCGGTCCTCGACCGACTGCTTGCAGAATGCCCTGAGGTGAAGTCGGCGGCGATCTCTTTCCTGGCTCCGGGCAAGCACATTCCCAGCCACCGCGGCCCTTTCAGGGGCATAATGAGGTTCCATCTCGGCTTGGTGATCCCTCGACAGGCAGATGGTCGTCCGGCGACGGTCATGATGATCAATCATCAGGAGAGGCGGATCGCCGACGGCGAGTGTCTGTTGTGGGACGACACGTTCCCTCATGAAGTGACAAACAACGCCGACAAGCCTCGCGTGGCCCTGCTTTTGGATATCTGGCGTCCACGAATGCCGCCCGACATGGAAATCCTGTCACGGCTGATCGTCCACGGCGTGCAGGCAGGCATGCGCCGCAGAGGCGTGTCCTTTTCTGCGTGAGGAGAGGCTCGCGGGCCATGGGCTCGCCGAGCGCCTTGGCGCGTCAGTCGCGTGGGCCCGCCACCATCCGTGCGATCCGTGTCATGTCCGTGCTCATTTCACGGTCATCGTCAAGCGGGCTGACAAGGGAGCGCACGGCGGCGAAGGTGCGCTGCGGTCCGTCGCCCATGCCGTCGACGACACCGCGCAATTCTACCCCCGTAGCCGCAAAGATCAGTTCCATCGCAACGAGATAACGCAGCCGCTCGACGATCTCGGCTGTCTTGGCCACCACGCGCGGGGCCATCGACGACTGATCCTCGATGCCGTCCGAAACGGCAAGCGGGCTGAGCGACATCGGGTTGGCGAGGTGCCGGATCTCGACTTCCAGCGCGGCAAGCGGTTTCTGCAGCTCCGCATAGCCCTGGCGGCTCCCACCCCTGGCCGACAGGAAGCGCGGCAGCTCCGCCGTTATCGGCGACATCAGCTTCATGCAACGGTTGGCGGTGCCGACCGCGCAATGCGCAAGCGCCTGGCCGAGTTGTTCCCAGGCCAGCGTCATCGCCGTCAGGTCGAAGTTGCCGTTCGAGACGACCCGCTCGATCTCCGGCAGGATAACCGGGTTGTCGCCCGAATGGGCCAGTTCGATCTCCGTCGCCAGCTTCGCCTGTTCGAACGCATGCAGCAGGCCGCCCCACACTTGCGGCACGCAGCGATAGCTGAGCGGGTCCTGGAGACGCCGTGCGGCGTTGTCCTCCCATAGACCGCTTCCCGCCAGTTCCCCCCGCAGACGCGCGCCGATCTCGCGCTGGCCGAATGCCGGGCGGGCTGACAGCGCCTCCTCGCTGATTGCGCTGACGGATGAGCGGAATGCCTCATAATTGAGGGCCACGGCAGCCAGCGACCAGTCGATGAGATGGGCGACGTCTTCGAGGCACAGGCATGCCGTTCCGGTCGAAAGGCTGTTCGCGACGATGATGGCGTGGCCGTCCTTTTCGCGCAGGTTGAGTGGTTCGAGCCCGGCGAGGGCCAGCGCATCGGCGGACGGCATGATCTTGCCCTGGAACTCCGCTTCGCCGTCGCCGCGCAGCGCCCTTGCCATATGCCCGAGGGCGGCAAGGTCCGCCGCCCCGATCGATCCCCAACTGGGGATCACCGGATGAACCCCGGCGTTAAGTGCCGCCACAAGGCCCATGACCACATGTTCGGAGGTGCCGGTGCCGCCGGCCGCCATGCCTGAAATCCTTGCGGCCATAAGCGCCCGCACGGCCTCCGTCGGAAGGGCGGGGCCGATGCCCATACTGTGGCTGAGCGGTACGCTATGCTGGAACGCGATCAGGTCGGCCTGCGCAAGCGGCGTATCCACGCACGCACCGAGACCGGTGGTGACGCCATACATGGGCTTGCCAAGTTGCGTGAGATGCTCGATGAGCGCACGGCTCTCGCGGATGCGGCGCATCGCCTGACCGCCCAACTCGAGGCGGGCGTTGCGCCGTGCGACCTCGGCCACATCACCCGCACTGAGCGGCTTGCCGTCAAGCACTACCATTCTGAGTGTCATATCCTGCCCCCATGATCGCTGCCGCCAATGCCGCGCGGGCCTCACCGCATGCGGCTGGCGGCTGCCGGTTTTGCTGTTTCCGCGGGCCAAACTGCAAGCCATTCCCGTTCCGAAGGTTTCGCCGCGGCGATCTCGCGTCCATGCCGGGCGCATCGCCGCCGGCTTGCAACTCTTCTCGTACACATGGATACCTATATCCGAGAATGAAGCTTTCCCCTAAGCTGACGATACGTGAAATGGGAGCATGGATTGCGCGGATTTGGCGAAGGCTTGATCGAGAGGCCGCAAACGGTCGCCGAGCAGGTCGCCAATGTCTTGCGCGAGGCCATTGCCAGCGGGACCCTGAAGGCCGGCACGACGTTGCGCCAGGATGATCTGGCCGAGCAGTTTGGCTTCAGCCGGATGCCGATCCGGGACGCGCTTCGTCAGCTCGAGGCCGAAGGCATCGTGTCCATCCACCCGACAAAGGGTGCGCACGTCGCCAGAATGGACGGCGACGAGATCCGAGAGATCTATGCCGTGCGCGAACTGCTCGAGTGCGAGGCACTGCGGCTCTCCATTCCCGGCCTGCCCGGCGGCAAGCTGGACGAGGCCGAACAGGTGCTCGATCAGATCGATGCCGAGCGCAATGTCGGCAGGTGGGGCGTGCTGAACCGGGCCTTTCATCTGACGCTTTATGACGCCTGCGGCAATCGCCGGTTGCTCGGCCTGATCGACGCGCACCATAATGCGGCCGACCGCTACGTCCGTATCCTGTTGTCGAACCTCGACTACCGCGCCCGCTCGCAGACGGAGCATCGCGACCTCTTGGCCGCTTGCCGGCGACGCGACGCCGGCAAGGCCGTCAGCGTTTTGACGCAGCATCTGCGCCAAGGCAGCGAGACACTGGTCAACGCCATAGAAGGCGACGGTCTGTCGCGAAAATCTTAGAATCTTTGTCCAATTCCGATGGGCGCGCGTGACGGGCTGTACGCCTTCGTCTAGCCGCTGCCGCCAGGGACGCTGCTTTTCAGTCTGCCTGATTTGATCAAATGGAAGAATTGGTTCTGGATTTCTCCCTGAAAATGCGTTTTGAAGAGCACTCCAAATAAAAGTGTGATCAAATTGGAAAGGCTGGGCTATTGACGGTGCAAAAGGAAGAGATCGACATCCAGAATGCGCTGGCTCTTGCCGAGCGCTTCACGATGGCTGGCCGGCGCGCCTTGGTGACCGGCGGCAGCGTCAGCATCGGCCGTGAGATCGTGCGGGTTTTTGCCGAGGCGGGCGCCGATGTGGCCGTCCATTTCGCTCGCGACGCCGACGTGGCATTCGGGCAGCCGGATGCGGCCGCCGAAGCTGTCCGTGAAATTCGCGGGAAGGGCAGGCGCGGCGTCGCCATCGATGCTGATTTCGCTCGGGCCGGAGAGGCGGCTCGCTGTGTCCAGGCGGCGATCGAGGCGTTGGGTGGTGTCGACGTGCTTGTCGTCTGCGCCTCGATCCAGTACCGCACGCGTTTCCTCGATCTACCCGCCGAGCAGATCGAGCACCAGATCCAGATCAACTTCAAGGCGACGATCGAATTGCTGCAGGCCGCCTTGCCCGGCATGAAGGACAATGGCTGGGGCCGTGTGCTGACGATCGGCAGCATCAACCAGACGCGGCCCGAATCCGATCTCGCCGTCTATGCCGCGCTGAAGAGCGCGCAGCACAATCTGTCATTCAACCTTGCCAAGGATTATGCGCCACACGGGGTGACGATCAACAACCTGTCGCCCGGGCTTGTCGTTACCGAGCGCAATCGCTGGCGCCGCGAGGACGCGGCCAAATGGGCGGAGATCCAGAAGGGGTCCGCGCCGATGCAGCGGGCCGGCGAGGCGCGCGAGATGGCGGGAGCGGCGTTGCTGCTTTGCTCCGACGCCGGCAGCTTCATCACCGGGGCGGACCTGCAGGCGACGGGTGGCCGCCATCTCGGCTGGCAATAGCCGAGATTAACCGGCAAAAGCCGGCTCCGGCAGTCCCGCCACGCCGACGTCGAGTGCAAGCAGGCAACCCGCCAGGGGCTCGTTGGCCAGTTGATCCTCCGTCAGCTTCTGCGTTGCGGTCGTCACGTACAGTGTCTTCAGGCCTGGACCGCCGAAGGCGCAGGAGGTCGGCTGAGTGACTGGCAGAGGGACCAGCCTGTCGAGCCGGCCATCGGGCGCGAACCGCGCCAGCGAGCCGCCTTGGTAGCGCGCATTCCAGAGGAAGCCGTCCGCATCGACGGTGGCGCCGTCGGGCTTTCCAGGCGCCGCGTGCCGGTCGGCGAACAGAGACCACGGCCCCACAAATCCGCTCGCCGGGTCGAAATCCGCCCGCTCTATATCGCCTTGCCGCGTATCCGTGAAGTAGACGGTACGGCCATCCGGGGCAAAGGCGATCGCATTGGGCACGGCGATCCCGTCGCGGATCCGGCTCGAACTTCCGGCGGCGTCGATCCGGTAAAGCGCCCCGGACGCATGCAGCCCATAGTCCCACATGCTGCCGCAGATTATGCCGCCGCCGGGATCGCACTTCATGTCGTTCAGCCGATGCTCGGGCGGCCCATCCTCCACGCGCGCCAGCAGGCTCAGTGCGCCGCTGGCGGGATCAAATGCGTGGAGACCTTGCCGCAAGGCCACGACGACACCGCCCGATGCTCGTGGAACCACCGAGCCGATGACCTCAGGCATCGGCCACGATGTCACCGCTCCTGTCTCGGGCCGCAGCCTGTGCAGGCAAGGACGCCGCAGATCGACCCAGAACAGCTCTCCGCCCCGCGCCAGCCATGTCGGCGATTCGCCCAGCGTATCGCCCGTCGACGCCGCGACCTCGAACCCGGCCGTCATTGCCGGCCGATATCGGGTTTGGGATCGACGGCGATGCGCGCCAGGAGGTCGTGTTTGGCCTTTTCGATATGCGCGCCCATCAAGGTCGCCGCCGAGCCGGCATCCTGGCGCTCTATGGCCCGGATGATGTGGCGATGATCGTCGATGACGCCATGGAAGCGCCCCTCGTCATAGCCGTAGCGTTGCCAGATCGCCGCCACCAGCAGCCAGTTGCGATCCACCATCGACAGCGCGCCCGGATTGCCGGCCGCCTCGTTGATGACGCCGTGAAAGATGTTGTTGGCATGTGGGACGGCAAGGAAGTCGTCGCTGGCCACTCTTTGCTCAAGCATGTCCTGCGCGGCCTTCAGATCGCGCAGATGCTCGGCGGTACGCCGCTCGCTGGCACGCCGCGCCAGCATCGTTTCGACGGCGCTGCGGATATCGAACAGGTCGATCACAAACGACATGTGGACCGTCCTGACGCTGGCGCCGCGATTGGGTTCCAGCACGACCAATCCCGTGCCGCTCAAGGCGCGCAAGGCCTCGCGGACCGGCATATGGCTTACGCCATAACGACCGGCGAGATCGTCGATCCTCAGCCTTGCCCCGAATGGAATGGCTCCGGAAACGATGTCGTCACGAAGAAGCTTCTGAACGTCGGGAATACGCGCCATGCATCCAAGCCTACCCTGATTTGAGCAAATATTGCTCGCACGGCGATCGAAAGAAGTCAATTTTGCCCTTGCCAAGGCAACATTTGATCAAATATTGAGATTTGAAGAGATTGCCTCGCTCGCGACGGTTTGGAAACGCCAATGCCACTGCCTGCCTCCGGTGCCGACAAAATCGACGGCCTGCCGCCATTCAGTGGCTACAGGCGGATCGATGGCCGCGCCGGAATCCGCAATTATGTGCTGATCCTGTGCATCAATGGTTTGGCGCTGCGCGTCAGCGAGCGGATCGCGGCGGGCCTCGAAGGCGCGCTTCTGGCCGCGACGAGCGCGGGCAGGGGGCACATCGAGCCGGACCTCGGCCTGCACCTTGATCAACTTGTCGGTCTCGGCCGCAATCCGAACGCCGCCGCCGTTCTGGTGGTCGGAGTGGATTCGGCGACGACCGAGATGGTCGCGGCCCGCATTTCGGCTTGCGGCAAGCCGGTCGCCAGCGTTTCCTTCGCCGAGCAGCATGAGGACATGCTGTCGGTCATGGGCGAGGGCATCAGGCGCGGCGCGGCGTTGCTGCGCGAGGCTTCGCGGATCCGGCGCGAGAACTTGCCCGGCGCGCAGCTGGTGGTCGGCATCGAATGCGGCCATTCCGACGCGACGTCGGGTCTGGTCAGCAATCCGGTCGTGGGGGCCGCGGTCGATCTTCTGGTTTCGCATGGCGGCACCGTCATTGTCGGTGAGACCGTCGAGTGGCTGGGGGCAGAACATATACTCGCGGCGCGCGCTCGCGATGCAACGGTGGCACGACAGATCCTGCAGGCCGTGGAGCGCAAGGAACGCTTCGCCGCCGCTTCCGGCCACAGCCTGACCGGCAACAATCCGGGCGAGGAGAATATACGCGGCGGGTTGAGCACGATCGAGGAGAAGTCCCTCGGTGCCCTGGCCAAGACGGGAACTTGCCGCATCGACGGCGTGCTCGGCATGGCCGAGCCGGTCACCGCCGGCGGCCTTTACCTCATGGACGGCCCGTCCTTCTCGCCGGAATCGATGACAGGCTTCGCCGCGGCCGGTGCCCAGATCATGCTGTTCACAACCGGGCCAGGCAACAGCACCGCGAGCGCGCTCGCGCCGACGATCAAGATCACGGCGCGGCGCGAGACGGCTCGCCGGCTGCCTGAGCAGATCGATTTCGACGCCAGCCCGGTTTCGGAGGGGATCGAAACCGTCGCCGAAGCGGCGAACCGGCTGCTGGCGACCATCCTCGATGTCGCCGGCGGCACCCTCACCTTCGGCGAGATTTTGGGGGAAGGGCTCGAAGTTCCGACCCGCGTGCGGGGCTCGTTGTGACGGCTATCTCCTCGAACGATGCCGGCCAAAGGACAATGCGCTTTGCGCGCCTGACCAGCCTGTTCGTGTATTTGCGCACGATGGGCCTGTTCGTCCTTGCCTGGTATGTCGGCTCGTTCTTCGTGCCTTCGAAGCTGCTCTTGCCGTCGCCGGTCGCGGTTGCGCTTGCGATGCGCAATACGGCCCTCAACGGCGAACTGCTCGGCAATGCAGGGATCAGTCTGGCCCGTCTGCTGGTAAGCGTCGCGGCTGCCGCGGCGGTGGCGGTGCCGCTCGGGCTGCTGATGGGCCGCAGCCGGCTCTGGAACGATCTGCTCGAACTGCCGGTGGAGATCCTGCGGCCGATAGCCGGCATCGCATGGATACCGCTTGCGCTCTACATGTTCGGCATCGGCCATCGGCTGCCGCTGTTCATCATGTTCTATACCGCCTTCTTCCCGCTGCTGATCGGCACCGCCGCGGGCGCCGCCGCCGTCGACAGGCGGCTCGTCGCGGCGGCCAGCACGATGGGCCTGTCTGGGCGGGCGATCATGCGGCGCGTCATCGTTCCGGCGGCGCTGCCGGCGATCCTGGTCTCGGCACGGCTTGCGGTGGCGGCCTCGTGGACCGCCGTCGTCGCTGCCGAACTGGTAGGAGCGCCGAACGGCCTCGGCTACGCCATCGAATACTACCGCAGCATGCTGTCGACGCCGACGGTGATGGCTTTCATCGTCGCCATCGGCCTGCTCGGCTTCCTGACGGACAAGGGGTTGCGCTGGCTCTCTGATGTCTTGACTCCGTGGGCGCGGACGGAGGTGGCGCGATGAACAGGTTTGCGCTTCGCCTCATCGTTCCCGTGCTGCTGCTGGTCGTCTGGGAAGCTCTCGCGTCCGGCTCCGCCCAGGCGCCACGCCCCAGCACGGTGGCCGAAACGGCCATTTCCATGCTGCGCGACGGCGATCTGGCGGCCGGTCTCGCCACCAGCCTCGGACGGGTCTTCGCCGGCTTCGCGGCGGCGGCCCTGTTGGCGATCCCGCTTGGCATCGCCATGGGCAGCATGCCGGCCGTCGAGCGCAATCTCGATCCGCTGGTCGAGACCTTCCGGCCGATAGCGGCACTTGCCATCCTGCCCCTGGTTATCCTCTGGTTGGGCTCGGGCTCCGGGGCAGCTGTCGCCATCGTTGCCTATGCCGCCTTCTTCCCGATCCTGATCAACACCATCTCGGGCGTGAAGCGTATCGAGCCCAGTCTGATGCGCGCCGCGCTGACCATGGGGCTGGCGCCGCTGACGCGGATGCGGGTGGTGCTGCTGCCGGCCGCCTTGCCATCCATTCTGGTCGGCATGCGCATCGGCCTCGGCATCGCCTGGACGGCGATCATTGCCGCCGAGCTCGCGGTCGGCGCCAAGTCCGGCAGCAGCGGCGGCATCGGCCAGATGATGTTCGTCTTCTACGCCTACTCGATCAACCTCAACGGCATGGTGGTCTGCATGATCGCGGTCGGCATCGTGGCCTTCGCGCTCGACCGCATCCTGCGTGCCGCACTCGCCTTCGCCGTGCCGTGGAGCCAGCCATGAGCGATGCCAAGATCCGCCTCGACGGCGTCAGCAAATGCTTCGGGGAATCTGCGTCCGTGGTGGCGGTCGACAGCCTGTCGCTGGACATCAAGGCCGGCGAGTTCATGGCTATCGTCGGCCCGTCCGGATGCGGCAAGACGACCGTTCTCAACATGCTCGCCGGCCTCGACAGGCCGACGTCGGGTACGATGAGCCTGAACGGCAGGCCGATCGAAGGACCGGGGGCCGAACGCGGCGTGATGTTCCAGGACTATGCCCTGTTTCCCTGGCGCACCGTGCGCGGCAATGTCGAGTTCGGATTGATCTATGGGCCGGCCGGGCGAGGGCTTTCGCCCGCGCAGCGCGCCGACCGCGTCAACCGCACCGTCGAAATGGTCGGCCTGACCGGCTCCGAGGACAAGTACCCGCACCAGCTATCGGGCGGCATGCGCCAGCGCGTGGCACTGGCGCGCCTGATGGCGAACGAGCCGGAAATCCTGCTGATGGACGAACCGCTAGCGGCGCTGGACGCGCAGACCCGCGTCATCCTGCAAGACGAATTGCTGCGCATCTGGGGGCAGGACCGCCCCGCTGCCGAGCGGCGGACGGTCGTCTTCATCACGCACGCCATAGACGAGGCGGTGTTCCTGGCCGACCGGGTCGCGGTGCTAAGCAGCCATCCGGGCCGCCTGAAGCAGGTCATCGACATCGACCTGCCCAGGCCGCGCGGCGACGAGACGCGGCGCTCCGGCGATTTCGCCAGGCTCAGCCAATCGATCTGGGAACTGATCCGCGAAGAGGCTTACCGCGCAACGATGAACTGAAACGACAACAGGGAGAGGATTGTCATGAGGAAACTTATGGAAACCGCATTCAACCGACGCGCAGTCCTGAGTGGCGCCGCGGCCGCCGCGCTGGCCATGCCATCGATCGTGCGGGCGCAGGACCGCAAGCCGGCCAAGGTCTCCATCGGCCGTCAGCCTTACGCGGCCGGCAACTCGCCACTGACGCAACGCATGATCAACGAAAAGCTGCTGGAGAAGGCGGCCGCCGAACTCGGCTACGACCTGACGGTCGACTGGCGCGACTATCCCTCCGCGCTGCCGATGGTGGAAGCTTTCGTCTCCGGCGATCTCGACATCGGCATGTGGGGCAACACGCCGATCGTGCGGCTGCTTTCGCAGGCGCAGCCGATCAACATCCTCACCGTCGGCGAGGGCCACATGCGCATGGTGCTGGCGACCCGCAAGGGCTCCGCTATCAAGAACATCGGCGACCTCAAGGGCAAGACCGTCGGCGCGCTTGTCGGCGGCGACCCCTACAACGCGCTCTCGCAAATGCTGCTGCAGGAACTGGGCGACGCCGACCCGCGCGCCTTCGGCATCAACATCGTCAACACGCCGACCCAGGCCGTTGCCGCGTCCCTCCCGGAGGGCATGGACGCGTCGGTGGTGATCTACCCGGCCTTCCTGAAGGCGAATGCCGAAACCGGCCTCACCGGGATCATGAATTCGTTCGGCTATACCGAGGCCGGCTACAGCGGACCCGCGGGCGAGGGCGAAGGCCACATGCTGCCCGGCGTCAAGAAGTCGAAATTCTACCCCGACGGCTACTATTTGCACCGTTCCTTCTGGATCTGCAGCGACCGCATCGTCGGCGACGATGCCGCGCTCGGCCAGGCCTTCCTGACGGCCGCGCAACGTGCGCTTGCCGATCTCCAGAAGATCGACGCGCGGGAGATCTCGCAGTCGGTAGTCAAATATTGGGGGCTCGATCCTGCGCTGGGCGCCAAGGTCATCGGCGACGAGGTGCTTTTCCAGCGCGGCTGGATCTGGCCGACCGAAGGCGATGCGGCGGCGATCAGCCAGATCTCCCAGTTCATGGTTGCCGGCAAGATGATTCCTGAGGCGCTGAGCTGGGACCAGGTCAAGGCCGCCTTCGGCAAGGCGGCGCCGCTGCTTCAGAAAGCCTATGAGGGCACGGGCAAGGTGCCGGACGAAAGCGGCTTCACCGACAAGAATGCCAAGGATCTGCGTGGCCTGCCGGCATGGCAGCTCGACCAGTGGAAAGTGCCGTCCTGAGGAGTTCGGGCGGCACGCGCATTCGCAGCAGAGTCATTCAGGGAAGGAAGTTGATCCATGACGTCAGTCGGTTTTGTCGGACTCGGAACCATGGGCGCACCCATGGCCCGCAACGTGCTCAAGGCAGGACATGCGCTGACGGTCTTCGACCTCAACCCCGTGGCGGTGAAAAAACTCGTCGAGGCCGGCGCTCGGGCGGCGGCGTCGCCGCGCGAGGTTGCGCAGCAATCGGAAATCGTCATCACCATGCTGCCGGATGCGCCTGATGTGGAGGCGGCCGTGCTCGGTGCCGACGGCATCGGCCATGGCCTCAGGGCCGGCAGCCTCTATATCGACATGAGCACGATCGACCCGCAGACCACCCAGCGCATCGGCGCATGGCTGGCGCAACGCGGCGTCGACATGATCGACAGCCCGGTCGGCAAGACGGTAGAGCACGCCATCGCCGGAACCTCGACGCTTATGATCGGCGGCGATGCCGCCGTGCTGGAGCGCGCGCGCCCGATCCTGTCGAGCATGGGGGCCGACCTCATCCATTGTGGCGGGCTCGGCATGGGGCAGGCAATGAAGCTCACCAACAACCTGCTCGCCAGCGTGCTGATCACGGCCAGCTCCGAGGCGCTGGTCGCCGGCGCCAAGGCGGGCCTGACGCTCGACACCATGATCAGCGTGCTGAAGACGACGATGGCCTGGAACCAGCAATTGGCGGTGGCGATGCACAACCGCGCGCTCAAGGGCGACTTCGAACCAGGCTTCATGGTCAAGCTTGCCCACAAGGATTGCCGGCTTGCCTTGGCGATGAACGACGCGCTCGGCGTCGAGACGCCGGTCGGGGGCGCCACGCTCGCCGTGCTCAGGGAGGCGATGGATGCTGGCATGGCGGGCAAGGATGTCGGCGCCGTGCTGAAGCTGCGCGAAGACGCGACCGGCGTCCAGGTCCGGCTTGCCGGCGCATGACCAAGCCTGGAGCCATAGTGCTGCACGCTGACGACGACGTGGCCGTCCTCGTCGAACCAGTCGAGGCAGGCGCCGAAGTGACGACGCGAGGCGCCCGCGAGGGGGTTGTCCTCAAGGCCGGCGCCGCGTTGCAAGCCGGTCACAAGCTGGCGTTGCACGACCTCGCCGCCGGCTCCACCATACGCAAATACGGCGAGGCGATCGGCCGCCTGACGGCTGCCGTGGCGGCCGGCGATCACGTCCACGTGCACAATCTGCAAAGCCTGCGCGGACGCTGACGCCGGGTCAGCACCCGAACAGGCCAGACCTTATCGATCGACCATGGCCACGCCGTCCTCGCGGTTGCCTCCCGGGCGGTTCACTGCCACATATCGCAACATCATTCGTTCGATATGAGGCCCTCCATGTCCCCCGACAGCCGTCTGCCGGCACGTGCCCTTGCTCCCCGCCGTCATGACGAGATCCTGAGGCGCCTGGGTGTCCAGGGCTCGGTCAGCGTCGCCGAACTGGCCGGCTTTTTCGACGTCTCGCGAGAGACCATCCGCCGCGACCTGAAGCTGCTTTCTGACCAGGGACGGCTCGGCATCGTGCATGGCGGCGCCGCTCGCTTCGAGCCGAGCGAGCCGGCAATGGGCCTGCGCAGCCGGGAGAATGCGCGTGGCAAGGCGGCCATCGGCAGGGCGGCGGCCGGCCTCGTTAGCAGCGGTATGGTGGTCTTCCTCGATTCCGGCACCACCACCTTGGCCGTCGCGCAGGCCATGAATGATCTGCGCGATCTCACCATATGCACGGCCAGCCTGAAGATTGCACTGCATCTGTGCCATGTGCCCGGCATGCGTGTGCACATACTGGGCGGTGAAGTCGACCCGGGCGAGGAGGCCGCTTCCGGCATCGATGCGCTGGATGCAATGGCGCGCTTTCGCGTCGACATCGCCTTTCTCGGCGGCGGCGCGCTATCGCCGGATGGCGAAGTGACCGATTTCACCAGGGCCGGCGCCGAGCAGCGCGGCCGCATGATCGCGCTCGCCGGCAAGGCCTATTTCGTCCTCGACAGCAGCAAGTTCGGCAAGCTGACGCCGCTGAGGATTCCGAACTTCGACCGCACCGCCGGCGTTATCGTCGACGCCCGGCCGCAACCTGCGCTTGCCGACGCGCTTTTACAAAAAGGGCCGGAACTGATCATCGCATCTTGATGTGATATTTTGTGGCTTTTTGACTTGATATTTGACTTTCCTGTGTTAGCTTGCCGACCATCCCTCAAGATGGCGGAACCCTCATGGCACATGAATTTCCAACGCACGCACGCGTCGTGATCGTCGGCGGCGGCATCATCGGCTGCTCCGTCGCCTATCACCTGACGAAGCTCGGCTGGGCCGACGTCGTCCTTCTCGAGCAGGGTCAGCTCAGCGGCGGCACCACCTGGCATGCGGCGGGTCTGGTCGGGCAATTGCGCAGCCATTCCAACATGACCAGCCTGATCAGGTACTCCACTCAGCTCTATGGCGAACTGGAGGCCGAGACCGGTCTCGCGACCGGCTGGAAGAATTGCGGCTCGCTGTCGGTGGCGCGCACCGCCGACCGCATGACGGTGCTGAAGCGTACGGCTGCGTCGGCGCGCGCCCAAGGCGTTGAGATCGACGTCATCTCGCCGAGCGAAGCCGGCGATCTGTGGCCGGTCATGGCGACGGACGATCTGGTCGGCGCGGTCTGGCTGCCTGGCGACGGCAAGGCCAATCCGACCGATCTCACGCAATCGCTCGCCAAGGGCGCGCGCAATCGCGGCGCGAGGATATTCGAGCGCGTCAAGGTCACCGGCATCACGGTGAGAAACGGCGTCGCCTGCGGTGTCGAGACCGACCGTGGCGACATCGTCGCCGAGATCGTCGTCAACTGCGCCGGCCAGTGGGCGCGTAAGGTCGGGCTGATGTGCGGCGTCTCGGTGCCGCTGCATTCGGCCGAGCATATGTACATCGTCACGGGCCGGATCGAGGGTGTGCATCCGGGCCTGCCCGTCATGCGCGATCCGGACGGCTTCATCTATTTCAAGGAAGAGGTCGGCGGGCTGGTCATGGGCGGCTTCGAACCGCATGCCAAGCCGTGGGGCATGAACGGCATCCCCGAGAATTTCGAGTTCGCGCTGCTGCCGGACGATTGGGATCAGTTCGAGATTCTGATGGAAAACGCGCTGGTGCGCGTGCCGCAACTGGCGCAAGCCGAGGTCAAGAAGTTCTACAACGGTCCCGAAAGCTTTACGCCCGACAACAATTTTCTCCTCGGCGAGGCGCCGGAGCTGAAGAATTTCTATGTTGGCGCCGGCTTTAACTCGATGGGCATCGCCAGCGCCGGCGGTGCCGGCAAGGCGCTGGCCGAGTGGATCGTCAACGGCGCGCCGACCATGGATTTGTGGCCTGTCGATATCAGGCGCTTCGCCGCCTTCAACAACAATCCGCGCTGGCTGCATGATCGCGTCAAGGAGACGCTCGGTTTGCATTACGCCATGCCGTGGCCGAACCGCGAGCTGGACACCGCCCGACCCTTCCGCCGCTCGCCGCTCTACGACCGGCTGGCCGCCAGGGGCGCCTGCTTCGGTTCCAAGATGGGCTGGGAGCGCGCCAACTGGTTCGCGGCCCCGGGAGAGAGGGCCGGGAACGATTATGCCTTCGGCCGCCAGAACTGGCATGAGGCAGTCAAGCGCGAAATGAAGGCGACGCGCGAGGCTGTTGCCGTATTCGACCAGACCTCTTTCGCCAAGCTTCTCGTGCAGGGCCGCGACGCCTGTGCCCTGCTCAACCGCATCTGCGCCGGCAATGTCGATGTACCGGTCGGTACATCCGTTTACACGGGCGTGCTCAACGCGCGCGGCGGGTACGAAAGCGATCTCACCGTAATGCGACTTGGTGCGCAAAAATTCCTCATCGTCACCGGTTCGGCGCAAGCGGTCCACGACGCCGACTGGATCGCCAGGAACATCCCACCGGACGCACATGCCATCGTGACCGACGTCACCTCGTCCTACGCGGTGCTGGCGCTGATGGGGCCGCGCTCGCGCGATCTCCTGGGCAAATTGTCGTCGGCCGATCTTTCCAACGCCGGCTTCCCCTTCGCCACCATCCGCGAGATCGATATCGGCTACGCTACCGCCTACGCCAACCGCATGACCTATGTCGGCGAGCTCGGCTGGGAGCTGATCGTGCCGACGGAATTCGCCGTCGGCGTCTACGAGGCGCTGCACGAGGCTGGCGGCGAATTCGGCCTCCTGGACGCCGGCTACTACGCGCTTGATGCCTTGCGCATCGAAAAGGGTTTTCGCGCCTGGGGCCGTGAGTTGACGCCTGACATTACCCCCTGGCAGGCGGGGCTTGGCTTCGCCGTCGCCATGGACAAACCGGGTGGCTTCATCGGCCGTGACGCGCTGGTCGAGGCCGAGCCGTCAACGGCGCCGGCAAAACGCATCGTACTGTTCACGCTCGACCATGCCGAGCCGATACTGTGGGGCGGCGAGCTGATCCTGCGCGACGGCAAGCCCGTCGGCGAGGTCCGCTCGGCCGCCTACGGTCACACGCTTGGCCGCTCGGTGGCGCTCGGGCTGATCGAGAACGAGGCGGGCGTCGACGCTGCGTTTCTGGCTAGCGGCCGTTTCGAGATCGATCTTGCTGGCGTTCGCCACGCGGCCACGGCACATTTGCGCACCCCTTACGATCCGAAGTCGGAACGGGTGAAAGCGGATGTGGAGGAGATCAGGGCCGCCGCCTAATCCGCCGACATCGAACGCGCCATGTCGAGGAAGGCGCGCACCAGCTTGCCGCCGCTGCGTTCGCGCAGGCAGATCAGCGCTTCGTCCATCAAGGTCTCAGGCGCGTCGAGCGCGATCGCAGCCAGCCGCGAATCCTGGCCGAATTCGGCCGCCGAGACAAAGCCGATGCCGGCACCCGAGGCGACGATCTCGCGGACGGCTTCACGGCCTTCCGCCTCGATCACCGGCCTGAGTTCGACCTTCGATGCCGCGGCCAGATCCTCGAGCTTCTGGCGCGTCTTGGAGCCGCGCTCCCGCATGACCAGCGATTCCTGCGCGAGTTGCTTGAGGCTCAATGATTTCTTGCCCGACAGCGGATGATCGACCGACGCAAAAGCGATGATCGGCGTCGAATTGAGTTTCAGCACCTCGAAGTCCCGTCCGGTCGGCACCTCGCCCAGCACGCCGATGTCGGCATCATAGCTGTAGAGGCTGCTGATTACCGTCTCGGTGTTGCCGGCGCGTAGCGAAACCTGGACGCCGGGATAGCGCGCGCGAAAACTGCCGAGGATGTGAAGCAGATGATGCGCGGCGTCGGCGACGATGCGCAGCGTGCCGGAGCGCAGGGCGCGCGATTCCGTCAGAAGCTCGAGCGCCTGCTGCTCGGTGTCGAACATGCGGTGGGTAATTTCGAGCAGCTTCTGGCCCGAATGGGTCAGCGTGACCTGCTTCTTGTTCCGGTTGAACAGCAGCACGTCATATTCTTCCTCGAGCTTGCGCACCTGGTCCGAAATTGCCGGCTGCGTCAGGAACAGCGCTTCCGCGGCACGTGAAAACCCGCCTGATATCGCCACCTGGTGAAAGGCTCGCAATTGAACGTAGCGCATGTTCTCAGCTTTCTAGATCCGAGTTCCGGCCGCCACCCTATCATAAGCCTCGCAGGCAAAAAGGCATGAAGGAACGATTCTTCTTATATCTGGGGATGATCGCCCACGGTCACGCACACGTCATGGATACCACGCAGGCTGCGCTCGGCTGGAGGCGCGATTATCCCGCCGGGCAATAATTCGACTGCAAGCCAGATCATCGGGTGAGCTTATACATCAATACAAAATAACGATTTTACAAATACGTCGTTCCAGCCAAGAATGTCTCCACATAAAAAGCAGCGGAGGACACTATGCTCGCCGAGACGAAATTTGCCGCGGAGCCATTGGCCGGTCCGGCGCTGGGCGAGCCGTACCTGCTGACGCCGGGGCCGCTCACCACCTCCTATCCGGTCAAGCAGGCGATGCTGCGCGACTGGGGATCCTGGGACGGCGATTTCCGCGCCATGACGTCAGACATGCGCCGCCGCCTGCTGGCGCTGACCGGCGATGCGAAAGGCGAATTCGACTGTGTGCCGATGCAAGGCAGCGGCTCCTTCTGCGTCGAGGCGATGCTGGGTTCGTTCGTGCCGAAGGACGGCAAGGTTCTGGTCCTGGCCAATGGCGCCTACGGCCTGCGCGCGGCCCAGACCATGCAGTATCTCGGCCGCGCCTATACGCTGATCGACAAGGGCGACTACCTGCCGCCGCGCGGCGACGAGGTGGCCGCCGCCCTCGAGGCCGATCCTGCCATCACGCATGTGATCGCCATCCATTGCGAGACCAGTTCCGGCATCCTCAACCCCGTCGCCGAGATTGCCGAAGCCGTCCATGCCAAGGGCCGCAAGCTGCTGGTCGATTCCATGAGCGCCTTCGGCGCCATCGCGCTCGACGTGAACGAGATCCGCTACGAGGCGATGGTCTCGTCCGCCAACAAGTGCATCGAGGGCGTGCCGGGCTTCGGCTTCATCATCGCCCGCAAGAGCGAATTGGAAGCCGCCAAGGGCCGCAGCCATTCGCTGTCGCTCGACGTCCATGCGCAGTGGGCGCATATGAACAAGACCGGGCAGTGGCGCTACACTCCGCCGACCCATGTCGTCGCCGCCTTCCTCGAAGCGCTTCGCCAGCACGAGGCCGAGGGCGGTGTTGCCGGCCGCGGCGCCCGCTACACCAGGAACCGCGACGTGATGGTGGCCGGCATGCGCGAGCTCGGCTTCGAGACATTGCTCAGGGATCGCTGGCTGTCGCCGATCATCGTCACCTTCTTCAACCCGGCCCACGCCAACTTCGCCTTCGACCGCTTCTACGAGCTGATGAAGGACAAGGGCTTCATCATCTATCCGGGCAAGCTGACCGTCGTCGATAGCTTCCGTATCGGCTGCATCGGCCAGATGGACGAACATGTCATGCGTCGCGTCGTAGAGGCGGCGGCGCAGTCGCTGAAGGAGATGGACGTCGACACCGCCGCTCCTCCCGCGGCGGCAATCGCCGAGCGCGCCAAACTCGCCGCCTGAAGCGGCAGAATTTTTGAGGACTTCGATGAACCAGATGTCTCCCATCAACGTCGCGGTCAACGGCCGCACCTACGCCTGGCCACGTGTCCCGGCCATCGCCATCTGCCTCGACGGCTGCGAGCCGGCCTATCTTGAAGAAGCCATCAAGGCCGGGCTGATGCCGGCGCTGGTCAGGATCAAGCAGAAAGGCACGGTGCGTTTTGCGCATTCTGTCATTCCGAGCTTCACCAACCCCAACAATCTGTCGATAGCCACAGGCCGCCCGCCGTCGGTGCACGGCATTTGCGGCAACTACCTCTACGAGCGCGAAACCGGCAAGGAAGTGATGATGAACGACCCGCGCTTCCTGCGCGCGCCGACCATCTTCCAGGCCTTCTACGATGCCGGCGCCAAGGTCGCGGTGGTCACCGCCAAGGACAAATTGCGTGCGCTGCTCGGCAAGGGCCTCGCCTTCGACGACGGCCGCGCGCTGTGCTTCTCGGCCGAAAAATCCGACACCACCACCAAGGCCGAGCACGGCATCGACAATGCCTCGAAGCACTTTGGGCTGCCGGTGCCGGAAGTCTATTCGGCCGAACTGTCGGAATTCGTCTTCGCCGCCGGCGTCCAACTGCTGAAGGAATTCCGCCCCGACATCATGTATCTGACCACCACCGACTATGTGCAGCACAAATACGCACCCGGCGTGCCGCAGGCCAACGCCTTCTACGAGATGTTCGACAAGTACTTGACCGAGCTTGATGCGCTGGGCGCGGCAATCGTGGTGACCGCCGACCACGGCATGAAGCCCAAGCACAAGCAGGATGGTTCGCCTGACGTCGTCTATGTCCAGGACCTGCTCGACGAATGGCTGGGCAAGGATGCCGCGCGCGTCATCCTGCCGATCACAGATCCCTATGTCGTGCATCACGGCGCGCTAGGCTCGTTCGCCACCGCCTACCTTCCTGACGGCGCCGATCAGGCCGACATCATGGCGCGGCTGGCGAAGATCGACGGCATCATGTTGGTTGTTGACAGCCCGACCGCCTGCGAGCGTTTCGAACTGCCGGCCGACCGCATCGGCGACATCGTGCTGATCTCGACGCAGAACAAGACCATCGGCACCTCGGAACACCGTCACGACCTGGCAGCCCTCAACGAGCCGCTGCGCTCGCATGGCGGGCTGACCGAGCAGGAGGTTCCGTTCATCGTCAACCGCGTGCTGGCCGATTTGCCTGATGAGCCCGTGCTGAGGAACTTCGACGCGTTCTACTACGCGACGATGGCGGCCGCGCTCGCGTGACGGATGGGTCGGGTGCCGGTGTCGCCTCCAAGATGGCGCTGGTCGACCCCACTCCGCCTCGCTCCGCTCGGCACCTCTCCCCGATCGACGGGGGAGAGGAAAGGCGCCAAGCCTGGGGCGCTGACCTCACCTGATTTCCTCTCCCCCGTCGATCGGGGGAGAGGTGGCCCGAAGGGCCGGAGTGGGGGTCGACCCTCGCCGCGACGTACCCAAGAATCTGCTGGAGCAGAGCACATGACCCAACTCGACCCTGCCATCAAAGTTCGCCACGAGCCGATGCGCATCGCCGGCAAGAAGGTTGATGCCGACGACGTTGTCGAGGTGCGCTATCCCTGGAACGACACCGTTATCGGCACCGTGCCTGCCGGCCGCGCCGAGCATGCCCGCCAGGCCTTCGAGATCGCCGCCGGCTACAGGTCGAAGCTGACGCGCTACGAGCGCCAGCAGATCCTGTTCCGCACGGCGGAAAAACTCGCGTCGCGCCGGGAAGAAATCTCTGATCTCATCACGCTCGAGCTCGGCATCTCCAAGACGGATTCGCTCTATGAGGTCGGCCGCGCCTATGACGTGTTCACATTGTCGGCGCAGATGTGCATCCAGGATGACGGCCAGATCTTCTCCTGCGATCTCACCCCGCACGGCAAAGCGCGCAAGATCTTCACCACGCGCGAGCCGCTGAAGGCGATCTCGGCGATCACCCCGTTCAACCATCCGCTCAACATGGTCTCGCACAAGGTGGCGCCGGCGATCGCCACCAACAATTGCGTGGTGGTCAAACCGACCGAACTGACGCCGATGACGGCGCTGCTTTTGGCCGACATCCTCTACGAAGCCGGCCTGCCGCCGGAAATGCTCTCGGTGGTGACCGGCTGGCCGGCCGACATTGGCAACGAGATGATCACCAACGACAACATCGACCTGATCACCTTTACCGGCGGCGTGCCGGTCGGCAAGATGATCGCCCGCACAGCCGGCTACAAGCGCCAGGTGCTGGAGCTCGGCGGCAACGATCCGCTGATCATCCTCAACGATCTCTCGGACGACGATCTGGCCAGGGCCGCCGATCTCGCCGTCGCCGGCGCCACGAAGAACTCCGGCCAGCGCTGCACGGCGGTCAAGCGCATCCTCGTCCAGGAAAGCATCGCCGACCGCTTCGTGCCGCTGGTGCTGGAGCGGGCCCGAAAGATCCGCTTCGGCGACCCGATGGACCGCACGACCGATCTCGGCACCGTCGTGCACGAGAAGGCGGCGGCACTCTTCGAAGCCCGGGTCCACGTGGCCGCCGGGCAGGGCGCCGAAATCCTCTACAATCCGGGCCGGCAAGGCGCGCTGCTGCCGCCGATCGTCGTCGATCGCGTGCCGCACACATCCGAACTGGTGATGGAAGAGACGTTTGGGCCGATCATCCCGATCGTGCGCGCACCGGACGATGACGAGGCGCTGATCAGGCTGTCCAACTCGACCGCCTTCGGCTTGTCCTCGGGCGTCTGCACCAACTCGTTCCCCCGCATGCAGAAATACATTGCCGGCCTTCAGGTCGGCACCGTCAACATCTGGGAAGTGCCGGGCTATCGCATCGAGATGTCGCCCTTCGGCGGCATCAAGGACAGTGGCAATGGCTACAAGGAAGGCGTCATCGAGGCGATGAAGAGCTACACCAATGTGAAGACGTTTTCGCTGCCCTGGTCCTGACCGGACCACTCGGCTGACAGAACAACAGAGAGGGAGCGTTCCACGCTCCCTCATTCGCGTTTCGGAGAGGGTTATGGTCGCGATCAAAGAGCTTGTGCATACCGAGGGTGATTCCAACACCACGGCGGCCCGCAGCCGCTGGGATTCCGGCCAGGACGATCCGCGCATCCGCGGACTGCTTGACCGCGACGCTTCGGCCTTCATGCACCAGAGCCTGTCCAGCCCCTGTCTTTCGACGATCGCCAAGGCCGAAGGCATCTGGATCGAGGACACCGCCGGCCGCCGTTTCATGGATTTCCACGGCAACAGCGTGCACCATCTCGGCTATGGCCATCCGAAGCTGGTCGCCGCGATCAAGAAACAGCTCGACGACCTCTGTTTTGCGCCGCGCCGTTTCACCTGCGAACCTGCTGTCGAACTGGCCGAGAAACTGGCGGAACTGGCGCCCGGCGATCTCGGCAAGGTGCTGTTCACGACAGGCGGTTCCGACGCCATCGAGGTGGCGCTGAAGATCGCGCGCGCCGCGACCGGCCGCTTCAAGACGGTTTCGTTCTGGGATGCCTTTCATGGCGCCGGCTTCGGTGCCGCAAGCGTCGGCGGCGAAGCGACCTTCCGTTCCCATATCGCCGGCCCGATGATGACCGGCACCGAACATGTCGCGCCCTGGGACGGCTACCGCTGTCCTTACGGCCACGGCACCTTGGAAGCCTCCGGGCTCGCCTGCGCCAACATGATCGCCTATGTGCTCGGTCGCGAACAGGATGTGGCCGCGGTCGTCGCCGAGCCGATGCGGGCAACGCCCAACCCGCCGCCGCCCGGTTTCTGGAATCGGGTGCGCGAGGCCTGCGACCGGCACGGCACGCTGCTGATCTTCGACGAGATCCCGACCGGCCTTGGCAAGACCGGAAAATTCTTCGCCCATGAGCATGACGGCGTGACGCCGGACATCGTCGTTCTCGGCAAGTCGCTCGGCGGCGGCATCCTGCCGATCGCCGCTGTCATCGCCCGCCGCGATCTCGACGTCACCGGCGGTTTTGCCATCGGTCACTACACCCACGAGAAGAACCCGGTGACGACGCGCGCGGCGCTGACGACGATCGATATCATCCTGGAGGAAGGACTGGTCGAGCGTGCGGCCGAGCTTGGCCGGCATATGCTGGGACGCATGCAGGATCTGATGGGGCGCTCGCCTCATGTCGGAGATGTCAGGGGCAGGGGGCTGATGGTCGGCGTCGAACTTGTCGAGGACCGTACCTCGCGCCAGCCCGCGCGCGATCTTGCCGAACGCGTCTTCTATGCCTGCCTCGAACGGGGGCTGAGCTTCAAGGTCAGCCACGGCAACGTGCTGACGCTGTCACCGCCGCTGGTGATTTCGAAAGCCGATCTCGACCGTGCGCTCGACATCGTCGAACGCGCCGTGCTGACGGCCTGACCGTGAAGGCCGTCCGCACCGACCGCGAGCTCGAATGTCCAGGCATCGATGCCGGCTTGCGGGCAAGGGGTGTCGAGCTGGTGACGCTGCCGGACGGCATTTCCGAGGCGGAGCTCAAAGCCGCGGTCGCCGACGCCGATCTGCTCTTGATGTGCTACACGCCAGTCACTGCGGAGGTGATCGACGCGGCGCCCAGGTTGAAGGGCATCGTCAAATATGGTGTCGGTATCGACGCCATCGATATCCCCGCTGCCATGAGGCGCGGTATCCCCGTCGTCAACGTGCCCGAATATGCCGAGGAAACCGTCGCCGAAGGTGCTTTCGCCATGATGGTCGCGCTAGCCAAGCGGCTGCCCGCCATCACCGCGGCGGTATCGCGCGATGGCTGGATCTGGCCCGAGCCGCGCTGGCTGGGACGCGACATTTCAGGCGCCACGCTTGGGATCGTCGGTTGTGGCAAAATTGGCCGCAGCATGGCGCGCATGGCCGGCCAGGGATTCCATGCGCGGCTTCTTGGCTTCGATCCCGGTGTGGACGCCGAAACGATGCGCGCCGCCGGCATCGAAAAAGCCGACGACCTCCAGGCAATGCTTCGCGCCTGCGACTTCGTCTCAATCCATTGCGTGCTGAACGACAGCACGCGCGGCCTGATCGGCAAGGCTGAACTCGCCTGCCTCAAGCCTTCCGCCATCATCGTCAACGTCTCGCGCGGCGCGCTCATCGACGAGGCGGCCCTTGTCGAGGCGATCGTTTCCGAGCGCATCGGCGGCGCCGGGCTCGACGTCTATTCGGTCGAGCCGCTGGCCAAATCGGGCCATCCGTTGGGCGCGCTTTTCGGCCGCGACGACGTCATCCTGTTCCCGCACCTCACCTTCTTTACGCATCAGGCGATGCGCCGGCTCGAGGACGACACGCTCGCGCGCTGCTTTGAGATTCTCGACGGCCGGCCGGTGACCGTGCGCTCGTCCGACCCGCGGTTGCGGGCGCAGACTTCTGGCGTTTCATTCGTCTGATCACCACCTGCTCGAACGCTTCGACGGCCTGCCCTGAGCAGGCCGAAACATGTTCACGACATGACTGCGACGGTTCCACGACACCTATCAGATGAAGTTTGCCTGTCATAAAATAAATAGATTTTACTTATCGATCTCCAATCCCCAGAGTTGCACTTAACGACGACGCTGCCGGCACCCATCGAAGCAGAAGCAGCCGGCGCGGTCGCCACAGTGCATCGCAGAATGTGCCATCAATCAAAAAAGGGGAACTGGACATGAAATCACGCAACGCAACCATGGTCGCGGCTTTCGCCGCGTTGCTGGCGTCGGCTGCCCTCATCGGACCGGCGATGGCAGATGGCGTCGTCACCATCTACTCCGCCGATGGCCTGCATGACGGCAACGGCAGCTGGTTCGAAACCGAGTTCGCCGCCTTCACCAAGGCCACCGGCATAAAAGTGCAGTATATCGAGGCTGGTTCGGGCGGTGTCGTTGAGCGTGTCGCCAAGGAGAAGTCGAACCCGCAAGCGGACGTGCTGGTGACATTGCCGCCCTTCGTGCAGCGCGCCGCCGCCGGCGGCCTGCTGCAGGATTACAAGCCCGAAGGGGCGGACCAGATCGACGGCGGCACCGACAAATACCGGCCGCTGGTCAACAACTACATGAACTTCATCTACAACAGCGCCGTGCTTTCGGAAGCGCCGAAGAGCTACGACGATCTGCTGGACCCGAAATTCAAGGGCAAGATCCAATACTCGACGCCCGGCCAGGCCGGCGACGGCACCGCTGTCATGCTGCAGATCATCCATGCCTTCGGCGGCGAGGATGCAGGTTTCGAGTTCATGAGGAAATTGCAGGACAACAATGTCGGCCCCTCCGCTTCGACCGGCAAGCTGACGGCGCTGGTCAACAAGGGCGAGCTGCATGTCGCCAACGGCGATTTGCAGATGAACATGTCGCAAATGGCCGACAATCCCAACATCAAGGTGTTCTGGCCGGCGGGGCCTGACGGCGTGCGCTCCACCTTTGCGCTGCCCTATGAGATCGGCCTGGTAACCGGCGCGCCCAATGCCGACAACGGCAAGAAGCTGATCGACTTCCTGCTCTCAAAGGAAGCTCAGTCGAAGGTCAGTTCCGTGGCTCTTGGCCTGCCGGCCCGCAAGGATGTGACGCCGAACGACGCCAATTTCGCGAAGGCGCAAGAGGCGATGAAGGGCCTGACCATCTGGTCGCCGAACTGGGATGACGCTCTGGCCAAGCTGCCCGACTACGTCAAGCGGTGGAACGAAGCGACCGGAAGTTGATCCCTGCCAATCCGGAGGACCATGCCATGTCGGCCGCCGCTTTTACTGGGACCAGTGTCATGGACATCGACGCCGCGAAGGTTCGCGGCGCCGGCTCCAACGTCCATTTCGACAAGGTCGTTGTCGCCTATGGCGCGCATGTCGTTCTGCATCCGCTGACCCTGGATATTGCTCCCGGCGAGATCCTGGCGATGATCGGCCCGTCCGGCTCCGGCAAGACCACCGCCTTGCGGGCGGTGGCCGGCTTCGTGCGGCCGAGAAGCGGACGAATCCGCATTGGCGCGACGGATGTGACCGATCTGCCGCCTTATGAGCGTGGGCTCGGCATGGTGGTCCAGAACTACGCGCTGTTTCCGCATATGCGGGTCGAGGACAACGTCGCCTTCGGCCTCAGGGCTCAGGGCGCCGACAAGGCGCTGATCGCCGAGCGGGTCAAGGATGCGCTCGGCACCGTCGGCATGGCTGCCTATGCAGCACGTTATCCGCGCGAGCTTTCCGGCGGCCAGCAGCAGCGTGTCGCGATTGCGCGCGCTCTTGCCGTGCGGCCCCGCGTGCTGCTGCTTGACGAGCCGCTTTCGGCGCTGGACGCACAGATCCGCCGCAATATGGTCGAGGAGATCGCCAGGCTGCACCGCAGCCTGCCGGGCCTGACGATCCTCTATGTCACTCACGACCAGACAGAGGCGCTCACCCTCGCCGACAAGATCGCCATCATGCGCGACGGCTCGGTCTGTTCGCATGGACCGACGACCGAGCTCTACCGCCGCCCGCCCAACCGCTTCACCGCCGAGTTCCTCGGCCGCGCCAATCTCCTGCCGGTCACCATTGCCGAGGCTGCCGGCTCCAAGGGTTTTGCCGCGGCAAGGCATGGCGACGCGGTGCTGATGGGCACCGGCCGTGACGAGAAGGCCGGCGACAGGAGCCTGCTTTGTATCAGGCCCCAGCACCTCAGCCTGACGGCCGATGGCGACCATACCAATCGCATTGTCGGCACGCTCCTGGAGGTGCACTGGCAAGGCGAACTCACCCATCTCGTGCTCGATGTCGACGGCACGACGGTGCGCGTCTCGGCGACGAGACTGCCGATGGCCCTGCCGGAACCCGGCGCCAAGGTGCCGCTGTTCTTCGCGCCCACCGACACCTCGCTCGTTCCGGAAGACGCCGGTGTCTGAGGCTGTCGCTATCGCCTCGCCAGCGGTCAGGAGAGAGCCTGGCAGATTCTGGATCGTGCCGCCGGCCGCACTCCTGGCCCTGCTGTTCTTCTATCCGCTGGCGCTCATCGCCCGGCAGGCCTTCCTGGACGACAGCGGCGTTGCCAATGTCGCCGAAGTGATCCGCGTCCTGCATTCGCGCTTCTTCCTCAACGCGCTGATCAACACGGTGACGATTTCGATTACCGCGACTACCGGGTGCCTGATCGTCGGTCTCGTGCTGGCACTGATCCTGGCCTTCGTTCCGTTCCCCGGCAGCGGCTTCATCGCCAGGCTGATCGACACCTTCATCGCATTGCCGACCTTCCTGGTGACGCTCGCCTTCACTTTCCTCTACGGTTCGGCAGGCATGCTCAACGCGGGACTGATGGAGGCCTTTTCACTGCCGTCGCCGCCAGTCGATTTCCTCTATTCCACCTGGGGCGTGGTGCTGGCCGAGGTCACTGTCTACACGCCGTTCATCCTGCGGCCGCTGCTTGCCGCCTTCTCGCTGGTGGACCGCGGCCAGATCGAAGCGGCAAGCGTGCTCGGCGCGCGGTCGTTCCGCATCGTGCGCCAAATCATCCTGCCGGCTGCCATCCCGGCGCTCATTGCCGGCGGGAGCCTCTGCCTGCTTCTCACCGTCAACGAGTTCGGCATCGTGTTGTTCATCGGCGCCAAAGGGATCATCACGCTGCCGCTGCTGATCTATGGCAAGGC
The DNA here is from genome assembly GCF_020165475.1 of Mesorhizobium sp. BR1-1-15. Taxonomy (NCBI): domain Bacteria; kingdom Pseudomonadati; phylum Pseudomonadota; class Alphaproteobacteria; order Hyphomicrobiales; family Phyllobacteriaceae; genus Mesorhizobium; species Mesorhizobium sp. BR1-1-15. The sequence continues at coordinate 600,724 of NZ_JAIUIF010000001.1, read as the reverse complement.
GATCCAGGAATCGGCCTATCAGGTCGCCTGCATCATCGCCCTGATCAACATCGCGCTGTCGCTCGGCCTGTTCGGGCTTTATCGTTTCGCAGCCGGCCGGCTGGGGGTCTAGCCATGCTGGTCTGGTCCCGCTCCGGTCGCCTCGTTCTGTGGCTTCTCTTCGCGCTGATCTTCGGTGTGCTGTTCCTGGCGCCGCTTGCGGTCATCCTCTTGTCCAGCCTTGCCGGCCAGTGGAACGGGGTGCTGCCGAGCAGCCTGACGACGGAACACTACAGCGACGTCCTGCATGGCGCGGCCGGCGATGCGGTCAAGGCGAGCCTTCTCACCGGTTTTGCAGCCAGCGCGCTGGCGCTGGTCAGCGGCACCTGGGCGGCGCTGTCGCTGCGGGTCCAGGGGCACGCGCTGCGGCGCCTGCTCGGCCTGTTGTTCTTCATCCCCAGCGCCGTGCCTTCGGTCTCCGTCGGCCTTGGCCTGCTGGTCGCCTTCAGCCATCCGCCGCTGCTGCTCAACGGTACGATCGCGATCGTCATGATCGCGCATTTCGTGCTGATATCGGCCTTCACCTTCGGCAATGTGTCGGCCGGACTGGCGCGGCTCTCGCCCGACTTCGAGCAGGTGGCATCGAGCCTCGGCGCGCGGCCGGCCTACCGCCTCTGGCACGTCACCTTGCCTCTGCTCGCACCCTATCTGGTCGCAGCGTTCGGGCTCAGCTTCGCACTGTCGATGGGTGAACTCGGCGCCACCGTGATGGTCTATCCGCCGGGTTGGGTGACGCTGCCGGTGTCGATCTTCAGCCTCACCGACCGAGGCGACATCTTTGCGGGAGCAGCGCTCACCATGATCCTGGTGGTGGCGACCCTGGCGCTGCTGCTCGGTTTGGAGCGCATCACCGCCCGCGCCACCGGATCGTAGCGCTGCCTCAGCCGGGTTTGCGTTCGACGATGTAGATGTGATCCGCGGCCAACACAACTTCGTCGCGCTGGTTGATCACCTCGCAGCGTTCGATCACCCGGCCCGCGGCCGGCCGCTTCGGATCGTCCTGCTTGGCCGCGATAGTGGTGCGCGTGCGGATCGTGTCGCCGATGAACACCGGCTTGGTAAAACGCAGCCGATCATAGCCATAGGAGAAGGCAACGGGATTGACGACGCTTGCCGTCAGTCCGATGCCGACCGAGAACACCAGCGTGCCGTGCGCGATGCGCTGGCCGAACGGCGTCGTCTTCATGAACTCGGCGTCCATGTGGTGTGGGAAGAAATCGCCGGTGTGTCCGGCATGGACGATGAAGTCGGTCTCGGTAATGGTCCGGCCGCTGGTCAGCCGCGAGGAGCCGATCTCGTAGTCTTCGAAATAAATGGTCTGTTCCATGTCCTGCCTTACGGCTTTTCGGCCAGCGGCGTCGCCGGCGCCGCGCTCGATTTATAGGCGGCTTCCACCAGCGCCATCGTGTTCCAGGCGTCCTCGACCGAACTGACCAGCTCGTCGTCTTCTCCGCAAGCAAAGCGCTGGACATTGGCCATACGCCCGACAAAGGCATCGGGGAACCATTCGCCGGCGAGTGGCACGGCAATCCAATCCGTCCCGCCTTTCGGGTATATTTCCAGGACGTCCGGTTCGCCGCGGGGATAGTCGAGGTTGAGGCCGAGTTTGAGATAGGCCGCGCCCTCGGTGCCGCAGATGCGGAATTCGCAGGCCTGGTGCCGGCGCCCGAACTTGTGGTCATGGTTGATCGACAGCGCGCAGCGCACGGTGTCGCCATAGTCGAGGATGGCGCTGGTGCGCGTCTGTGCCACCGTATGGTTGGGATGGCCGAGCGTCTTGGCGTGCACCCCTCTTGGGTCGCCAAGCAATTGCCTGACGAGGTCCAGATAGTGGATCGAATGCATGGCGATCTCGACACGCGGCGCCTTGAGCAGGAATTCCCACAGTTCCCAAGGTGTGGCCAGCGCCAGCCAGGCGTCGAAGTCGACGACCTCGCCGAGCCATCCCTTGGCGATGGCATCCTTGAGCGCCAGCATCATCGGCGCGAAACGCAATTGGAAATTCACCGCAGCCTTGAGCTTCCTGGCGCGGCAGATTTCGAGGATTTCGGTTGCCTCGCCGAGATAGTTGCCCATCGGCTTCTGGATCAGTGCGACCGCCCCCTCGGGAAGCGCCTTCAGGATCTCGGCATGCCGACCGGGCGGTGTCGCGAGATCAAAGATCGCATCGTTGATTCCGGCGGCTTCTTCCACGGAGCGGAATGCGGTGACACCCCATTTCTCGGCCAACGTCCGCGCCTTGGCCTGGTCCGGATCATAGAGGCCGGCAACCGGAAACTCGGCCTTCCGGTAGGCGGGAAAATGGGCATCGCCGACAATCGAACCTGCGCCGAAGGTGACGATCGGCCGGGGCTTTGTAGGCTTAGGCCAGGACTGGATGAGTGAGGCAGGGTCGAAACCGCCTTCAGTCATGATGGAAGACCTCGTCCATCGAAGCCCACCATTCGCCCTCCTTGCGGGTCGCCAGCGGCTCCTGGCAAGGCATGCAGAGGGCCCACCATTCCTGTGTTTTCGGGTCTGCCGCCATCTTGGCCATGTCGGCGGCATAGTCGGTGCCGTGGTATTCGAAATAGGCAAACAGCAGGTTCTCCGGCCGCTTCAGGTAGATCGAATAGTTCTCGATGTTGCAAGCCGAGATCATGGTCAGCACGTCGGGCCAGACGGCGGCATGGAGGCGCACATACTCCTCGACCTTTTCCGGCTTCAGTCCCAGAACCATTCCCATCCGCTGCATGTTCGTTCCCCTATTTCGTGATCGCCGTGGTGAATTCGGCGATGCTCATGGCCTTGACCGCGTCCCAGTCCCAATCGATGCCGATGCCGGGCTCGTCGGGTGCCAGCGCCTGTCCATCCTCGATGCGCATGCGCTTGCCGGTCAACTGGTCAAGCTGCGGAATGTACTCGACATACCGGCCGTTCTGAACAGCGCAGGTGAGGCTGACATGCAATTCCATCAGGAAATGCGGACAGACCGGGATGTCGAAGGCCTCCGCCGCATGCGCCACCTTTAGCCAGGGCGTGATACCGCCAATGCGACCGACATCGACTTGCACGATCGAAGAGGCGCCTTTCTGCATGTATTCGCGGAAATGCCTGATGGAATAGAGCGACTCGCCGATGGCAATCGGCGTCTGCGTCGAATTCGACAGTCGCACATGGCCATCGATGTCGTCGGCCGGCAGCGGCTCCTCGATCCAGGCGAGATCGAGTTCACGCAGCCTCGCTGCGCGGCGGATCGCTTCGTCGACGGAGAATCCCTGATTGGCGTCGGTCATGATCTCGTAGCCGTCGCCCACCGCCTTGCGCACCGCCGCCAGCCGCGCCAGATCTTCCGATCCGTGCGGTTTGCCGATCTTCACCTTCGAGCCGCGAAAGCCCTTGGCCTTGGCGGCCAGCGCGTCATCCACCAGCGCCTGTGTCTCGATGTGCAGCCAGCCGCCCTCCGTCGTGTAGAGCGGGCAGCGGTCCTTGGCGCCGCCCGCCAGCTTCCACAGCGGCAGACCTTGCTTCTTCGCCCGCAGGTCCCAAAGCGCGGTGTCGATCGCCGCGATCGCGATGGCCGTGATCGCGCCGATCGTGGTGGCGTGCGTGGCGAATTCGAGATCGTGCCAGATCGCCTCGATCATGTCGGGGTCGCGGCCGATCAGGCGCGGCGACAGATGGTCGGACAGGAGCCGCATCACGGACGAGCCGCCGGTGCCGATCGTATAGCTGTAGCCGGTGCCGACGGCGCCGTCGGAATCGGTGATAGTGACGAGAGGCGTTTCCTGGCTGACGAAACTCTGGATCGCGTCCGTGCGCTTGACCTTGGGCACAAGGTCCACCATCCGCAGTTCTATCTTTTCGATCGTGGCCATGTCGTCAGCTCCGCAATGACTTTCCCGTGTCGGCGGCAAACAGATGCGCCTGCGACAGGTCGAGGCTCATGGCCACCCGCTCGCCCGATCTCAAAGCTCTTGGGTTCAGCATGCGCGAAACCCAGTCTGCGCCATTGAACTCGACGAACACCAGCGTCTCGTTGCCGAGTGGTTCGGTGACCGTGATCGGCAATTCGATCTGGTGGACGTCGGCCGCACCACCGGAACTGATACCATGGCCGGTCGGGTAGATGTCGTCGGGCCGCAACCCGAACACCACCTTGTTACCCCTGGCGACATTGGCTTTGAATTGGCTAGGCAATGGCAGCTTTTCGCCGCTGGCGAAAACCAAGTGGCCGTCATCGATCGTCGCCTCGTGCAGATTCATCGGCGGCGAGCCGATGAAGCCCGCGACGAACCGCGTCGCCGGCCGTCGGAACACCTCGTCTGGGGTGCCGACCTGTTCGATATGGCCGTCGCGCATGATGACGATGCGGTCGGCAAGCGTCATCGCCTCGACCTGGTCATGGGTGACATAGATCACCGTCGACCGCACCTTGGCGTGCAGCTTCTTGATTTCGGTCCGCATCTGCGTGCGCAGTTTGGCGTCGAGATTTGAAAGCGGCTCGTCGAACAGGAACACGTCGGGATCGCGTACGATGGCGCGGCCCATGGCGACGCGCTGGCGCTGGCCGCCGGAAAGTTGCGACGGGCGACGGTCGAGCAGCGTGTCGAGGCCGAGGATGGCCGAGGCTTCGGCGACGCGGCGGTCCATGTCTTCCTTGGCGGCCCCGGCAATCTTCAGCGAGAAGCCGAGGTTCTCGCGCACCGTCATGTGGGGATAAAGCGCGTAGGACTGGAACACCATCGAGATGTTGCGCGAACGCGGCGGCAAATCGTTGACGACGCGGCCGCCGATCTCGATCGAGCCGGCGCTGATCTCTTCGAGCCCTGCGATCATCCTGAGCGTCGTCGACTTGCCGCAGCCGGAGGGGCCGACCAGCGCGATGAATTCGCGGTCCGCGATGTCGAGGTCGATGCCGTGCACGATCCCGACATTGCCGTAGCGCTTGGTCAGCTTTTGGAGGGAAACCGTTGCCATGGGATCAGCCTTTCACCGCGCCGGAGGTCAAGCCGCCGACAAGGTGTTTCTGGACGATGTAGGTGAGGGTGAGCGCCGGGATGATCATCACCACGGCGAGCGCGCACATGCCGCGCCAGTCGATGGTGAATTCGGCCGTGTAGTCGAGCAGGCCGACCGGCAGGGTCTTGGCGCTGACCGAGCGGGTAAGCTGCGAGGCCAGCGCGAACTCGTTCCAGCAGGTCAGGAAAGCAAAGATCGCGGCGGAGGCGATGCCCGGCCCGGCAAGCGGGAACTCGACCTGCCAGAAGGCCTGCCAGCGGGTGCAGCCGTCGATCTGGGCGGCTTCCGCGAGGTCCTTCGGCACCTGGCGGAAGAAGCCGTCGATCAGCCAGATGGTGAACGGCACGTTGAGCGCGACATAGGCCAGGATCAGCCCGAAATGCGTGTCGATGATGCCGAGCCGCACGTAGAGGAAGAACAGCGGCAGCGACAGCGCGATGCCCGGCACCGTGCGCGTCAGCATCAGCCCGAGAAAGACGCCCGACTTGCCGCGAAAACGGTAGCGCGCGAAGGCATAGCCGCCGGCCATGCCGATGGCCACTGCGATCACCGTCGAGGTCACCGAGATGATCAGCGAGTTGCGGAAATACTCTATGACCGGGATGCCGCCCTTGCCGATGCCTGAGAACATCGCGACATAGGCGTCGAACGAGATCTGCTGCGGGATCCACACCGGCGGCTTGGCCATGATCTCCACCGTCGGCCGCAGCGACGAAAGCACGATCCACAGGCCGGGCAGGCAGATGGTCAGCATCGCCAGGAACAGGCCGATGCGATAGGCGATGCCCAGCAGCCGGCGCTTGAGGCGGGCGGAAGAATTCTCGTCCATCACCACTCCGCACCGATCTGCGTGCGCGCCGCGGCGAGCTTGTTGAAGAAATAGACGGTGAAGGCGATCGACAGCAGGATCGAGAAATAGGCCATGGCGTTGGCCATGCCCATGCGCCCGTCGCTGTAGGCGGTGCGCGCCACCAGCGTCCACAAAAGCTCGGTGCGGCCCGCCGGCCCGCCATCGGTCATGATCTTGACGATGTCATAGGCGCGCGCGACGTCGAGCGAACGGATGGTCATGGCGATGTAGGCGAAAGGCATGACGAACGGCCAGGTCACATAACGGAATGTCTGCCACGGCGTGCAGCCGTCGACGCGCGCCGCCTCGATTGGCTCCTTGGGCATGGCGAGCAGCCCGGCGAGGATCAGGATGGCGAAGATCGCCGTCGACGACCAGATCTCGGCGATCGAGATGGCGATGAAGGCGAGATGGCCTTCGATCAGCCACGCAATGGCATCCCTGGTGATGCCGAGCGATTGCAGGGCGTTGTTCACCAGGCCGATATTGTCGTTGAACATGAACTTGAACTGGAAGCCGACGAGGATCGGCGAGAACATCATCGGAAACATCATCAGCGTGCGCAGGATGCGCTGGCCGCGCGTCGCCTTTTCGACCAGCATGGCGAGGCCGAGGCCCAGCAGCATTTCGAGATTGAGCGCGATGGTCAGCAACAGAACCGTGCGGCCGAACGCCCACCAGAAATCGGCGTTCGCCAGGATCGAGAGATAATTGCGGAAGCCGACAAAGACGAAGAACGTTTCGGGCTTGGTCAGGCGGAACGGCGTGAAGCTGGAATAGAGCGACAAAAGCAACGGCACCACGACGACCGCCGCCAGCACGATCATCGCCGGAAGCAGCAGCAGGAATGGCGCGGATGGCTTGAAGCCCTTCATTGGGACCCTGTGAGTTGCATTCGATTGCCGCCTGTCGAGCCGGGCGGGGCAGGCATCGTCATCGTGGAACACCCGAGGCAGTGCGCGCCCTAAAACGCGAGCGCCTCCCCCATGACTGATGGGGGAGGCGGCCTTGGGAGCGGTTCTACAGCTTGCCGGCGTCTTCGAGGATTTGCGTCGCCTTGGCGGCGGCTTCGTCGAGCGCCTGCTTGGACGTCTTGTCGCCGAGGATCGCCGCCTGCAATTCGGGATAGACGGCGTTCGAGATCTCGATCCATTCAGGCGTCTGCGGCACCGCGAAGGCGTGCTTGGCTTCTTCCTGGAAGGCGGAGAGGACCTCCTTCTTGTAAGGATCGTTTTCGGCCTGCTTCAGGTCCCAGTCCCAGACCGCGGTGCGGGTCGGCAGCGGGCCCGCGGCGGCTTCCAGCTTCTGGCTGTCCTCGTTGGTCAGCCACCACACCAGCGATGCCGCGGCCTCCTTGTTCGGGCAGTTCTCGGTAACCGAGAAGCCATGGAAACCGGACCAGCCGGTGCGCTTGCCGGACGAGCCTTTCGGCGCGACCTTGACGCCGACATTGCCGGCGACCTTCGACGACTTCGGATCGTTGAAGAAGCCGGCCCAGCCCGGCCAGTCCAAGTTGATGGCGACGGTGCCCGAGGCAAAACCCTGGCCCAGATCGTCCCAGAGATAGTTGGTGGTTCCGGCCGGCACGGCCTTGGCCTTGTAGAGGTTGACGAACCAGTCGAGCGCCCGCACGCCGGCTTCGGAGTTGAAGACCGGCTTGCCGTCCTTGTCGAGATACTCGCCGCCCTCGGCCACCACCATCTCGTAGAAGCGGCCGTTGATCGCCTCTTCTTTACCGGCGAACTGCGTGCCGTAGAAGTTGGGCGGGTTGGCGAAGAACTCGGCCTGGTCGGTGACTTCCTTCCAGGTGTCCGGCGGCACCAGATCATAGCCGTATTTCGCCTTGAACTTGGCCTTGTTGTCGGCGTTCTCGTAGAGGCTCTTCTGGTAGTAGAGGGCAGAGACGTCGAACTGCGCGCGCGGCAGCATCTCCAGCTTGCCATCTATGGTCGCCGCCTTGATCGTCGATGGCACGAAGGCGTCGATCTCTTCCTTGGGCAGCAATTTGCTGAGGTCGGTATAGAGGCCGGTATACTGCGGCGCGAAGGAGGAATGGTTCCAGCCGACGCACCAGTTGGTGCTGCCCGAGGCGATGTCGGACTTCAACTCCTTGTCGATGTCGAAGCCGTTCTTCTTGGTCAGGATGTTGACCTTGGCGCCGGTCGCCTTCTCCCATTCGGGGATGCGCTCGTAGAGCTTTTCATATTGCTGGCCGCCGATCAGCTTCACGTCGACGGTGACGCCTTCGAACTTGCCGGGCAGGTCGCCGGCAAGGGCTGCGCCTGCGCCTGACGCGAGCAACAAAGCGCCGGCGCACACGCCGGAAAGCAGTCTGTTCATTGGTATCCTCCCTGGGTGCGCCTTGGCGGCGACCGCAACTCGTCTGATGACAAGAAGCGCTACATTCATATACAAACAAAACATTCATAGAAACGTCAAGGCGAAATTTGTTTCCGTCGGCGGCGTTCCTGCGTATATGAAGAATCGATTTCACTGGAGGGAACGCCCATGGATGACAGCGAAGACGAGCGGTATCGCGCGCCTGCGCTCGACAAGGGGCTCGACATCCTGGAACTGCTGGCCGGCGTCGACGGCGGCCTGACGCAGGCGGAAATCGCCAAGAAGCTCGACCGCAGCCCCAACGAGTTCTACCGCATGCTGGACCGGCTGGTGCGGCGCGGCTATGTCACGCGGCTCGACGGTGACCGGTATTCACTGACGCTCAAGCTGTTCGGCCTGGCGCAACTGCACGCGCCGGTGCGGCGGCTGGTTTCCTACGCGACGCCGTTGATGCGGGAGCTGGCGGAGACGTCGCAGCAGGCCAACCAACTTGTTGTTTTCGATCGCGGTTCGGCCGTGGTGATTGGCCAGCAGGAGGCGCCGAACTACTGGGGCATCTCGATCCGGGTCGGTGCCCACATCAGCCTGTTCGACACCGGTTCGGGACATGTGCTGCTCGCTTTCCGTTCGCAGGAGGAGCGCCAGATGATGATCTCCGAACATGTCCGCAGCACCGACAATACGGCGCAGCCGCCCGAGTTCTTTGCCCGTCTCGACCAGATCAGGGAACGGGGATATGAGATGATGGCCTCGATGCAGACTGCCGGCGTCTACAATCTGTCGGCACCGGTGCGCGGCTCCGACGGCAAGGCCATCGCGGCGCTTTCGATTCCTTACATTACCGTCGTCAACGCACCGTCCGCGCCGGACATGACCCGCACCATCGAACTGCTGCTGGCCACATGTGAGAAGCTATCGCGTCTGGCCGGGTCGGCCGTCGGTTCATCGGCGTAATTCTTATTTGAATGAAGAATTCCTCCGTGAGATGATGTGAAAGATACGGGAGGAGCCCTGCCATGATCATCGACACCCACCTGCACCTCATCGACCGCTCGGCCTTGCGCTACCCGTGGCTTGCCGGCGTGCCCGCTCTCAACCGCGACTTCTCCTATGAGGAGTACGGCGTGGAAGCTCAACGTGTCGGCGTCGAGCGTGTGCTGCATATGGAGGTCGATGTCGACCCTGCCGATATCGAGGCCGAGACCGAACGTGTCGAAGGCCTGTCGAGACAGGCCGGCAGCATGCTGGCCGGGGCGATCGCCGCCTGCCGTCCGGAAGAGGCCAATTTTGCGGCCTATCTCGAGCGCCAGCGAGCAAAGCCGTTCGTCAAGGGTTTTCGCCGCGTCCTCCACGTCATGCCCGATGAACTCTCGGAAGGCGCGCTATTCCGGGACAGCATCCGGCGGCTCGGCGGCACCGGGCTCACCTTCGATCTCGTCGTGCTACCGCATCAGATTCCCAAGGCGATCGCGCTCGCCGATCTGGCGCCCGACGTCCAGTTCGTGCTCGACCATTGCGGCGTCCCCGACATCAAGGGCAATGGCGAGCATCCGTGGCGCGAACACATGAGCGAAATCGCGCGGCGTCCCAACGTCGTGGCCAAGATTTCCGGCGTCGTCGCCTATGCGGATCCCGGCAGTTGGACGGTCGAGACGCTGCGGCCCTATGTCGAACACACGATAGGTTCGTTCGGCTGGGACCGCGTCGTCTGGGGCAGCGACTGGCCTGTCTGCACGCTGGGTGGCGGTCTGTCGACCTGGGTGGCGGCGACTCATGCGCTGCTTGCCGGCTGCAGCGTTTCGGAACGCGACAAGCTCTTGTCCGCGAACGCCCGCAAGCTCTGGCGGCTTTGACCGGCTCTGCTTGGGGTTCTTCAGATCGTCGCCGAAACGTGCCGTTCGCGCCCGTAGAGCGAAACCAGCAGCACGATGATGAAGCCGAGTGCTGCCTGCACCGCCGAGGGCTGGAATCCGAGCCCGATCAGCAGCGTGTGGATCTCGGTCAGCACCAGTACGCCGGCGATAGTCCCGAGATAGCTGCCGCGCCCGCCGACCAGCGCCGCGCCGCCGACGACCACGGCCGCGATGGTCTGGAACAGGTATGGCTGCCCGACATCGCCATAAGCCGAGCCGGTGAAGCCGAGCAGCAGCACGCCCGCCGCCGCGGCGAAGAAGGCGCTTGCCGCATAGGTGATCACCCACATGCGGACGGGATCGATCAGCGCCAGCGGCGCGGCACCCGGATTGCTGCCGAGTGCGTAGAGCCGGCGTCCATAGGGCGTCCGCTCCAGCACCAGGACGACGAGCGCTGCCAGAACGACGAGACAGGGCACCAGCCATGGAACCGGCAGTGGCCCGGCCGATCCGCCGATCGACACGAAGCTCGAAACCGCCTGCGGCGCGGAGCCTGAAGGGAAGCCCGCGGTCCACAAAAGCACAAGCCCTTGCACGACCATGCCGATGCCGAGCGTGACGATGAGCGGCTGGATGTCGAGGCTGCGCGAGATCAGCCCGTTCACGCCACCGATAAGGATCGCCAGCACGCCGACGAGGCCGCAGACGAGGACAAAATTCCATCCGTCGCCGTAGAGTTGCGCGGCCACGACATTGGCAAAGCCGATGACGAAGGGGATCGACAGGTCGATGCCGCCCATGATGACGACCAGCGTCTGCCCGATCGAGGCGACGGCGAGCAGCGAGGCAAGCACCAGCATGGCGCGCACCGCAAACGGGCTGGAGTAGCCCGGAATGAGGATGGTGCCGGCAAGATGCAGAAGGGCAGCGACGCAGAAGGCGCCGACGACACGGGCATTGGTTGTCGCGAATAGATTTCGGCCAGCCATGTCAGCGCCTCCCCATGGCAAGGCGTTCCTGCAGCGCGGTCAGCATCACCGCCAGCACCAGTATGGCGCCGTAGGCGATCTGCAGCACGAAGGTCGAGACGTTGAACGTCGTCAGCACGCTCTGCAGCAGGAAGATGTCGACAGCACCGATCGCGGCACCCGCGACGCCACCACGGCCGCCGGCAAGACTGACACCGCCGAGCGCCACGGCGGCGATGGCGATCAGCGTGTAGGTCGGGCCGATGTTGGGATCGGCCGACCCGATCAGCGCAGTCAGCATCAGTCCGGCGCAGCCGCCCAGGATGCCGGTCATGACATAGGCGATGAAGCGCACGAGCGTGACGTCGACGCCGGCCGTATAGGCGGCGCGATCGTCGCTGCCGACCGCCATCAGCTGGTCGTAATAAGGGCTGCGCCGCACCAGCCACCAAAAAAGGAACATCAAGGCGAGCGGCAGAAGCGAGAGTGGGCCCGCCAGGGCTTTCAGCCAGGCCGGCGCCGGGCCGATCGGCGCCGGCAGGATGGTCAGCGTCACCCCCGTCAGGATCAGATAGGTGCCGAGCGTGGCCACGATCGGCTGGATGCGCACGATGGTCGCCAGGAAACCGTTCGCCGCCCCGACCAGCGCACCGATGAGCAGCGCCGCCGGAACAAGCGCCAGCGGCGAGGATATTCCGGCGCGCAGGAAAAGCACCTGGATCACGATGGCGTTGACGAAGCCCATCAGCGGCCCGACCGAAATATCGATGCCGCCGCGCCCGGCGAGGATCACCGGCGTCGAGGCGATGGCCGCACCGATCAGCGGCGCCGCCAGACCAACCAGCGCACCCCAGGAGCCCGGCTGGAACCGTGCCGGGCTCAGCATCAGATTGATCGCCAGCAGGGCGATCAGCAGTACGACGGCGAAGCCGACGCTTCGGCCGAGGGACAGGATGCGTGCGAAGGGTCTCATGCTGCGCGTCCGAACATGGCTGCGATCACGTTCCCGGTGGTCATCGCCTGGCCGGCGATTTCCGCCACGACTTCATTTTCGCGGAACACCAGCACGCGATGGCAGAGAAGAAGGATCTCCTCGATCTCGCTGGACAGGATGACGAGCCCCATGCCGTCGGAAGCCAGCCCGCGAAAGACGTCGTAGAGAACATGCCGGGTCGCTACGTCGACGCCGCGCGTCGGGTCGTTGAGAAGCAACATTGCGGGGTCCAGCGCCAGGGCCCGCGCCAACAGCACCTTCTGCTGGTTGCCGCCGGACAGGGTGGTGATCGGCGCGTCGGGCCGAGGCGCCGATATCGACAGCCTTTCGCGATAGGCCTCGTAGCGCGCCTTGCGCGCCGCCGGGCTGATCAGGCCGAGGCGGGTATCGCGAGACAGCGTCGAGACGGCGAAATTGTCGAGCACCGATTGCGTCGGGAAAATGCCGTTGGCACGCCCGCGCGGAAGATAGGCGATGCCGCTCGATACGGCCTTGCGGAAGCCGGTGATGGCGCGGGATGCGCCGGGCAGATCGAGGGTTATCGAACCGCCAAGCGGCGCGACCAGGCCGGCGAGCATCTCGAGGAAAAGCTCCTGGCCGTGGCCATCCAGGCCGGCGAGCCCAACGATCTCGCCGGCGGCGACCGCCTGCATGATCGGGCTGGCGTCCGGTGCGATGACGAGGTCGCGGATAGTGAGGGCGGCGCGATCAGCCATGCGCCAGCTCCGCGGCGGTGCGTGGCGCCATCGCCTTGAGAAGCTCCGCCGGCGTCGAAGCGCCGCGCTCCTCGGTGCGCACCACGCTGCCGCCGCGCAGGATCGAGATGCGATCCGAAAGCGACGTCACCTCATCCATGCGGTGGGTGATGAACAGGATCAGGCAGCCTTCGCCGGCAAGCGTGCGCATCAGCGAAAAAACGGACTCGCGGTCGGCGAAGTCGAGTGCTGCGGTCACTTCGTCGAGGATCAGGATCTTTGGATCGCGCACGACCGCACGAGCAAGAACGACGAGTTGCTGTGCTGCGAGCGGCAACTGCCCGGCGGGCATGTCGAGCGGAACGTTGGTGACGGCGAAACATTTGAGGGCGGCGGCTGCCCTGTCGCGCCGCTCGTTGCGGGGAACCGCGCGCCGGACCAGGCCGTCGAGGCCAAGCAGGATATTGTCGGTCACGCTGCGGTCCGGCGCGATCAGCACTTCCTGGAAGACCGTGGCGAAGCCTTGCGCCTGGAAGGCCGAGGGGGTTCCGCCCGAAAACGGCCTGCCTTGCAGCAGGACCGTGCCGCTGTCGGGCTGAACGATGCCGGACAGCAGCTTGACCATGGTGCTCTTGCCCGAACCATTCTCGCCCAGGATGGTGTGGATGGTTCCTGCCCGGAACGCGATCGAGGCGTCCGCAAGCGCGACCGTCTCGCCATAGCGTTTGGATATGTTTCTGATTTCAAGCATGTCGCGTTTCGAAGCTGGCAAGCCGGCCCTCCGAAAGGAGCCGGCTTGTCGAGGTCTTATCTGGCCCAGGCGTCACTTCGCGCAGGCGTCTGGCACCTTCGAATAGTCCCATCCCTTGGTCGGCGCCGGGTTGGAGAAATAGGCGTCGAGCCATTCTTCCGGCATCGGATCCTTGGGCGGCACCGGGAAGATCGATACGGCATCCGTCGTCATGCAGTCCTTGTACCAGGCGCCGAGATCGGCATTGTGGACCGGCGGAATCGGAATGAGCAGCGTGTTCAGCTTCGGCTTCTGGCCGTCGAGCATGCGTTCGCCGACGCGAAACAGCGTTTCGGCGGTCCAGTGCGGCAGCACGGCATGGCCCTCGAAGCGGTACTTGTCGGGATTGGCCTTCCAGTAGCCCAGGGCATCGCCGGTGATCGAACCGGTGATCAGCGGCGCCGGCCGGCCGGCTTCGGCGAACGCCTCCGCGACGACGCGGCTTTCGCTGCCTGTCGTCCACACCGCATCGATCGGCGCCGGGTTGGTGGCGATCGCCTGCAGCACCACCGTCTTGGTGACATTGGCCGTCCAATTGCCGTTGACCGTGCGCGAGATCTTCAGCTTGGGGTTTTCCGCCAGCGCCTTGTCGGCGCCCTGGCGCTCCTGAACCACGATCGGGTGGCCGGCGATGCCCTCGACCAGCAGGATGCTGGCGCCATCAGGCTTGGCCTTGCCGATCGCCGTCATCATGTCGTAGCCCCAGCGCGCATAGTTGGAATCGACATTGATCGCGTTCGGGCTGGTCACCGAACCGGCGGCGGTGATGAACGGGATGCCTGCCTTGGCGGCCGCATCGATGGCGTCATCGAGCGCTGTTGCCGAGCCCGGGATCGAGGTGATGATCGAGCACTTCTTGTCGATGAAGGCGCGGATCTGGTTGATCTGCTGGCTGGCGTCGTTGTTGGAATCCGACACTTCGAAGCTGGAGACGGTGCCGTCGGCGATCAGCCCGTCGACCAGGCGCTTCAACTCCTTGGTGACGGTGACCCGCCAGGGGTTGCCCTGGTAGGATTCCGAATGGCACCATTTCCATGGCTTGGACGGCGGGTTGAAATTGTCCCAGGCCGATGGCAGCACCTTCTGCGGCGCGCCGTCATATTGCGCCTTGAGTTCATCGGGCAGCCCGCTGATGACGCCTTGCACGTCTTCGGCAAAAGCTGTCGTTGCGAGTGAGGCGAAGGCGGTTGCGGCCACAAGGCCGCGGATCAGGCTGTTCATTTGTCTCCTCCGTTCGATTTTTTCAGGCTCCTCCACCGGCAGTGCCGGTCGCCTGCGCCGGGGCGCTCTGCCGAAACAGGCGATTGAGATCGGCAATAACCTGGCTGGAACGATGCCCTGAGGTCATGCCGGAATTGACGCGGTCGGACGCGGCCTGCTGGAACGCCATGTAACCATCATGGCGAGGCCGCACCCATGCGCCCTCCAGGGTCGCGCGCGTATCGCGATAGAAATTGCCGGTCGCCGCATTGACGGCCTGATCCTCCCAGGCCGCGGCATGGCCGGGCTGTCCGCCGGCCGCGGCATAGGGGCCACGCTGGACCTCGCCGCTGGCGAGCCAGTAGGCGAAATCGGTTGCCGCCTCTTTCGCCTTCGAGAAGGCCGACACCGCTATGCCTGTGCCGCCAAGCGCCGTGCCAATCGGGCCGCTGGATCCGACAACAGGGATGTCGCCAAATGCCAGGCGATGTGGGCGAAACCCGGCCATCGCGTAGGAAACATAGCCGTAGATCAGCGGTGCGCAGACGATCGGGGATCCGGCCTGCGCCATCCGCTCCGAAACGGCGATCGGATCCATCTCGAAGCAGGCCGGGTCGACCAGCGCGGCAATCTCGCGCATTGTCTCGAAGACTTCGCTGCCGGCCTCGCCGTCGATGAGATCGTTGGATGGGTCGGTCGCGCAAGCATGCCCGAGATTGCCTGCGAGCGTGAAGAACACCATCATCGAATGCGGTGGCCGCAACGGCAGCAGCACGCGTGCCTGCCGGGCGAGATCGAGCACTTCGCTCCATCGCGATGGCGGTGCGCCAAGCCCATCGGGCCGCCATGCCTGGACCTGCGTCGCGGCATCGATGGGAAACGCCCACTGCCGTCCCTGCCATGTGTAACTCGGATAGGACTGGCCGACGCTGCCGGAGGAAAGTGCCGCGCGCTCCGCCTCGCGGCCGGCGACATCGAGCGGCTCCAGGCAGCGTTCGGCGGTGATCTGGCCGACATGCGGATGGTCGATGACGATCAGATCATAGGCGCGCGCCAGTTCCTCGACCGGGAAGGACTCGAAGTCCTGCAGCGAACGCTTGTCCCATTCGACGGCAATGCCGGTTTTCTGCTTCCACAGCGACGAGCAGGCGACCATCGGATCATAGCCGCGCGGATGGTTCCAGGTCATGCCCCTGAGCGTGGGCTTTAGGAAGCGCGTGGTCACAGGCTGAACTCCTCGCGGATCGCGGCGCCATGCTCGCCGATGCGCGGTGCTGCCCGGTCGACCTTGGCCCTGATGCCGTCGACCCTGAGCGGCGAACTGGTGGTAAGGATCGAGACATCGTCCTCGCGCGTCACCGTCTGCAGCATGTCGAGCGACTGGAAGCCCCCGCTTGCCAGCATTTCCGGCCAGGTCAGCACCTTGGCGCACCAGATGTCGGCGGGTTCGAGAACATCAAGCCACTCGTCGACCGTCCTGGTCGCGATCCGCTGCGCGACGATCGCCTTGATGTCGTCGCGCGCGGTGAACCACGATGCCGGCTTGTCGCGGTAGGGCGCCAGTTCCTCCAGCGACAGCAGGTCGGCGAGTTTCGGGATCGGTGTCATGGCGATGGCGAGGTAACCATCCTTGGCGGGATAGACGCCGTAAGGTGCCGACAGATAGGCATGCGCGCTGCGGAAGCTGGAGCGGCGCGGCAAACGGCGGCCGTCATTGAGATGCGTGGTCAGTACCTCGAACTGGAAGTCGACCAGCGCTTCCAGCAGGCTGGTTTCGATATGGCTGCCCTGGCCGGTGATGCCGCGCCGCACAAGGGCGGCCAGTATGCCTTGCGCGCATGCCGCGCCCGCCAGCATGTCGCCGATGGCAAGCCCGAACGGCACCGGCCCCTGGTCCTCGTCGCCGTTCAGCCACATCACCCCGGAGCGCGCCTGCGCCAGGAGGTCCTGGCCGGGCCGCTTGACCCATGGGCCTTCCTCGCCATAGCCGCTGATCGAAGCATAGACCAGGCGCGGGTTGATCCTGCGGACCGCCTCGTAGTCGAGGCCGAGCCGTTCGATGACACCCGGCCTGAAATTCTGGATCAGCACGTCGGCCTTGGCCAGCAGGCCGCGCAACGCCTTGAGATCCGCCTCGTCCTTGAGGTCGATGGCGAGGCTTTCCTTGGCCCGGTTGATGGCATGGAAGATGGTGGAATCACCGCCGATCTCGGTGTCGCTGAGATAGAGCCGGCGCGACAGGTCGCCGCCGTCCGGACGCTCGATCTTGATGACGCGGGCGCCGAGATCCAGCAGCCTGAGCGAGCAGTAGGGCCCGGACAGGAACTGGCTCATGTCGACGACGACGAGACCGGCAAGCGGCAATTCGGCTGCTGCCGGCATTTCTACTTCTCCGTCTTGCCGAGGAAATCGGCAGGGTTGCGGTACTTCACCGTCTGCAGATGCTCGCAATAGAGTACGAGTTCGCCTTCGCCCTTGAACACCTCGTAGCTGGCGCGGATCAGCCCCATGTCCTTGTAGCGCGGCGTCTTGTCGAGGTTGGAGCGGATCGAATAGATCGTGTCGCCGATGAAGACGGGCTTTATGAAGCGGAGCTTGTCGTAACCATAGGAAAACGCGTTGACGCAGTTGGTTGCGACGAGCCCCAGGCCAGCCGAGAAGACGAAGGCGCCCGCCACCAGCCGCTTGCCGAAAATGCCCTCTGTCTCGGCAAACATCTGGTCCTGCACGTAAGGATGGATGTCGAGCACCAGCGTGTTGAACAGGTGGCTGTCCCCTTCGGCCATGGTGCGGCGCAACGAGCGGATCTTCTGGCCGACCGGCCAGTCCTCGTAGAACCAGTTCTCGGCGTTCCAAACCGGCAAGGCGGCATGTTCCGCGGGCATGTTGGCCGGATGCGTCGAGGCGACGCCGACGGTCGGTGCGAAGTCGTTCATCGCTGGCTCCGCTGGCACTGCGCAAGGCACGGCACAAGTTTCGGAACACGCGTCAAGGCGCCAGATTGCACGACGTCTCCTCCCGTCAGTCTTCTTTTGTAAATACTATTTTCACATATGGGGTTGCGTTGCAAGCGAGGACGGGCGAAATTTTGGCTGTTTCCGCTGCGCTCGAGCGCCGGCGAAACAGGGAGGAAAACATGCGCGATGCCTGTCTGGTCTTTGTCGGCAGCCTGAACCGGGAGGCGCCCTATTTTCAGGGCGCACGCGGCGTCGGCCTCGGCGTCTACAGCTTCGACGAGGAGACGCTGGAAACACGAAAGCTGGCCGAGACCAGTGACATCGACAATCCGACCTTCCTTTCGGTGACGCCGGACGGTTCGCGCCTCTACGCCAATTCGGAAGTCTTCCCCTGGCGCGAAGGAACGGTTTCGGCCTACGGCTTCGACCGCGCCTCGGGCACGCTCACTTACCTGAACAAGCAGCCGTCACTCGGCAGCATCACCGCGCATAACACCATCACCCGGGATGGCACGAAGCTGCTGGTCGCCAATTACGGCATGGGCGAGGGCGGTCCGGATCGCGCAGTCGCGGTCTATGGCTTCGACGGCGATGGCGCCTTGTCGGCTCCTCTGGCTAGCGTTTCGCACAAGGGCACTGGCCCGAATCCAGCCCGGCAGGAGCGCTCGCATGCCCATAGCGTCACCGAAACCATCGCCGGCGGAACGGCCATCGTCGCCGATCTCGGCATCGACCGGCTGGTGTCCTACCGGATCGAGCACGATGGCAATCTGACCAAACTGGCCGAATCCGCTTTGCCGCCGGGCGCCGGTCCACGCCATCTCGCCTTGCATCCGAACGGCCGTTTTGTCTTCGTCATGAACGAGCTGGATTCGACCATCGTGTCGATGGCGCTGGACGAGGCAAGCGGCAAGCTCTCGACCATCGACGCCAGGCCGGCCGTGCCGGCCGAGGCGCGCCAGGCCAACCACTGCGCCGATATCCAGATCTCGCCCGACGGCCGCTTCCTCTACGGCTGCAACCGAGGCCATGACAGTGTGGTCATCATGGCCGTCGACCAGCAAAGTGGCGCGCTGAGCTTTGTCGGCTATGTCCCTTGCGGGGGCGCCACGCCGCGCAACCTGGCGCTGACGCCGTCGGGCGGCCACCTGTTCTCGGCCAACCAGAATGCCGACCGTATCTCGATCTTCGCGCGCGACGCCGAGAGCGGCGGGCTGACCGACACCGGCCGTGCCATCGAGATCGGCACGCCGATGTGCGTCAAGATCGTGCGGTGAACCGTGCGCGACATCGGCATCGAGCTTCGGACGGAAACGGACCGGAGCTCAGGCCGGGCGATCCGGGTTGACGGGTGCCTTCGCCGGAGCTGTTGACGGAGCATTGAACGAAAAAAACCCGCCTGCGCGGCGGGTTCCTGGCGCAACTCAGCACCATAGATAAATATCTACCATAGTTGCCTTCACCCAGTCAAGAAAAAATTCCTATCTTGAGAGCTGCCGGCCATGGAAGGCTGCTGACACAGCCGGACCGGCCGTCGTCAGGCCGCCTTTGTCAACGCGAGTTCGCACGCTGGAGCTCAGGCCTGTTGGATTGCCGAGAGCTTCCAACTCGAGCCATTCTGACGCGTGAAGGTCCACAGCTCCGTCGTCTCCGTTGGATGATCCTCGTCGCCCTCGACGACCTTGCCGTTGGCCCGTTCGCGCATCACGTCGCGCGATTCATAACGCAGGGCCGCCGTGGCATAGTCGCGGTCATCCTCGCGCCAGCTTTCCGCGATGTCGGCCTGCAGGAGGGTGACGTCGGATACCTCGTTCCTGAGGCCCTTCTTCGCATTGTCGGCCAGCTCTTCAGAGAGATAGGACACCATTTCGGGAGTCGTCGTCTTGCGCAACGCGGCATGATCCTCACGCCCGAACGCTTCCTGGACATCGCTCAACAGCTGCTGGAATGCGTCGAGGTCGGTCTGGGCGAGCCGGATTTCATCGGAACCGGTGGCCGCGGCGGAGCCTCCGCCTGAACCGCCACCAAAGCCGGGAATGGCGAAAGAATGCGCATTGTTGGCATCGCTCTGTCCGGCTGCGCGGTTTTCAAATCGCGAGGCATTGCCGGCGCCGGCGAGCGCAGGGGCGGGGCCACGCGCGGATTGCGACCGGAAGAACCTGATTGCCAGCATGATGGCGCCACCGATCAGCACGGCCTGCAGCAGGAAACCGAACATGCCCGCCAGCCCACCGAAGCCCTGGCCCAGGAGCAGCCCGATCAGGCCGCCGATCAGCAGGCCGCGCATCATCGTTCCACCGAAGCCGCTCATGAAGCCGGGCCTCTGCGGGCCGGCCTGCGGCTGCCGGGCCGCGGTGTTCACGCCGGTATTGGGCGTCATCGAACGCTCGACCGGAGCGGTCGGCGCCGGAGCGGTCCTAGTCGGCGGCGCTGATTGGAACGTGCGCATGCCGCGGCTGCCGAAACTGCCGCCGCGACGGGCCTCGGCATGGTCTACCGCGACCATGGAGAATGCCAGGAACAGTCCGGCAAACAGGGCGGCAAATCGGCTTGTGCGGGAAATCATCTGGACGGACCTTTATCGATGGGTTTCGGAAATTCTCGACAGACGTCGGGCCGGCTACCGGCGTGCGGTCAATCGAACAGCTCTTCGAAGAACGATTTCTTCCGTTTCGGATAGCGGTGGCCCTGCGAGCGCGCATAGTCGTCATCGCGGTCCCGGCCATGCTGGGGCTGGGAGAACGCTGCCGGCTGTGGCGCGGGCGAGGCCTCCTTGGCCGATCGCTCGATGATCTTGTCGAGTTCGCCTCGGTCAAGCCACACGCCACGGCACTGCGGGCAATAATCGATCTCGATACCCTGGCGTTCGCTCATCACGAGCGCGACGCGGCAGGAGGGGCAAACCAAACCAAGAAGGGAAGAAGATGTCATATGGGGCTCCAAACCAAAAGAGATGAGCCCGCTTGACCGAAAGGATGGAAACGGGCCCGTTAAAGCGGTCCGACATCACGGTCGCGAGATGCGACAGTCAGAGGGGCCCGGCCCGCATGCGAGAATTAGGAACGCAGAGCGGCGCCTTCAAGAGCGACATTGTCCGCGAGGATCGAATTTGTTCGTCATTGCGCTTCGAGCGCTGGGTACCGCGCCTGCGCCAACGACCCCGGCGTCCCTGCTCAGACCGTCACCACGATCTTGCCGAACTGCTCGTTCGATTCGAGATAGCGATGCGCCTCGACGATCTGCTCGAACGGGAAGGTCCTGTCGATCATCGGCTTCAGCGCGCCGGCCTCCAGCCCTTTGAGGATGAACGCCTTGGCGGCTTCCAGCTTTGCTGGGTCGCCGGTGATCTCGTGGACGAGGTAGCCGCGCAGCGTCAATGTCTTGCCAAGCACGGCGGGCAAGGGAAACGGCGTCGGCTCGGGGCTCAACCCGCCATATTCAATGAGAATGCCGCCCCGGGACATCGCCGCCGCGAGCGGCTCGAAAATCGGGCCGCCGATCGCCTCCAACACGATGCGCACGCCTCGCGGCCCGGCGATCCGGCGTAGCCGCGCCTCCAGATCCTCCTCGGCCAGGACCACGACTTCAGCCGCGCCGGCGTCGAGCAGGGCCTGCTTCTTCGTCGAGGTCCGTGTCACCGCGATCGCCGTCGCGCCGACGCTGTTGGCGATCTGGATCGCGGCAAGCCCGACGCTGCTCGAGGCTGCCGTGATGACGACGAAGTCCTCGTTGCGCAGCCTGGCGATGTCGATCAGCGCGCCATAGGCGGTGAGGTACGGCATCCACATCGCGGCCGCGGTCCGCCAGTCGAGTGATATCGGGTTTTTGACGACGAGCCCGGCGGGATAGGTAACAAGCTCTCCATAAGCCGGCCAGCGGATCATCGATTGCGGCGGGATGACGCTGACGGCATCACCCGGCGCCAGACCCGTCACGGCTTCGCCGACCGCTTCGATGATGCCTGCGGCCTCCAGGCCAAGCCCGGAGGGCAGGGTGGGCGTCTCGATATAGGTGCCCGCGCGCAGCAGCGCCTCGGCGCGATTGAGGCCGAGCGCCTTGACGCGGATCTGAACCTCGCCCGGGCCGGGTAGGGGAAGATCCACATTTTCGATCCGCAGGACCTCGGGGCCACCATGCCGATGAAAGCGAACGACGCGCGTCATTCGGTCTACTCCTAATTGTTTGAACCGAAAGGAGCTATGCCGGTAAGACGAAGTCGGATAAATGGCATTGGGAGCAGGACAGTAGAAACCAGGAGTTTCGAATATGGATCGGCTTGAGAGCATGGCCGTGTTCGTCAGGGCAGTCGACCTCGGCTCGTTCGCGGCGGCCGCGGCCGCACTCGATCTGTCCGGACCGATGGTCGGCAAGCACGTCCGTTTTCTGGAGGAGCGTCTCGGCATGCGCCTGCTCAACCGCACCACGCGCCGGCAGAACCTCACCGAGTTCGGACGCGCCTACTACGACCGCTGTCGGCTGGTGCTGGCCGAGGCCGAAGCTGCCGATCAACTTGCCGCCGGCCAAATCTCGGAGCCGCGCGGCAAGCTGCGCGTCACCATGCCGGCGCATTTCGGCCGCCACTGCGTAACACCCGTGCTGCTGAAACTGGTGCGGCAATATCCGATGCTGGAACTCGATCTGTCGCTCAGCGACCGCTTCGCCGATCTTGCCGAGGACGGCTACGATCTTGCCATCCGAACCGGTGATCTGGAGGACAGGGCAGGCGTGATCGCGCGCCGCGTCGCGAGCCAGGACATGATTGTCTGTGCGGCGCCGTCCTATCTGAAAATTCAGGGCGAGCCACGGCGGATCGAAGATCTCGCCAATCATCATGCCATCGTATATCGCCGGCTCGGCCAAGCCGTTCAGCCTTGGCTGTTCCCGCGCGAAGGACAACCAGCACAGGAGATCATGCCCGGCGGCCGGCTGCGGCTCGACGATCTCGATGCCATCGCCGATGCTTCGGCCGAGGGCATGGGGCTCGCCTGGTTGCCATGGTGGCTGGTTCGCGAGCGCATTCAGGCAGGCGCGCTGGTCGAGCTCTTGCCGGACCAGCCGCGATATCTTTATGACTGCCACGCCCTTTGGCTGCAGACGCCTCACTTGCCGCTGAAAGTTCGGCTGGCCGTCGATGCGCTGGCGGCCGCCTTGCCGAAACGGATGGCGTGATCGCCAGCGCTCGCGGCCACTCTCGTTTTGGATCGCGCGGACATTCCGTGGAGAGGCGCCTCCGGCTCTTTGAGGCATCGCTTTCCAATGCGATATGGGGCAAAGCTGGCGGCATGCACGCGCATTGCGGGAGAGACGGTTGATGACCAAAGGTTCGGATCTGTTCGTGGCGGCCCTCGAGAACGAAGGCGTCGACCGGATATTCGGCATTCCGGGCGAGGAGAATCTCGACATCGTCGAATCCATCCGCCGCTCCTCGATCCAGCTCATCTTGACCCGTCACGAGCAGGCGGCCGCCTTCATGGCCGCCACGTATGGCCGGCTCACCGGCAAGCCAGGTGTGTGCATCACCACGCTCGGCCCCGGCGCGCTCAATCTGACGACCGGCTCGGCCTATGCGCTGCTCGGCGCCATGCCGATGATCATGATCACCGGCCAGAAGGGAATCCTGTCGTCCAGGCAGGCGCGGTTCCAGATCGTCGACATCGTCGCGGCGATGAAACCGCTGACCAAGCTGTCGCGCCAGATCGTCTCGCCCAAAATGATCCCCTCGCTGGTGCGCGAAGCCTTCCGCGTCGCGCAGGAAGAGCGGCCGGGTCCCGTGCATCTGGAACTGCCGGAAGACATTGCGGCGGCTGAGTGTGAGGATGTCCCGCTGGTGCCGACGCATCCGGTCGAACTGCCGCTGGCCGGTGCGGGCGCGCTCGACCGCGCCGCCCGCATGATCATCGAGGCCAAACGTCCGCTGCTGATGTTCGGCGCCGCGGCGTCGCGGCCGCGCGTCACGCCCGATGTCGCCCAGTTCGTGCTGCGCACCCAAATTCCCTATTTCACCACGCAGATGGGCAAGGGCACCGTGCCCGGCGGCACCGAACTCTACATGGGAACGGCGGCCCTTTCGGAACGCGACTACGTGCACGAGGCCATCGAACAGGCCGACCTGATCATCACCATCGGTCACGACACGGTCGAGAAGCCGCCCTTCATCATGGGCGTCAACGGGCCGAAGGTCATTCATGTCGGCTATCAAACCGCCGATGTCGAGCAGGTCTATTTCCCACAGACCGAGATCGTCGGCGACCTCGGCCCTTCGCTGGCGCTGCTGGCGGATCGCATCGAGGGCAAGATCCCCAACGCGCAGGCCCTGTTGCCGTTGCGCGAAGGCATTCTGAGCCGCATCGCCGCGCGCGCCACGGAAGACCGCTTCACGCCGCAACGCATCGTGCATGACGTGCGCGCCGTGATGCCGGCCGACGGAATCCTTGCCCTCGACAACGGCATGTACAAGATCTGGTTCGCGCGCAATTACCGCACGCGCATGGCGAATACGCTGCTGCTCGACAATGCGCTGGCCACCATGGGCGCGGGGCTGCCGTCGGCGATGATGGCGGCACTGCTCTATCCGCAGCGCCGCGTCATGGCCATCTGCGGCGACGGCGGCTTCATGATGAACAGCCAGGAACTGGAGACCGCCGTCCGGCTCAAGCTCAATTTTGTCGTCCTGCTGCTCGAGGACCACGCCTATGGCATGATCCGCTGGAAGCAGGCGGTCGACGAGTTTCCGGATTTCGGCATGACCTTCGGCAATCCCGATTTCGTCAAATACGCCGAGGCTTATGGCGCCAAGGGAACCAGGGTCGGCGCGATCGCCGAATTCCGGCCGGCGCTGGAACAGGCCTTCACCGGCGGCGGCGTCCATCTCGTCGTCGTGCCCATCGACTATTCCGAAAACATCAGGGTGCTTGTCGACGAATTGCGTAAGCGGCTTCCAGCGGTCCAGGCGACCTGACGGCGGCCGGCGCCAAGGCCGAACCGTGCGATCAAAACTACGGATGTTGATGCCGCGATGCCTGGCTGGCTGGTTGCGAAGGCGTTTTCATCTGGCGTCGGGGAATCAGTCCGTCTCGATCAAGGGGATCTGCGGCGCGGCATCACGCGGCAATGTTCCCTTGATCCTGGGATCGTCGGCGATTTCGAAGCCGGCCGCAAAGGGCTCAAATCCGCAGGCCCTGTAGAAACCGATGACACTGTGATGGTCGAAGCTGCTGGTATGCAGCCAAATGCGGCTGGGCCCAAGACGCCATGCCTGGTGGAGCGCGCCGGCCATCAGCCGCTTGCCGAAGCCACGGCCGGTCAGGGAAGGGAACAGGCCGAAATAGGTGATCTCGATCTCGTTGTCCTCGGCCATCGAGAACTCGACCATGCCGACATGGGCGCCGCTTTCATCATGGCCGTAATAGAGATGCTGGCGCGGATCGGCGAAATGCGCGGCGATCTCGGCATCCGACATTTCGGCGGCGCGATCCCAGAGCCAGGGAGCGCCGATCTCCAGGAAGATTGCACGGTAGGAAGCACTGTCGGGTTCCGCGATCCTTGTCATGGTCAACGGCCGCGCGAGACCCGGCACCGGCGCGCGCGCTTCCATCCATGTCACCGCATTGACGATCTTGCCGGCCGGCACCCGCCGATAGCCGACCGTTAGATTGGTGATTTCATCAGGCAATCTGCCTTCGGTGACCAACATCTGTCCTCGACCTTCCCCACCGGCGCGCAAGAAGCTGATGCCAACTCTGCGCTCGCCTGCCAAGAGGCTCCCGAGGTGGGTCAAGATTTTTGGCCCGCCTGTCCCTTGCGTTTCACAGAGATGGCATATGAGATATGATACACCATCGAACGGAAAGCGGAATATCATGCCTGAGCGAATTGCCGACGAGGCCATTTTGAACGCGGTCGACGACGGCTTCGCGCGGCAGGTGGAATTCCTCGCGAACCTCGTGCGCTTCCCCTCGCAACGCGGCGAAGAACACGCGGCGCAATCCTTCATGGCAGCCGCGTATGAAGCAGATGGCTATACGGTGGACATGTGGCGTGTCGATGTCGATGCGATTCGCGACCTGCCGGGCTTTTCGCCCGTGGCCGTCTCCTATGACGACGCCTTCAACGTCGTCGCCACCCACATGCCGCGAAACGCGACCGGCCGCTCGCTGATCCTCAACGGCCACATCGACGTCGTGCCGACGGGCCCGCTCGATCGCTGGCTGCGCGATCCCTATGATCCGGTCATCGAGGACGGCTGGATGCATGGTCGCGGCGCCGGCGACATGAAGGCTGGGCTCTCGGCCTGCCTCTACGCGCTGGCCGCACTGCGCAGCCTCGGCTATCAGCCGGCCGCGAAGGTCTTCCTGCAATCGGTGGTCGAGGAAGAGTGCACCGGCAACGGCGCGCTCGCTTGCCTGCAGCGCGGCTACCGCGCCGACGCCGCCTTCATCCCCGAACCCCTGGAGCCGAAGCTGATGCGGGCGCAGGTCGGCCCGATCTGGTTTAGGGTCGAGGTCGACGGCGATCCCCAGCATGCGTCGGGCGCTTTCTCTGCCGGCGCCAACGCCATCGAAAAGGCTTTCCTCATCATCCAGGCGTTGAAGCAGCTCGAAATCGTCTGGAACGCGCGCAAGGTCGACGACAGGCATTTCTGCGATCACCCGCATCCGATCCGTTTCAATCTCGGCAAGATCGAAGGTGGCGAGTGGACATCGAGCGTCCCCGCGCGCTGCGTGTTCGAGATGCGTGTCGCCACCTATCCCGGCCAGAAGCTGGAGGATGCCAGGGCCGAGCTCGAGGCCTGTATCGCCGATGCGGCCCGCGCCGATCCGTTCCTGGTCAACCGCCCGCCCAGGATGGTCTACAACGGCTTCATGGCCGAGGGCTATGTGCTGGAGGGCGCCGACGAGATGGAAGCCGTGCTGCGCCGCAGCCATACCGCCGTCTGGGGCGAGCCGCTGCAGGAACACGTCACCTCGGCAACCACCGATGCGCGCTTCTTCGGCCTCTACGCCGATACGCCAGCCATCGTCTACGGTCCGATCTGCCGCATGCCGCATGGCTATGACGAGGCGGTGGAACTCGAATCCGTACGCAAGGTCACCCAGACGATCGCGCTGTTCATCGCTGACTGGTGTGGGCTGGAGCCTGTCGACCCCGAGGCAAGACCATGACCGGCGCCCTGACGGATGCATTCGGCGAAACGCTGGCCGAGGACGCGCCCGATGTCTCGATCGCCGAAGCGCTTGCCATCTTGCGCCAGCACTACGGCCTTGCCGGCACCGCTCAGCCCTTGCCCGGGGAGCGCGACCACAATTTTCACATCCGCACCGATGGCGAGGGCGAGTTTGTCCTGAAAATCTCGCATCCGGCGGAAGAGGCCGGCTTCACCGATTTCCAGAACAGGGCGCTGGACCACATCCTTGCGGTCGACCCCGCTTTACCGATTCCTTCGGTGCGCAAAAGCCTCGATGGCGATGCGCAGTTCGCCGTCAGCATCGGCGATTCGCAGCCGCGCATCATCCGCCTGGTCACCTATTTGCCCGGCCAGTTGCTTTCGCGCTCGCCTGTATCGCCTGTGCAAGATCGCAATCTCGGCATCTTCCTCGCTCGGCTTGGCCGGGCACTGCGCGGCTTTTTCCACCCGGCCGCCGGCAGCGATCTTTTGTGGGATATCCGCAAGGTCGCCAAGACGCGGCCCATGCTGGCACATATCGCCGATGCCGGGCGCCGGGCCATGGTCGAGCGCGTCATCGATGCCTTCGAGGAGCACGCCGCACCCGTCATCCCCAGCCTGCGCGCCCAGATCGTCCACAACGACATGAACTCGTACAATGTGGTGATGGACGCATCGCGGCCGGAGATCGTCAGCGGCATCCTCGATTTCGGCGACATGATCCATTCGCCGCTGATCTGCGATCTCGCCATCGGCGCCGTCTACCGCTGGCCAGCCGACGGTCACCCGCTGGCGCCCGCCGCGCGCTTCGTCGCCGGTTATCAGTCGGTGCAGCCGCTCGAGGCCGAGGAGATCGGCATCCTGTTCGACCTGATCCGTGCCCGCCTTGCTCTCATCGCCAACATTGCCACCTGGCAGGCGGAGCGCTTCCCGGCCAAGCGCGATTATGTGCTGCGCCTCATCACCGAGGTCTGGGCCTCGCTCGAGCGGCTGGACGGACTGTCACACAGCGATGCCCGCCGTTATTTCCTCGATCATTCCAATCCGGAGTAGACGCTCGTGTCCCAATCCTCGCCCGCAAATGCCTCCGCCGATGCCGGTGCATCAGCATCCGCGCTGCTCGAGCGCCGTGCCAGGCTGCTCGGCCCGACCTATCGCGCCTTCTACCGCAACCCGATCCATCTCGTGCGTGGCAGCGGCGTTTGGCTCTACGATGCCCACGGACGCAAGTTTCTCGATGCGTACAACAACGTCGCCTCGGTCGGCCATTGCCATCCACGTGTCGTCGAGGCGCTGTCGGGGCAGGCGGCCACGCTCAACACCCACACGCGTTATCTCAGCGAAATCATCCTCGACTACGCGGAAAGACTTCTCGGCACGCTTCCGCCCCATCTCGGCCATGCCATGTTCACCTGCACCGGCAGCGAGGCCAATGATCTCGCCATCCGCATCGCCCAGCATTCGAGCGGCAATACCGGCGTGATCATCACCGATTTCGCCTATCATGGCGCCACCATCGCCACCGCGCAGCTGTCGCCGGCCGCGGTGGGGGCAAAGGGCGTGCCCGCGCAGCACAGGACCGTGGCAGCGCCGGATACGTTTCGCAACCAGGGCCGGGCCGCGCGTGATTTCGCCAGGAATGTCGCCGCCGCCATCGAGGACATGCGCGCACAGAACGTGCGCCCGGCGGCGCTGCTGATCGACTCGGCATTTTCCAGCGACGGAATTTTCTTTCCCGATGCATCGGTGATGCGCGAGGCGGCCGATCACGTCAGGAAGGCGGGCGGCTTCGTCATTGCCGACGAAGTCCAGTCCGGCTTCGGCAGGCTCGGCCAGGGCATGTGGGGTTTCGCCAATTACGGCCTCGAGCCCGACATCGTCACCATGGGCAAGCCGATCGGCGACGGGCATCCGATGGCCGCAGTCATCGTGCGGCCGCAGCTTGTTGCCTCCTTCGGTTCCAACACCGGCTACTTCAACACGTTCGGCGGCAATCCCGTCGCCGCCGCCGTCGGCATCGCGGTGCTCGACGTGATCGAAGGCGAGGGACTGGTCGAGAATGCGCGCACGGTTGGGGCCTATACGGGCGAGCTGCTGCGCGCTTTGCAGGGTCGCCATGCCATGGTCGCCGATGTCAGGCACAACGGCCTCTATTTCGGCATCGAATTGACGGCGGATGGCGACGAGGCGCTGGCCGCCACCAGGACGTCGGCGGTCGTTGAAGCCATGCGCGAGGACGGCGTACTGATCTCGTCATGCGGTCCGCGCGGCAACGTGCTGAAGATCAGGCCGCCGCTGCCGTTCGCCAGGGACAATGCCGAGCAACTCGCCGAAACGCTCGATCGCACCCTGTCGCGCTGGTGAGGGGATAGCAAAAGGGCGGCAATCGACATGCTGAAGCTCGAACATCAGACCCTGAACGACCGCGCCTATGGCGCGCTCAAGCAGGAGCTGATTTCGGGCGGCTTCAGCCCGGGCCAGACATTGGTCATCCGCAAGCTTGCCGAGACGTTCGGCATTTCGACGACACCAATCCGCGAGGCGCTGCAACGGCTCATCGCCGAGCGGCTTCTGGAGTTGCAGAACAACCGCTCGATCATCGTGCCCTTGCTGTCTGCCCCCGCCTTCGAGGAACTGACGCGCATCCGCGTCGCTGTGGAGGGGCTGGCGGGTGAGATGGCCGCCTCGCACATCACCGAAGACGGGCTGGTCGATATACAAGCCACGCTGGCAGGCATGCAGCGTGCGATCGAGGCGGGCGACCCCGGGGCCTATCTCGCGCTCAACGAGGCCTTCCACTTCGCCATCTACCGGCATGCCGGCGCGCCGATCCTCCTCAACATGATCCGTGACCTCTGGGGGCGGGTTGGCCCCTATCTCAAGCTCCTGATGCAGGCCGAGCGCTACAAACCCCAGTCGAACGAGGCGCATCGCAAGATCGTCGCGGCATTGGCGCAGCGCAACGGCGCCGACGTCAGGGCTTTCATAGAACAGGACATCGCCATGGCGGCGGCGGTACTGGCGGGGAACCTTCGCGCGGCCGAATAACGATCCGATGCCGTCGCGCCCTGGCGATCGGCCTATCCGGTCTTGTCCAGCCGGTCGCGAAGCATGCTCCACGGCAGCAGCGCGTTCGGCGCGAAGCGCAGCAGGCTGTGGAACGGCATCGGCGACGGCGGCGCAAAGGGCAGTGGCAGATCGCGGGCGTCGGTTCCGCTAGCCCAGTCCGCAAGCACCTTGCCCATGGCCGTGGTCATGGCGATGCCGCGACCGTTGCAGGCGCGACCTGCGATCAGCCCCGGTCCGAGATCGATGAGGTGAGGCAGGAAATCGGGTTCGACCGCTGCCATACCCGACCAGCCATAAGCGAGCGGCGGCAGGTCCGGGAGTTCGAGATGCCGGGCCAGCCGCCGCCGGATCGTCTGCGGCAGGCGTCGGTCGGCACCTGGGCCGAAGACATGCATGCCGCCGCTGATCAGCCTGTTTTCGGCATCGAAGCGGTAGGTGAAGAGATTGCGTCTCGTGTCGCCGACGCCTTGCCCGCCGGGCAACAGGCGGCTGCGCACCTCGCGCGGCAGCGGCGCCGTCGCGATCTGGAAGATTTTCAGCGGGAAATAACTTTTCCAAAGCTCCGGATTGAGCCGTCCGCCATAGGCGTTGGTGGCGATCAGCACCTTTCCGGTGCGCACCGAACCCGTTTGCGTCTTCAGCGACCAGCCGTCCGCGATAGGGTCGATCGCTGCGACGCGCGTGTGCTCGAACAGGCACGCGCCGGCTTTTTCCGCCACGTCGGCCAGGCCGCGCGCATAGGCGACCGGATTGAGCACGCCGCCGGAACGGTCCATCCAGCCGCCGGCATAGCCGCGCGCGCCGGTCAGCGCCTCGATTTCTTGCCGGTCCAACACGACGGCCGGCCGGCCGCGCTGCGCCCATTGCCCTGCGCGTGATTTGACCTTTTCGAGCGCGGCGGGGGAATGTGCCGGCTGGATCCAACCGCTCTGCACCCCGTCGCATTCGATGCCGTGTCGCCCGATCAGGCCGAAAACCAGGTCGGCGCTGCCGACGGCGAAATCGATCAGTCGCTCGCCGCGCGCAGGACCGAGATGGGCCTTTATCGCATCCGGATCCATTTTGGCGAAATTCGGCACGATGAAGCCGGCATTCCTGCCGGTAGCACCCCAGGCGATGGTTTCGGCTTCGAGGACCGCGACCGAAAGACCTCTGGCCGCGGCATGCAAGGCCGTCGAAAGGCCGGTAAAGCCGCCGCCGACGATGGCGAGGTCGACATCGAGCTCGCCTTCCAACGCCGGGCGGAGGCGGGTCTCACGGCTGACCGCGTGCCAAAGCGAAAGCGCTTCCTGCCGGGCCATTGCGGTCACGAGCCGCTCTCGCCGGCGGCCACCTTCGCCCGCTTGCCGAGCCGTGCCCGCCGCGGCCGTTCCCCGAACAGTCCGTTGGGGCGGACCAGGAGGATGATGCACAGCATGACGCCGATTGCGACGATCTGCAGGGATGCGGCGCGGGCCTGTTGCTCCGGCGGGAACAGCGCGCTGGTGAGCGTGCCCGACCCGGCCCATATCCCCCAGACCAGGATGCTGCCGATGACGGCGCCGGCATTGCTGCCCGAGCCGCCGACGATCAGCATCACCCAGACCTGGAAGGTCAGGATCGGCAGGTAATTGTCCGGCGCAATGAAGCCGGTGAAATGCGCCTGCAAGGCGCCCGCTAGGGCCATGATGGCGCCGCCGACCGCGAAGGCCTGGACACGGTAGAAGCGCGCGCTCTTGCCGAGCGAGATCGCCGCCCGCTCGTCCTCCCGCAGCGCCTTCAGCACCCGGCCCCACGGGCTGCGAGACAGGTGCTCCAGCGCCAGATAGGCGACCAGCGTGACCGCCGAGACGACGGCAAGGTTCGACAGGTTGAACAGCAGCGGCGTCTCGGCGAGGCTGCCGAAAGGGCGCGGGATGAAGCCGATGCCGAACGGACCGCCGGTCAGTTTCTGCGCATTGAGCGCGACCAGTTGCACGACCACGGCGACGCCGAAGGTGGTGATGGCAAGGTAGTCGGATCTGAGCCGCAGCGTGGCGATGCCCGTCAGGGCCGCGGCGATGCCGCCGACGACCATGGCGCCGAGCCAGCCGGCCAGGATCGGCAGGCCAAAACCGCCCAGACGCGCGGCATCGTCCGGCGTCGTCAGCAGCGCCGAGGTGTAGGCGCCGATGGCGACGAAGCCGGCGAGCCCGACATTGAAGAGCCCGGTCAGGCCCCATTGCAGATTGAGTCCCAGCGTGACGAGCGAAAAGATCAGCGCCGTGGTCAGGAAGAAAGCGCCATAACCGAGCAGGTCCATCAGCGTTCCCTCACACCAAAGAGGCCGATCGGCCGCACGAACAGCACCGCCATCAAGATGATGAAGGAGACCGCGGCGCGCCATTCGGCGCCGATCAGTTGCACCGCGCCCGCTTCGGCGAGCCCGATGATCAGCCCGCCGAGCACGGCGCCAGGGATGCTGCCGATGCCGCCGAGAATGGCGGCCGCGAACATCGGCAGCAGCATGTCGAAACCCATGAACGGGCGGATCTGCACCAGGATGCCGATCATCACGCCGGCGACGCAGGCAAGCGCTGCGCCGAGGATCCAGGTGACACGCACCACCTTGGCGACATCGATGCCGACGATGCGGGCAAGGGCCGCATTCTGGCTCAGGGCCTGCATGGACCGGCCGGTCTGCGTGCGCGTCATCAACAGGTGTACGCCCAGCACCAGAATTGCTGTCAGCAGCAACAGCGCGATCTGGTCCGGCGTGATGCGGATGCCGAAGCCGACCGGCATGGCGATCTGGATGGCGCGGCTGAAATAGGTCGGGCGTGAGGTGAAGGTGAACTCGAGCAGGCTTCGCAGCGCCATCGAGGCGCCGAAACTTGCCATCACCACGATGATGGCCTGGCCCTGAGAGCGCAGCCGCGCGAACAGCACCTTGTCGAGCAGCAGCGCCAGCAGGGCGGTGAATGCCATGCCGACGACCAGCGCGACGATGAGCGGCCAGCCGAAGGAAAGCGGGGCGATCGGCGCCACCTTGCCGATCGTCGCGCCGATGGCGCCTACGACGGCCAGCGTCGCATAGGTGCCCCAGGCCATGAAGTCGCCATGGGCGAAGTTCGAGAAGCGCAGGATCGAATAGGTCAGCGTCACGCCGATGGCGCCGAGGCCGATCATCGAGCCCGTCAGCAATCCGTCGACGATGAATTGCAGGTTCATGCCGCACTTCCCTTGCCTGAAGGCGCGGCCTTGCCGGCGCTGTCCGGGCGCTGGCCAAGATAGAGCTCGGCGACCACCGGATCGCTCCACAGTTCAGAGGCGATGCCCTCGTGCCGGTCCTTGCCTTCGACCAGCACATAGGCGCGGTCGCCGATGGCGAGCGCCGCCTTGGCGTTCTGTTCGACCAGCAGGATGGTGACGCCGGACTTGCGGATGCCGGCCAGCATCTCGAACACCATCGAGACGAATTTCGGCGACAGGCCGGCCGACGGCTCGTCCAGCACCAGCACCTTGGGATGGACGATCAGCGCCCGCGCCACGGCCAGCATCTGGCGCTGCCCGCCCGACAGATTGCCGGCGGCGATACGGCGCTGGCGCGCCAGGTCCGGGAAGGTCGCGTACATCTCGTCGATGCGGGCGGGAACCTCGCGGCGCTCGATAATGCCGCAGGCAACCCTGAGACTGTCGTCGACCGACATCAGTGGAAACACGTTCTCGGTCTGAGGCACGAAGGCGAGCCCAAGCCGCACCATGGTGTGGGCCGGTGCGGTGGTGATATCCTTGCCGTCGAGGAGAACGGTGCCGCCGGTGACCGGGACGAGACCGGCAATTGCCTTGATCAGGCTCGACTTGCCGGCACCGTTGGGGCCGAGAACGACGACGATTTCGCCCTTCCTCACCGTGATCGAGGCACCGCGCACGATCGGCACGCCGGGCTCGTAACCGGCTTCGAGGTTGCGGACGTCAAGCACGGTCCCGCTCATGCCGCGCCCCCGAGATAGGCCTCGATGACGCGCGGATCGCGCGCCACCTCGTCGGCCGTGCCCTCGCACAGAAGCTCGCCGCCCGCCATCACCAGAACGCGATGGCAAAGCCGGGTCACCATGTCGATGTTGTGCTCGATCAGAAGAAAGGTGATGCCGCTTTTGTTGATGTCGCGGATGCGGTCGATGATGACTTCGAGCAGCGTGGCGTTGACGCCGGCCGCGGGCTCGTCGAGCAGGATGATGGCCGGGTCGGCCATCACCACACGGGCAAGTTCGAGCAGTTTGCGCTGGCCGCCGGAAAGCACCCGCGCCGGTTCGTGCGCCAGCCGGGTGAGCGAGACGAGTTCAAGCAGTTCGGCAGCCTTCTCGGCGGCTGCCTTCTCTTCGGCGGCGACCCGCCACGGGATCAGGAAATTGGCGAGCAGCCGCTCCCCTGCCTGACGTTGCGCGGCGAGCATGACGTTTTCGATCAGCGTGAGATTGGGCAAGGGCCGGGGAATCTGAAAGGTGCGCCCAAGACCGCGGCCAATGCGCAGGTGCGCTGCTTCGCCGGAGACGAGCGCCCCGTTGAGACGTATCTCGCCGCTTGTAGGCAGGATGCTGCCGGCGAGCAGGTCGAACATCGTCGTCTTGCCGGCGCCGTTGGGGCCGATCAGGCCGAGGATCTCGCCCGGGCGGACCTCGAACGAGACATCGTTGACGGCGACAAGGCCGCCGAAACGCCGCACGACGTTCTTTGCTGCCAGAACCGGCGCCTGGGTCTCCGTCCCATGCCGTTTCGCCGTGTCGTTCATCAAGCCCTCTGGCCGAAGCGATCTTTGCCGCTTCTGATTTTTTGATTTGTGATCACTCTTGCTTTGATCACGCTAATCAGCTTTAATTTTCTCCGCAAGCCGAAAACAGGCCAGGCCGCCGAAAAGGCCAAGATCGGGAACGCCATGCAAAGGGCTGCTGTCGAGCGCACCAACGAGGTCATCGCCGCGCAACTCGCGCCGGTCGGCCGCGAGACGGTGCAGGACCGCGTCTATTCCGAATTGCGCCGGGCGCTGATTGGCGGTCTCTTCGAGCCGAGCCAGGTTCTGACCATACGCGGCCTTGCCGATGCGCTGGTCACGTCTACCATGCCGGTGCGCGAGGCGCTTGGGCGGCTGATCACGGAAAAGGCGCTGGAAGCGCTTCCAAACCGCTCGGTGCGGGTGCCGCCGATCACGCTGGAACGCATCGACGACCTCCTGCGCGCCCGTGCCCTGATCGAAGGCGAGGCAATCGCGCTTGCCGCCGCGCGCATGGATCCGCGCCAGATCGCCACCATCGAAACCATTCTCGGTGAATGGGACGAGATGCGGGCGCTGAAGCACAAGAAGGATGTCGACCGCGAGGTGACGCTCAATCAGAGCTTTCATTTCGAAATCTATCGCGCCTGCGGTTCCGCCGTGCTCATCCCGATGATCGAGAGCCTCTGGCTGCAGTCGGGACCATGCATCCGCGTTGCAATCTATGCCTTTTCCGAGGCCGGCGAGGTCGACACCGCCCATTATCATCGCAGCATCGTCGCCGCGCTTGCGGCGCAGGATGCCCAGGCCGCACGCGAGGCGCTGGTGGCCGACATCAGCCGCCCTTTCGCTTTCCTGCGCGACAAGCTGAAGTTGACGGCAAAAGCGGAGTGAATGCCTGATATGACCAGACGCATCATCAGGATCACCGAGCCGCATTCCGAGCTGTCGGTGACGGCGCAGTTGCTGCCGGAAAAAGCGCCAGAGAACGCAACGTTCCTGTGGTCTTACCTGGCCGAGCCGCGCGTCGTCGCGGGCATTCATGCCATGTGGACCGGCCCGGAAATCTCCTGTCCGATCCCCGCGGCGCATCTGGACGGCGAGGCCTTTGCCCAGGCCTTGCCGGCGGAGAACGCGACGCTGACGCCGCAGCCCGGCGACATCGTGCTTTCCTATGTGCCGCCGCGCATGTGGGGCGGCAACCCGCATGCGATCTTCGACATCGGCCTGTTCTACGGGCAAGGCGCGCGCCTGCTGTTTCCGATCGGCTGGCTGGCGGGAAGCGTCGTTGCGCAGGTGCTGCCCGAGCAACGCGATCAGTTCGCTTCTGCCTGCGGCATCATTCGCCGCAACGGCGCCTGCGATGTCACCTTCACGCGGCTGGAGAGCTGAAATGGCTGAACGCGACGACAGCTTCGAACTCTTCGACCTCCGCGTCGAGGCTGTCGTCCCCGAGGGCAAGCCGGTGTATTGCGGCGCCAGGCCCGGCGACTATTTCGAGCTGAAAGGCGAGATGCTGTCGATGCCGGTGGGCCAGGGATTTTCGATCTATTCCATAGCGGCCGTGCTGCCGCTGCTGGCGGCGAAGCAGCGCCCCACCCATGCCAATGACTGGATGACCTCGGATGCCGAGATCGCCTGTCCCGATCCCAATTGCGCCAGCAGGCTCAGGATCGTCAGGACCGGCAAACGGCGGTTCAGCCACGCCGAGACCACGGCGGTGCCGCTGCCGAAGGAGAGTGAGCAGAGATGACCGCCAAGGCTTTCGAACTCAACCCCGGCTACACCATCTCGCGCGTCATTCGCGGTGGCTGGCAGTTGGCCGGCGGCCACGGCGCGGTGGACCGTCAGCAGGCAGTATCTGACCTGATCGCCACGTTCGACGCCGGGATCTGGACCTATGACTGCGCCGATATCTACACCGGCGTCGAGGAGCTGATCGGAGCGGCGCGGCTGCGTCTGGCCAACGAACGCGGTCTCGATGCCGCCGCCAGGATGAGGGTGCACACCAAGCTCGTGCCGGACCTCGAGCGGCTCGCCGGCATCAGCCGCGATTACATCAGAGGCATAGTCGACCAGTCTCTGCGCCGGCTGAAGACCGAGCGGCTCGACCTCGTGCAGTTCCACTGGTGGGACTATTCAGTGCCTCGCTATGTCGACGCGATGGGTTGGCTCGACGAGCTCCGGCTGGAAGGCAAGGTGCGCAATGTCGGCACCACCAATTTCGATACGCAGCGTCTGGGCGAAATCCTGTCGGCCGGCGTGCCAGTCGTCAGCCAGCAACTGCAATACTCGGTCCTCGACCAGCGTCCGGCGGCGAGCCTCGCCGCGCTCGCCGCGCGCAACGGCGTCAGCTTTCTCTGCTACGGTTCGGTGGCCGGCGGCTTTCTCGGCGACAGATGGCTCGGCGTCGCCGAGCCGGACATGCCGCTCGAAAACCGCTCGCTGGTCAAATACAAGCTGATCATTGACGATTTCGGCGGCTGGGAGCTCTTCCAGGCCCTGCTCAGTGTGCTGAAGCGGATCGGCGACCGCCACGGCGTCGACATCGCCACTGTCGCCAGCGCCTGGGTGCTCGAGCAGCCGCAAGTGGCGGCCGTCATCGTCGGCGCCCGGAACCAGGCGCATGCGCTGGCCAATGCGAAGGTCATGGATGTCGCGCTCGGGACTGAGGATCGGGCAGAGATCGGCGCCGTGATCGCCCAGAGCCGCGGTCCCCTCGGCGACGTCTACACGCTGGAGCGCGATCGTCACGGCCGCCACGGCTCGATCATGCACTACAATCTCAACGCGGCCCGGCCATGAGCGCCACCACCGAAAGGCTGTTTTCGCGGGCCAGCACCGAAATCGTCGAGTTGCATCGCTTCTTCGTCGACTGGTTCGTCGCATCGCGCGCCGGCAAGGCCGATTTCAGCCGCTTCGAACGCGTCATGGGCGAAGGCCTGGCCATGGTCACGCCTGACGGCACGGTCTTCGATCGCGATGCGGTGGTCGACCATGTCCGCGCAAGCCGCGCTTCCTGCGACGAAGCCTTCGCCATCTCGATCGAGGACATCCGGCCGGGCTGGCAAACCGGCGACGCGATCGTCGTGCTCTATGTCGAGGCGCAGTTGCGAGGCGGCAAGCATAGCCGCCGTCAGTCGAGTGCGCTCTTCACCACCAATCCATCGGCGCCCAACGGCGTCGAATGGCGACATCTGCATGAAACCTGGCTGCAGATGCCGGAAAGCTGAACAGGCTCCAGGCGTGAAATTTGGTTCGTGTAACTCAATTCGTGTAGCTCAAGGGGAACAACAATGAGAAAGACGATACTCCAACTCACCACCGCGCTCGCTCTCGTGATGATTGCCGGCGCGGCCCATGCCGCCGACTGCAAGATCACGGTCGGCCTCGTCATGGAATTGACCG
Organism: Mesorhizobium sp. BR1-1-15; assembly: GCF_020165475.1. Classification (NCBI taxonomy): domain Bacteria; kingdom Pseudomonadati; phylum Pseudomonadota; class Alphaproteobacteria; order Hyphomicrobiales; family Phyllobacteriaceae; genus Mesorhizobium; species Mesorhizobium sp. BR1-1-15. Next base: position 562,668 of record NZ_JAIUIF010000001.1, on the reverse strand, counting down.
GACCGGCCGGTGAATACGGCCAGGCCGGCGCGAAATCGGTCGAGATGGCCTTCCGCGACATCAACGACGCTGGCGGCGTTCGCGGCTGCGATCTGGTGACCGACACGCGCGACAGCCAGAGCCAGGGCAACATCGCCGTCGATGCGGCGACCCAGTTGGTTCAGGTCAAGAAGGTGCCGGTGATCATCGGCGGCATCATCTCCTCTGTGTCGATCCCGATCCTGACCTCGGTCACCGCACCGGCCAAGATCGTGCAGGTCTCGCCGGCTTCGTCCTCGCCGACGCTGACCGCACTCGGGCGCGACGGCAAGACCAACGGCATCTTCTTCCGCACCATCACCTCCGATGCGCTGCAAGGCGTGGCCGCCGCGAAATACGCCATCGACAAGGGCTTCAAGAAGCTGTCGATCATCCATGTCAACAATGATTTCGGGGTCAACATGGTGGCCGAATTCTCCCGCGCCTACAAAGCGCTCGGCGGCACCGTCGTCTCCGACACGCCCTACAATGAGAAGCAGTCGAGCTATGCCTCGGAAGTCACGGCGGCCATGGCCGGCGAGCCTGACGGGCTTTATCTCGTCAGCACGCCGGTTGACGGCGCCACCGTCGCCCGCACCTGGATTTCGCAAGGGGGCGTGCAGAAATTCCTGCTCAATGACGGCATGAACAGCCCGGACTTCATCGAGTCCGTCGGCGCCGACTATCTCAAGGAGGCCTATGGCACCTCGTCCGGCACCAGCCCGACCGCCTCCACCGACTACTTCACCAAGAACTACAAGGCGTTTTCGGGCATCGAACCGTCCAATCCCGCGGCCGACCGTTCCTATGATGCCGGCGCCATCGTCGGCCTGGCAATCGCCATCGCCGGCTCAGAGGATCCGGCCAAGATCAAGGACGCCATGTACAAGGCGGTCGATCCGGCCGGCGCGCCGATCTTTGCTGGCAAGGAAGAATTCGCCAAGGCGCTCGGATTGATCAAGGACGGCAAGCCGATCCGCTACGAAGGTGTAATCGGCCCGGTCGCCTTCGACAAATATGGCGACATCACCGGTCCGTTCCGCCTGTGGAAGATCGTCGACGGCAAGGTAACGACCGACGGTGAAATGACCACGGACGACGTCAACGCCCTGCAGGCGAAGCTCCAATAGGCCGCCACATCAGGCAGTCCGGCACCGATCGCTCGATGCCGGACTGCTCGCAACCCGCTCCGGCACTGCGCTCTGAAAACATGCCGTCCACAACAATGGCTGCGGGTTTCATTCTCCCGACCTGCGTGACAGCCAGCGCCTGCGTCTTTCGCGCTGTTCGGCGAGCTCGGCCTCGTCCCAGTAGCCGATCAGCACGCCGGGCTCGATCAACGGATCGAAGTGCCGCATCTTGTCGTCGTTTCCCGTCAGCCATTCCTCGGCGGCGGTGATGCGGTTGTTGGGCAGCGCCAGCCAGCGGAACAGCGCCTGCCGCAGTCGTTCGATGTCGGCCGCCGCCGATGCTTCGGTGCCGAGGTCGCGCAATTCGTCCGGATCGCCGTTCAGATCGAAGAACATCGGCGCCAGGCCCTCGCCATGGACCAGTTTGAAGCGGCCGTCGGTGATCATGTAGAGCTTGCAGTCGGCGACCGGCATAACGAGCTTCAGCCGCGCGGCATCGCCGCCATAGTCGTACTCGCTCACCGCGTGGCGCCGCCAGTTCACGTCCTGGCCGGCCAGCAGCGGCGCCAGCGACCGGCCCTCGAGAACGTGCGGCTTCGCCTTGCCGCCGAAGAAGTCGAGGAAGGTGGGCGCGAGGTCGATCATCTCGACCAGCGCATCGGACGTCGTGCCGCGCGTCGCGTCGGCCTGCCGGCGCGGATCGTAGACGATCATCGGCACCTTGGCCGCGACATCGTGGAACAGGTATTTTTCGCCCAGCCAATGGTCGCCGAGATAATCGCCGTGGTCGGAGGTGAACACGATCATCGTGTTGTCGAACAGGCCGCGCTCCTCCATGAACCCGAACAATCCGCCCAACTGATCGTCGATCTGTCTGATCAAGCCCATATAGCAGGGAACGACCGTTTCGCGGACCTCGTCGCGGGAGAAGTTCCTGGAATAGCGCTCCTGCTGGAAGGCTTCGAAGATCGGGTGGGGCGAGACGCGTTCTGCTTCGCTGCGCACGACCGGCTTTATGTCGGCCTTGCCGTACATGTCGTGATAAGGCGCCGGCACGATGTAGGGCCAGTGCGGCTTGATGTAGGAGAGATGCGCGCACCAGGCTTCGCCCTTTGCCTCGGCCTCCTCGATGAAACGCATGGCGCGGCGCGTCATGTAGGGTGTTTCCGAATGCTCCTCGGGAATGCGCGCCGGCTTGTCGGCATGGACGAGCAGCCAGCCGTTGAAATTTTCGCCATCCTCGCCTTCGCCGGAATTGGCCCAGTGCTCCCACGGATTGGCGGCGTCGAAGCCGTGCTCGCGCAGATATTGGTCGTAGGCCGGGTCGGGATCGTAGGCAGACGACGGATGCAACCCGTCGTCGCGCTCGAACGGTTCGAAGCCGCATTCGGCGACGCGCACGCCGATGATGGACGCCTTGTCGATGCCGAGGCGCTCCATGCCTTCCTCGTCGGCCCTCATATGCGTCTTGCCGATCAGCGCGCAGCGCACGCCGATCTCGCGCAGATGCTCGCCGAGCGTAGGCTCGCCGACCCTGAGCGGCACGCCGTTATGCGTCGATCCATGCGACCGGACATAGCGGCCTGTATAGGCGCTCATTCGCGATGGCCCGCACACGGTCGATTGTACATAGGCGTTGGTGAAGCGCACCCCCCGGCTGGCCAGCCGGTCGATGTTCGGCGTGTGCAGGGTCTGGTGTCCGGCGCAGCTCAAATAGTCGAAGCGCAGCTGGTCGCACATGATGAAAAGGACGTTGCGGCGGTCTGTCATTGGTCGTCCGTCATTGTGGTTCGCGCAAGACCGGTGTGCCAGAACGGCCGATGTCCTACAACGATGCCTCAAAATATCATTTTACCCAACCAGATGCCTCATGCACTGTGAGAGCCGGGAGGGTCGAAATCGTGCCGTTCGTCACCATTGGCGGCCTTGCGCTGCACCATCGTTACATCGAGTCGACTGGCACCGCGCGGCCGGTGATCTTCATCAATTCGCTGGGTACCGATTTGCGCATCTGGGACGATGTCATCTCGCAATTAAGCGGTGACATGCCTCTGCTGGTCTACGACAAGCGCGGCCACGGACTTTCCGATATCGGCAGCGGCATCCGGTCGATCGATGATCATGTCGACGATCTCCTGGGCCTCATCGATCATTTCGATCTCGGCAGGGTCGTGCTGTTCGGCCTGTCGGTCGGTGGCTTGATCGCGCAGCGGCTCTATACCCGTCATCCCAGCTGCGTTGAGGCTCTGATCCTGTCCGACACGGCGCACAAGATCGGCACGGACGAGAGCTGGAATAAGCGTATCGCCACCGTCGAGCGCGACGGGATCGAGGCGATAGCCGACGGTGTGATGGAAGCATGGTTCACGCCCGGCTTCCATGCCGCGCGTGCGGCCGACCTTGCCGGTTGCCGCAATATGCTGACTAGGCAGGCGCTGCCGGGTTACATCGGGACATGCATGGCGGTCCGCGACGCCGACCTCACCGAGGCCGCGCGGCGTATCGCGGTGCCGACACTTTGCATGGTCGGCGACCAGGACGGCTCGACACCGCCCGATCTCGTCCGCTCGCTGGCAGCGCTGATCCCCGGCGCCCGCTTCGAAATCATTCCTAATGCCGGCCATATTCCCTGCATCGAACAGCCGGAGGCGGTGGTCGCGCTGATCCGCGATTTTGTCGCGTCGCCTCCTCCGGGGCAGAAACCTTTGAGCGCGGCTACCCCTTGATCGCCGAGCCGACGATGGAATCGACGAAAAAGCGCTGCAGCAGGACGAAGAGGATGAGCGGCGGCAGCACGGCAAGCGTCGCGCCGGCCATCACCAACCCGGTGTTGACGGCGCCTCTGTTGTAACTCAACAGCCGGCTGAGGCTGATGACGATCGGATAGGCGTCGGCGTTGCCTTGTAGCACGGTCAGCGGCCACAGATAGCTGTTCCAGTGATAGACGAAGGCAAACAGCGCCAATGCTGCGATCGCCGGCGCCACGCTGGGCGCCACGATCTTGAACAGGATCAGCAGTTCGGAGGCGCCGTCCATGCGCGCAGCGTCGATCAGATCGTCAGGCACGCTTGCAATGAACTGGCGCATCAGGAAGATACCGAAGGCATTGGCGAGGTTGGGCACGATGATGCCGGCGAGGCTGGCATTGAGGCCGATCGAGCCGACGAGGCGATAGAGCGGGATCAGCGTCACGATCGGCGGCAGGAACATGGTCGCGATCAGCACCGAGAACAAAAGCGAGCGGCCGGGGAAGTGGTATTTGGCGAAGGCGTAGCCGGCCATCATGCTGGTGATGAGGATACCGGCTGTGGTGATCGAGGCGATGACCAGGGAATTCCACATAGAACGGCCGACATTGACCACGCCCGAAACTTTCTCATAGGCGTCGAGGCTCGGCGTGTGCGGGATCCACACCGGCGGCACCTGCATGCTCTCGGCCGGAGTCTTGAGACTGGACAGAACCATCCAAACCAGCGGAAAGGCCGACGCCACGGCCACGAGCAGCATGAGCGTGGCCAGCAGCGCCTTGCGGCCGGCGGGGCGTCTGCGCGGCAACCGGCTCGACGATCCCGCGCTCATTCCTGATCCTTCCGGTTGGCAAAGGCGAACAGAGCGCAGACCACGACGATCAGCGACAGCATCAGCATGACGGCCATGGCCGAACCCAGTCCGCCCTGCGCGCGCTCGATGCCGACGCGGCGTATGTGATAGGTCAAGACATTGGTCGAGCCGACCGGCCCGCCCTGCGTGATCAGCGCCACCGGCTCGAACACCTGCACGGCGTTGATGATGGCGATCACCGCGCTGAACAGGAGTGTGCGCCGCAGCAACGGCAAGGTGATGAAGCGGAACTGCTCGAACCGGTTGGCGCCGTCGAGTTTTGCCGCCTCGTAGAGGCTGCCGGAAATCTGGGTCAGCCCCGCAATAGCCAGCACCGTGAAATAGCCGACCTGCTGCCACACATTGAGCAGGACGATCGAGATCAGCGCCGAGCGCGGGGACGACAGAAAGGGCTGCGGGCCGACGCCGATCAGGCCGAGCATCTGGTTCAGCGGCCCTTCACCAGGCGAATAGAGTTTCGACCACACCAGCGCCACCGCGATCATCGGTACCACATAGGTGGAAAACAGCACGGTCCGCAGCGCCGTGCCGCCGCCAACATCGTGCTGGTGGACCATCAGCCCGAAGGCGACCGAGAGCGGCAGGATGAGGATGACGGAAAGCGCGGTGTAGATGGAGGTGTTGATCAACGCGCCCTTGAAGTCGCGTCCGACCGATGAGGCGCCGAAAATCTCGCGAAAATTGTCGAAGCCAATGAAGGCCGCATTGGAAAAAGGCGTCTGCGTCGACCAGTCCTGGAAGGATAGCCAGACGGTGAGCAGCATCGGCAACAGGATGAAGATGCCGATCAGCGTCACGGCGGGCGCCAGCATGATGCCCGCCGAGGCACGGTACCTGTTGATCATGGTTCGGTCTACTTGGCGGCGCGCTCCAGGATCGAGGCGGCGTCCGCTTGCGCCGTCGCCTGCGCATCCTTGGCCGAGACCTGGCCGTACTGCAACGCCTCCAGCGTCTGCTGCAGGGATTCCGAGAACTCCTGTCCGCCCGGCACGACCGGGAAGGGCTTGGCGTCGGCCAGCACGCTGACATAGCCCGACAGGAATTCCGAGCCGAGCTTGTCCTTGTGGGCCTCGATATCGGAGGAGCGCGAGGGCAGGATGCCCATCGACATCAAGATGTCGGACATCGCCGAGGCGCCGTTCTTGCCGGATCTCGGATTGTTGAGCCAGGCCAGGAATTCCCATGCGGCCTTCTGCTCGGCCTCGCCGGCATTGCCGTTGACCACGGTCATCCAGGAATAGGAGATCGAATGCGGCTTGTCGCCGCTCGGGCCGACGGGGATTGGTGCGGTGGCGATATCCGCGAACCTGTCGCCCATGCCTGCCTTCAGCGCGCTTTCCCACCAATTGGCCATGATGATCATGCCGGTCTTGCCGGAGACGAAATTGTCGAGGAAGGGGCCGGTGGTGTTGGCGTCTGCCGTCGCCATGGCCGGCACGCTGGCGCCCGATTTGATGAGATCCTCATAGAGCTGGAAGGTCTGCGCGGCCTGCGGAGTGTCCAGCGCCGGCTTGCCGTCTTTGACCAGGTCGCCGCCATTGGAGACCAGCAGCGAGGCGAAGGGGTGGACGACGCCCGCCGCCCAGGAATTGATCATGCCGAAACCCTGCTGGCCGGCATCCTTGTTGGTCAGCTTCTTCGCCGCGTCCTTGAACTCGTCCCAGGTCTTCGGCGCAGCAGTAATGCCGGCCTGCTTGAACAGTGCCTTGTTGTAGTTCAGCGCGTAGACGTCGATCTCGTTGGGAATGCCGTAGAGCTTGCCGCCGACCGACGCGGCGCTCACCACGCCAGCGGGCCATGCTCCCTTGACCTCTTCGGCGACGGGGTCGGGGGCGGGCGCGACGAGCTTGTCGCGGGCGAGCTCAGGCAACCAGAGATCGTAGACGCCGCCGATCGTGGGACCGTCCGCGCCGCCGCCCTGGGAGCGCAGCGTGGTCAGGAGATCGCCGAAGGGAACGGCGCGCACGGTGACGCTGACATCTGGATTTGTCTTCGCATAGTCCTTGGCCGCCGCTTCCAGCAATGCGACCGTCTCCGGCGACCAATGGGTGAGATAGGAGATGTTGACCGACTGCGCCCAGCCGCTGGCGGGCAGGATGGCCAGGCTCGCGGCCAGAGCCAGTTTCGAAGTCCAGGCAAGAGACATCCTCATCCTCCCTCAGGCTAGCGATCACGATGACGTTATGACAACATGAAGCATTGGCGCAAGGGCCCGATTGCGAAAAAGCTGCGCATGGCGCTGTCCCTGATTTCTCTGCTGTCCGTTCACATACGGAATTTACAGTTGAAATACAGTTAGCTATGAAGGAATCATGGTTGATTGGCTTAGCCCAGCCGTTCCCGGAGGGAGTGTCAGACCTCTTGCGGATGCTGCTATGTCGTTATAATGACTTTCCTGAGGAATGACTCTCCGCGGCGTCGATAGGGCCGTGGGACGCCAAGGACAGATAAAAATGGGAGACTGGCAATGAGCATGCTTTCAATTCACCGACGCGCAGCCCTTGGCCTGATCGGCGGCCTTGCCGCCTGCGCTGGCCTGTTCACCAGCCTGCCGGCGCGGGCCGACAGCACGGTGACGCTGTGGAGCTGGCGCACCGAGGACGAAGCCGCGATGCGCCGCATCTTCGATGCCTTCGAGGCCAAGAACCCAGGCATCAAGGTCAACATCCAGTTCACGCCGGATGCCGACTACCAGAACCGCCTGAGCACGGCGTTGCGTGGCGGGCGCGGGCCCGACATCGCCCAGCTCAAGGCCTATGGCGAATTGCAGCCTTTCGTCGAGGCGGGCTATCTCGACGCGCTCGACGAGAGCGTGCCGGAACTGAAGAGCATGCCGGACGCAGCCCTTGGCGGCGCGCGTGGGCGCTCCGACGGCAAGCTCTACGGCGTGCCCTATTCGGTGCCGATGATGGGCGTCTTCTACAACAAGGATATCTTTGCCGCGCAGGGCATCGAGGTCCCCAAGACCTACAAGGATTTCGTCGCCGCCTGCGACAAGCTGAAGGCGGCCGGCATCACGCCGATCGCCACCGGCGGCGCCAACGGCTCGGCGTGGGAGCTGGAGATCGGCGTCGGCGTCATCGGCCCGACCGTCTACGGCCCCGGCTTTTACGACGAGATGATGACCGGCAAGGCGACCTTCGAGGATCCGCGCTATGTCGCGGCGCTGAAGCGCTTCGCCGAGCTGAAGCCTTATTTCCCCGACGGCTTCGCCGGGATCGACTACACCACCGCCACCCAGCAGTTCATTGGTGGCAAGGCCGCGATGTTTCTTGGCGGTTCGTTCGAGAATGGCAGCTTCAAATCGCAGAACCCGAAGCTGAAATTCTCGATCTTCCCGTTCCCGGCCGACGATGCGGGGGCAAAGCTCTACACCTCGGCCTTCTCGGACGGCTCCTACGGCCTCGTCTCCGAAAGCGCGAACAAGGAAGCCGCGATCAAGGTGCTGGACTTCATGGCCTCGGCCGAATTCGCGCAGATGTTCGCAGACGAACTCGGCTGGCCGCCGGCCCGCACCGATGTCACGGTGAAGGACCCGGTATTGGCCGAGATGATGGAGATGTCGAAGAACTCGACGCCCTACCTGACGCTGGTCGGCTTCCGCTGGCAGTCGCCGACGGCCTCTTCCGTCCTGCAAGCGGAGATCATCGACATGGTCGAAGGCAACATCGCACCGGAGAAGCTGGCGGCCGACATGCAGGCCGCCGTCGCCACCTGGTTCAAGCCGAAGCAGTAAGGAGCCGGGGGGGCCGCAATGCGGCCGGCCTCCCACCGGGCAAGCCACGCATGATCGATCGTCGCCGCAAAAGCAGCCTGAAGCGAACGCAGCAGCGCATGGCCGTGCTTTTCATCCTGCCGGCGCTGGCCGTCTACGCCCTGTTCGTCCTCTATCCCCTGGCGATGTCGCTGTGGGGCAGCTTCTTCATCTGGAAGGGGCTGCGCATCACCGAGTTCGCCGGCCTGTCGAATTTTTCGCGCCTGTTCGTCTTCCCCAGTAGTGCCAGGCTCTACGGCGCCCTCTGGCACAACACCGCCTGGTTCTTCGGCATCATGGTCTTCCAGAACGGCATCGGGCTGCTGTTTGCCTGGCTGCTGTTCCTGCGCGACAGGGGTGCTGCCTTCTTCCAGTCGGTTTTTTTCTTCCCCGCGGTGCTGAGCCCGGTCATCGTCGGTGCGCTGTGGCGCCTGCTGTTGGCGCCGGGCGGCGTGGTCGAATGGGCGCTGAACGGGCTTGGCCTGCATCAGGGCAGCCTGACCGTGCTTGGCAACAGCCACACCGCGCTGGCCATGCTGGTCGCCGTCGACGCCTGGAACTGGATGGGCCTGCCGGTGCTGATCTACACGGCGGGCCTGCGGCAGATTTCGGGCCAGATCTTCGAGGCGGCGAAACTCGACGGCGCCGGCAATGCGCGCATGCTGTTCTCCGTCGCGCTGCCCTTGCTGATGCCGGCGCTGGGCACGCTGACGACTTTGTCCTTCATCAACACCTTCAACCAGTTCGACATCGTCTATGTGATGCAAGGCGTGCAGGGCAATCCGAGCTATTCGACCGACACGCTGGTGACCTATTTCTACAGGCTGGCCTTCGGCGCGGAGGGCGCCGTCGGCATCACCGACATCGGCCTAGCGCTGGCGTTGGGCACCATGCTGTTCCTCATCCTCAGCGTCGGCACGCTGTTGATGCTGCGTTTCTTCGACCGCCGCACGGTGCAGCTATGAGCGCGCTGACCATGGCAGGCAATCCCGTGATCTCGCGCCGGCTTTCGCGGCTGCCCGGCTGGACGGTGCTTGCCCTGTGGACGGCGGCCGTGCTGCTGCCGCTCTACATCCTCGTCGTCTCCTGCTTCAAGTCGACGGCCGAAATCTACGACAACCGGCTCGGCCTGCCGGCAAGCTGGGCCTTCGACAATTTCGTCAACGCCTGGACGCGCGCCGACCTCGGCCACAATTTCATCAACAGCCTGATCGTCACCGCCGGCGCGGTCATCCTCACCATCGTCGTCTCGGCCATGGCCGCCTATCCGCTCAGCCGCTATCGGCTGGGCTGGAACGCCATCATGCTCGGCCTGTTCCTGTCCGGCATCATGCTGCCGATAAGGCTCGCCTCGGTCGAGCTGTTCACGCTGATGCGCAATCTCGGCCTGCTGGATTCCCTGACCGGACTGATCCTCGTCTATTCGGCGATCCGCATTCCCTTCGCCGTCTTCATCTTCGCCAATTTCATGCGCGTCCTGCCCTCCGAACTCGACGAGGCGGCACGCATGGACGGCGCCGGCGAGGTCCGCATCCTGTTCCAGATCATCCTGCCGATGGTGAAGCCGGCGGTGTCGATCGTCGCCATCTTCACGGCGATCGCCGTGTGGAACGACTTCTTCTTCCCGCTGATCTTCATCTTCGACGACCGCTACAAGACCGTGCCGCTGGCCATCAGCGTCTTCGTCGGCCAGTACCGCACCGATTGGGGCCTGGTGTTCGCCTCGCTGGCAATCTCCATGGCGCCGATCCTGATCATGTATTGTCTGCTCGCCCGCCAGATTCGCGAGGGCGTCGGCGCCGGGGGAGGCATGAAATGATCGAGGACAGGATTTATGCCGCCAAATCCATCCTGGTCGTCGGCGCGCATGCCTTCGATGCCGAGGTGATCGCCGGACCGCTGGCGGCGGCCGCCGTACTGAGGGGCACCACGGTGACGTTCCTGCACCTGAGCATGGGCGAGCAGGGCCATCCGTGCCTGATCCCCGAGCATTATTGCGCGCAGAAGGAAGACGAAGCGGGCAGGGCGGCCGCGCGCCTCGGCGTCGCCATGCGCAATCTTGGCCTGCATGATGCGTTCCTGCCTTCCGATGACGAGACGGCGCTGAAACTGTGCGATGTCATTCGCGAGCTGAAGCCGGAAGTGGTCATAACCCATTGGCACGGCAGCTGGCACAAGGACCATCGCGCCGCAGCCAAGCTGACGCAGACCGGCATCTTCTTCGCCGCCTTGCCGACCGTTGCGCGCGACCATGCCGCCTTTACGCCGGGCTTGCTGCTGTTCGGCGAGAACTGGGAGGACGATGACGGTTTCCGCCCCGAGCATTTGGTCGACGTCAGCGACGGCTTCGAGGCGTGGAGCGAGGCGGTGAATGAATACGAGTTGGCGCGGGGCCTGAGCAGCTTCCCCTATGTCGATTACTACAGCGCGCTCTACCGTCTGCGCGGCTGCCTGCGCGGCACGCGCCATGCGCAGGCCTTCGCGGCGGCCTCGCATTCCTGGAACGCCGGCAGCGGTCTGTTCGCGCCGCCGGCTGCCGGAGGGCGTCGATGACGCGGGTTCTGGCCATCGATCTCGGCGGCACCAATCTGCGCGCTGCCGTCCAGTCCGGCAATGTCAGCGCGCTGGAGAGGCCGAGCCGCGAACCGGCGCCGGCAAGCCTTGATGCCTTCGTCGCCCGTATCACGGCGCTTTGCGCCGAGGCTGGCGCGGTCAAGGCGTTGGGCCTGGCGGTGCCAGGTCTCGTCGAGGGGTCGGTCTGCCGCTGGATCCCGAATCTCCCTTGGCTCGACGGTGTCGACATCGCGGCGCTGTTCCCGCGGTTGCGCGTCGCCGTTGGCAATGACGCGCAGATCGCCCTGCTGGCGGAAGCCGTTGAAGGCAGCGCGAAGGGCATGTCGGATGCGATCCTGCTGGCAATCGGCACGGGCATAGGCTCGGCGGTGCTCGCCAACCACCGCATCGTCGCCGGCACGCATGGCGGCGCCTGCTCGTTCGGCTGGGCCTGCGCCGACATCAAGGACCATGGCGAGGAGCGCAGCGGCTGGCTGGAGCGCGTTGCATCGGGCCGTGCGCTTGACGCGCTTGCCGGTCAGGTCGGCCTTGCCAGCGGCCGCCAGCTGATCGCGGCTGCCCAGGCGGGCGAACTCGCGGCACAGACCTTGCTCGAGCTGCCGGCGCGCCGGCTGGGCACCGCGCTTGCCGGCGCCGTCGCGCTGCTCGACCCCCAGGTGATCCTGGTTTCCGGCGGCCTTGCCGATGCGCTTGACGTCATCGGACCGCCGCTGCTTGCCGCGCTGCGGCGCCAACTGCCGCCGCATCTGCGCGGCATTTCTCTCAAGGCTGGCGCGTTCGGCCCTGGCGCAGGCCTGGTCGGTGCGGCAGTGGCCGGGCAGGCCGGAAGCGGGTGGAGACAGATCCGATGAGTGAAGCCAGTTTTCAGCAGCCGGATCGCAGAAGGCCCGAGCCGCTCTGGTATCAGGTCGAGGAGGCCATCCGCGCCATCGTCAAGAGCGGCGAATGGGCGACGGGCGACCAGATCCCGGCCGAAGACCGGCTGGGCGCGCTGTTCGGGGTCAGCCGCATCACGCTGCGCCACGCTTTGCGCAATCTGGAGGAAAGCGGATTGCTGCGCCGCGAACACGGACGCGGCACCTTCGTGCGCTCCACCACGCTCGTCGCCGGCACCCGCGAACTGACGAGCTTCACTCAGGAGATGGGCAATATCGGCGTCGTTGCCGGCTCGCGCCTGCTCGATTGCAGCCTCACCACCGCCAATGCGGCAGCGGCCGGCGCGCTGGAGATTGAGGAGGGTGACCCGGTGGTGCGCATCCGGCGGCTGCGGCTCGGCAACAACGAACCGATCGGCATCCAGACGGCGCAGCTCTCAGCCGCACGTGTGCCGGGCTTCCTCGACGCCGGCCTGCTGCAGGGATCGCTGTACGAAGCGCTGGAGCGCCACTACGGCATCGTGCCGGTGGCGGCGCGCGAGAATTATCGCGTCGGCGCGGTTGGCGCGGCGGATGCCGAGCTGCTCGATCTGCCGATCGGCAGTCCGGCTTTCGTGGTCGAGCGTATCGCCACCGACGAGCTCGGTCCGTTCGAGTTCACCGTCTCCATCATGCGTGGCGACCGCTACGAGATACGCTCGACGCTGCGCGCCGGGCGCGTCCCGTCAAATCCGCGAAGCTGATCCATCATCACCCAAGCAGACACTAACAGGAGTACCCACGTGTCCGACCTCTACATTCACCGTCTCGCCGCCCTCATCGACCAGGCAGCGAAAACCAATGAAGCGGCCTTTGCCCAGGCAGCCAGCCGCTTTGCCGACTCGCTTGAAGGCGGCGGTCTGATCCATCTCTACGGTTCAGGCCATTCGGTGCTGCCGGTGCAGGAAGTGTTTCCGCGTTACGGCAGCTATGTCGGTTTCAACCCGCTGACGGACCCGCGCGTGATGTGGCACAATGTGCTCGGCGCCGGCGGCGTGCGTGAGCTGCTGTGGCTGGAGCGCACCGAGAAATACGCCGAAAAATTCCTGGATCATCAGCCGCTCAACAAGGGTGACTCCATCATCATCTTCGGCCACAGCGGCCGCAACTCTTCCGGCATCGATACGGCGCTCTATGCCAGGAAGCGCGGCATCTTCGTCGTTGCGGTCACCAGCAAGAACAATCTCGACAAGCCCGCGACGCACTCCTCCGGCAAGCGACTGGCCGACGCGGCCGATCTCGTCATCGACACCTGCTCGCCGATCGAGGATGCGATCGTGCCGGTCGAGGGCTGGAGCCGTCCGGTCTCCGGCTCTTCGACGGTGCTCGCCATGATCCTGGCGCATGAGCTGGTCGCGCGTACCGCCGAGCAGCTCGCCAAGCGCGGCATCGAACTGCCGGTCTTCGCCTCGCCGACGATCGCGGGCGTGACCCTGCACGACACCGATGTCATCTACGGCGTCTACCGCGAACGCATGCTGGAAGCACAGAAAAAGCACCTGCCGGCCTTCCAGGCGACGATGCGGGGCGAATGATGTTCGGGGCGGGAGGCGTCGCGGACGCCGCCCGCCCATGGATGCGCCCAATGCGAACTTATCATTGTCGATGCAAGACCCGGGCCTATCCCCTTGGCTTCCTTCCGAAGCTCCAGTGTTGCTTTGAAAGCGTAAATAAATAATTTGACGCGCGTAATGACTCTGCGATCTATTGGGAACCGTTAAAACTTGACTGGACAAGTTCGGTCGAGCATTGCTGCTTCCAGGCAACGGCCGCGTGACTGGTGTCGGCCGGGGCGGCGGGCGAGGGCAAGGGACCCTGAATATCGATGGCGGAAAAGACGCACCGCACGATGGATGACTTCGCCCGGGCGTGCGGCGTGTCACGGCCGACCCTGTCGAAATATTTCGATGATCCGACGAGCGTCAAGCCGGCGACGCGCGCCCGCATCGAGGCCGCGCTTCGCTCCTCGGATTATCAGCCGAACCTCTTCGCCCGCAATCTCAACCGCAAGCGCACCCGCAATGTCGGCATCGTCGTGCCGGCGATTACCGATCCGTTCTATGCCGAGATGGTCAGCCGCATTGAACTGCGCTGCCGCGACGAGGGTTTTTGGCCGATCGTCATCTCCTCGCACGGTTCGCCCAGGCTTGAGTCGGAATCGGTCAAGACGCTCACCTCGCTCAAGGTGGCCGGCGCCATCGTGGCCCCGCTGGGATCGGTCTCCGAGCCGGGCGTCTTCGAACGGATGGGCAAAGACATCCCGATCGTCTATTTCGACACCTATATCGAGGGTGACACGCCCTTCGTCGGCAACGACAACCACCAGAGCACGTCGATCATGGTCGATTATCTCTGCCGGTCCGGCGAGCCGCCGGTGTATGTCGACATCCCGCACGTCAACCACAATTCGGGCGAGCGACTGCAAAGCTATATCGAGACGATGCGGGCCGCCGGCCTTGAGCCTGTCGTCATCAACGCGGCGCGCGACTACACCTGGGACTTCGAGCGGATCGGCCATGAATGGATGGAAAGGACGCTCGACAAGGGAGGCCTGCCTGGTCGCACCATCCTGTGCGCCAATGACCGGCTCGCCTTCGGCATCATGTCGGCCGCTTTCACGCGCGGGCTGAAGATCGGCCGCAAGCCCGATTGCGACTTCCGTGTCGCCGCCCATGACGACCACCCGTTGAGCCGCTACACCTGTCCGCCGCTCACCACCATGGCGCAGGACTTCGCCGCAATGGCCGGCCGCAGCGTCGAGATCTTGCTGGCCTTGCTCGACGAGGCCCGCCCGCCCGCGCATGACCTCGTGCGAAACGTCAAGCTCGGCGCGACCCTGGTGATGCGTCAGTCGGCCTGAGCGCGCGTCTGCAATTGGAGCCAGGCCGCGGCCTCGCTCATCGCTTGCCGCGCGGCGAGAATGTAGCGGCCCATCGAGACGAAGCCGTGGATCTGGCCCGGCCAGTGCCGCAGGACCAGCGGCACCCCTTCAGCAAGCAGGCGTTCGCCATAGGCGGTCCCTTCGTCGGCCAGGATATCGTGACCGGCGGTCACGACAAACGCCGGCGCCGCGCCTGCAAGGCTCGGTGCCAGCAGCGGCGAAACGCGCCAGTCCTTGATGTCGTCCGGGGTGCGCACATAGTGGTCGCGGAACCAGGCCATGGTGGCGGCGGTCAGTCCAAAGCCGTTGCCGAAACGGCGGTAGCTGTCCGCCGTCTGGCGGGCATCGGTGTTGGGATAGATCAGGATCTGGGCGGCAAGCGGCGGTGCTTGCCCATCGCGGGCGAGCAGTGCCAGCACGGCGGCAAGGTTTCCGCCGGCACTGTCGCCGGCAACGGCGATACGGGCAGGATCGATGCCGAGATCCCCGGCGTCTTGCGCGATGAAGCGGAGCGCTGCCGCGCAGTCTTCGAGCCCGGCGGGGAATTTGTGCTCTGGTGCCAGTCGATAATCGGGGCAGACGACGAGGGCATTGGCCAGATTGGCCAGCCAGCGGCAGATCTCGTCATGCGAATCGAGATTGCCGATGACCCAGCCGCCGCCATGCAGATAGAGCACGGCGCGCGCGCCGGTTCGCGGTGCGCCGATGCCGCGATGGATGCGGATCGGAACCGGGCCGTTCGGTCCGTCGATCTGCCGCTGCGACGTCGCCGCGACCGGCTCATGTTCGCCCTGCTGCGCCGGGAACGAAGCGTTGTAGGCGGCCCGCGCCGCCGCCACGCTGCCGTTCTCGAACGGCGCACCGCCGGCCGCGCGGCCGATTTCCAGGGCACGCAGAGCATCAGGATCGAGCGTCATCGCAATCTCCGTCATGATTGCATCTAGGCGAGCAGGTCGCGCGCCTCGTCCTCCGAGAGTAGGGCCGGCTGGACGACATCGCCAGCAATGGCGACCGGGTTTTTCGTTTCGCCGGAGTGCAGGATCGCCTCCATGATCTCCAGCACATGCAGCGCCAGAGTGCCGGACGCGCGGGGCGTGGCACCTGTCGCGAGCGAACGCACGAGGTCGGCGACGCCGAGCATGCGATAGTTGGCGCGGTCGGGCGCGGCATAGGGCCAGTTGCGGGCGCCGTAGAGTTCGCCCTCGCTGGGGAAATCCTTCCACTCGGCGCCGCGCTCGGACAAGGACACGGTGCCGCCGAACGTGTCGGGGTCGGGCAGGCGCAGCGAGCCCTCCGTGCCGTGCAGTTCGATCGGATGGTTGGAGTGCTTGAAGACGTCCCATGAGGCGCCGAAGGTGACTGTCGCGCCTGACCGGAATTCGAGCAGCGACAGCACGTTGGTCGGCGTGCCGACCTTGAAGGTCGTGTTCTTGAACGGTCCCTCGGCTGATATCAGCCGCTCCTGCTGGCCCCGCGTCGCCATTGCCATGACGCGTTGGACGGGACCGAGCAAATTGACCAGCATGGTCAGATAGTAGGGGCCCATGTCGAACACCGGGCCGCCGCCCGGCTGGTAGTAGAATTGTGGGTTGGGGTGCCAGTGCTCCATGCCGCGGCCCATCATGAAGGCTGTGCCGGTCACGGCGCGGCCGATGGCGCCTTCATCCATCAGGCGGCGCGCCCGCCGCCCGGCGGCGCCGAGGAAAGTATCGGGGGCCGAGCCGAGCAGCAGCCCTCGCTTGGCCGCCTCCGACACCAGGCGGCGCCCGTCGCTGGCCGAGGTCGCCAGCGGCTTTTCGGTGAACACATGCTTGCCCGCCGAAAGCGCCGAAAGCGAAACGTCGAAATGCGCAGCCGGGATGGTCAGGTTGAGGACGAGATCGATCTCGGGATCGGCCAGCATGGCGTCGACGCCGAGCGCGCGGATGCCATATTCCTTCGCCCGCAGCGCCGCCATGTCGGCCGAGATGTCTGCGCAGGCGCGCAGCTCGATGCTGCCGAAGAGGGCGGCATTGCGCAGGTAGGTCATCGAGATGTTGCCGCATCCGACGACGCCGATCCCAAGCTTCGTCTTCGATCGTCCGTGCATTTTCTGTGTCATTCCTCCGATGCGGCCACGCTCTGCCGGATCCATTGCGCCGGCAACGGATCACTCCCCGCAAGCCGATATACAACATTTTGAATATTGACGCGCGTAAAATTTTTATAGACCATGCGAAACCCAGGGGCGCCAAGGAAACCCAGGGCGGCGTCAAGGAATGAACAACATGACGAAGACGAAGCTCAAGGTCGGCTGCCAGACCTTCACCTGGGAAATGCTCGGCAAGGCCTGGACCGGCGGCCCCGACGATCTCCTGAAGGCGATCGCCGATGGCGGCTATGCCGGCATCGAGATCACCGACACCATGATCGGCCGCTATGCAGGCAAGCCGACGGAGTTCGCCGCGGCGCTTGGAGCATCCGGCCTGACGCTGGTCTCCTTCGCCTTCGGTTCGAAAAGCGGCTTCACGCTGAAGGACGAGATCGGCGCCGATCTCGAAACCGCGAGGCGCTGGATCGATTTCGCTGCCGCGTTCCCAGGTGCGCTTGTCTCGATGGGCTCGGCGACCGTCGTCTCCAACGGCTCGCGCGACGACAAATTCGCTATCGCCGCGGAGGTCTACAACAGGGCCGGCGAGCTCGGGCGCAAGGCCGGCGTCCAGGTCGCAGTGCATCCGAGTTCGCACCACAACACGCTGCTGTTCGACCGCGCCGACTACGACGCGATCTTTGCCTTGCTCGAACCCGACCTGGTCGGCTGGGTGCCCGATACCGGCCACATATTGCGCGGCCACAAGGACATGGCCGATACGCTTACCACCTACCGCGACCGCATCCGCTACATCCATCTGAAGGACGTCGACGCCAAGGGTGATTGGGCGATGCTGGGTAAAGGCGTCTGCGACACGCCTGAAGTGATCGAGATCGTCGGTGCTGCGCCGCGCTTCAACGGCTGGCTGGTGCTGGAAGAAGAATCCGACACGGCCGCGGCCGATCCTGCCGGCGCGGTCAAGACCAACCGCCAGACGATGCGCGGCTACGGGGCCTGAGACGATGATCGGGAAACAGGACAGGCGCCTCAGGGTCGGCGTGCTCGGCTGCGGCCCCATCGCGCAGTTCGCGCATCTGGAATCTTGTGCAAAGGCCGTCAATGCCGACCTCTACGCCATTTGCGACGCCGCGCCCGACCTGCTCGCCCGCATGGGCGCCACCTACGAGCCGCGGAAGATGTATGCCGACTATGACGAGTTGCTCGCCGATCCGGAGCTGGAAGCGGTCATCGTCGCCACCTCGGACGCCTATCACGTGCCGATGTCGATCAAGGCACTCGACGCCGGCAAGCATGTGCTGTGCGAAAAGCCGATCGGAACTTCGGTCGAGGAAGGCGAGGCGCTGGCGGCGGCGGTGAAACGCTCCGGCAGGATCCTGCAGGTCGGCCACATGAAACGCTTCGATCCGGCGCTGGAGGCGGCGCGCGACTTCGTCCGCGACGAAATGGGCGAGGTGCTGGCGCTGAAGGCCTGGTATTGCGATTCCACCCACCGCTACACCAATACGGATGCGGTGCAGCCGCTGCCTGTCACCAGCAAGCTGGCGAAGAAACCGTCCGGCAATCCGAAGGCGGATCTCCGGCAGTATTTCATGCTGGCGCACGGCTCGCATCTGGTCGATACGGCCCGCTTCCTCTGCGGCGAGATCACGGCCGTACGCGCCCGTCTCAACGAACGCTTCGGCGCCTATTGCTGGTTCGTCGAGACCGAGTTCGCCAGCGGCGCGCTCGGCCATCTCGATCTCACCGTCGCCGTACGCATGGACTGGCACGAGGGCTTCCAGCTCTATGGCGAGAACGGCTCCGTCATCGCCAAGACGTTCAATCCCTGGTACTTCCGCGCCAGCGAGGTCGATATCTTCCATGAGAAGGACGCGACCTCGCGAAAACCGCTCGGCGCCGACGGCCATTTCTTCCGCCGCCAGCTGGAAGGTCTCGCCGACACGGTGCTGAACGGCGCGCCGATGCGCGGTGCCAATGTCGAGGACGGCATTGCCTCGATCCGCGCCATGGTCGCCATTGCCCGCTCCGTCGAGACCGGCGAGCGGATCGAGCTCGCTTCGGTCTCGGGTGCGGTCTGATGCGTCTCGGCATCTTCGCCAAGACCTTTGCGGGCACCGAGCCGGCTGTTGTGCTGGAAGCAGTGCGGCAGGCGGGCTATGAGACGACGCAATTCAATCTCGCTTGCGCCGGCCTGCCGTCGATGCCCGATGCGGTGCCTGACGCAGCCATTCCGGCCATTCGCGCCGCCGCCCGATCAACAGGCGTATCGCTCGCCGCCCTGTCAGGCACCTACAACATGGCGCATCCAGACAAGGCGGTGCGCGACGATGGTCTTTGCCGCCTTGTCGTCGTCATCGATACAGCCGCCGCCCTCGACATTCCGCTGGTCACGCTCTGCACCGGCTCGCGCAATGCAGCCGACCAATGGGCCTATCATCCCGACAACGCCACACCGGCCGCCTGGTCCGACATGGCCACTGAGATGGAAAAGGCGCTGGCGCTGGCCGAAGGGGCAGGCGTCGATCTCGGCATCGAGCCCGAACAGGCCAACATCGTCACCTCGGCGAAGGATGCCACCCGCTTGATCGCCGACATGGGCTCGAAGCATCTGAAGGTCGTGCTCGATCCGGCGAACCTGTTCGAGCATGCGACGCCGGGCGAGGCGCGCGCCATCGTCGCGGCGGCGATCGACGAGGCCGCTGCCCATATAGCCATGGCGCATGCCAAGGACAGGCATGGCGACGGCCGCTTCGCCACAACAGGGGAGGGCATTGTCGATTTTCCGGATTTCGTCGCGCGGCTGAACGCTGTGAAATTCGATGGCCCGCTTGTCACGCACGGATTGTCGGCCGACGAAGCTCCCGCCGTCGCCGCGTTTCTGCGCGGGCTGCTCCGATGAGCGTCGCACCGACAATGATGCTTCGCGACGATGCTGCGCTTCGTATCTTCGACACGGAGCAAGGTAGGCTTTCCGTCGTCTTCCAGCACGGTCTCGGCGGTGACGCCGCCCAGGTGGCGCAGAATTTTCCCGACGGCCCGTCGCGACGCCGGCTCACCGTCGAATGCCGGGCCCAAGGCGGCTCCGGTGCCGGCCACAAGCGCCCCCTTTCGATCGCCATGTTCGCCGACGACGTGCTGGCCGCCGCCGATGCGGCCGGCATCGAACGCTTCGTCGCCGGCGGCATCTCGATGGGTGCGGCGATCGCGCTGCGCCTGGCCGTCCGGCATCCCGAGCGCGTCACCGGCCTGGTGCTGGTCCGTCCGGCCTGGGCCTTCGACGCTGCACCTGAAAACATGCGTCCCTATGCGGAAGTGGCCGAGCTCATCCGAAACCGCCCGCCGAACGAGGCGCGCGCCATCTTTGCCGCTTCGGCCACGGCGGCCCGGTTCCGCGCCGAGGCACCCGACAATCTAGCGTCCTTGCTCGGTTTCTTCGAACGCGACAATGCAGCGGACTTCGCCGAAATGATGCGGGCAATCGCCGGCGATGGGCCCGGCGTTTCGCGGGCCGCAGCCTCTGCGCTCTCAATCCCCACACTCGTCGTCGGAAGCGGCGTCGATCTCGTCCATCCCTTGGCGATTGCGCGCGAACTGGCGAAGACAATCCTCAACGCGATCTTCACCGAGGTGACACCAAAGGCCACCGACAAGGATCGCCACTTCGCCGAAATCCGTGCCGCGATCGGCGGCTTTCTCGATAAAAATTTCAACAACCAGGACCAGTCATGATCTCGAAACTCCTTTCAGGCCCGGCCGCCATCGCCGCATTGCCGCGCGATCGTCTGATCGCCGAATTCTCGCTGTGGTCGGCCGATCTCGCCAATTTCGAGAGCGACCTCAGGCGCATCGAACCCTATGTCGATCTTCACCACATCGATGTCGCTGACGGCCACTTCGCGCCGTCCTTCCTGTTCTTTCCCGATCTGGTCGCTCGCATCGCCAAGCTGACGGCCAAGCCCATCCATGTCCATCTGATGGTCGACGGGACAATCGTCGGGGAACAGACGCGCCAATTCATCGAGGCCGGCGCCGACATGATCAGCGTCCATGCCGAGAATGGCGAAGCAGGATTGCGCGCTGTGCGGCTGGCGCGCGAACTTGGCGCCGAAGCCGGCGTCGTGCTGCGGCTGGAAACGCCGGTCGAAGCGGTGAGGCCCTTCGTGTCCGAAGTCGCGTTCGTCACGCTTCTGGGAACCGCGATCGGCGTCAAGGGGCAAGGCCTTTCGGAGAAAGCCTGCGACAGGTTGGTTGAGGCCCGCGCCATCCTGCGCAAGACCGGACGCGAGGCGGACGTGGTTCTTGCCGCCGACGGCGGCATCCGCCATGAGACCGTGCCGCTGCTGCGTGCCGCGGGTGCCGAGACCGTGGTTCTTGGTTCGCTCGCCTTCGGTGACAAGGATCTGGCCGGCCGCATTGGCTGGCTGCACGGGCTGAAAGTCGCGGCATGAGCAACGAGGCCGCTCTCGCGATCGATCTGGGCGGCACCGAGCTTCGTGCCGCCCTGGTCGACCGTGATGGCAAGATACTGGCGTTCGCGGCGGTGCCGACGCAGGCGCAGGCCGGTCCCGAAGTGGTGATCGGCCAGATCGAGGCTCTCGCCGCGACCATCCATGCCGAGGCGCCGGCGCTCGCCATCCTCGGTGTCGGCGTCGGCGCGCCGGGACCGCTCGATCCGCTGGCCGGCATCGCGGTCGGGCCGCCGACGCTTGCCGGCTGGCTGGACGTGCCGCTGGCCGACATCCTCGAGCGGCGGCTCGGCCTGCCGGTGCGGCTGGAGAACGACGCCAATGCGGCAGCGCTCGGCGAGTGGCGCTTCGGCGCCGGCCACGGCGCCCGTTCGCTCGTCTTCGTCACCGTCTCGACCGGCATCGGCGGCGGCGTCGTCGTCGACGGGCGCATCCTGCATGGCCGCCGGGGTCTTGCCGCCGAGATCGGCCACATGACCATAACCAACGAAGGCGAGCGCTGCATATGCGGCGTCGTCGGCTGTTTCGAGGCCATCGCCTCGGGCACCGCGCTCGGCCGCCGCGCCAATGCCGCGACGTCGGCCTTCGACGGCTCGACGCTGCGCCGCCTCTCGGCTAATGCCGAGGTGACGGGCCGCCATGTCGTCGATGCAGCGCGGCTGCAGGACGATCTCGCCCTGGCCCTGCTCGAGGAGGAAGCGCGCTGGCTCGGCGTCGGCTTCACCAACCTCCTGCATCTCTATTCGCCCGACGTGCTGGTCGTCGGCGGCGGCATCGCCAATGGCCTCGATCTGATGGCTCCGGCAATAGAGGCGACAATCCGCCAGCGCGCCATGCGCGCCTATCGCGACGTGCCGGTGGTTCAGGCCCAGCTCGGCCGCCACGCCGGGCTGATCGGCGCGGCAAGCCTTGTCCTGTTCGCCGATGGCACGGCCCGCCTGCCTGTCGACGGGCCGAGCAGATATCCCGGACACGAGGACGGACACTGATGGTCGAGGTCAAGCTGCGCGGCGTGCGCAAGTCCTGCCGCCTCACGCGGTGAACATACGAAAAATGGCCGGAGGCAGCGATGCCTCCGGCCGTTTGCTATCGCTGTGCGGCCGTTGTGATTACTCGGCTGGAACGATGTCCGCCGGCAGGCTGTCGTCGGCCGTTCCCGCCAGCGCCCTGGCCAGTTTGGCCTCGTCGAGTTCGCCTTCCCAGCGCGCCACCACCAGCGTCGCCACCGCATTGCCGACGAAGTTGGTCAGCGCCCGGCATTCCGACATGAAGCGATCGACGCCGAGGATAAGCGCCATGCCGGCGACAGGCACGGCCGGCACCACCGAAAGCGTGGCGGCAAGGGTGATGAAGCCGGCGCCGGTGATGCCGGCCGCCCCCTTGGAGGAAAGCATCGCCACCAGGAGCAGCAGGATCTGGTCGCCGAAGGAGAGGTGGATGTTCGTCGCCTGCGCGATGAACAGCGCGGCCAGCGTCATGTAGATGTTGGTGCCGTCGAGGTTGAAGGAATAGCCGGTCGGGATGACCAGCCCGACCACCGAGCGCTTCGCGCCGGCCTTCTCCATTTTCTCCATCAGCGAGGGCAGTGCCGCTTCCGAAGACGAGGTGCCCAGCACCAGAAGCAGCTCCTCCTTGATGTAGCGGATCAGCGACAGGATGGAGAAGCCGTTGTAGCGGCAGACGGCGCCCAGCACGATGAACACGAACAGAAAAGCGGTCATGTAGAAGGTGCCGACCAGCATGGCGAGGTTGATGACCGAGCCGATGCCGTATTTGCCGATGGTGAAGGCCATGGCACCGAAGGCGCCGATCGGGGCTGCCTTCATCAGCACGCTGACCAGCTTGAACATCGGCGCCATCAGCGCCTGCAGGAAATTGAGCACCGGCGCGCCCTTGTCGCCGACCAGGGCCAGCGCGATGCCGAACAGCACCGAAAAGAACAGCACCTGCAATATGTCGCCGTCGGCGAAGGCGCCGACGATGGTCGTCGGGATGATGTTCATCAGGAAGCCGGTGACCGACTGGTCGTGCGCCTTGGCGGCGTAGCTGTTGACGGTCGCGGCGTCGAGCGTCGCCGGGTCGATGTTGAAGCCGGCCCCGGGCTGCACGACATTGGCCACGATCAGGCCGATGATGAGCGCCAGTGTCGAGAAGGTGAGGAAGTAGAGCATCGCCTTGCCGGCGACGCGGCCTACCTTCTGCAGGTCGCTCATGCCGGCGATGCCGGTGGCGACCGTCAGGAAGATAACCGGGGCGATGATCATCTTGACCAGCTTGATGAAGGCGTCGCCAAGCGGCTTCATGCTCTCGCCGAGCGACGGATAGAAATGGCCGAGCAGGATACCGACGGTGATCGCCACCAGCACCTGCACGTAGAGTTGGGCGTAAAGCGGCTTGCGCTGCGCGGCGGGCGCGCGTGATTGGTCTGCCATGTGCATCTGCTATCTCCCTGGCCGGAGGGAACGGCACGCGCCGCCCCGCAAGACTTCTCCCATCGCGGCGCTCCGGTCGCTCGCCGCTGTCGAGAGTTTTGCAAGCGCCGTGCCAGATCGAGAAAAGGCCGGAACCCTGGATTTCCGGCGGTTTTGTCCCCGTTTCAATGGAGGCCTGTGCGGATTTCCGCACTCACCCTTGTTTGCCTGGGCGGAGTTTCGCATTACAGTGGCTGCTGAACAGCGAACGGTGGAGAGGGCAGACGCCGCAGGCAGACACCGATAGCGCATCCCCGGAGTTCGCCGGCCGCGACCTGCTGCGCGAAGCGATGGCCAGGCTGCGTGACGGCCGCTGGCTCATTCTCCTGATCGGCCTGGCAATGCTGGCGGGGGCGGTCGCGATTGCCGGGCGCCTTGCCGCCAACCAGGCTGCCGGCGATCTGCGCGACGGAGCACTGGCAGCCTTGCCGCTGGCGGCGGGCACCTTGACCGGCGAAATCGAAAAGCAGCGTCTCGTTCCCTTGGTGCTGGCACGCGACGATGCCGTGCGCGACGCGTTGCGCCGGGCCGGCAAAACGCAAGAGACGGCGCTCGACGACAAGCTCCGGGCCATTGCCGCCGATGCCTCGGCATCCGCCATCTATGTCATCGACACGGCAGGCATCGCGATATCGGCCAGCAACGCCGGCGAGCCGGGCAGCTTCGTCGGCATCGACTACAATTTCCGCCACTATTTCACCGACGCCATGACCAAGGGCGCCGCCAGCCAGTATGGCCTCGGCACGATCAGCGGCAGGCCGGGACTTTATCTCGCCAGCCGCGTCGATGACGGCAAGACGCCGCTCGGCGTTGCCGTACTGAAGGTCGAACTCGACGGCGTCGAAGCCAATTGGCGCTCCAGCGGCTTTGTCGTCTTCGTCACGGACGAGCGCGGTGTCGTGCTGGCGACCAGCCGGCCCGAGTGGCGGTTCCACGCGCTTGCGCCGCTCTCGGCCGCGGATGCCGCGACAGCTCACGCGCAGCTTCAACTTGCCGAAACCGGCTTCGAACCGCTGCCGATACGACGCGGTGCCGGTGACGGCCTGGCGACAATCGACAATGCCGGAAAATCGCGCCAGTTCGTCGAAGTGGCGCAGGACCTGCCCGGCGCCGTTCCCGGTTGGCGTCTGTGGCTGCTCACGCCTGCCGATGCCGCTTTGACGTCGGCCGCCAACACGGCACGCCTGACCACGCTGCTGGCGCTGCTGTTCACGGGTTTACTTGCCTACGTGCTTCTCAGGCGCCGCCGTGCGCGCCGCGTGAGGCAGGAAGCGCTGGCGCGCATGAATGCTGAACTGGAGAGCAGGGTAAGCACGCGAACGGCGGAACTGACCCGCTCCAACACGGCCCTTGCCGGCGAGATCGCCGAGCGCGAAAACGCCGAGGCCAAGGTCCGCCGACTGCGCGACGACCTCGCCCAGGCCAACCGGCTTTCCATCCTCGGCCAGATCGCCGCCGGCGTCGCGCATGAGATCAACCAGCCGGTGGCGGCGATACGCACCTACGCCGAGAATGCCGGCCGCTTCCTGCATGGCGACAAAGTCGAATCCGTCTCGGGCAACCTGACATCGATCGTGTCGATGACCGAGCGCATCGGCGCCATCACCAGCACGCTGCGCAGTTTCGCGCGGCGGCCAGGCGTCGCCGCCTCGCCGCTGCCGGTGCGCGAAGCGATCGACGGCGCGCTGTCGCTCCTGTCCGGCCGCATCCGCGATTCCGGCGTGACCGTCGTCAAGCCGCGCGGCACCGCCTCGCCGGCGGTCATGGCCAGCCGCATCCGGCTGGAGCAGATCCTGGTCAATCTCTTGCAGAATGCGCTGGATGCCCTGAAGGACCGGCCCGATCCGCGCATCGAGATCGAGCTTGCCGAGCGCGACGACAGGGTGCTGGTTTCGGTGCGCGACAATGGACCTGGCCTCGGGCCGGAAGCGGCCGGCAATTTGTTCATGCCGTTCCAGACCACCAAGGAAAAGGGGCTTGGCCTCGGTCTGGTGATCTCGCAGGAGATCGCCCAGGAACTGGGCGGCACGCTGCGCCTCGATCCGGGCAGCACGAAAGGCGCATCCTTCACCATAGAGCTGAGGCGAATTGAATGACTGAGGGATCAGGGCTGGTCGCGCTCGTCGAAGACGACGCGGATCTGCTTCACGCCACCACGCAAATGCTCGAGCTTGCCGGCTTCAGCGTGATCGCGTTCAAGGCCGCGGAGGCAGCGCTTGCCGCCGTCGACCGGGATTTCCAGGGCGTGGTTGTCAGCGATATCCGCATGCCCGGCATGAACGGCTTGCAGCTGTTCGATCGCATCAGGGCGATCGACATCGACATACCGGTGATCCTGGTCACCGGGCATGGCGATATCGATCTCGCGGTGGCGGCGCTCAAGGACGGCGTCTACGATTTCATCCCGAAACCCTATGCGGGCGAGCGCCTTGTCGAGGCACTGAAGCGGGCAAGCGAAAAGCGGCGGCTGGTGATGGAGAACCGGCGGCTGCACGAGGCCGCCGCACAGGCCGCCGACGGCCTGCCGCTGATCGGCGAGGCGCCCGCCATCCGCCGCCTGCGCGAGACCTTGCGTCAGATCGCCGACATGGATGTCGACGTGCTGGTGGAAGGCGAGACCGGCACCGGCAAGGAGGTGGTGGCGGATCTCCTGCACCGATGGGGCCGGCGCCGCGCAAAGCCTTTCGTGGCGCTGAATTGCGGCGCTCTGCCGGAGACCGTCATCGAGAGCGAACTGTTCGGCCACGAGCCGGGCGCGTTCACCGGGGCGCAGCGGCGGCGGATCGGTCGCATCGAGCATTCGAGCGGCGGCACGCTGTTCCTCGACGAAATCGAATCCATGCCGCCGCCGCTACAGGTCAAGCTGCTGCGGGTGCTGGAAACGCGCAGCCTCACCCCGCTCGGCTCCAACGAAACGCGCCGCCTCGATCTGCGGGTCGTCGCGGCAACGAAGGTCGATCTAGGCCGGCCGGACCAGCGCGGCGATTTCCGCGAGGATCTCTATTTCCGCCTCAACGTCGTGACGCTACGCATCCCGCCGCTGCGCGAGCGGCGCGGCGACATCCCGATGCTGTTCGGGCATTTCCTGGGCAAGGCCTCGCAGCGTTTCGGCCGCCCGGTCGCGGCGGTGAATGCCGCGGTGAGCGACCATCTCCAGTCGCATGACTGGCCGGGCAATGTGCGCGAGCTCGCGCATTTTGCCGACCGCGTCGCGCTCGGCCTCGGGCCCGACGAGGAGGCCAGGGCAACGTCCGCGCGCTTGCCGGAGCCTTCGGCGGCGCTGCCCGAACGGGTCGGCTGCTACGAGGCGCAACTCATCCGGGAAGCCTTGCGCGATCATGCCGGCGACGTGCGCGGGGCCATCGACGCACTCGGCGTGCCGCGGAAGACCTTCTACGACAAGCTCAAGCGCTACGGCATTTCCGCCTCCGAATTCCGCAATGGTGGCGACCCGGACCGGCACGCTGTTCGGGGACGGACATAGGCGTTGCGCAGGCGCTCCGGCCTTCGTAACTCTGTTCGTCTCCCGTTGCGCATTTCGGATGAGCCATGATCACGACACTTGAAACGACGGCAACCCCCTTGCCCGAGGAGCTCGCCTTTCTCGGCGAGCGTTTGATGGCGTTCAACGACGGCGATGTCGGCGCTTCCGAAAGGAAGGCCCTTGCGGTGTTCGTGCGTGATGATACAGGCGCGATTGTCGCGGGCATTTCGGGCTACACCGCCTGGGGCTGGCTTTACGTGCAATGGCTGTGGGTCGACGAAAGGCTGCGCGGCCGGCGCATGGCCGGCACGATGCTGGACGCGGCTGAGAAGGAGGCGATGGCGCGTGGCTGCCAGAACGCCTGGATCGACACCTTCAACCCGAACGCCGCCAGGGTCTATCAGCGCCAGGGCTATCAGCCCTTCGGAACACTCGCCGATTTCCCCGTCGGCCGCAGCCGCGTCTTCCTGCAGAAAAAACTGTCGGCGGGCTGATCAACCGGCCAGCCGTCCGCCGCGCATCGGCTGCGGCGCGCCCGTCGTGCTGGGAAAACTGATCGGCAGGCCGCCCAGTACGCGCACCGCCAAAAAGGCAAAACACTCCGCCTCCACCGCGTCGCCGCTCCAGCCGAGGCTTTCGGCCTGCACCACCTCCACACCGGCGCGGCTGGCGATCATTGCCATCATCGTCGGGTTGTGGCGGCCGCCGCCGCTGACCACCAGTCTTTTCGGCCGGCTCGGCAGAAGATCGAGTGCCTTGCCGACCGCGGCGGCGGTGAAGGCGGTCAAAAGCGCGGCGCCGTCCTCGGCGCTCAGGCCATCCGCCATGGTGGCGCCGAAGTCGAAACGGTCCAGCGATTTCGGATAGGGTTTGGTCAAATAGGGGTGTTGCAGCAGCTTGGCGAGCCGGGCTTCGTCGACCGTTCCCGCCCGGCCAAGCGCGCCGTCGCGGTCCATTTCGCCGAGCCCCTTCGACTTGATGAAATCGTTGAGCGGCGCGTTGGCGGGGCCGGTGTCGAAGGCAACGACATTGTCGCCGCCGTCCCACCAGGTGATGTTGGCGACGCCGCCGAGGTTCAGCACGGCCACCTCGCCGCTGGCGCCGGCGCTGCGCATCAGCGCGGTGTGATAGGCGGCCGCCAACGGTGCGCCCTGTCCTCCGGCGCGCATGTCGGCAGAGCGGAAATCATAGGCAACCTTGGTGCCGAGGATCGCATGCATCAATTCGCCATCACCAAGCTGCCGGGTCTGGCCGAGCCGGCCGATTTGCGGCGCGCGATGCAGTACGGTCTGGCCGTGGAAGCCGACGACGCCGATATCCGCCATCGTCATCCCATAACCTTCTACGAGCTCCCTGACCGCCGCCGATTGCGCGCGCGTCAGCGCCTCCTCGGCCTCGCGGAAGATCGCCGGCTCCGGTCCGGTAAAGTTCCAGGCCCGTGCCTGCTTAAGCGTCTCTTCCAGCAGCGAGCGGATCGAAGGGGGATAGGGCATCAGCCGGTAGGTGCCGAAATCGTCGATGCGCTCGCCATCGGTCTTGATCAGGGCGACATCGATGTTGCCGTCCAGCACGGTGCCGGTCATCAGGCCGACGGCCCAGATGGATTCCATTATCGAACTCCATTGATGAGATCGCCGACCGCTTGGCGAAGCGCGACGATTCCGCTGTCGAAATGACGTGTCGGATGGATCCGGTTGGTAAGCAAGGTCCAGGCCTTGCCTCTGTCGAAGTCGATCCACAGCCCCGTGCCGGTAAAGCCGGTATGGCCTATCGTTTGCGGGCTGCACAAGGCGCCGCCGGACCAGCCGTCATAAGGACGCTCCCAACCGTGGGTGCGGGTAGCGGACAAGGGCGTGCGCATCGGCGCGATCGACCGTTCGGATGCGCCGGTCAGCAGCCCTTGGGCGAAATCGAGCACCGAGGCCGCCGTGCCGAACAGGCCGGCATGGCCGGCGCCTTGCAACGCCGCGCAATTGTCGTCGTGAACCTCGCCGGACAGAACGCGATGGCGCCAAGTGCAGTCTTCTGTTGCCGCGGCGAGATCTGGCTCGGCGGACCACGCAAAGCCCGGGCCGGGCTCCATGCCCCGGATGCTTTTTCCCGACAGCCGTTCGAGCGCAAAGCCGAGCAGGATGAAATTGATGTCGGAATAGACCGGATCGCGGGCCCGCCATTCCCGTTGCAGGATGAAGGCGCGCAGCAAGTCGGGGTCGCGCCCGTAGGTATAGATCGGTTCGACGGCCGGGAAGGGCGTCTGGTGCCCGAGGCACTGGCGAAACGTCACCTTCCGCTCCCAGGCACTCGCGTCATATTGGCGAAGGTCCGGCAGCACCGAGACGAGTGGTGCGTCGAGATCGATGGCACCGTCCTGAGCCAGCGCCAGAATGCGCGGCGTGGTGAAGATCACCTTGGTCAGGGATGCCAGGTCGAACCAGGTCTCCTCACGCATCGGTCGCTGCTTAGGCACGAGTTGGGCTGAGCCGATCGCCCTGGTGATGCGGTCGCCATTCCTGTCAACGATGCCGAGCACGCCACCGGGGATGCGCTTGGCGGCAACTGCCGCTGCGAGTGGTTGGAACGCGCGGTCGAAGATCTGGGCGAGGTTGGTCAATGCGGGCCTCCTGAAAGGCCGAGTTCCGTCACACCCCCCTCTGCCCTGCCGGGCATCTCCCCCGCAAGGGGGGAGATTGGCAGAGTTGATGTCCCGCCAGCCTTCCAACATCGGAGATTGGCGAAAGCCGAGGCGACATCCGATCTCCCCCCTTGCGGGGGAGATGTCCGGCAGGACAGAGGGGGGTGCTGTCCCGCCGACCTAACCGAGCCCAGGGCACCATGCATCACCCTTCCACCCTCGCCATATGATCTACCCCAAATTCCTCCCATCTCGCCGGCGCCGGCTCAAACCCTTGCGGGCGCACCAGGGAAGGCACCTGGCGTGTGTCGATCTCGAAACGCTCATGCCGCCGGTCGATGGCCGGAACCGCTGACATGAGCTTCTTCGTGTAGGAATGTTTCGGCGCCGACAGCACCGAGGCCGCGTCTCCGATCTCGACGATCTGGCCGGCATAGATGACGGCGATGCGATGAGCGATCCGCTCGACGACAGCCATGTCGTGCGAGATGAACAGATAGGCCAGCCCGAACTCGCGCTGCAGGTCGACCAGCAGCTCCAGCACCTTAGCCTGCACTGAAACATCGAGGGCGGAAACCGCTTCATCCAGAACGACGACCGACGGGTTGAGCATCAGCGCGCGGGCGATGCACAGCCTTTGCCGCTGGCCTCCGGAGAATTCGTGCGGATAGCGCTGCAAACTGTTCTGCGGCAGGCCGACGCGCTCCAGCAGGCTCGCCATCCTGGCTCGCGTTTCGGCGTCCGCCCGGCCGCCATTGGCGATCACCGGCTCCGCCAGGATGCTCTCGATGCTCAGCCGCGGGTTGAGCGAAGCGTAGGGATTCTGGAAAACCATCTGCACGGGCTTGGCGCTGTGCTTTGCCGAGGCCGTCCGGGCGCCCACCGAGAAGCTGCCGCGCGTCGAGCGCACCAGCCCAAGGACTGCTTTCGCGGTGGTTGATTTGCCCGAGCCGCTCTCGCCGACAATGGCCAGTGTCTCTCCCGGCATCAGGTCGAAGTCGATGCCATCCACGGCGTGCACCGCGCCGCTGGCATGGCTGAAGAAACTGCTCTTGAGCGGAAACCGCACCACGAGGCCGTTGACCTCAAGGGCCGGGTCCTTCCTTGCGTTCTTGTCGCGCTGCCCGTCCGTGCGTGTCGCGCGGCCGTGGGCGAAGTGCGGCACAACCCGCAACAGATGCTGCGTATAAGCGTGCTGCGGCCTGTCGAGGACCTGGTTCAGTTCGCCCTGTTCCACGGCCTGCCCGTTCTGCATCACCATTACCGTGTCGGCGATGCCGGCGACAAGGCCGATGTCGTGGGTGATGAAGATCATCGACATGCCGCTTTCCTGCTTGAGCTCCGCAAGCAGCGCCATGATCTGCGCCTGTACCGTCACATCGAGCGCCGTGGTCGGTTCGTCGGCGATCAGCAGACGCGGATTGCAGGCGAGCGCAATGGCGATCATCACCCTTTGCAGCATGCCGCCCGACAGCTGGTTGGGCGTGTATTTCAGCCGCCTTGCCGCATCGGGGATGCGCGACCGGTCGAGCGCGTCCTTGGCCGCCGCCGTGGCCTGCCGGCCGGTCAGGCCGCGATGCAGCCGGAACGATTCCTCGATCTGTGTGCCGATCGTCAGCACAGGATTGAGCGAGGTCATGGGCTCCTGGAAGATCATGCCGATCTCTGCGCCGCGAATCCCGGTCAGTTGCCGCTCGGTCGCGGTCGTCAGGTCGAAGAGACTGCCGTCGGCCCGTTTCAGCGTCATGGCGCCGCCGGTGACGCGGCCGCCGCCGAAATCGATGAGACGGTTGATCGACAGCGCGGTGACCGACTTGCCCGAGCCGCTTTCGCCGACGATGGCCAGCGTTTCGCCGTCGGCGAGGTCGAAGCTGACGCCGCGCACCACCTCATTGGCTTTCGGGTCGCGGCCGAAGCCGACGTTCAGGTCGCGGACCGACAGAAGCGGGATCATGCGAGCGCTCTCCGCATCCTCGGATCGAGGATGTCGCGCAAGGCGTCGCCCAAGAGGTTGAAGCCCAGAATGCTGATCATGATCGCCAGGCCGGGGAAGATCATCAGCCATGGGGCGGTTTCCATCAGATTGCGGCTGTCGCTCAGCATCAGGCCGAGCGAAGCGGCCGGCGGCTGCGTGCCGAGACCGAGGAAGCTCAGGCCGGCCTCGGTCAGCAATGCCCAGGCGAGCGCCAGCGTCACCTGGACGGTCAGCGGCGCGACCAGATTGAGCAGCAGGTGCCGCGTGACGATGTAGCTGGAGCTGCTGCCGAAGGTGCGCGCGGCGTCGACGAATTCGCGCGCTTTGAGCGACAAAGCAGGGCCGCGCACCACGCGTGTGAAGATCGGCGTATAGACGATGCCGATGGCGACCACGCTGGTCCATGTGCCCGGTCCGGCAACGGTGACGATCAGCAGCGCCAGAAGAATGGCAGGAAAAGCCAGCAGCACATCCATGATCCGCATCAGCACGCCGTCCCAGCGACGCCCGAGCCAAGCGGCGGCGAGCCCAAGCACGGTGCCGGCAAGCGCGGCGAAGGCGACCGAAAGAAAGGCAACGGTGAAGGACTGGCCGACGCCCGCCATCAGCCGGCTCGCCACGTCGCGGCCGAACAGGTCGGTGCCCATCCAGTAGGCGGCACTGGGCGCGTGCAGCCGGTCGATCCGGTATTGCGTGATCGGATTGTGCGGCGTCAGTCCAAGCAAACCGAGGATGGCGACCAGGAGATAGACGCCGACGATCACGCCGCCGATACGACCGCTGCCGTGCCCGAGGATGGCGCGCAGCATGCGCATCACTGCTCGCCCAGCCGGATGCGCGGATCGAGCGCGACATAGGCGAGGTCGACCAGGAGATTGACGATCATGAAGTTGAAGGCGATGAACAGCACGCTGCCCTGCACCAGCGCGTAGTCGCGCTGGAGTATGGCGTCGAGCACCATGCGGCCGAGGCCGGGCAGGGCATAGATCTGCTCGACGATGACCGCGCCGCCCAGGAGATAGCCGAATTCAATGCCGCTCAGCGTCACCACGGGGATCAGCGCGTTGGGGAGCGCATGTCGCCAGATGACGCTGCGCGCCGAGGCGCCCTTGCTGCGGGCGGTGCGCACATAGTCGTCGCTCAACACGTCGAGCATGGCCGAGCGCGAGATGCGGGTGACCGAGGCGGCGAAGGCGAAGCCGAGCGTGATGGCAGGCAGGATCAGCTGGCTGAGATTACGCAAGGGATCCTGCCAGAGCGGCGTGAATTCGCCCATGGCCGGCAGCACGCCGAAGCCGGCCGACAGCGCGTAGATGATCAAAAGGCCGAGCACGAAGCTCGGCGTCGACTGGCCGATCATAGCGACGACGCGCACACCGAGGTCGGACAGTTTCTCACTATGCGTGGCGGCGTAGATGCCCGCCGGCATGCCGGCTGCGAGTGCGATGATCATCGACAGCACGGCCAGTTCCAGCGTCAGCGGGAAGCGCTCGAGGATGACGTCCAATACCGGCCTACCATAGGTGACGGAGATGCCGAAATTGCCGTGCAGGATGCCGCCGATCCAGCGCCAGTACTGGACGAACCAGGGCTGGTCGATGCCGAAATAGGCGGCGAGCGCATCGCGCTGTGCCGGCGTCAGCAGGCCGGCTTCGGTGCCCAGCATCGCGGTGATCGAATCGCCCGGCACCATCCGGATCGCCACGAAGACCAGGATCGACACGCCAAGCAGGACGAGAGGAAACGCCGCAAGTCGTCGCATCAGATAGTTCACGCGAAGAAGACCTCTCGTCTAGAGCATGATGCCGAAAAGTGTGAAACGGTTTTCGGACGACATCATGCTCTATCCCTTTGATCTGGAGGCGGATTCAGATTTCAGGTCGATTCAACCTGAAATCATCCGACTCTGGGGCCAGCGATGGCTACTGCTGGATGGTAACCTTGCTGAGGCTGAACAGCGTGCCCGTCGGCGTTGGCACGAACCCGGCAATGTTCTTCTGCTGGGCGGTATAGCTGTAGGACGTGTAGAGCCAGATCCAGGGCGAGACTTCGGCGAGGTGCTTCTCGAACTCGGTGAAGATCGCCTTGCGCTTGGCCGGATCGGTCTCGGCGCGGCCTTTCTGCATCAGGCTGTCCAGCGTGTCGTCGATGTAGTTGGCCACCTTCTGCAGATTGCCTGATTTGGTCCAGTAGCGGTTGTACATTGTGTAGGGGTCGGCGCGGCCGCCATTGAGCGCGATCGCCATGTCGAAATCGCCCTTCAGCCAGGCGTCGACATAGACGTTGAGCTCCATCATCTTGATGTCGAGCTTGACGCCGATCTCGGCGAGCTGCGACTGGATGACCTGGGCTTCCGCCGCCGCCGTCGGCGGCTCGCCGGTGGCGCCGATCACGGTCGCCGAAAAGCCGTCGGCAAAGCCTGCCTCCGCCATCAACTTCTTGGCCTTCTCGACATCACGCTTGTAGCAGAAGAGCTGGCTTGGATCGGTCGCAAGTGCTGGGATGGTCAGCGGTCCGGTGACCTTGCCTTCACCGAGCGCGGCGGTGTCCAGAACCTCCTGCCGGTCGATGGCGCAGGAGATCGCCTGGCGCACCTTGAGTTCGGTCATCGGCTTGCGTGACGGATTGAGCTGCAGCACGTTATAGGCCAGCACCGGCGCGCGGTTCAGTTGCAGGCTAGCCTCCTTCGGCACCAGCGTGGCGACGAGCGGATCGTTGAGCAGCGCGAAATCGACCTGCTTGGTGCGCAGGGCGGCGAGGATCGCCGCTTCATCGGGCAGCACGCTGATTTCGATACCGTCGACGCCGATCGCGCCGCCGGCCCATTCCTTGTTGGCGCTCAAGACTTCCTTGGCGTTGGGGTCCCATTTATCGAGCTGGAACGGGCCGGAGCCGACCGTTTTGGTGCCGATCGAGCCGGCCTTGATCTCGGCCGCCGGCACGATGGCCGCGTTGATGTCGCTCATCGCCGTCAGGATCGGCGCGTCGGGCTGCGATAAATGGAACACGACGGTTCCACCGTCCGGCGTGTCGATGCTGGCGATCGACAGGAAGTTGGCGCGGGCGGCGGCGCCTGTCTTCTCGTCCAGGATGCGCTCGAAAGACGCCTTGACGTCGGCCGAGGTCACGGCAGCGCCGTCCT
Organism: Mesorhizobium sp. BR1-1-15; assembly: GCF_020165475.1. NCBI lineage: Bacteria > Pseudomonadati > Pseudomonadota > Alphaproteobacteria > Hyphomicrobiales > Phyllobacteriaceae > Mesorhizobium > Mesorhizobium sp. BR1-1-15. Next base: position 527,514 of record NZ_JAIUIF010000001.1, on the reverse strand, counting down.
GGAATTTCGCCTTGGGATCGAGCTTGAAGGTCAGCTCCTTGCCGTCCTTGGAGAATTCCCAGGACGTGGCGATGGCCGGGATGATCTGCAGGCTGGCATCGACCCGCACCAGCGGCTCATAGATCAGCTCCAGGAGCCGCAGCGAGGAAAAGGCCGTCTGCTTGTGCGGATCAAGTCCCGTTGCGTCCTGCGACCAGGCCATGTGCAGCGTCGCCGCCTGCGTCGAGACCGTGGCGATGCCGAGCATGGCTGCCAGCGTGATGCCCGACAGCAGCTTTCTTGTGAGGTGAACCATTCTCGTCTCCCATCTTTGCTTGAACCCGATGCCCTTGCAGTTTCTGCGGACCGCTTCCAAGACACACGCGCTTTGGACTATCGGCCCAGTCTATGCGGCTTCGCGCCGTCTTGTGTAAAGCAGCTTCACGCCGTCTGGTCTCAAGCGCCTTCATGCGTCTCGTCGCTGATTGCCTTTCGCAGGAAACCCCTTGCCTTGGCGAGGGCTGCGCGCGCCTCCTCGACCTCAAGCCCGGTGATGGTCAGCAGGATCGCCAGCTTCACGTCGTTGCCGGTCCGGCCGAGCGCCTGGCGCGCCTGCGCCGCCGTGCAGCCTGTGGTCTGCATCACGATCCTGGTTGCCCTGGCGGCCAGTTTCCTGTTGGACGGATTAAGGTCCACCATCAGGTTCTGGTAGCTCTTGCCGATGCGGATCATCGAGGCCGTGCTCAGCATGTTGAGCACCAGCTTCTGCGCCGTTCCGGATTTCAGCCGCGTCGAGCCGGTCAGCACCTCGGGACCGACGACCGGCGAGATGGCGATGTCGGCAATGCCTGCTATGGTCGATGCCGGATTGCAGGACAGGGCGACCGTCGTTGCCCCCACCTGCTTGGCATAATTCAACCCGCCGATCACATAGGGCGTGCGCCCGCTGACCGCGATGCCGACCACCACGTCGTCCGGGGTGAGCTTGATGTCCTGCAAGGCCCTGGCGCCCATCTTGGGATCATCCTCGGCCCCTTCGGTCGAGCGCACCAGCGCGTCGGGCCCGCCGGCGATCAGGCCAACGACCATGCCTTCCGGCACGCCGAAAGTGGGCGGACATTCCGAGGCGTCGAGCACGCCCAGCCGGCCGCTGGTGCCGGCGCCCATATAGATAAGCCGAGCGCCTTTCTGGAAGGCGAGGACGATGCGGTCGACCGCGGCCGCGATGTCCGGCAGCACCTTTTCGACCGCTGCCGGAACCACCCGGTCCTCGTCGTTGATCTTGCGCAGCACATCGATCGTCGGCAGCAGGTCGATGTCCATGGTCCGCGGATTCCGGCCTTCGGAAACCAGCCGGTCCAGCTCGGACATCAAACCTTGCTCGCTCATCCCAGTGCTTTCAAATCAGTGCTTTCAAAAATCAGGCCGCTCAGCCTGTTCGGAAGTGGTTCCTCTTTGGCTCCGGCACACGCGTATTTCGTTATGCTACCCCGTTTCGTTAACGTCTTAGAATTCAATATTCGTTCCGTCAACGGAAAGATGGAATAAATTATTCCTGCCGCGCTAATGCTTGCCGAGTGACCTGCGGGCAAGAATGATCGCCCCGGAAACCGCGTCGCCATCGGCGGCTTTCAGGCGCCGGCGAACGTCGGGTGCGAGCCATGGTTCGAGCGGACTGGCGAGCCCGCCCAGCAGGGCCACGCGCGGCGCGCCTTTTTCGAACAGAACCCGCACCAGCGTGTCGATCTGTTCGGCGGCCTTTTGCACGATGCGCCGCCCTGCCGGATCGCCTTGGTCGGCGTGGCGCATCACCATCGGCGCCAGGGCCGCATAGTCGGTGGCGCTGGCGCGGTCCATCCAGGCCACGGCTTGCATCGGGTCGTTCTCGAAACGCTGCATGACTTCCGCCAGCAGTGCCGTGCGCTCATGCCGGCCGTCATGGGCGCGCAACGCCAGCTGCACGGCCTTCAGCCCGAGATCGGCGCCGCTGCCTTCGTCGGAGATCGGAAAGCCATAGCCTCCGGCGCGCAGGTCGCGGCCCTCGACGAAGCCGAGGCCGATCGAACCGGTGCCGGCGATGACGATGGCGCCGTCCTGGCCCGAATGCGCGCCGAGGCAGGCGGCGACGCCATCGCTGACGAAATCGATGCTGGCAAAGGGATGCGCGATCGCCCGCAGCGCCTCCAGCGCGCCCTTGCGGCCGATCCCGGCAAGGCCGATGCCGGCGTGAATTCGGGCGCTTTCCGCCGCGCCGAACCCTGCCTCCTCGATCGCCGCGCCAAAGGCCTTGGCAACCGACGCCCAGGCCATATCGATGCCGAGCCGCGTCGACGCCGGACCGGAGAGGCCTTGTCCCAGCACGGTTCCCTCGGCATCCTCGACGCGGGCGCGACAGCCGGTTCCGCCGCCGTCGACGCCGAGAAAATAATCGGAGCGGCCGTTGTTCATGCGCTCAGCCGCTCGATGTCGGCGCCGCACAGACGCAGCTTGCGGTCCAGTTGCTCATAGCCACGGTCGAGATGATAGACCCGGTTGATGGTCGTCCCGCCCTCGGCGACCAAGGCCGCCAGCACCAGCGACACCGAGGCGCGCAAATCGGTGGCCATGACTTGCGCGCCATGCAGTTTCTCGCCGCCGCGCACCAGCGCGGTGGTGCCTTGCAGCTTGATGTTGGCGCCGAGCCGCATCAGTTCGGGAACATGCATGAAGCGGTTCTCGAAAATGGTTTCGCGCAGCAGCGACGCGCCCTGCGCGCAGCACATCAGCGCCATGAACTGCGCCTGGAGATCGGTCGGAAAGCCCGGATAGGGTTCCGTCGTGACGTCGGCGGCCTTGAGCGGCCGCTCGCGCGACACGATGAGCCCGCGGTCGCCCGGCCAGACGCCGACGCCGGTCGCCTCCAGCAGTTGCACCACCGAGGCCATGTGCTCGAGCCGGGCATGCGTCAGTTCCAGTTGCCCGCCGGTGATCGCCGCGGCGATGGCATAGGTGCCGGCCTCTATCCGGTCCGGAATGATGTCGTGCCTGGCCGCGCGCCAGTCCGTGTCGCCGGCGATCAGGATGCGATGTGTGCCGGCACCTTCGACACGCGCGCCCATCGCGTTGAGGCAAGCCGCGAGGTCGGCCACTTCGGGCTCGCGCGCCGCGTTGAGGATTTCGGTTTCGCCCTTGGCCGTGGTCGCCGCCATCATGGCGGTTTCCGTCGCCCCGACCGACGGCGAGCTCAGCACGATGCGCGTGCCGGTGAGCCCGTTCGGCGCCGAGGCGACGATCAGCCCGTTCTCGATGGCGATGCGGGCGCCCAGCGCCGCGAGTGCGGCGACATGCATGTCGACCGGCCGCGCGCCGATCGCGCAGCCGCCAGGCAGCGAAACCCGCGCATGGCCGAAACGGGCGAGCAGCGGCGCCAGCACCAGCACCGTCGCGCGCATCTTTCTGACGGTGTCGTAGGACGTCTCCCCGGAAACGGCGGCACTGGTGTCGATCGTCGCGGCATGGGCCGATCGCGTCACCTCGGCGCCGTGCAGCCGCACCACGCCGAGCATGTTCTCGACATCGGTCACATCGGGCAGGTTGGTCAGTTCGAGCGGGTAGGGACTGAGCAGCGCCGCCGCGATCTGCGGCAGAGCGGCGTTCTTGGCGCCCGATATGGTGACCGCGCCTTGCAGTCTTTGCCCGCCGACGATGCGCAGTCTGTCCATGGCTGAAACCTTGTGCGCCGGGCCGCGTCCGGGCGCGGCGCTCTCGAAAGCTGTTCCCGAGCTCTTTTCGGGGCCAGCTTGAGAATTAATTCCACGTTCTTGGCTGTCAATCGAAATTGGAATAAATTATTCCTTGGCCGTGCGGCTGGACGCCAAAGCGCAAGGGGAATCATGTCCGTTCTGAACAGGATCAATGCCAAGCTCGACGGCATGGCGCCCGGCGATCGTGAGATCGGCCAGTACATCGTCGAAAATCCCGAGGAGATGCTGCGGCTGTCGACGGCTGCTCTTGCGGCTGAGATCGGGCGCAGCCAGTCGAGCGTCGTCAAATTCAGCCAGAAGCTCGGCTATGCCAGCTACCAGGAGCTCAAGCTCGCCGTCAGCGAAGCCAAGGCGCGGGAATGGCAGGTGCCGGCCGGTATGATCCACGGTTCGATCGAGGTCGGCGACGGCTATCAGGTCATCTTGAAGAAGCTGATCGGCAGCAAGCTTCTGTCGATGGAGCGGACCGTCGCCGCCAACAGCGAGCGGATCATCTCCAGGGCGCTGGAACTGCTGGATGGTGCGCGCCGCATACATCTGGCCGGCGTCGGCGCCTCCTCGCTGGTGGCGCGTGATTTCTCCTACAAGCTGATGAAGCTTGCCCGCAATGTGCTGCATGACAGCGACAGCCATATCCAGATGGCCAATGCCTCGACGCTCGGGCCTGACGATGTGCTGTTCGCGCTCTCCCATTCGGGCGCCAGCATCGAAACTCTGCGCATCGCCGAGCTTGCCCGCAAGCGCGGCACCATGGTGATCGCGGTCACCGGCCTGCACGACAATCCGCTGAGCCGCGTTGCCGATATCTGCCTCTACACCATCGCCGACGAGGAGCGTGCGCGCTCATCGTCCATCACCGCGCGCGATGCGCAGCTGACGCTGACCGACCTTCTGTTCATCCTCCTGGTGCAGAAGCAGCCGGACGCCAATGACTACGTCCACAACAGCGAGGCGGCGGTCTCGGTGCTGAAGGCCGAATGGTCTTCCTGACATGCCCGGACCGCGTCAGCCCTGACGAGGCACGCCCCTGGCAAGCAGGTAGACGAGATACGGCCCGCCGAGCAATGAGGCGAACAGGCCGACAGGCAGTTCGTACGGGAAAGCCGCCATGCGCGACAGCCAGTCCGATATGGTCATCAGCAAGGCGCCCAGAAGCATCGCCCCGGCAAGATGAATGCGTGCGCGCCAAAAGCCGAGGAGCCGGGCAAGGTGTGGCGCGATCAGGCCGACGAAGCTCAACGGGCCGACGATCAAAGCGGCCAGCGCGGTCAGGAGCGCGCTGACGACGACCAGCATCAGCCGCCCGCCGGCTACGGGTACGCCAAGTGCGCGCGCGCTGTCGGCCCCGAGCGGCAGGATGTCCAGCCAGCGCGCGGCAAGAAAAAGCGGCAGCGTCAGTGGCAACAGGCAGGCCAGTGCAACGGCTGCGTCCAGGGCGGTCGCCTGGCCGGTCGAACCGCTCAGCCAGCGCAACAGCACATAGGACTGTGTATTGCCCATCGCGATCGTCGCGGTGATCAGCGCGCTGCACAGTGCGCTCATGGCAATGCCGGCAAGCAGCAATCGGTCGGCGCCGAACTTTGCCTTGGCGGCGATGGCCAGCATGGCGGCCAGTGCCGCCAGTGAGCCCGCGGCCGAGCCGGCGAGCTGCCAGCCGAGCCCGGTCGTTGCGCTGACCGTCAGCACGGCGGTCAGACCGGCGCCCGCGCCGGTGCCGACGCCAAGCACTTCGGGGCTCGCCAGAGGGTTGCCGGTAACGCGCTGGATGACCACGCCCGCCGCCGCGAGCATCGCGCCGGCGGCCGCGGCCACGCCGACACGCGGCGCGCGCCAGGAGACAAGATCGGCCAGCAGGTCGCCGCCGGCGATCGACCACCCTGCCGGTCCGCGCCCGACCACGAGGGCCAAGGCGGCGGCAAATGTGAGCGCAAGCAAGACGAGGATGATGAGCCACGGACGGCGGGCCTTGCGCGGCGTCACGCCATTGGAACCGAGATGCGGCCATTCGAACATGCGCAACCGCGGCAGCAGCCACAGCAGCAGTGGGCCGCCCAGAAGCGCGGTTCCCGCGCCGGTCGGAATACGCTCGCCGCCGGAGCCGGCGGCCAGCTGGACCAGCCCGTCCGTCAGCCACAGCAGTACCGCGCCGATCAGCGGCGCGGCGATCAGCTTCTGCCGCAGGGTGCGCGCGCCCGAAAGCATGGCGAGCGCCGGCGCGGCAAGGCCGACGAAACCAATGACGCCGATCTGCGCCGCGACCGTCGTTGCCATCCATACCGCAAGAGCGATGATGAGAAAGCGGCTGGTGTGGCGGGCAACGCCAAGGCCGCGAGCCGAGGCGTCGTCGAGGCCAAGGATGGTCAGCGGCCGCAGCAGCATCAGCGCCGCGGCGGCGCCGGCCGCCAGCCTGATCGTCAGCGCGATGGCCGGTCGCCAATCCTGCTGCACCAGCGACCCGCCGCCCCAGATGAACAGCGAGAACAGGTAATCGCCATTGGCGAGGATCAGCGCGGCGCTGACGGAACTCGCGGTCAGCGCCACCATCATTCCGGCGAGCACGACCGACACCGGCTCCAGCCCGCGCCGCCAAGTCAACGCCAGCACCAGCAGCACAGCGGCGGTGCCGCCGGCAAAGGCCACCAGCCCTTGCGATCGCTCCATCAGCAACGGCGCGTAAAGCGAGGCGAGCGTCATCGCCAGTTGCGCGCCGCCCGAAATGCCGAGCGTCGATGGTTCCGCCAGCGGATTGCGCAGCACATGCTGCAACAGCAGGCCGGACAGGCCGAGCACGGCGCCCGCCAGCACCGCTACGACGGCGCGCGGCAGCGAGCTGTAGAACAGGATGACATGGCGGAGATCGCCCGGCACCGATGCCGGCTGCTGCATGCCGACGCGCCATGCGAACAAGAGTGCGGCCAGCCCCGCGAGCAGGCCCCATAGGATTATGGGCGACAGCGCGCCGCCGATGGTGCGGTGAGGTATCTCGCTTCGGGCCACAGCGCGCTCCGTCACGAAGCATGACCCGCAAGCGCCGCCGTCGCCAGCCGCGCGAAGCGGCGCGCCGACGGCAGGCAGCCGAAATGGTTGATCGCTTCGAGCACCGCGACGCGGCCTTTGCTCACGGCCGGCAGCGCGTTCCACAACGCATTGGTGGGAAGCGAGCGCCCGACATCCGCCGGCAAGGGCGAGACGATCAGGATGGAGGCCTCGGGCACCCGCGCCAGCGCCTCCAGGCCAACGGGTGCTGCCGCGCTGTAACTTGTCTCTTCGGACCAGGCATTGACCAGGGCGAGCCGCGTGAGCACGTCACCGAACATGGAGTCCCGGCCGAAGGCGCGGAAGTGCCTGGAGTCGCCGAGGCTGATGACAAAGACCGGCCGTGCGGACCTGGTTGGCATGGCGGCGCGACGCCGCGCTATGTCGTCGGCGGTTTCGTCGAGGTAACGCTTCGCTTCGGCCGGTCGTCCGAGCTTCTCGCCCAGGGCCAGCGTCGCTGCCTCGGCAAGAGCGTAGGGCGGTACTCCGGCATCGTAGACGGTTTGCGCGAACACCGGCGCTATGCGTTCCAGAATCGGGCGTTGGTACTCGTAGAAATTGGAGATGACGATCAGGTCCGGCGCGACGATGCGCAACAGCTCGTAGTTGGGCGTGCCGCGCAGTCCGAGATCGGTCACGGTTTGGGGAACGGCAGGCTCGAGCGCAATCCTGCGGAACTGGATCAGTTCGGTCGCCGCCACCGGCTCGACGCCGAGCGCCAGAAGCGTTTCCAGCATGCCCCAATCGATCGCGGCAACATTTGTCGTCGCAGTCCTGCCGGCAACCGGCGGCAGCAAGGCCGCGGCCGTCAGCGCAAGCACCCGCCGTCTGTTGGGCGGATGGATCATCGCCGGTGGGTTCGGTCCATGACTACCAACTCGTGTGCGCCTTCAGCTTGAAGGAGCGGCCTTCGCCGTAGGAGCAGGTGAGCGTTGTCTGGCAACTCGACACATAGCTCTTGTCGAAAAGGTTGGTGATGTTGAGGTCGACGCCCCACTTCTCTTTCTCGTAGCCGAGCTTCAGGTCGGCCAGCGTTACCGCCGGAACCTTCGCTGTATTCTCATTGTCTGCCCATGAGGAGCCGATATAGCGCAAACCGCCGCCAATCGAGATGCCGTCATACCAGTCGCCACGGAAGGTGTAATCGACGGATGCGGAAGCCATCACTTCCGGCACGATGAAAGGCGTCTTGCCGACGAGCGCCGGGTTGGCGTCCTTGGTGATGTCGATGTCGTAAGCTGTGAATGCACCGGTAACCCGGAAATCCTCCGTCACGTTCACCTTGCCTTCGAGTTCGACGCCGCGTGAACGCACCTCGCCGGTCTGCATCTGGGTGAAGGGAGTGACATTCGACGGCACGTTCTGGCGGGTCAGGTCGAACAGCGACAGGGTGAACAGGCCATCGACAAAAGTCGGCACGTATTTCACGCCGACTTCGTATTGCGTACCCTCTTCCGGCTTGAACAGATTGCCCATCGCATCGGTGCCGATGATCGGATTGAAGAAGGTGGCGATGCTGGCATAGGGGGTTACGCCGTTGGCAAACTCATAGGCCAGGCCGGCGCGGCCGGAGAAGTCGCCAACCGTGCTGCTCTGCGTGCTGGAGCCCGCCGAGTAATAGGTCGGGCGGTTGTCGGCTTCGAGCCAGCCACGGTCGTAGCGGCCGTTCAGTGTCACCAGCCAACCATCGCCGAAGCGCATTTGATCCTGTGCATAGAAGCCAAGCTGCTTCTGCGTCAGGTCCTGATTGAGATAGCTGACGCGAGGCGTCAGCGGCGAACCGTACACCGGATCGAAAGCGTCGATTGGATTATCATAATTGGGATCGTAGAGGCCGGACGACTGTACCTGGTCGATGTTGTAATATTTGAAATCGACGCCAGCGAGGATCGTATGTTCGATCGCTCCGGTCGCCACCTTGCCTTCGATCTGGTTGTCGGCGAGGAAGGTCTTGGCCGTGGTGTCATGACCGAAATTGATCCGCGCCAGGTCGGTCGGCCCTCCGATGGTTGACCAGCCGTTCGGATAGACGCTGACCTCGTCGATGTCGGCGGCGGTGAAACGGGCGCTGGAGCGAACGGTCCAGTCATTGTCGAACGTGTGCTCGAACTCGTAGCCGAGCGAGCCCTGCTCGCGTTTGTAGAGGTCGATGCTCGGCTCCGTGAAGTTCGCATCGGGATCGATGCGGCCATAGTTCACGCCGCCGACAATGTGATCGGTCACGGTGCCATCATAGGGCAGGAAGCTGCCGCCATTATGGTTCTCGTCGATGTGGCTGTAATTGGCCAGTATGGTCAGCGTGGTCGCTTCGTCTGGCTTCCAGCTAATGCTCGGCGAGATGAAGCCGCGCCAGCCGTTCTGCAGGTCGCTGTAGGTATCGCCGCCGGCGACCTTGCCCGTCATCCGGTAGCTGACCGTGCCGTTGTTGGCGACGTCGCCGATGTCGAAGCCGAGATAGACATTGCCGGCATCGTTGATGCCGGTTTCGACATAGCGCGTGCGTTCGAAGTCTGGGCGCTTGCTGACATAGTTGACCAGGCCGCCCGGATTGCTGCCGCCATAAAGCACCGAGGCCGGCCCCTTCAGCACTTCGATGCGCTCAAGGCCGAAGCTGTCGACATAGAAACCGCCGAAACCATAACTGAACAGCTGGAGGCCATCCATGTAGGTGCCGGTGGCCGTTGCATCGAAGCCGCGAATGTACATCCAGTTGGTGTCGCTGTCGGGACCGAAGGGTTGGGCAAAGACGCCGGCGGTGTAGCGCAGCGCCTCGTCAGCTTTCTGTGCACCCTGATCCTCGATCTCCTGCCGTCCGACCACCGAGACGGATTGCGGGACCTCCTTGATGTCGGTCGCCGTCTTGGAGCCGGTTCTGGTCGTCTTGGCGACGACGCCGTCGACCGGCCCGGTCGCGCTATCTCCGGCCTCGCCTTCGACCACAACCGGTTCGAGCTGGGTGCTGGATTGCGCCGTCTGCGCGAACGCCGGCATTGGCGGGATCGTCGCGGCAGCGGCGACGCCAGCCGCCAGAAGCGCCTTGATCCGGTAAATTCTGCTCATCAGGAAAGTCCCCGCCTGTCGTCGTTGAGATACTTGATGGTTTACCTCAACTTATCAACGGGTCATTGGACTGATTTGGGCGGCTTGTCCATTCTTGTCCAAACCACTGATATCGCGGTGCCGTGTTGCGGAAATGTCACCGGCGGCCGGCGCTCTTCATCCACGCACCCGGGGTCAATCCGACCACGGACTTGAACACGCGGGTAAGGTGCGCCTGGTCGAAGAAGCCGGTGGCCTGGGCGATGTCGCCAAGCGAGGCAGCCTCATGCGCCATCATCGCCTTTGCCCTGTCGATCCGCGCCTGCATCTGCCAGCGATGCGGCGGCACGCCCGTTGCTGCCTTGAAGGCATGGCTCATCGCGGTTTCGGACAGGCCGGTCAGCGCGGCAAGATCAGCAAGGCGGATCCTGTCCAGGCAGTGGGCGTCGATGTAATCTGTGACGAGGCGCAGTTTGCGGCGGGGCAGGGGCGACCGGCGCCTGGCGGCACTTGGCCGGTCTATCTGGAAAAGGCATGCGAACAAGGCGTTGAGCAGACCTTCGCCATAAAGATCATGCAGGTTCCACTCGCTGCCGCATTCAGCGGCGATAAGCCCGGCAAGCGTAGCGATCCGATCATCGCGAAACTGGAGGCGCGATATCTGCAAGGCATCGCGATCGAGGCTGCGGCCGAAGCGGCGGGTCAGTGTCGCCGCGTCGAAATGAAGGTCGAGATGCCTGATCCGTTTGAGTCCTTCGACGCGGCCGCGGATCGGCACCCCGGCCGGTATATAGGCTATGGAAAACGCTTGGTTGTGGCGGCGCGGTTCGCCCTGGGCGCCTTCGACGACGAAGGCACCGTCGCCGTCGATATCGAGAGCGACGAACAGCCGGGGGTCGGGAGAGACGTAATAACCCTCGGCATTGTCACCGCATGAGACATCCCAGAGGTCGGCGACGACGCCGTCCCAGACGTGCCATTTCAGCTCGCCGATCACGGCAAATCCCTGAATCCGGCTCTCCATGCGCGCGACGAAGGTCAATTCTGCTTATCCCGGGCATAAACATGATAGAAAAGATCATGTTTATGCCCGGTCAGCGACAGCACCGCAAGCCCTTGCGTTCGAAGGTCGTGCTGAACCGACGCCGCTGCTGTCGGTCAGCGCAGCCTCAGACGCTTTCGAGATAGGTCTCGATCTCGAAGTCGCTGACGTTGAGCGCGAATGTATTCAGTTCCTGGCGTTTGCAGGCGATGAAAGAGTGGCGCAGGATCGCCGGGAAGATCTCCGCCACATGCGTCCCGCTTTCAAAGGCCGCGATCGCGGATGCCCAGTCCGGCGGCAACTTGGCCGGGGCAAGGCCTTGCCCATCATTCCCGGTTGGGTCGCCCGGTGACATCTGCCTTTCGATGCCGACCAGTGCCGCGCCCAGTATGGCGGCAAGCACAAGATAGGGATTGGCGTCCGCTCCCGACACGCGATGCTCGATCCGGCGCGCACCAGTCGGGCCGCCGGGAATGCGGATCGCGACCATGCGGTTCTCGTAACCCCAGGCGACGGCGGTCGGCGCGTAGGATCTCGGCCGGAGCCTGCGGTAGGAGTTGAAATGCGGCGCGAACACCAGCGTGCTCTCGGCCATCGCCGCCAGCAGTCCGCCGACAGCGTGGCGCATAATGCCGGAGCCCTGGTCGGTGCCGTCGTCGAAGACGTTGCGCCCGTTGGCGTCGACAAGGCTGAAATGGACGTGGAAGCCGTTGCCGGCTCGGTCGCCATAAGGCTTGGCCATGAAGCAGGCGGCAAAGCCGTGCTTGCGGGCAATGCCCTTCACCGTGCGCTTGAACAGGACGGCGTCGTCGGCCGCCCGCAGCGCGTCCGCGACATGGTTCAAATTGATCTCGAACTGGCCGACGCCGTTCTCGGCAATGGCGGTATCGACGGGAATGCCTTGTGCTCGGCAGGCTTCGTAGATGTCGTGGATGAAGGCCTCGAAGTCGTCGATCTCGTCGATTGACAGTGCCGCGTCGGAATCCAGACGCCGCCCGGTGACCGGCGAGACAGGCCCGACCGGTCGCTGCGATTGCGGGTCGACAAGATAGAATTCGAGCTCGGTGGCGGCCACAGGCGTCAGGCCCAAAGCCTTGTAGCGGTCGAGGATACGGGCCAGTGCCCGCCGGGGATCACCGAGATACGGTGCGCCGCCTTCGTCGGCGAGCCAGAGCGGGATGAGGGCGGTCGGATGGGCCGTCCAGTTCACCGGAAGGATGCCGCGGCCTGTCCATTGGCACAATCCGTCTGCGTCGCCGGTCGAGAACACCAGCGCGTTGCCTTCGATATCCTCGCCCCAGATGTCCAGCCCGATCAGCGAATAGGGCATGCGCAGCTTGCCCTCCAGCGCCTTGCGCGCCTGCTCGACCGGGATGCGTTTTCCCCGCATGATGCCGTTGAGGTCGCACACCGCGGCCCTCAGGCTCTGGATGTCGTTTCGGCCCTCAAGCCAGTTCAGAACATCCGCAATTGCATCGCCCAATTTCCAACCTCTGGTTTCGAAGGTGCCCGAGCCCTGATCGGCCGCGCTGTCCCTGGTAAAAATGGCTTGTGAGTTTTCGGGATCCATATCTGGCCGCAGCCGGATGTTTCCCTATTTATTCAAGTCATTAGCTGGGATGTCGGGAGGCATTTCAAAACCAGTTGCGCGATCTGCGACCGAAACATAGAGGCAAGAGCGTGGAAAGCCAAGGCTCGGCATCGGGCTCGGCGCGCGCAGGTGAAGCCGGGATGCCGGCATCACTCTCGGGCATGCGCGGCCGTCGTGGGGATATGAAACGTCCCTATCACAAATCTTGACCTTCCCCGCACTTGCACCTCTGGCCGCTCTCTGGCTTTTTGGGACACCCATCCGAGCGGACTGATTCGTCACGCCGCTCTGCGTCGATTGCCGTTTTGCGGTGTGATCGATCTGGCGGGGCGTGAAGCGCGAGCGACTGGCGAAGGAGAAGAGGCATGGCCGAGTTCAAGAAGCCCGAGATCTCCGAGATGAGACCCAAGATCACCGTTGTCGGCGTCGGCGGCGGCGGCGGCAACGCCATCAACAACATGATCGCCGAGCAGCTTCAGGGCACCGAATTCATTGCCGCCAACACAGACGCGCAGGCGCTCACCATGTCCAAGGCGACGCGGCTGATCCAACTCGGCGCGCATGTAACCGAAGGGCTGGGCGCCGGATCGCTTCCCGAGATCGGCCGCACCGCGGCCGAGGAATCGCTGGACGAGATCATGGACCATCTGGCCGGCACCCACATGTGCTTCGTCACCGCCGGAATGGGCGGCGGCACCGGAACCGGCGCCGCGCCGGTCATCGCCCAGGCGGCGCGCAAGGCAGGCATCCTGACGGTCGGCGTCGTCACCAAGCCGTTCACTTTCGAGGGCAGGCGCCGCATGCAGATGGCCGAAGAGGGCATCGAGCGGCTGCGCGAAAGCGCCGACACCGTGATCGTCATCCCCAACCAGAACCTGTTCCGGATCGCCGACGCCAAGACCACATTCGCCGATGCCTTCGTCATCGCCGACCGGGTGCTCTATGCCGGCGTCAGCTGCATCACCGATCTCATCGTCAAGGAAGGCCTGATCAACCTCGACTTCGCCGACGTCAAATCGGTGATGCGCGGCATGGGCCGCGCCATGATGGGAACCGGCGAGGCGTCAGGCGATAGCCGGGCGATGAAGGCGGCGGAAGCCGCCATCGCCAACCCGCTGCTGGACGAAATGTCGATGAAGGGCGCCAAGGGCGTGCTGGTCTCGATTTCCGGCGGCCGCGACATGACCCTGTTCGAGGTCGACGAGGCCGCCACGAGAATCCGTGAAGAGGTCTATGAAGACGCCGACATCATCGTCGGCGCCATCTTCGACAAGAGCATGGAAGGCCGGTTCAGGGTTTCGGTGGTGGCCACCGGCCTCGACCGCGGGCTCGGCGTGGAAGATGCCGATGCCGGCATGGCGCACGACCATTCCATGCCATTCGCGGCGCGGACGTTGCAATAGGCGCTGCTCGCCGGCGGCCTTGGCCGCTGCCGGGCACCTCGACGTCGCCGGCGCACCACCAAGTTCAGCCTGGAACTGATCACCCGAAAGCGGCTTGCCGAATGGTGCGATCCGCTCACCGGCGAATGCTGGGCGCCGCCGCTTCACCTGGACGGCGGCGATGGTGATCGGGTTCCTGCGCTTTCGCTGCCGCTGTTACCCTGACCGGTGTCACGCCGGTGTTCGCTCGTCCATTCTCGTTGAAAATCAGCGTTTGCAGGCGCTTGGCGCTTGACTCCGATGCGTCCATGTGAAAAATTTTGCAGAAACTGAAAAAAATATCAGAGGGCGGAACGTGGTTGGATTTGGAAACGGCCTCTTGCGCGATGATGAAACCGGCATGGCGGCACGCGCCGCCTGGCTTCATTACGCCGGCGGCCTGACCCAGTCCGAGGTTGCCAAGCGCCTCGGGCTGACCAGCCTCAAGGCCCACCGCCTCATCACCAAGGCCAATCAGGAAGGGCTGGTGAAGGTCTATATCGACGGCGAAGTCTCGGAATGCGTCGAGCTCGAGGACGAGCTGTCGCGCCGCTACGGCCTCGATTATTGCGAGGTGGTTCCCGATTTCGATTCCGAGGAATTGCCGCTCAAGGCGCTCGGCATCGCCGGCGCGCAATTCCTCAAGCGTGAGATCGAACGCGGCGAGCAGGCGCTGATCGGCGTCGGCCATGGCCGCACGCTCGCCGCCTGCGTGGAATACCTGCCGCGCAGCTCGACAGACAAGATCCGCTTCGTTTCGCTGCTCGGCGGCTTGACGCGGAAGTTCTCGGCCAACCCGCATGACGTCATTCACCGCCTCGCCGAGCGCACCGGCGCCGAAGCCTATGTTATGCCGGTGCCGATGTTCGCCAACACGGTGGACGACCGCGCGGTATTGCTGGGACAGAAGGGCATCAGCGAGGTTTTCGATCTCGCAAGATCCGCCGACCTTTTGTTTGCCGGCATCGGCACGGCCGAACGCGAAGCCTCGCTCGTCGCCACCGGCATGATCGAGAAGGGCGAGATGGAGGAGATCCGCCGCAATGGCGGCGTCGGCGAATTGCTCGGCCATTTCTTCGACGATGCCGGCAAAGCGGTGGCGACAACCCTTTCCAATCGGGCGCTGGCGCTGGCGCGCGAGGACATCGCCAGCCGCCGGATCGTCGCGGTCGCCGGCGGCAAGGTCAAGGTTCGAGCCGTCAAAGCGGTGCTGGAGGGCCGCTATCTCAAGGGCCTGATAACTGATGAGCGGACAGCGCGATCGCTCGTGGAGGAGACGCCAGTCGGGTAGCCGGCGTCGGTTCAGTTAAAACTACCCTGTGGAGGAGAAGACCAAATGCATGAGAAAGAGAAAGACCTCATTGACGCTTTCCTGCGCGGACAAGTCGACCGTCGTGGGCTGATCAAGGGCCTGGGTGCGATGGGCCTTGCCGCCGGCACGGCCGGTACGCTGCTCAATCTTGGGCAGACCCGGGCGCTGGCCGCCGACTTCGACTGGAAGGCGCACCAGGGCAAGACCATCAAGCTCCTGCTCAACAAGCATCCCTATGCGGATGCGATGATCGCCAACCTCGAAAACTTCAAGCAGTTGACCGGCATGAATGTCGTCTACGACGTGTTCCCGGAAGACGTCTATTTCGACAAGGTCACGGCCGCGTTGTCGGCGAGCTCGCCCGAATACGATGCCTTCATGACCGGCGCCTATATGACCTGGACCTACGGCCCAGCCGGCTGGATCACCGACCTCAATGAATGGATCAAGGATCCGGCCAAGACCAACCCCAACTATGCCTGGGATGACTTCCTGCCCGGCGTCAAGAACTCCTGCGCCTGGAACGGCAAGCCGGGCGGGGCCCTGGGGTCCGAAGACGCCAAGCAATGGTGCATTCCGTGGGGCTTCGAACAAAACAACATCACCTACAACAAGGGGATGTTCGACAAGGCAGGCGTCAAGGTTCCCGGCAATATGGACGAGATGGTGGCCGCGGCCGCCAAGCTCACCAAAGATGTCGGCGGCGGCGTCTACGGCATTGGCGTGCGCGGGTCGCGCTCCTGGGCGACGATCCATCCGGGTTTCCTTTCGGCCTACGCCAATTTCGACCAGAAGGATCTGAACGTGTCGGCCGACGGCAAATTGTCGGCCGCCATGAACACCGCCCAGTCCAAGGCTTTCCACAAGCAATGGGTGCAGATGATCCAGGAAAGCGGTCCGAAGGACTGGTCGACCTACACCTGGTACCAGGTCGGCGCCGATCTCGGCGCCGGCGCCTCGGCGATGATCTTCGACGCCGACATCCTCGGCTACTTCATGAATGGCGGCGACAACAAGATGGCCGGCAAGCTTGCCTTTGCCGCCTTCAAGGCCAACCCGGAGGCCAAGGCGCCAACGCCGAACATCTGGATCTGGTCGCTGTCGATGTCCAACTTCTCCAAGGACAAGGACGCCACGTGGTACTTCATGCAGTGGGCCTCCGGACCCGAGCATGCTCTGTTCGGCGCCACCAAGATGGATTTCGTCAATCCGGTCCGCCAGTCGGTCTGGAAGGATGAGACGTTCCGCGAGAAGCTGAACAAGAGCTATCCCGGTTATGTCGAGATGTTCGACGCCTCGGCGCCGGGCGCCTCGATCAAGTTCACGGCGCAGCCGCTGTTCTTCGATCTCACCACCGAATGGGCGGCGACGCTGCAAAAGATGGTGGCCAAGGAAGTGCCGGTGGACGAGGGTCTCGATAAGCTGGCCGAAAGCATCAACGGCCAGCTCAAGGAAGCCGGCCTCGGCTAGATGTAATGGAGGACCGGCCAGCCTTGGCAGGCCGGTCCTCACCTGACCTTTTCAAGATTGCGACGCGGGGCCGTAAGGTGGCCGCCAATTCGCCCGACCGGCCGCCTTGCTCCCTTGGGCGGCCGGCAGGGCGGAGCGACAGGGACAACGGAGCAGCACGATGACTGCGGTGGTATCGCAAAGGCCCAAGCCCTCGGGCTTCAGGATCAGCAAGAGAGTGCTGCCCTACGTGCTCAGCCTGCCGGCTCTGCTGGTCTGCATCGGCATCCTGATTCCGTTCCTGACCTCGGTCGTCTATTCCTTCCAGCGCTATCGGCTGAGCCAGCCCTGGGCGCGGCAGTTCAACTGGGGCGACAACTACATCTCCTTCTTCACCGATCCGAAGTTCTGGAACACGCTCAAGATCTCGCTGCTCTATGCCGGCACCACGGTGGTGCTGGAACTGCTTCTTGGCCTGGCCATCGCGCTGCTTTTGCAGAAGCGATCGACCCTGAACAACTTCATCTCGATCATGCTGCTGATGCCGCTGATGACGGCGCCGGCACTGGCCGCGCTGATGTGGAAGCTGATGACCAATCCCGGCTTCGGCGTGCTGAGCTATCTTGCCAGCCTCATCGGCTTACAGGATTTCCGCTGGGCCTCGTCGCCGTCGACGGCTTTGTTCACCGTCGTTCTCGTCGATATCTGGGTCTACACGCCCTTCATCATGATCCTGCTGCTTGCCGGCCTGCGCAGCCTGCCGACGCAGCCCTTCGAGGCCGCGGCCCTCGATGGCGTGCCGAGGAGCTTCGTCTTCTTCCGCATCACGCTGCCGATGCTGACGCCGTATATCCTGACGGCGACTTTGTTCCGCCTGCTCGATTCCATCCAGCAGTTCGACATCATCTACGCCATGACGCAAGGAGGACCGGGCGACACGCTGACCGTCTTCCAGGTCGAGGCCTATCTCAACTTCTTCCAGTCGACCAATGTCGGCCGCTCGGCGGCGCTGATGATCATCCTGTGGGCGATCACCTATTTCCTCTCCAACATCTTCATCAAGAACTGGCTCAGGCTGCGCGAGCGCGCCCGTGGCCAGGCATAGGAGGAGGCAGCCATGGAACACACCTCCTTGCTTGAACGCACCCTGCGCGGCGCGGCACTCACGCTGGTCGTGATCTTCTTCATGTTCCCGATCGTCTGGATCCTGATGATGTCGTTCCAGACCAACGAGACCATCCTGCGCATTCCGCCGCAGCTGGTCTTCGAGCCGACGCTCGCCAACTACACCGCGCTGATCACCGGCAAGCTGACGACCGCCGCCGGCACGCTCGACATCGCCTTCATGCGCAACCTGTGGAATTCGGTGTTCCTGTCGGTGACCTCGGTCGCGGTCTCGCTGCTGCTCGGCGTCCCGGCGGCCTACGCCTTCGCGCGGCACAAGTTCCGCGGCTCGGAGGACATCGCCTTCACGCTGCTGTCGTTCAGGTTCGCGCCGGCCCTGCTGGTGCTGTTGCCGCTTACGCTCTATTTCCAGAAGCTCGGGCTGGCCAACACCTATATCGGGCTGATCTGGGTCTATCAGCTGATCTGCCTGCCGCTGATCCTGTGGATCGTGCGCGGCTATTTCGAGGATATTCCGGCCGACATCGAATATGCCTATCGCATCGGCGGCCATTCCTGGTTTGCCACCTTCCGCAAGATCGCGCTGCCGCTCGCCGGCCCCGGCATCGCCGCTGCCGGCCTGCTTGCCTTCATCTTCGCCTGGAACAATTTCGTCTTCGCGCTGGTGCTGGCCTCGGCCGACAAGCAGCCGGTGACGGTCGGCGCGCTCGCCTTCATCACCTCCTCGGGCATCCAGTACGGCCAGATCTCGGCGGCCATCGTCCTGTCGATCACGCCGACGCTGGCGCTCGCCCTCTATGCACAGCGCTATCTGGTCGAAGGCCTGTCGCTCGGCGCGGTGAAGGGGTAGTTCCATGGCCAGCCTCGAACTCAGAAACCTCGTCAAGCGCTACAACAGCCAGACCGTGCTCGACAATCTTTCGCTGACCGTCGCCGACGGTGAGACGCTGGTCCTGTTCGGACCCTCCGGCGCCGGCAAGACGGTGCTGCTGCGCCTCGTCGCCGGCGTCATCGACCCCGACGAAGGCAAGATCCTCATCGGCGGCGAGGACATGACCGACGTCGACGCCGAATTTCGTGGCGTCGGCATGGCGTTCCAGAATTTCGCGCTGTTTCCGCATATGAGCGCGTTCGACAACATCGCGACGCCGCTGGAGGCCAAGCGGTCGTCGCAGGGAGCGATCAAGGCCGGCGTCGAGAGTGTCGCCAAGCTGTTGAAGATCGCCCATGTGCTTTCCCATAAGCCGCGCGCTCTTTCCAACGGCCAGAAGCAGCGCACCGCGCTCGCCCGTGCGCTGGTCGGCTCGCCGCCGCTGCTGCTGCTCGACGATCCCTTGCGCAATGTCGACGCCAAGCTGCGTTTTGAGATGCGGCTCGAACTGCCGCGCCTGCTTGCCGACCGCGGCGCCACCGTCGTTTACGTCACCCAGGATTATAAGGAAGCCATGGCGCTCGGCGACCGCATCGCGGTCATGTCGCAAGGCGTCATCAGCCAGCTCGGTACGCCCGAACAGATCTATCGCGAGCCGGCAAATGTCGAGATCGCCCGGCTGTTCGGCGACCCGACCATCAACCTGCTCGACGTCAAGCCGGCGCTTGGCGCCAAGGGAATCCATGTCGCCCTGTCGAATGTGCAGGTCCATCTCGCCGGGGCTCCCGAGACCGCGGTCGGCCGCGACTGCATCATCGGGCTCAGGCCGGAAGCACTGCATTTCGTCGGCGAAAATGAACCCGGCGCCATTCCGGTGACGGTCGAGGCCGAAACCCCGCTCAACGAAAAGATCGTCACGCTGGTGCGCACGTTGCGCGGCCGCGAGATCCTGGTTTCGCGGCCGGCCGGAACACCGGGCCGCAGCGAAGGCAAGGCCCACATTGCCGTCGACGGCAAGAGCGCCCTGTTGTTCGATCGCGCCGGCGGCGAGCGCATCGGCTCGAAGAATGTCGTCAGTTTGCGCAACGGAGAAGCCGCATGAGCGCGAGCGCACTCACCATTTCCGGCGTCGACAAATTCTATGGCCCGATCGACCGGGGCGTCCACGCCGTCAAGAAGCTGACGATGGAGATCGGCAAGGGCGAGATCGTGGCGCTGCTCGGTTCGTCCGGCTGCGGCAAGACCTCGACCTTGCGCATGATCGCCGGCTTCGAGGAGGTGTCGCGCGGCGCGATCTCGGTCGCCGGCCGCCAGGTGCACACGCTGCCGCCGGTCAGGCGTAACGTGGCGATGGCCTTCGAGGGCTATTCGCTCTACCCGCCGCTGACGGTGCGCGAGAACATGGCCTTCGCGCTCAAGGCGGCCCGGCTGCCCAGAAGCGAGGTCGAGGCCAGGGTCGCCAGCATCGCCAAGCTGCTCGAGATCGAGGATATATTGGAGCGTTACCCAAGCTCTATCTCCGGCGGCCAGCAGCAGCGCGCCAGCCTCGGCCGGGCGCTGATCCGCGACGCCGATTTGCATCTGCTGGACGAGCCGATGGGGCAGCTCGAACCGCAGCTGCGTGCCGTGCTGCGCGGCCGCATCAAGCATTTCATCAAGGAGCGCGGCTTGACCGCGATCCTGGTCACGCACGACCAGACCGAGGCCAATGCGCTTGCCGACCGCATCGCGGTGATGGAAGGCGGCGTGCTGCAGCAGTTCGATACGCCGGACAGGATCAAGGAGCGTCCGGCGAACCTGTTCACCGGCACCTTCGTTGGCGAGCCGCCGATGAACGTCTTCGAGGCCTATGTCGGCGCCACCGCCGGCCGCATCAATCTCAGGCTTCCCGACGGGCTGTCGCTGGACTACGACAAGGACGCCTTCAGCGCTCCGGTCCGCGACCAGCTGCTCAGCCGCGAGCGGGTGGTCATCGGCATCAGGCCTTATGCGGTGCGGCGCTCGAAGGAGGGTGTTCCCGCCAGGGTCTCGGCCAACCAGTGGCTTGGCGACCAGACCCATATCGCGGCCGATTTCGCCGGCGGCTCGCTGGTCCTGGTCGAGCACGACCGCACCCGGCTGGACCTTGGCGCGCCGATCAATGTCAGCATCGACCCGAAGAACCTGCATGTCTTCGACCAGGCGAGCGGCGAGGCCATTTCGCACGGCATGGAGCTCGCCTGATGCGTGATCTCTTGATCGGTATCGACGCCGGTACTTCCGTCATCAAGTCCATCGCCTTCGACACGAAAGGCCGGCAGATCGCCGCCGCGGCAACGCCGAACCATTACGAGACGCGGCCGGGCGGCGGCGCCGAACAGGATCTTGCGCGCACATGGGCGGATGCGGCGGCGACCTTGCGCCAGCTCGCCGAGAAAGTGCCCGATCTCGCCGGCCGGACCATCGCCATCGCGGTGACCGGGCAGGGCGACGGCACCTGGCTGATCGACGGCAAGGGCGAGCCGGTGGCGAAGGGCTGGCTCTGGCTCGACGCGCGCGCCGCCGGCGTCGTCGAGGAGATCCGCGCGCGGCCCGAGGACCGGCTGCGCTTCGAAAAGACCGGCAGCGGGCTCGCCGCCTGCCAGCAGGGCTCGCAGTTCGTGTTCATGAAGCGCAACATGCCTGAAATGCTCGACAAGGCGGCGACGGCGTTTCACTGCAAGGACTGGCTCTATTTCAAGCTGACCGGCGAGCGCGCCACCGACCCCTCCGAGGGAACCTTCACCTTTGGCGATTTCCGCACCCGCGACTATAGCGAGGATGTGCTCGACGTGCTCGGCGTCGCCGACCTCAGGCATTTGCTACCGCCGGTCACAGACGGCACCAGGCACAGCGCCGGTCTGTCGCAGGCGGCGGCCGCCGCCACCGGCATACTTGCCGGCACGCCGGTCGTGCTCGGCTATGTCGACGTCGTCTGCACCGCGCTTGGCGCCGGCCTGCTCGACCGCGAGCGCAAGCCCGGCTGCACCATCATCGGTTCCACTGGCATGCATATGCGGCTGGCCGAGACGCCGGACGACGTGCAACTGAACGAGGCGGCAACCGGCTACACCATGGCCATGCCGGCGCCCGGCGTGTTCGCGCAGATGCAGTCCAACATGGCGGCGACCCTCAACATCGACTGGGTGCTTGGGCTCGCTTCCGGCATCCTCGCTTCGCAAGGCATCACCCGCAGCAATGGCGAGATGATCGCGCTCGTCGACACCTGGATCGCCGCCTCGCAGCCCGCCTCGCTGCTCTACCAGCCCTATGTGTCCGAGGCCGGCGAGCGGGGGCCGTTCGTCGATGCCAATGCCAGGGCCGGCTTCGTCGGCATATCCTCGCGCCACGGCTATGCCGACCTGGTGCGCGCCGTCTTCGAGGGATTGGCCTTCGCCGCGCGCGATTGCTACGCCGCCATGGGGCCATTGCCGCGCGAGATCCGGCTGACCGGAGGCGCCGCCCGAAGCCCGGCGCTGCGCAAGATCCTCGGAGCCGCCGTCGGCGCAGACATCCGCACCAGCCAGCGCGAGGAGGCCGGGGCGGCCGGCGCGGCGATGATAGCCGCGGTCTGCGTCGGCCTGTACAAGTCGATGGACGAATGCGTCGCGGAATGGGTGACGCCGCTGCTTGGCGAGGCGGAGCCGAGTGATCGGGACCTCGCCGCGATCTACGACAGGATGACCCCGTCCTACATGTTGGCGCACCAGGCGCTGCGGCCGGTCTGGCGCGCGATGGCTTCGGTGCAGGCAAATTGAGAAGTCGAGTATGCCCAGGAAAATAGCGATCATTGGTGACAACTTCATGCTTCCGGAGGTGTTTCGCGCCAAAATCGAGAAGGTCGCGAGCGGTGACCTCGATGTCAGGACATTGCAGACCGCCTGGCCCGACGAGCCGATGGAATTCGGCGATCCGGCGCTCGGCCTCGACAAGGTCAAGGAGTATTTCGGCCGTCCCGACGAGGTCGTCGAGTTCATTGGCGATGCCGAGATCCTCGTCACCCAGCTTGCACCATTGTCGGAGGGCATGATGCGCCGCCTGCCGGCCCTGAAGCTGGTCGCGGTGTCGCGCGGCGGCCCGATCAACATCGACATGGAAGCGGCGCGCGCGCATGGCATCACCGTCGTCAACGTGCCCGGCCGCAACGCGACCGCCGTGGCCGAATTCACCATCGGCGCCATATTGGCCGAAACGCGGCTGATCCGGGTCGGCCACGAAGCGCTGCGCAGGGGCGAATGGCGCGGCGATCTCTACCGCGCCGACCGCACCGGCCGCGAGCTTAGCGAGATGACGGTCGGCGTCGTCGGTTACGGCAATATCGGAACAAAGGTAGTCAGGCTGCTGCGCGCTTTCGGCTGCCACGTTCTGGTCAGCGACCCCTATGTGCAGTTGAGCGCAGAGGACCGCAACGCCGGCGTCGAACTGGTCGCGCTTGACGATCTCCTATCCCGCTCCGACGTGGTCACGCTGCATTCGCGGGTGACGCCGGAGACGCGCGGCCTGATCGGCAAGGACACCATCGCGCGGATGAAACCCGGGGTGATCTTCGTCAACACGGCGCGCGGGCCGCTGGTCGACTATGACGCACTCTATGAGGCGCTTGTTTCAGGCCAGATCGCCAGCGCCATGCTGGAGACGTTCGCGGTCGAGCCTGTGCCGTCGGACTGGCCCTTGCTGCAGCTTCCCAACGTGACGCTGACGCCGCATATCGCCGGCGCCTCGGTGCGCACCGTGACCTATGCGGCCGAGCAGGCCGCCGAGGAAGTGCGCCGCTATATCGCCGGGCTGCCTCCGGTCAATCCGTGCTGAGGCGGCAGCCATGGTGTGTAAATCCGGCAGCGAGATCGTGACGAGATGAGTGGCGGACCCGAAATCGTCGACCTTTTCGTCATCGGCGGCGGCGTCAACGGCGCCGGCATAGCCCGCGATGCAGCAGGCCGCGGCCTCTCCGTCATCCTGTGCGAAAAGGACGATCTGGCGGAAGGCACCAGTTCGCGATCGGGCAAGCTCGTCCATGGCGGCCTGCGCTACCTCGAATATTACGAGTTCCGCCTGGTGCGCGAGGCGCTGATCGAGCGCGAGGTACTCCTGGAATCGGCACCGCACATCATCTGGCCGATGCGCTTCGTGCTGCCGCACAGTCCTGACGACCGGCCGGCCTGGCTGGTGCGGCTCGGCCTGTTCCTCTACGACCATCTCGGCGGCCGCAAGCGGCTGCCGGCCACCCGCACGCTCGACCTGCGCACCGCGCCCGAGGGCGCGCCGATCAAGGACGAGTTCAAGCGCGGTTTCGAATATTCCGATTGCTGGGTCGACGACGCCCGTCTCGTGCTGATCAATGCGCTGGATGCGCGCGAGCGCGGAGCGAAGATCTTCACCCGAACCGCCTGCACCGCCGCCCGCCGGGAAGGCGGCCTCTGGTCGGTGGAGATGCGCGACGGCAAGACCGGCGTGAAAACCACCGTGCGAGCGCGGGCGCTGGTCAATGCCGCTGGCCCTTGGGTCAACGACATCATCAACCGCGTTGCTGGCCAGAACTCGACGCGCAATGTCCGGCTGGTCAAGGGCAGCCATATCGTCGTGCCCAAATTCTGGGAGGGCCGCCAAGCTTACCTCATCCAGAACAGCGACAAGCGGGTGATCTTCATCAATCCTTATCAGGGCGATCTCGCCTTGATCGGCACCACCGACATTCCCTATGACGGCCGACCCGAGGACGTGGCGGCGGATGAGAGCGAGATCGAATACCTGATCAGGGTGGTCAACCGTTATTTCAAGCGTGGCCTCGCGCGCGGCGATGTCGTCTATTCGTTCTCCGGCGTCAGGCCGCTCTATGACGACAATGCCGACAACCCGAGTGCCGTGACCCGCGACTATATTTTCGAACTCGACGCGCCGGATGCTGAGGCGCCGCTGCTGTCCGTCTTCGGCGGCAAGATCACCACCTTCCGCAAGCTCGCCGAGCATGCGCTGGACAGGATCGCTCCGTTCTTCCCCCGGATGGGCAAGCCTTGGACGGCGAAGGCGCATCTGCCTGGCGGCGACATCGCCAATGCCGATCTCGAACAGTTTCTAGGAGATCTCGGGCGGGAGTATCCATGGATGCCTGCATCGCTGCTCAAGCATTACGGTCGGCTCTACGGCACCAGGACACGTCTTCTGGTCGGCGCGGCCCGTTCGCTCGCGGAACTCGGGCGATGTTTCGGCAAGGATTTCTTCGAGCGCGAGGCCAGTTACCTGTTCGAGCAGGAATGGGCTGAGACACCGGCCGACATTCTCGAACGGCGCACCAAGCACGGCCTGCATCTTTCCGCCGAGGAGAGATCGGCTTTCGAACACTGGTGCGCGAGCCGGCTGGCGAGGGCAGGGTGATGGCAATCATCGCCAATGTAGCGCGACAGGGCTGAGAGGATCGCGATCTTGGCATTCACGCTCTCCCTCAACACCAATCCGCTGGTCAATCGCTTTGCCGAGCCTGACGACCTGGTCGATACCATCGCCTACGACATCGGCATCAGGGACATTCAGCTCACGCATGAATTCGTCAATCCGGGCTGGCCGGCGGCGACGATCGTGAAATTCGTCCGCCTGTTTCGTGGCGCACTCTCCCGCACGGGCGTGCGCGTGACCTCGGGCATGACCGGTCCTTACGGCCGGCTCAACCATTTCGGCCATCCAGACGCGGACGTGCGCCGCTACTATGTCTGCTGGTTCAAGACCTTTGCCGACATCTCGGCCGAGCTTGGCGCCGGCGGCATGGGTACCCAATTCGCGATCTTCACCCATCGCGATTATGATGATCCCGCGCGCCGCGCGCGCCTGTTCGACATTGCACTGGAATGCTGGCGCGAGGTCGCCGAACACGCCCGCGCGGCCGGGCTTAACTACCTGTTCTGGGAGCCGATGTCGGTCGGCCGCGAGTTCGGCCACACGATCGAGAATTGCAGGCTGCTGCAGAATGCGATCGACGCGGCCGGCATGGCCATTCCGCTGGAGATGATGGTCGACATCGACCATGGCGACGTCACCTCCAGCAACCCGGCCGATATCGATCCCTATGCCTGGGCCGAGGCTTTCCCCAGGAAGTCGCCGATCATCCACATCAAGCAATCGTCGATGAACAAGGGTGGTCATTGGCCGTTCACAGCGGCTCACAACAGGGACGGCCGCATCACGCCTGAAAAGCTGCTGGAGACGGTGCGGCGCGGCGGCGGCACCGACAACGAGATCTGCCTCGAACTGTCGTTCCGCGAGCGCGAACCGGTCGACCACCAGGTGGTCGCCATGATCCGCGAATCGGTCGACTACTGGGCGCCCTTTATCGACACGGGCAGGCCTGACCTGCTGCCGAAAAACGGGTAGAGGTCGGAGTGGGGAGCCGATGCCACTCGCGCTGTTGACGTCCAACCGGTTGGCCCGCCAGCGAAGCAACCAGATGACATATTAGATAATGCGAGTATTGCGGCAGCCTGCGCTGCTGATTGCTATAAAAGTACAATGCGAAAGATACTTTTGTTTAACTTCGCCATGCATACTGCGAATTGGTCCGATTTGTTTGTCCGGCTTCCCTCGCGAACTAGAGAATCCGCATGTCGGTTACACGTCGTACGCTGCTCACGGCCGGAAGCGTCGGCTTGCTGGTCGCGCAAGCTCGGGCGGCCAATACTCCAGGACAGCAGGCGGAGATCGCTCCCGTCGTCGGCGACAATGCGCTGCGCATTGCAATGCCGGCCTTTGCCTCCGATCCATTCTTCCCGGCCGATGGATCGGGGAACAGCGGCATAGACATGGAACTGGCCCGCGGCATAGCAGCGGAGCTCGGCGTCGAGCCGGTGTTCGACCGATCCGCCGCAACGTTCGACGGCATGGTGAAACAGCTGACTTCCGGCCAGGCGGACATAGCCATCGGCAAGCTCAGCCGAACCCTTCGTCGTGGCCGCTCAATCCTCTATTCCCGGCCCTATGCCATGCTGCACCAAGGCCTCATCGCCAATCGCCTCAACCTGGCGCGCATCGCGCAAGGCAAACCACCCGAGCAGATCATCCGCGATTTCTCGGGCGATCTCGGCGTGATCGAGGGCTCTTCATTCGCAACCTATGCGGCGACGACCTTCCCGCATGCACAAGTTCATCGTTTTACAGGCTGGGACATGGTTGTCGATGCGATCCGCGATGGGACGATCGACATGGCGTATCGCGACGATTTCGAGATCAAGAAGCTGATGGTCGACGATCCGTCGATGACGGTCGCCGCGCGCTCGATCACGCTGACCGACAAGGTAGACACGATCGCAATCGGTGTGCGACCGGACAATCCGCATCTCGCGGCGTTTATCGACCTTTACCTCGATCTCGCGCGCGGTCAGCAGGTTCTCAACACTGACGAGATCATCGCGCGCTACCGGTTGGGGAGCAAAGCCTGACGATGGCCGTCACGGAAGCAGCCGGACCCTTGGCTTTCGATTGGCGCCTGGCGGCGAGGCGCATATGGCGCTCGCCCGCGACGACGATTGCGATGATCGGGGCGGGAATCCTTTGCGGCCTCTATTATCCAGCATTTGCCCATGCGATCAGCCCTGTCGCGCAGCTCTACCTGAATTTCCTCAAGATGGTCGTCCTGCCCTATCTGGTCTCGTCGGTCATCTTCTCGATCATGTCGATGGTTCAGGATCCGAACTCGGTCCGTTACCTGGGCCGGGTGGGCATGGCGGTGCTGGTCGTGTCATTCCTGAGCGTGTTGGTGAGTGGCACCTACTCGCTTGTCCTTCAGCCGGGCCAGATCGAGAATCCTCAATCGCGCATCGAGCTTGGCGAGTTCATCAATTCGCAGGGCAGCGTATCCACCGATCTCGCATTCCCCTATCAACCACCACCCAATGAGGGCTCCGACAACGGGCGTTCGATACTGCTCGATCTTGTACCGAACAACGTCTTCAGCGCGCTGGCCTCCGGTCAAACCATCCAGGTCCTGCTGTTCTGCCTGCTTTTCGGGCTCGCGATGGGCAAGATTCCCCAGCCTTCGTCCATGAGCCTGTCTCAGGCGCTGAACGCGGTTTACCGGGCCTGCACAGTCCTTACCAACTGGTTCATCTGGGGATTGCCGTTTGCAACCTTCATCCTGATCGCGGATCAGACCGCGTCGACCGGAACCAAGCCGCTCACGCTGATGGGCGGTTATCTGCTGGTGATGGGTCTTTCCTGCCTCACATTCATCGCCGGCGCATTTGGCGTTATCGCCATCCGCTCTCGGCGAAGCTACTGGGCCACGATCAAGACCTGTCAGCCCCTTCTCATGGTAGCCATCACCACGCGCTCTACCGTCGCCTCGCTTCCGTGGGTCATAAACCTGCTGAGCGAACGTCTGCGGTTCAGCCTCGTGGTCGTCGAACTGCTCGTGCCGCTGCAGGCGGCACTGCTGCGGACAGGCCCGGCGCTGCTTTACACGTCTGGTGTTCTTTTCATCGCCCAGCTCTACGGCCGTCCGCTGGTAATCCCCGACCTCCTGCTCGTCGGCATCACCTCGGCGCTTCTCGCGCTCACGACCGGCGGCATGGGCAGCCTGCTCATCCTGTCCCAGATGTCGATCGTCTGTGGCTACCTGAAGATTCCCTTTGAGGCGGCGTTCGCCCTGTTCGTCGCGGTCGACGCGGCCGTCGACACGTTCATGACGCTGTCTAGCGTCTGCACCGTTGCGGCGAGCACCGCAATGATCGCGCCCAGCCACAGGGAGACGACGCAGTCTGTCGAAGCGGCGTCGGAACAGCTCGAAGCCGAGCCCGCTCGATGATCGACCATGGCATCAGCCTCCAGCTCGGCGTCATTGGCGGCCTCGGGCCGTTGGCATCGGCTGACTTCTACTTCAAGCTGACCCGAATGACCCAGGCGTTCCGGGACAATGAGCATGTGCCCGCCGTCATCCTCAGCGTGCCACAGCTGCCTGACAGGACCGAGGCGATCCTTGCCGGCCATGACGGTCCGCTGGCGTCTTTGAAAGCCGCGGTCTCGACACTCAATGCGCTCGGCGTTGCCTGTATCGCGATGCCGTGCAACACCGCCCATCATTGGTATGAGCAGTTGGCGGCGAGCTCGCAGGCGCGGATCATCCATATCGCCGACGCGGTCGTGGCTGAAACCCATCGTAGCCTGAGCCGAGGCAAGGTTACGATCCTCGCCACGCAGGGCACACTGGTCTCCGGCTTCTATCGGGACAGGATGTCGGCGGCGGGATTTGAGCTCTGCTTTCCCGCTGTCACGGAATTCCAGGGTCGCGTCGATAGAGCGATCGGCCTCGTCAAGGCCGGTTCGATCGCGGAGGCGGCGAGCGAAACCGAGCGCGCGCTTGAAATCGCGCGATCGGCCGGCACCGACACGGCCATTCTCGGCTGCACCGAACTATCGGTGGTGGCCGCCAGCCTCAAGCCTACGAACGGATTGGTCGTCATCGACAGCAATGCAGCCCTGGCGCGAGCCTGTTTGACACGGTTGGGCTTCGCCGCGCAGGACGTTCCGCGACCTCGGCCGGTGTTCTCATCCCGCAAAGAGCTGGAGCGGTTCGGCGGTTCTATCCAACACTGAACCGCTCCGGGAATTGGTCGTTTAGCCGAATTTCGGATCGAGGCTGCCCGCTTTGTAACGCTTGGCCATTTCCGAGACCGGCAGCGGCTTGATCTTCGGCGCGTTGCCGGCGGTGCCGAACTGCTCGAAACGCTCCTTGCACAGCTTCCTCATCGCCGCCATCGCCGGCGTCAGATATTTGCGCGGGTCGAATTCCGAGGGATTTTCCGTCAGCACCTTGCGGATCGCGCCGGTCAGCGCCATGCGGTTGTCGGTGTCGATGTTGATCTTGCGCACGCCATGCTTGATTCCGCGCTGGATCTCTTCCACCGGCACGCCCCAGGTCGGCTTCATCTGCCCGCCATATTTGTTGATGATCTCCTGCAGATCCTCCGGCACCGAGGACGAACCATGCATGACCAAGTGCATGTTCGGCAGGCGGCGGTGGATTTCCTCGATGACGTTCATCGCCAGCACCGCGCCATCCGGCTTGCGCGAGAATTTATAGGCGCCGTGGCTGGTGCCCATGGCAACCGCCAGCGCGTCGACATGGGTGTCGCGCACGAACTGCTCGGCCTGCACCGGATCGGTGAGCAATTGGTCGTGGCTGATCGCGCCTTCGATGCCGTGGCCGTCCTCCTGTTCGCCGCCGCCCCTCTCCAGCGAGCCCAGCACGCCGATCTCGCCCTCGACCGAAACGCCGCCCCAATGCGCCATGTCGACGACGCGCTTGGTGATGCCCGAATTATAGGCGTAGTCGGCCGGCGACTTGCCGTCCTCCTTGAGTGATCCATCCATCATTACCGAGGTGAAACCATGCTGGATCGCGGTGACGCAGGTAGCCTCGTTGTTGCCGTGGTCGAGGTGCATGCAGACTGGGATGTCGGGATGGATCTCGACCAGCGCATCGATCAGCTTGGCCAGCACCACGTCATTGGCATAGGCACGCGCACCGCGGCTTGCCTGCAGGATGACCGGCGACTTAGTCTCCTCCGCAGCCTCCATGATGGCGAGGCCCTGTTCCATGTTGTTCATGTTGAAGGCCGGCACGCCATAGCCGTATTCGGCGGCGTGATCGAGCAATTGTCTCAGTGTGATGCGAGCCAACGAATAGTCTCCCGTATCTGGTTTCTAACCTTTGCTTGCTGGCTGTCCGCGCATCGTCCAGCCCACCGATGCTTCTGGCCGGATTTCCGCGCAACCGCAACCGTCAGACACCGTCCCGGCAGCAATTCTTGTTACAGGGCCGTGATGAAAGCCACGGGAATATCCCAGGAAAATATCTCATTATAACAAAAATCATGATAGTTTCAGGAAGAAATATGTTATCTTGTCGAGGAGCCAGCGCCGGTTGGCGGATAACGGCAGCAATGAAGAGCGATAGCAGACGTCAAGGCATCATGGACTTTCTGATGGACGTCGGCGCGGCGAGCGTCGACGATCTTGCCTCACGCTTTGGCGTCTCCAGGATGACGGTGCATCGTGATCTCGACGACCTTGAGGAGAGCGGTTTCCTGCGCAAGGTGCGTGGCGGCGCTTCGATCCAGCCGAGCGGTCTCTTCGAAAGCGATTTTCGCTACCGGCAAAAGCAGGCGACAGGGGAAAAGCAGCGCCTTGCGGCGGCCGCCGTGGCGATGATCGAACCCGGCCAGACTGTCATCATCGACGACGGCTCGACGGCTGGCGGCATCGCACGGCATCTCGCCGATTTCAGGCCGCTGACGGTGATCTCCAACAATCTGGCCGTCATCCAGGACCTGGCCGGCGCCGGGGGCATCGACCTGATTGCGCTCGGCGGCCAGTATAGCAAGAAGTTCCACGGCTTCTTCGGACTGCTTGCCGAGGCTTCGCTGAGATCGCTGCGCGCGGACGTCGCCTTCCTGTCGTCATCGGCTATCCACGGCGCCTCCGCTTTCCACCAGGACCAGGAGGTGGTGCAGATCAAGCGGCTGATGATGGAAGCAGCGACCCGCAAATACCTTCTGGTCGATCACGGCAAGTTCGGCCGCACGGCGCTGCATTTCCTGACCGAACTCGAGGCGTTCGATGCCGTCTTCACCGGTCGCGCGCCTGAGCCCGGAATGCGCGCCGCACTGGATGCCGCCGGCGTTTCGCTGACGGTGGTCGCCAACAAGGATTGAGGATCAAGGAGCGCAGGCGTGGTTTATTGGGTCGGTACAAGCTGGAAGATGAACAAGACGCTCGCCGAGGCGCTGGATTTCGCCGGGGCATTGGCCGGCTTCGTGCCAGGCTTCGACGAGCGCATCCAGCCTTTCGTCATCCCGCCGTTCACGGCGGTGCGCGAGGTCAAGCAGGCGCTGTCGTCGACGCGGGTCAAGGTCGGTGCCCAGAACATGCACTGGGCCGATGCCGGGGCCTGGACCGGCGAGATCTCGCCGCTGATGCTGAGCGACTGCGGTCTCGACATGGTCGAACTCGGCCACAGCGAACGGCGCGAGCATTTCGGCGAGACCGATCGCACCGTCGGCCTGAAGACGGCGGCCGCCGTCAAGCACGGACTGATACCGCTGATCTGCGTCGGCGAGACGCTGGCGGAGCGCGAAAACGGCAAGGCGGATGCGGTGTTGACCGGCCAGGTCGAGGGTGCGCTGCTGTTCCTCGAAGGCGAGGCGAAGGCGGCAAAAATCCTGTTTGCCTATGAGCCGGTCTGGGCGATCGGCGACAAGGGTATTCCGGCCAGCTCCGCCTATGCCGAAAAACAGCAGGCGCTGATCAAGAAAGTGGCCGGCGGCCTGCTGCCGTCCATCCCGCCGGTGCTCTATGGCGGCAGCGTCAATCCCGGCAACGCGGCCGAGCTGATCGGCCAGCCCAGCATCGATGGCCTCTTTATCGGCCGCTCGGCCTGGCAGGCGGAGGGCTACATCGACATCCTCAGGCGCGCCTCGGCGGCGATCTGAACGAACGAAATCTCATTCAAGAAAGGACACGACCATGAAAATAGCCATTGGAGCCGACAGCGCCGGCAAGCCGTTGCTTGATGTCATCGCCGCGCATCTCGCGACAAAATCCGGCCTCACCGTCAGCGACCTCAGCCAGGCCGGCTTTTATGCCGACCTGTCACAAAAGCTCGCCCAGACGATCATCGACGGCGAGAACGACCGCGGCATCCTGTTCTGCGGCACCGGCATCGGCGTCTCGATCTCGGCCAACAAGGTGCCTGGCATCCGGGCGGCACTCACCCACGACACCTATTCCGCGGAGCGCGCCGCCAAATCCAACAACGCGCAGATCATCACCATGGGCGCCCGCGTCATCGGCCCGGAACTCGCCAAGGCGATCGTCGATACCTGGTTGGCCTCGGAGTTCGACGAGAAGGGACCGTCGGCCGGCAATGTCCAGGCGATCAACAAGCTCGATGAAGCGAAGCAGGCCTAAGCCAGGTTGTCGCGCAAAGCCTCGATGACGGTCACGGCCGAGGCGGCGCCGGGGTCGATATGGCCGAGCGAGCGTTCGCCGAGCCGCGAGGAGCGGCCCTTGACGGCGATCATGTCCTTGGTCGCCTCGGCCCCCCGGCGCGCCGCGTCCACTGCCGCGTCGAGGCTTTCGGCAAGACCTTTTCCCGCCGCATTGCTGGCGCCGGCCGCTTCCGCCGCCGGCAACCAGGCGTCGATCATCGTCTTCTCGCCGATCTCGGCCTTGCCGCGATCGCGGATGCCTTGCGCCATCGCCTGGAACAGCGCGACGACATCCGCATCAGCTAGCGTGGTCTTGCCCTTGACGGCAGCGGCGGCGCGCATGAAGGCGGTGGCATAGAGCGGGCCAGACGACGCACCGACCGCGTTGAGGAACGATTTAGCCGCCATGTTGAGAAGCGCGGTCGGCTCGGTCGCCGCCAGGTCGAGTGGCGCCAGCGCGTCGCGCACTGCGTTGAAGCCGAGCGCCATGGCGATACCGTGATCGGCGTCGCCGATGACGCCGTCGAGGTGGCAGAGCCGGTCCTTGTCGGCTTCGATCGCCACCGCGATCGCATCGAACATTCTCTTCAGGTCAGCGCTATCGATGCTCACGGATCACTCCTCAGCCGGCACGGAACATGGCGCAGTCGCACGGATGGTCGAGCATGGTCTGCAACTCGCCATCGAGATGGAACAGCGTCACCGAGGCGCCGGCCATTTCGAGCGACGTGCAGTAATTGCCGACCCAGGTCGCATGGATGGAAACGCCGATGTCGTCGAGACGCTGCTTGACGCGACGGTTCATGATGTAGAGCTCCATCAACGGTGTCGAGCCCAGCGAATTGACCAGCACCGCGACCTTGTCGCCACGCGAAGGCGCCATCTCGGCGAGGATCTTGTCCAGCATCTCGTCGGTGATCTCGTCGGCGGTGCCGAGCTTGCCGCGTGCGATGCCCGGCTCGCCATGGATGCCCATGCCGATCTCCATCTCGTCGGCGCCGATCTCGAAATTCGGCCGCCGGGTCTGCGGCAGCGAGCAGGGCGACAGCGCCACGCCCATGGTGAAGGTGTGATCGTTGGCCTTGCGCGCGATGCGCTCGCATTCGTCGAAGGAGAGCATGCGGTCACAGGCCGCGCCGGCCGCCTTGAAGACGAAGAAATTGCCGGCGACGCCGCGACGCTTCTGCCGCTGGTCGCGCGGTGCCGAGGCGACATCGTCGGTGGTCAGCACCGTGCGCACCTCGATATCGTCCATGGCGGCCATTTCGGCCGCCATGTCGAAGTTCATCACGTCCCCGGCATAGTTGCCGTACGTGAACAGGACGCCGGTGCCGCCGTTCGCCGCCTTGGCGCATTCAAGGATGGGATCGGGTGGCGGCGAGGCAAAGACATTGCCGATCGCCGCCGCGTCCGCCAGGCCCTTGCCGACAAAACCGAGAAAGGTCGGCTCATGGCCCGAGCCGCCGCCGACGACGAGCCCGACCTTGCCGGGACGCGGTCCGTTGCGGGCGATGATCGAGCGCGGGCTGCCGTCCGCGCTCCTGAGATGGCTGGGATGCGCGGCCAGAATCCCCTCTAGCATCTCGTCGACGGCACGGTTGCCGTCATTGATGATCTTCTTGGTCTGCACCGGCATCCTCCCGAACTCGGCATTTTCCCGAGATACTACAGGCTGTTACCGGGATTTCTACCCCGCTCTCGGCTGTTTCAGGCGGCGATGTGCTTTCGCGCCGCCAGGATCTGGAGGCATGCGCCGGCCGCTTCCTTGCCCTTCACCTGGAAGTGCTCGAGGAAGAAGCGGTGGTGCTCGGCGCTGTCGTGGTAATTGTGCGGCGTCAGTACCGCCGAAAGCACCGGCACGCCGGTCGCCAACTGCACGTTCATCATGCCGTCGATGACGGCGCGGGCGACGAACTCATGCCGGTAGATGCCGCCATTGACGACGAAGGCAGCGCCGAGGATCGCGGCGTAGCGAGCCGTCTCGGCCAATGTCTTGGCGTGCAGCGGGATCTCGTAGGCGCCGGGCACGTCGAAGATTTCGACGGCAAAGCGGCCGTCGCCCAGTGCAGCAAGCTCCGCCTCGAAGGCAGCGACACACTGGTCGACGATATCCGCGTGCCAGCGCGCCCTGACAACGGCAACGCGGGTCGTTTCATAGTCTTTGTGGGAATGCTGATTCATGGGTCCATCCTTCCGTTTCGAACCAGAATCAGGACGCACGATACGAAAACCGGCCGCCGGGGCGGTCCGTCTTCCGTTTCGTTCTCTTCCATCCGGACTGTAACCGTCGGCTCCGGAATCACACCGGATCTGCTGACCCTTCCGGTTTTGCCGGAAAGCGCTCGCGGGCTTGGGTCCCGCGCATGACCCCGAAAACCGGACCGGTTTTCGGAAAGAAATCATGCGCAATCAGGAGTCCTTACCGCCGGTGGGGACTTTCACCCCGCCCTGAGAACATTAACGGCTTTGTATGGAAGGGCAGGGGCGCCGCTGTCAACCGCGCGCGGGCTGGTGGCCCATCACGTCCTGTGTGGCTGGCGCGTGCGCCAGGCGGCGGCCGAAGCCGCGACCAGCATCAGCAACGCCGCCACCATTGCCGATGCGGCAAAGCCGAAATCCGAATATAGCGGCCCGAAGCCGGTGGTGCCGACAAAGACCGCCAGATATGTCACCGCGCTGTTCAGGCCCATGATCGTGCCGCGCCGTGACGGATCGAGCGCCGACAGGCGCATCACCAGCACGTTCAATCCGAAATGATTGGCGAGACCCCAGGCCGCCACCATGGCGAGCGTCATGCCATAGCTGTTGCTTGTTGCGGCGATCGCGACATAGACGATGGCGACGAGCAGGTAAGCGAAGGGCATGACGCGGCGAGCCCCCAGACGATCGATGATGCCGTCGAAGAGCGCCGCCGTGCCGAACCCGGCGCCATAGGCGAGTGCGGCCAGGCCGTTGGCGCTGACCGGCTGGCCCAGCCCGCTGTGCAGATGGTCGCCAAGATAGCCATAGACACCGTAGAAGGCGGTCATGAAAGCGCCGCAGGCGATCAGAAGCGGCACGATGCCGGGAATGCCGAGCGCCTCGAGCGGCGCTGGAGCCGGGCCGGCCTTTCTGACATCCGGGAGTGACGATGCGGTAAGGCTGCCAAGCGCCAGCGCCGCCAGCAGCGCCACGGCGGCGAAGACGGCCCGCCAGTGCACGAGATCGGCAAGCACCGCCGACAGCGAAACGCCGGCCACCATGCTGAGCGTCCATCCGGTCAGCACAACGCCGATCGTTCCGCTTTCCCGTCCAGGTGGGGCAATCGCCGCGGAACTGGCATAGATTGCCGGCATGGCGACGCCGGCGGCGATGCCGGTGAGAAGCTGCGCAGCGACCAGCGCCATCACCGTCGGCGCCACCGCGCTTGCGACAAGCGCCAACGTCAGCAACAGCAAGGCCGCCTGAAGCATCCGGCGCGCGCCGACCCGGTCGATGTAGCGTGCCAGGAACAGGGCGCTCGCCGAGGTGCCGAGGCCGAAGGCGGCGGCCGCCATCATAACGACAGGCACGCTGGTCGCGAACGACACGGCCACGGCGGGAGCAATTGGACCCAGCACCAGGGAGTTCGAGCCGATGACGGCGATGCATCCGGTCAAGAGATAGGCCAGCGCCGGGATGGGCGGCCGGGCATTCGCACCCAGGGTTGCTGCTTGATCGCTGTTCGACATATATTCATAATGGCCGTATTTTATTCGGCTACAATCGGGAATTTCCACTATGGACGAAGAAACAAATGGCATTCCGCAGAACAGGCCGGCGCCCCGCGATCTCGACGCGATCGACAGAAAGATATTAGGCGTTCTCGTCGACGACGCCACGGTCAGCTATGCTGAGCTTGGCGATCGTGTCGGCCTCTCGCCGCCCGCCGCGCATGAGCGCGTCAAGCGCCTTCGGCGCAGCGGCGCCATTCGCGGCACGGCTGCCATCATCGACCCCAAGGCGGTCAAGAAGCCGCTGCTGGCATTCGTGCATATCGACACCAAGGGCTGGGGCAAGACGCCGGAGCTGATGGCGGTTTCGCAATATCCGGAGGTCGAGGAGATCCACACGGTTGCGGGCGACACCTGCATGCTGCTGAAGGTCCGCACGGAGGACACGCGGGCGCTCGAAGGCCTGCTGTCGCGCCTCTACGAGACACCCGGCGTCACCTCGACGCGCAGCTACGTGGTGCTGTCGACCTATCTCGAGCGGCCGGTGCAGCCCGGCGTCACGACGCAGTGGCCGGCGCCCAGGCACATGGCCGAGCCCCTGTACTAAGGCCTGATGCCGATAGCGAAGCGGTTTTCGGACGACGTCATGCTCTATCTCTTTGATTTGGAGCTGGACTGGTCGTCTCCGCCGAAAACGGCGCAAAACAAGCAATGATATGCTAATCTCCCGAGCCTCTAGGCAGAGGGCGGGTGATGGCAACGCTGGAAACGGACAAGGTATTCGCTGGCTCCATACCGGAAAACTACGACCGCTATATGGTGCCGTTGATTTTCGAGCCGTTCGCTGCGGATCTTGTAGCGCGAGCAGCGTCCCTGTCGCCCGCCGCGGTTTTGGAGACGGCCGCCGGCACCGGGGTCGTTACCCGAGCATTGGCGCCGAAATTGTCTCCCGGCGCAAGCTATACCGTAACCGACCTCAACCAGCCGATGCTCGACTACGCCGCTTCGCGACAACCTCCCGACGGTCGCATCACATGGCGTCGGGCGGACGCCTTGGCGCTGCCGTTTGAAGATGCGGCCTTCGACCTCGTCTGCTGTCAGTTCGGTGCGATGTTCTTTCCCGACCGGCCATCTGCCTACCGCGAAGCCAGGCGTGTCCTGAGGCCGGGCGGACATTTCCTGTTCAGCGTATGGGATCGCATCGAGGAGAACGTCTTTGCCGATGATGTGACGAATGCTCTCGCAAGGATCTTCCCCGACGATCCGCCGCGCTTTCTGGCACGCACGCCGCATGGCTACCACGACAAGGCAGTGATCCGTCGCGAGCTGGAGGAGGCTGGCTTTTCTCCTGTGATGATCGAGACGAGAGCCGAACAAAGCCGTGCATCCTCGCCGCGCCTTCCCGCCGTCGCTTATTGCCAGGGAACTGTGCTTCGCACCGAAATCGAGGCCCGGGAGGCAGGGAAGCTGCAAGCCGCGACCGACTACGCCGCATCCGCGATTGCAGACAGACATGGCAGCGGCGCGGTGGCCGCCAAAATTCAGGCCCACGTCATCATGGCAACGGCTTAGAGCAATTCCAGGAAAAGTGTGTACGGTTTTCCGTCCGGAATTGCGCAAAAACAAACGTCTAGCTTCCCAGCCGGATCGTCTCGAAATAGGCGTCGGTGCCGACCTGGCCGCCCTTGAGCGCGATTTCGAGTCCATCGATTGCGCCGCCGCCATGGGCGACACAGAGCGGTGATCCCGGCGATTGCGGCAACGGCATGCGCACGGTCAGCGCGTCGATGGCCAATTGTCCGAGCGCGTGACTGGAGGTGTCGCCGCCGGCGATCACCGCGCGCTTGAGTTTCTGTTCCACGATTAACCGGCGCAGGATTGTTCCCAGCGCTCGCCCGAGCGTGTTTCGCGCACCTTCGATCCGGTCGATCTCGGCGCCACGGTCGGCCTGTGGGCCAAGCGCGGTGTAGAGGATGACGCTGCGCCCCGCAGCCAGGCTTGCCAATCCGCTCGCGACGGCGCGCTCGATTGCCTCCTTGGCGCCCTCCGTGACCAGTTGCATGGCATCCATCTCGACGCCGTCGAAACCGTGGGCAAGGGCGTGGCGGATCTGCTTTTCGGTGGTCGGCGACACGCTGCCCGAGACCACCGCGAGGCGGTCTACCGGTCCCGGCGGCGCGAACGACGCCTGCCCGGAGGCAATGCCTTTGCCGGCCCATTCGGCAAGCAAGGCATATTCGACGCCCGAGGATCCGACGACGAAGCCATGGCCTTGGTCATGGATGCGCCAGATCTGTTCGCCGACGCGTCTCTGTGTCTGGCGGCTTTCGACATCAAACAGGATGATCGCCCTGTTTTGCACGGCCTGGTCGACCGTTTGCGCGAGATCGTCGGTCTGCAATGCAGCCAGGTCGACAAGGCCGGAGCTGAGACTGGTCTGGCGCGAGAGATGCACGAGCAGGTCTGCTTCGTTCATCGGCGTCACCGGATGCCTGCTCATCACCGGATGCCTGTCGATGCGGAAATACTCGCCGCGGAACGCCGCGAAAAGATTGCCGAAGGCCGTGTAGCGCTTGAGCTGCGGCGCGCCGACGACCATCGGCACGCTACTCTGGCCGAAGATGCGCCGGCCGATCTCGATGGCGCGGCCGATATTGCCGACCGTCGGGCTGGAATCGAAGGTCGAACAGATCTTGTAATGGCAGATCGCCGCTTCGAGGCTCTTCAGCCATTCGAAGGCGGGCGCCAGATTCTGCTCCATCCATTGCGGCGTTTCGCTTCGGCTGGTGCCGGCCAGTCCAACGGCCCGGCAATCGGCAAATCGCGCCAGCAGGCGCTCGTCGGGCCGACGCATGAACAGCACCGTCGGCACGCCGCCGAGCTCGAGCGCCTCCATGACATCCGTCGAGCCGGTGAGGTCGTCGCCATAATAGCTCAGGAGCAGGTTCTGCATGGCTTCGCTCAGGCCGCCTTGCCGTCGCTGAATTTCTCGATCGAGCGTGCCAGCTCGGCATGGTCGCGCGCGAACTCGTCGAGAGCAATGCCCTTGACTGCGGCCTGCCACGCTTGCAGCACCGCGCGCACGCCGGCGCCGGGCCCGTCCGGATGGCTGACGATGCCGCCGCCGCAGAGATAGAGGAGATCGACCGTGCGGCCGGTGCGCTCATAGGTCTCGGGCGCCTGGCCGCCCCATTGGCCGGAGCAGGCCACGGGCAGCGCGCAATCGTATGATGAAAACAGCGGCGTGGTCACCGCTTCGAAAGAGCGGATGAAAGAATCGTCCGGCTCCCAGTATTTCGAGCCGATACCGTTGATCTGGAACTGGTCGACGCCGAGCAGCCGCCAGAATTGCTGCCATACCTTGAAATCCATGCCGAGGCCGGGATGGCGGGTGAGAATGTCCCAGCCATTGCGGTGCGCATGCAGCGCCAGCCCGGAGCGCTTCCTGAGGAAAGCCATGCCGCCGAATCCGATGGAGTTGATGTTGACGACCGCGCAATTGCCGCCGGCTTCCAGCACCAGATCGTGGTTGCGCATCATCTCGTCGGGATCGGCATGCGAGATGCCGAAGGCGTACATCACTTTCTTGCCGGTCTTTTGCTCGTGGTCGCGGATCAGCGGCATGATCGCCTTCACCCGCTCAGCGAGCGGCGAATAGGCCGGGCTCATCAGCTTCTCGTCGTCCTTGATGAAATCGACGCCGGCTTCGATCAGTTCGCCCACCATCGCGGCTGTCTCGTGCGGCCTGAGGCCAAGCGCCGGCTTGACGATGGTGCCGATGATGGGACGGCCCTCGACCCCGGTCAGCCTGCGGCTGCCGGCAACGCCGAATTGCGGGCCGGGATGGGCGCCCCGGTATTGTTCCGGCAGCTTCATGTCGATGACCCGGATACCGGACAGGCCCCTGATCGAATAGGTGCCGCTGATGGCGATCGTCATCAGCGCCGACAGGTCGGTGCCGATGGCGTCGAACGGGAAGCCGATATCGACATCGGCGCGCCGGAAGGGGCCGTTCCCGGATCCGGGAAGCGACGGCTGCTCGGCATCGGGCAGGGGCCTGATCGCCAGCACACGAGCCGCCACACGCGCCTTTAATTCCTCGGTCTCGCCGGGCAGTGGGACGAAGGTGCCGGTCGACTGGTCGCTCGCGATCTTGGCCGCCAGCGCTTCGATGCTGCCAGAGGTTTCGATGCGATAGGTAAGCGTGATCATGGTCTGTCGGCCGCTCGAAAAGGGTTCGAAAAAAGTTTTGTCGCGCAGGAAATCTGGTATAATGAGTACCTAAGTATTGCAAGCAATATCCCGACTTCGGCAAGAGGGCCGGCTTCGGCAATTCCGGGAAATGAGCGGCGTTTTTCGTTCGGAATGCCTGGAACAAACAGCTGGCGCGGCTTGGCGATTGCATGAAATCGCGGGACCGCTCCAGGCGCAGGCATTCCGGTAATCCTGCCTGGAATGCTAAACAGGAACCGGGCCAGGGAGTGATTCGTCACGATGAACCGTTCGGAGCCGATCGTCCGGCGCAAACTTTCCGACGAAGTCTTTGCAAGGCTGAAGCGGCTGATCACCAGCGGCGAGCTGCAGCCGGGCGACGACATGCCGTCCGAACGCGAGTTGATGGAGCGCTTCGAGGTCGGCCGGCCGGCGATCCGCGAGGCCATGCAGGCGCTGAGCAATATGGGACTGGTCGCCATCTCGCATGGCGAGCGCGCCAAGGTGCTGCAACTAACCGCCAAATCGATCATCAAGCAGGTCGACGGCGCGGCCAAGATCATCCTGTCTTCATCGAGGGACACGCTGGAGCACCTGAAGACGGCGCGCATCTTCTTCGAGCGCGGCATGGTCAGGGAAGCCGCGGAAAAGGCGACCGCCGAGGATGTGCAGCGGCTCAGGGCAACGGTGGCCGAGCAGCGCGCCGCGCGCGGTGATTCCGAAGCCTTCATCTCCGCCGACATGAAGTTCCACACCCAGATATCGGCGATATCGGGCAATCCGATCTATGTCGCAGTCAGCGAAGCCACGCTCGGCTGGCTGAAGGAATACCACACCGAGATGCTGATCTGGACCGGCAAGGAACAATACACGCTTACCGAGCATGAGGAGATCATCGACCGCATTGAGCACCGTGATGCCGACGGCGCCGAAAAGGCGATGATCAAGCATCTCGAACGCTCGCGTGCGCTCTATGTGATGAATTCCGATAAGTAGCTCTAGCCAACCCGGACAATGGCGTAGGGCGACATCGTAAGATGGCCCTGACCCAGTGCCGAAACATCAACCGGGACGTCGTTCGCCGTCAGGTTCGCCAGCCAGACGACAATGTCGCCCGAGGCGGCGCGACCGGCCAGCGCCGCAACACGCGTCTCGTCGCTTGTTTTCGCGGCAACATGCGCGAGCCCAGCCAGTTCGCAAAGCCCTTGGACGGCCCGGAAAATCGGCCGCGGCGATCCCTCGGCGACAGGTTCGCCGGATGCGGCCAGCACGCCGAATGGTCCGGTGATGCTGGACAGTGTCAGCATCTCCAGCCCGGCCGGCGCGACGCGCGCGGCATAGCCAATGGTCCAGGCGGCGGCAAACTGCGCGGCATGGCGGGGATCACGGTTCGCCATGGCAATGCGTTGGCCGGCAAAATTGTCCTTGGTCGCGCCGCCATAGGGGTTCTGTCGCATGGCAATGGTCGACGGTCCGATCCGGTAAGGCTTGTCGCCGAAGATCGCCCGGGTCGACCGGGTGATGAAGGGCAGCGCCTCCAGCGATTGCATGACGCTGAGATCGTCGGCGGCGTGAACGATCGGACAGGTGCAGTGCGTGACGAAATCGAGTTGGTCGGCGGGCACGCGCTTACGGTTGAGCTCGGTGAAATAGCTGAACATGCCGCCGCCGAGGCGGATCCCGGGAAAGGCGCGCCGCGCCGCGGCATAGATTTCTTCCAGCGGCGGGCATGCCGGCCAGGCGCTGCCCGGCGGCGTCGACTGGCGGTCGACCGAAGGCGAGACGGCAACCGCATCGAGCCGCAGGCCGACCCGGCGCACCATATCGGCGACATCGGAGAATTCGGCATCGAGGTCGCCCGTGCAGGCCACCACGCATTCGAGCGTGGTCGAGGCGGGATGCGCCGCGGCGAGCCGGGCATGGGCGCGCAGCGCGTCCAGGCCGTGGCCGCGCGTCGGATCGAAGTGGAACAGGAGTTGCTGCGGACCGAGCCTTGCGAGCATCGGCAGTTCGGCCAGCGTTGCCTCGACGTCCTCGGGATAGACGATTACGCCGACATCGGGCAGCCTCGGCCCGGTCTCGCCGAGTTCGATGCGGACCGGTTCGGCACTCGCGGTCGCGGCGGGCATCCCGGCGCTGCCGGTGAGGCGCAGGCTCACCGTCTGGCGCAGCGGTTCGCCGGCCGGCAGCACATAGGGCCACGGCAAGGCCAGCGGCCGCACATAGGTCTTGTAGGAGGCGTCCGACCAGTTGCGCTGGTCCTCCATTTCGAAAGTATCGCCTTCCATCCTGCATTCGGCGCTGACGCCGGGACGCACTGCATGGGTGATGGCACGCAGGTCCTTGAAGGGCTGCCATGGGTCGATCAGATCAGGCAGTTCCGTGTCCACCACCCTGCCATCGGTGTGCTCCACCGTCACCGGGCTGCCGGCGAGGCCGGCGATCGGATGCAGGATGCAGAAGCCGCAGCGGTTGGTCTCGAAATCGCTCTCCGGCAGTGCGGCCACATCGAAGACCAGCCTGCCGTCGGCGGAGCCTTCGATCGTCGCGTGGAAGCGCAGGCTGCTGCCGCCCGGGCCGGTGCAATTCGCCTCATAGCTTACCGAGAAACGGTCGACCTTCTGGTCGATGGTCAGGTCCGTGAGCTCCGGCTCATAAGTGCCCCAGTCGCGGTCGCGTACGATATAGGCGATGGCGCGCAGCACTTCGGTGCCGGCATGCCGGATTGTGCGCAGTTTGCCATTGACCAGCTCGGCACTCAGCGCGCCCGCCTGCAGCAGGATCGGTGCCGCTTCGGCCGCCCGTGTGCCGTAAAGATCGAACACGTCGGCCGTCATTGCAGCAAGGCTTCGATCTGCACCAGTTCGCGGCTCGCAGCACCCGCATAGGCGGCCTCGACCAGGGCGAATGTCTTCAGATTGTCGGCGCCCGAGGTCGCCGGCTCCTTGCCGCCGACAAGGCAGTCGACCCAGTGCCGCTGGATGGCCAGCACGCTTTCCTGGATGTTGTGCCATGGCCGCGAGGCCCAGGGCAGGAGCGGCGGCGAGACATCGCTCACTCTGGTTCCGCTCTTGCCGGTGACGGTCAGCCGGTAGCCCTGCGCCAGCCGGATCGTGCCGTCGACGCCGTCGAGTTCGATAAGTGTTTCCGGGAACGGCTCGGTGGCAAGCTTCGTCGCATAGCTGC
The DNA here is from genome assembly GCF_020165475.1 of Mesorhizobium sp. BR1-1-15. NCBI lineage: Bacteria > Pseudomonadati > Pseudomonadota > Alphaproteobacteria > Hyphomicrobiales > Phyllobacteriaceae > Mesorhizobium > Mesorhizobium sp. BR1-1-15. The sequence continues at coordinate 483,828 of NZ_JAIUIF010000001.1, read as the reverse complement.
AATCGACAACCGACGTGGCGCCGCCGGCATGATCCATGAGCATCGTCGCCACATCCTCGCCGGCGATGGCGGGGTTGATGCGTGTGGTCCGCGCGGTCAGGCTCGTGACGTCGCCGAGCAGGAAGCGGGCGATGTCGAGGATGTGGATGCCGAGGTCCTCGATGATGAAGCGTTTTCCGGTCGCCAGATAGGGCTGGCCGGAAAACACGTCATAGCCGGAGCGGAAGGAGATGCGGCCGAAGAACGGCGTGCCGATCTCGCCCTTGTCGAGCAGGGCGCGCACCGCCTGGATCGGCGACTGCCAGCGGAAGTTCTCATGCACCATAAGCGGCACGTCGGCCTTGGCACAGGCCGCGACCATCGCCTTGGCATCGCCAAGCGTCGGCGCGAACGGCTTCTGGCAGATGACGGGAACACCATGCGCGGCCGCCATCTCGACCAGCGGTCGATGGCTGCCGACAGTGGTGGCGATGTCGACGAAGTCGAGCGTCTCGGCGGTGAAAAGTTCCGCCGCATCGTTGTAGCGCCGCGCCACGCCGAACTGGTCGCCGACGATCCGCAACCGCTCCGGATCGCGGTCGCAGATGGCGACGATCGAGGCGCCCTCTATGTCGCGCCAGGCATGCATCTGGTTGACGGCGAAGAAGCCGCAACCGATCAGCGCTCCACGCAACTCCGCCATGCTCAGCCCGCCTTTGCCATCTGCATCAGGGTAACGCGCTGCTGCAGCCGGCGCTGCGCCTGGTCGACGACGACGGCGACGATGATGACGAGGCCCTTGATCACCATCTGCCAGAACGAGCTCACGCCCATCATCACCAGCCCGTCCGAAAGGATGCCGATGACGAAGGCGCCGACGATGGTGCCGCCGATCGTGCCGCGGCCGCCCGACATCGAAGTGCCGCCAAGCACCGCCGCGGCGATGGCGTTGAGCTCAAAGCTCTCGCCCGTCGCCGGATGCGAGGCCATCAGCTCCGACGAGATGATCAGCCCGACGATTGCCGCGCAGAAGCCGGAGAACATGTAGACGAACATCTTGACCATGTTGACGCGCACGCCCGAGATGCGCGCGGCGCGCTCATTGCCGCCGACGGCGAAGATGTGGCGGCCAAGCGGCGTGTAGCGGGCGAGATAGGCCGCCCCCAGCGCCACCACGATCAGGATCCAGATCGAGACCGGCAGGCCGAGCAGCCGGCCGGCACCCAGGAAGCCGAAGCCGGTGGTGCCGAGTTCCGGCTTGCCGACGAGATTGGGGAAAGTGCGGCCGTCGGAGGAAAGCAGCGCGAAGCCGCGCGCCACATAGAGCACGCCGAGCGTGGCGATGAAGGGCGCGACGTTGAGCCTGGTGATCAGCAGCCCGTTGACGGCGCCGATCAGCATGCCGACCGCGAGCGTGATCAAGGCGATCTCGACGACATTGAAATAGATGGTGTAGCCGATCTGCAGGTCGATGCCGTTGAGCACGAGGTAGCCGGCCACCATGCCGCACAGGCCGACGATCGAGCCAACCGAAAGGTCGATGCCGCCGGTGATGATGACGAAGGTCATGCCCATGGCGAGAAAGGCATTGAGCGCCACGTGCTTGGCCATCAGGATCAGATTGGCGGCCGACAGGAAGTTCGGCGCCGCGATCGAGAAGAACACCAGCACGGCGATCAGCGCAATGAAGGTTCTGAGCTTCATCAGCGTCAGCAGCGCCGAGCCGCTGGAGGCGGAGGAAGCGGCAGCCTTGGCCGGAATGTCAGTCATCAGCGTTGCTCCCCATGTGCGGCCGGTCCGTGGCCCAGCGCCGACGCGGCGACGATCGCCGCCTCCGTCGCTTCGGCGCGGTCGAACATGCCGGTCAATCTGCCATTGCTCATCACCGCGATGCGGTCGGACAGCGCCATCACCTCGTCGAGGTCCGAGGTGGCGAACAGGATGCCCAGCCCGTCGCGCGAAAGCTTGCGCATGGTGCGGAAGACATCGGCCTTGGCGCCGACATCGATGCCGCGGCTGGGCTCGTCCATCAGAAGCACTTTCGGTCCGGTGAGCAGCGCCTTGCCGATCACCACCTTCTGTTGGTTGCCGCCCGACAGCGACGAGACCTCCTGCGCCGGGTCGGCGACCTTGATTGCGAGTTCCCGCACCATCTGCATCACAGCCTGCCGCTCGGCACCGCCGCGGATGTGAAACAGGCGCACGAAGCGCGACAGGCTCGCCATCGTCAGGTTGCTGGCGACCGACAGGATCGACACCAGGCCCTCGCGCTGGCGGTCCTCTGGGATCAAGGCCAGCCCTCGCTGGATGCGGCGCGTCGTGTCGCGCTCCTTCACCTGCTTTCCGGCGATGAAGATCCTGCCGCTGGCATGGCCGTGACGGCCCATGATGCAGTCGAACAGCTCGCTGCGCCCCGCACCCATCAGCCCGTATATGCCGAGAATCTCGCCGGCGCGCAGCGACAGCGAGACGTGGTCGACCGCCAGCCCGCCGGTGACGCGTGGCAGGCAGATCTCCTCGGCGCGGAAGATTTCCGCGCCCGGCACATGGCCGTCGGCCTTGGCGAAGTCCTTGGCGTCCGAGCCGATCATCTGCCGCACGATCCACTGCGTATCGACGTTTTTCATCTCCTCCTGGCCGGTGATGCGGCCGTCGCGCAGCACGGTGATGTAGTCGCCGATGCGGATCAGTTCCTCCAGCCGGTGCGAGATGTAGACGATGGCGACGCCGCGCGCCTTGAGGTCGGCGATCACCTTGAACAGGATGTCGACTTCGGCGGCGCTCAGCGCCGAGGTCGGCTCGTCCATGATGAGGATCTTGGCGTCGAGCGAAACCGCCTTGGCGATCTCGACCAGTTGCTGCTGGCCGATGCGCAGATCCTCGACCAGCATGTCGGGCCGGATGCCGGCTTCCAACCGCTCCAGGAATTCACCGGCCCGGCGCTCCTGTTCCTTGCGGTCGATCTTGCGGAAGCGGTTGGTGATCTCGCGCGTGGCGAAGATATTCTCGGCGACCGAAAGGTTGCCGAACAGGTTCAGCTCCTGGAACACCATGCCGATGCCGCGGTCGACCGCATCTCCCGACGACGAGAAAGAGACCTCTTCGCCTTCGAGCAGGATGCGCCCTACGGTCGGCTGCTCGACGCCGGCGATGATCTTCATCAGCGTCGACTTGCCGGCGCCGTTTTCCCCGACCAGCACGTTGACCGCGCCCTTGCGCACTTCGAAATTCGCCTGCTTGACCGCGACCGTGCCGGCATAGACTTTCGAGACATCCTCCAGCTTGAGGATGACGTCATGGCCATTGGCCTGGCTCATGGCTTCGGCCCGATCTCGGCCTCCGCCGGCGTCACCAGCGGCAGGTCCTGGCCGCCTTCGATCGTATAGGCGCCGAGCACCTCGGCGGTGCGGCCTTCCAGCGCCTCGCGCGGCAGCTTGGAGAGCACCGTCTTGGCCGCATGGGCGTTGAAAGCTTTACCGAACTGGGCGAAGTCGATCTGGTTGGTGAAGTCGTTGAACTGGACGAAGTCGAGGCTGTCGCGCAGTGCCGTGCCGCGCATCGCCGGCCCGATCTGGACGCGCGCGTCCGCCTTGCCGTCACCCTCGACGTCGACGTCGATGGTGGCCGCGCGCGACTGCGTATTGGCGGCGACGATCTTGCCTTCGACGCGGACCGCGAAAGTCCATGGCGAATTCGCCTGCTTCTTCGGATTGCCGTATTTGGCGCCGGCCGCGGCCGGATCGGTCTTCGCCAGCGCATGGACCTCGGCGAACGGTCCAGCCTTCTGCTGCAGATAGGGAATGACTTTCGCCGCCCAGATGTCCTCGACCATCTTGTCGGAGTTGAAGGCGGAGGCATTGCCGTCGCCTTGCGCCGATGGCGTCGGAAGGATCTTGCAGGCGCTGAGCGCGATGCCGGCGGTCAGGGCAAGGATCGGCCAACTCGGCTTTTTCTGCATGGCGGTCAAGGGCATCCTGGTGAAAAGGAGCGAGGGACGAACCTCGGTTCGCCCCCCGCTGTTCGCGTTGCGCCGGCTCAGTTCTTGAGCGCGAAGGTTTCCAGCTTGGCGGCATTGTCGCCATTGATGAGCACGCAGTCCATCAGCTGCTTTTCCTTCTCGGGCGACTTCTTGTTCTTGATGAAGTCGTTGGCCTGTTCGACCGCCATCTGCGCCTGTGCGTAGGCAGGCTGCAGCACCGTCGCCTTGATGCCGCCCGAGGTGATGGAATCGCGCACGTCGTTCGATCCGTCGAAGCCGACGACGATGACGTCCTTGCGGCCGGCCGCGGCAAGCGCCGCATAGGCGCCCATCGCCATCGTGTCGTTGCCGGAGATGACGCCCTTGATGTCAGGATTGGCCTGCAGGATCGATTCCATCTTGGAATAGGCCTCGGTCTGGCTCCAATTGGCCGACTGCTGCGCGACCATCTTCAGGTCCGGATAGTCGTCGATGACGTCGTGATAGCCCTTGGAACGGATGCCGGCATTGGTGTCGGATTCCTTGCCGACCAGCTCCACGAAATTACCCTTCTCGCCCATCAGCTTGACGAATTCCTGCGCGCCGAGCTGGGCGCCCTGGTAGTTGTTGGAGACGATCTGAGCCACCGCGACGCCGGTGGCGTTGATCTCGCGGTCGATAAGGAAGGAGGGGACGCCGGCGTCCTTGGCCTTCTGCACGGCGGCGACGGTGGCGTCGGCACCGGCATTATCGAGGATGATCGCCTTCGCGCCTCGGCCGATCGCGGTGTCGATCAGCTCGGACTGCTTGTTGGCGTCGTCGTCATGGACCAGCACCAGCGCCTCGTAGCCCAATTCCTTGGCCTTGGCTTCGGCGCCGACGGCTTCCGCCTTGAAGAACGGATTGTCGTGCGATGGGGTGATGATGGCGATGAGATCCGCCGCGTAGGCGGGCATCGCCGTGCCGAGTGCCAGCACGCCTGCGAAGGCAGCAAGCGTCATTCTGCGTGTCAGTTTCATGAAGTCCTCCCGTTGAAACCCATGCCTCGATCGTTTCGAGGCCTCTATCTACGATTGAATTCGTCAGGCAGGGCCGGCAGCGCGCCGCCCGGATTTCAGAGCCGATCGCCGGCTGTCATCCGAACTGCTCCTCGCTCCGCTCCCGCCGTCCTCCACTCGCATCAACTTCAAACTTCCAACGAAGCATGACCGATCCGAGTCCGGGAACAGCTAAAGCTAACTGGTATAATGAGTCAACCACTAATTCAGGTGATCTGTATCTAAGCGGCGGCCCTCAGGTAATCCGCTGGATGCTGGCTGCGATCTCTTCCGGTTCGAAGACCCGCTTCCAGTCGTCGCGCATCAGCACCGGCTTGCCGAATTCGATGGCCTTGTTGCAGGCGTCGGAGAAGACGCCCTTGGTTTCACCGAAGATCACGGCGCCGAGCACATTCATGTGGCCGAGCAGGAAATCGAGGGCCGCCTGCTGGTCGACGCCCCGCGCCACGACCTCGTCGACAGCTTCCTTCATCACCACCAGCAGCGAGGCGCACACGGTCTCAGAAAGGCCGGGCTCGAGCAGCGCCATCTGCTCGACGGAAACGCGGTGCGAGCGCATCACCGGCGCCCAGATGATCTTGGCGATGGCCTCGCCCTTGGCGTAGTCCGCTTCCGGTCCCTGCATCAGTGCGCTGACCATGTGCTGCTTGGCCTTGACGCCGCCGAAATAATCCTTCTTGGCCGCCATGTCGGTTTCGTCGTTGAAGATCGGCGGATGGCAGGGGTGGGTGACGAAGTAGGTCAGGTCGGGACGATCAGGCAAATGGCCCGCAAACGGCGCCGCGGCATCGAGAACGATCACCATCGTGCCCGGCGCAAGCTTGCTTTCGATGCGTGCCGCAACCTTGCCGATATGGGTGTCCGGAACCGCCAGGATCACCACCTCGGCGCCTTCCAGCGCCTCGTCGGCACTGACCGTATCGAAGCCCAGCCCGGTCTTCAGCCGCTCGCGCCCGGCTTCGCTGACCTCGACATGGCGGATCGTATAGGGCGAGCCGCGGAAATTGGTCGAAAGGCGGTAGCCCATTTTGCCGCCGGCACCGAACAGCGCGATCGTCGTCATCTAGCCTTGCTCCTAAATATTGAACGATGGTCTCGCCAATCGTCACCTTATATACTGGTATGATCACTCTACCATCTTGGCAAGAGAAATCATTGTCACTGCGGCCTGATTGCCGCAGCGCCCGCCTTAGGTTTCGCCGTGGCGTCGCCGGCTGCGCTCTCGAGGGCGGCGGGGTCGATGGCGGCGCGCCGCGACAGCACCTGCCGGCCGGCCAGCGCCAGAACGAAAATGACCACGATGCCCTGGACGATGTCCTGCGCGCCGGGCGGCAGGCCGATGATCTGCATGGTGGTGACGATGAGGATCAAAAGGATGCTGGCGAACAATGTGCCGAGCGCCGTCGCGGAGCCGCCGAAGATCAGCGTTCCGCCCAGTACCACCGCGGCGATGGATTGCAGGAGATAGGGCTGGCCCATTTCAAGAAAGGCGCCGCCGATATAGGCGCCCAGCAGCAGCCCGTTGAGCGAGGCCAGCACCGAGGAGATGATGAAGGCCGAGGCGATGACCCGGTTGTTGCGGATCGCTGCTAGTCGCGCCGCCGCGCGGTTCTGGCCGACTGCCGAGAGCAGTTGTCCGTAAACGGTATAGCGTAGCACGAACGACGTTGCGGCGACGCCCAGGATGGCGATGACTGCCATGATCGGCACGCCCGCGACACGGCCCGTCGCCAGCGTCTTCAACAGCGGACTGACGGCGAAGCCCGATATCGCGCGGTTCGACAGCAGCGTTGCGGTTGCCAGCACATAGCCCGTCGCCAGCGTGGCGATGATGGCCGGTATGTTCAGCCCGACGACGAGCAGCGCGTTGAGAGCGCCGACCGCAAGGCCGAGCAGGATCGCGGCGCCGACGCCGACGGCGAGGTTGGCGTCCTGGCCCTTGATGGTCAGCAGCGCCACGAAGGCGCTGAGCGTGATCACCGAGGCCACGGAAAGGTCGATATTGCCGCGCCCGGTGGTGACGACGAACATCTGGCCGATGCCGACGACCGTTAGGAACGAGGCCGACAGAACGATGCCCGACAGGCTGGAGAGGCTGAAGCGGTTGGTGACGATGGACAGCACCAGCCAGAGCAGCAGCACCCCGATCGCCGACCAGATCCAGCGGTTTTTCTGCGCCCAAGGGCTGAAGGCGGCAAGCGCGTTCATTGTTCGCTCCTGCGGTCCGCGGTCAGGCTGCGCAAGGTCAGCAGGGCGATGAGGATCAATCCCTGCGTCGCCGCATTGAAGTCGCTGCTCACGCTCAGCGTGCCGAGCAGGGCGCCGATCAACGCCAGCGTGACCGCGCCGGCGACGGCGCCGACCGGCGAGATGACGCCGCCCAACAGCGAACAGCCGCCCATCACCACGGCGGCGACGCTGAGCAGGGTGAATGAATTGCCGGAATTGATGTCGCTCGCCGTATTGATCGCCGTCAGCGACAGGCCGGCGGCGGCGGCGAACAGCCCGGCGACGAGGTAGCGCACCAGCGCGTAGCGCGTCGGCGACCAGCCGGAACGGATCATCGCGGTCGGATTGTTGCCGAAACCGCGCAGCACCACGCCGAGCGGCAGCCGGTCGATCACGAACACCACGATTGCCACCGCGGCGATGAGGATGATCGAGGTTGGCACGAAGCCGAGCGACCAGTTGAACATTGCCGACAGCCATTCGGGGCTGGCGCCGCCCGGCGTCGGCTGCAGCGCATAGCCTATCCCGACCCAGATGAAGGACGCGCCCAGCGTGACGACGATGGCCGGGATCTTGCGCGCCTGGATCAGGCCGCCGAGGCCGGCATAGGCGGCGATCGCCGCAGCCAGCGCCAGCGCGCCGAGCCACGGCTGGTCGTAGAGCAGCGTGGCGCTGAGCACGCTGACGAGCCCCGCGAACGCGCCGACGCCGAGGTCGATCTCGCTGCCGCCGACGATGAACATCTGCGCCGCGGTCACCAGTACCAGCGACAGCGCCGGCATCAGCAAGAGGTCGAGCCCGAAAATGGAGGCGACCGCCGGATTGGCCGAGATCATCACCGCCAGCACGGCGGCGAGGCCGATGAAGGGGGCAGCATTCACCAGCCTGCGGGCAAGACCGGCGCCGGCAGCGCCGCTGCGTCCCGCACTGGCGGCTTTGTCCGTCTGCTGGGCAAAGGACGCTCCAACGACGGCTGATTCCGTGATCGCCTCGCCGGCCAGTTCCTTGACGATGCAGCCGCCTGAAAACACCAGCACGCGGTCGCAGGCCAGGAGTTCGGCATCTTCGGTCGTGTGCCAGATGAGCGTGCGCCCGCCTCGCGCAATGTCGTTGCAGAGGCGGTAGAAGTCCTGCTTGGTGGCGATGTCGACGCCGCGTGTCGGGTCGTCGAGCAGGACGATCGGCGTGTCGGCGACGAGCGCCCGGGCGACGAGCGCCTTCTGCTGGTTGCCGCCGCTGAGCTCCAATATGTTGGATCCGAAGCGGGTTTCGTCGAGCCGCAGCCGGCCGGCGGCATCCGCCGCTGCCGCGCGGTTGGCGCGGTCCGAGACCAGGCCCAGCGCCGGGCGGCGTGCCAGGGCGCCGATGCTGATGTTCCCAAGCACGCTCCACAAGGGGAACACGCCTTCCTTCTGGCGGTCGCCCGCGATGAAACCGGCTTCACCGTTCCTGGCGACGGCCGCATCCGTTCCGGAATCGGGCTTGAAGATTGCGTGCAGCAACTCCTTCTGGCCGCTGCCTTCGAGGCCTGCCAATCCGATGATTTCACCGCGGCCGATCTCGATGTCGCGGCCGAGTTCGGCCGTCAGGAACCCGGACAATCGCACCAGCGCTTCGCGGCTGCCGGTGGTGGCGGTACCATGCTGGTGGATCGAGTTGGCGTCGCCCCCCATGAGCTGCACCAGCCTGCCGATCGACGTCTCGGCCACATCGCCGCGCCAGGCGGTGCGTCCATTGCGCAGCACGACCACCTGGGTGGCGATGTCGATGATTTCCTGAAGCTTGTGGCTGATGAAGATGAAGGCGAGGCCGGATTTGGCCCGCTCCCGGATGAAGGCCCGCAACTGTCTCGAGCGATCGAGATCGAGCGAGGAGGTCGGCTCGTCAAGAACGATCAGCTTGACGCCAGGTGTCGCGGCGGCGCGCGCAATCTCGACCATTTGCCGTTCGGCGATGGAGAGGTGGCCGACTTCGGCATTCACATCGATGCCGTTTACGGGGAAGACGGCGTCCAGCGCCGAGCGGGCGCGCGCCCTGTAGAGTGCCCGCCAGCCCGGCCGGTTGGCGGCATCCGCCGGAATTTCCAGGAAGAAGTTTTCGGCCACCGAGAGGTTGGCGCACAGCGACAATTCCTGGTGCACCATGCGGATGCCGCGGCGCTGTGCCTCCGCCGTGTCGTAGCCGGCGAAGCCGATATTCTGGCCGGCAAACGAAATCGAGCCCAGAGTCGGCCACATCGCCCCGCACAGGATGCGCATCAGCGTCGATTTGCCGGCGCCGTTGCCGCCGACCAGCCCGATGATCTCGCCGGCGGAGACGGCGAGGTCGATCTCTGCATTCGCCAGCGTCGGTCCGAAGCTCTTGGTGATCCCGGAAAGCGAAACAACGCTCTGCCGGGCCGGATCGGCGAGCACCGCGGCGGCTGCGCCTTCCGGGGCGGCTACGGCGAGATGGGACATTCGTCCTCCGTTTCTTCACGGGCAGGGACCGGGCGCGGCCGTTCCGCGGCGCCCGGTCCCTGGCATTGCCAACCTTACTTGCTCAGCAGGTTCTGCTTGACCCAGTCGAGCGAATAGCTGGGGCTGATGATCTGGCCGCCCGGCAGCTTTGCATATTCCTTGAGGTTGCCGGCATCGACGGTGGCTACCGGCATGATCATCATCTTGGGTGCCTTGGCGCCCTTGAGCAGCGACAGGCCGAGCCAGAACGCGGCGCCGCCAATGCCGGGCGTGGTGTTCATCGAGACCGTCTGGTAGCCGTTCTTGGCGTTCTCCTCGGCCCACCATTTGACGAAGTCGGTGCCGCCGCCGCCTTCGATGATCGGCATCTTGCCGGCATAGTCGCCGCCATACTGGACGAACGCCTGGGCGATGCCGACATCGTCGCTGCCGCCTTGTGCGAGCACGGCGTCGACATGCGGCAGCGAGGGCAGCACGTTGGCGATGGCCGCCTGTGCGACCGACGCGGTCGCCTGGCCGTAGACCGTGGCGACAACCTTGATATCGGGATATTTGGCCAGCACCGACTGTTGCGCGTTGAACATGTCGTTGTCGGGCGCCGAACCCTTGACGCCGCGCACCTGGATGACGTTGCCCTTGCCGCCGATCATCTTGAAGACGGCCTCGGCCTGGGCTGCCTTGTAGCCCTTGAAGTCGAAGTTGAGCTGGTAGTTGCAGGGCGCCGAGGCGACCGAATCGAACGAAACGACGATGATGCCGGCCTTGCAGGCTTTTTCGATGATCCCGTTGACCGCGGTTTCCGAGGCGGCATCGACGGCGAGCACGTCGACCTTCTTGAGGATCAGCTCGGCGATCTGGCTGTTCTGCTGCGCCACCGAGCCGTCGCCGTTCATGACGACGTAGTCGGCAATCTGACCGGCCGCCTTGGCTTCCTTGGCCGAGGCTTCGAAAGCCTCCACCATCTGGTGCCGCCAGGTGTTGCCGTAATAGGCGTTGGCGAGCGCGATCACCGGCGCATCCGGTGACGCCATTGCCGGCACAGCCGAGACGCTGACCAGCGCGGCGCCGGCAAGCGCCGCCACGGTTGAAAACTTCATGATATTTTCCTCCCAAAAAACACCGGCCGATACGTCGGCCTTCTGCCATTCCGTTACGACATCCTCCGAAAGACGCCATACCAGCTACATGTTATACCAGCATACCAAATAGGCAAGCGGGCACCGGAACCTCGATTGCCGAAACCTCCTTTGATTTAAGGACGAGACGAGCTCAGCCGTCGGCTTCGTTCTTTCCTTGGCCAAACGGAGCCGGCCTGCCCCGGCAACTGGCGATCGGTCCAAATCCGGCCGTAGACGGACGTTAGGTCATCATATATGTAATGTCAATCGATGGCGGGACCCTTGTCTGCCGACGCGACTCGGGATCGATTGTTCCGCGAACACCCAGGGAGGGACGGATGGAGCCGGTCCAGAAAAAGAAACTGTATGTGGAGGTGCTTGACCGGTTGATGGCGGCAATCTCGACATCCGAATTCCCGCCCGGCTCTCAATTGCCGTCGGAAAAGGAACTGATGACGATGATCGGCGTCGGCCGGCCCTCGATCCGGGAAGCGATGCTGTCGCTGCAGCAGATGGGACTTATCAGGATCTCGCACGGAGAACGTGCCCGCGTCATCAATCCGACGCCTGATGTCATCGTCGATCAGGTCTCAGCGGCGATGGTCATGATGCTGGCGACGAACTCTCGCGGGCTTGAAGAACTCAAGGAAGTCAGGCTCTTGCTGGAAACCGGCCTGGTTCGGATAGCCACGCGGCGCGCTACGGCCAAGAGTTTGGAACGCCTCGCGGAGACCTTGCGTCATTTGCGCGAGGCAAAGGGCGACCAAGCCCGGTTTGTAGCTGCCGACATGGAGTTCCACGCCGTCATTGCGGAGATGAGCGGCAATTCGATGATAGCGGCGGTGGCGAAGGGAATGCTCGAATGGCTGTCCCGTTTCAAGCGGGATCTGGTGGCGATGAAAGGCGCCGAGCGGCTGACGGTCGAGGAGCATGAGCGGATCTACAAGGCAATCGCCGGCGGCGATCCGGAAGGCGCGAGCGCGGCAATGGCCGACCACATTGGCCGCGCCAACGAGCTCTATTCGAAACTGGCCGGCGGCGGAGCCGGCTGAGCGGCCGCCGAAATTTTTTTGCCCGAGAAAACTCATATGATGACATGATTTCTTTTTGGTGCTAACGGTCACTCCGTGAACGTCATTCCAGTCGGGAAGCCTGCATTGTCCGGTCGCCTCCGCGCCACCTATCTGATCGAAACCCGCTACCCGCTGGAGGTTGCCGCGGCTGCGATGGCGGGCGAACAATCAAGCGGGACTTTCCGCGCCATACCCGGAGAAACGCCGGAGCTGCTGCGCAAGTTCGGAGCCCGCGTCGAATTCATCAGCGATGTTGCCGAGGTCGACAGCGAGGCGTTGCCGTTCTCGCGCTCGCCAAAAAATGCGACCGTGAGGCCGCGCCGGGCCAAGGTGGGCCTTTCCTGGAACATCGAGAATACGGGGACGGTGCTGGCTTCGGTCTGGTCGACGGTTCTCGGCAATCTGTTCGAGCTGCATCATTTCTCGGCCATGCGTCTCCTCGACGTTACCTTTCCCGATGCCTTCGCGGATGCCTATCCAGGGCCGGCCTTCGCCGTCGAGGGAACGCGTCGCCTGACGGGCGTCGAAGGACGCCCGCTGATCGGTACCATCGTCAAGCCGAGCGTTGGTCTTACCCCGCAGGAGACCGCGACCCTGGCCGACACGCTGATTGCCGCGGGTCTTGATTTCATCAAGGACGACGAATTGATGGGAGACCCTCCGCATTCGCCGTTCGAACACCGGTACGAAGCGGTCATGGCGGTGATAGACGGGCACGCCGACAGGACCGGGCGCAAGGTCATGTATGCGGCCAACATTTCCGGTGACATCGACGCCATGCGTCGCCAGCTGGATCTGATCGAGCGCCGTGGCGGGACCTGCGCCATGCTGGTCCTGAATTCCGTCGGCCTGTCCGCCGTCATCGAGATGCGTCGCCACTCCGCCGTTGCGCTGCACGGCCATCGGGCCGGCTGGGGCCTCTTCAGCCGCTCTCCCGATCTCGGCATGAGCTATCTCGCCTATCAGAAATTCTGGCGTCTGGCGGGCATCGACCACATGCACGTCAACGGGCTGTCCAACAAGTTCTGCGAGCCGGACGAATCGGTGATGGCGTCGGCCCATGGCTGTCTCACCCCGATGTTCGAGCGGGCTGGCCGTCCCGATACGGTCATGCCGGTGTTTTCGTCTGGACAGACCGCTGTGCAGGCGGCCGAGACCTATACGAGGCTCGGCTCGGACGATTTCATCTATTGCTGCGGCGGCGGGATCATGGCGCATCCAGGCGGGCCGGCCGCCGGCGTTCGAAGCCTGCATGATGCTTTCGAAGCCGCGGCGGCAGGGGTTCCCGCACGCGACTACGCCGCCACGCATCCGGAGCTCGAAGCCGCGCTGCAAGCGTTCGGCTGAATCTGCGCCATCGGCGCGCCATCAAGGCAAATGGGAGAGAAGCAAATGACGACATCCGTGGCGGTGCTTGGAGCCGGAGGGAAGATGGGCTTCCGCGTGACACGCAAGTTGATCGAAGCGGGCTACGATGTCCGCGCCGTGGAGATCGGCGAGGCCGGCCGCAAGCGGCTGGGAGAGGCCGATATCGGCGCCGTCGCCATGGACGAGGGCATTCCCGGCGCCAAGGTGGTGGTAATGGCCCTGCCGGACAATATCATCGGCCAGGTGGCGCGGCAGATCTCGCCGATGCTTGCCGCGGGCACCATGATCCTCATTCTGGATGCGGCAGCGCCCTATGCCGGCGACTTGCCCGCGGATCGGCCGGATCTCACCTATTTCGTCGGCCATCCCTGCCATCCGCCACTGTTCGGCGAAGAGACGGAATGGGCCGCGCGTCGCGATTACCATGGCGGCATCGCCAGGCAATCGATCGTCTGTGCCCTGATGCAAGGTCCGGAAGAGCACTATGCGCTTGGCGAGGAAGTGTGCAGGGCCATGTGGTCGCCGATCATCGACAGCCATCGCGTCACGGTCGAACAATTGGCGATCCTGGAGCCGGGCCTGTCCGAAATGGTGGCCATGCCCTTCGTCGACACCATGGTCGAGGCTGTCGAGGAGTGCGAACGCAAATATGGCATTCCCAGGAAGGCCGCGATGGACTTCCTGATAGGCCATCTGAACGTCGAGATTGCCATGTGGTTCGGCTTCTCTCCGAAAGTGCCGTCCGATGCGGCGCTACGCCTGATGCGGTTCGCCAAGGGCGTCGTGGTCCGTGACGATTGGCGCGAAGCGCTGTCTCCTGCCAAGGTCAAGGAAGCCTCGGAATTGATCGTCTACGGCAAGGGAGCCTGAGCCCTGCCTTCGCCGCGCCGGACCTCGGTATCGACCGCGCTCTTCGATGGCTATCCCATGGAATTGGCCCTCGAGGAGATTGCGGCGGCCGGCGCCCTCCATGTCGAGCCGGCCTTCATCCGCGGCTATGTCGATTTCGACGAAGGCATGTTTGCGGCTGCGCACGCCGCGAAGTTGCGCCAGGCAGCGGAACATGCCGGGCTGGGGATCAATGCCGTGTCGGCTCATCTCGACCTGTCGGGGGCCGATGCCGTCGACGCCTTGTCCCGCCGCATCGGCTTTGCCGCCGGTCTTGGCGCGTCCTTCCTGATTACCAATGCCGGCCCGGCGAGAAACAGCGCGGCGATCCGCAAAACGATTGACGCCCTCCTGCCGAGGCTGGAGGAAGTCGGCATCGTCCTGGCGCTTGAAAACCCCGGACATGGCCAAGGCGATCTGCTCGGCAGTGCCCGGATGGGGGCAAGCTTCATTCGGGACATCGGATCGCGACACGTGCGCCTGAACCACGACGCCGGAAATGTCTTTACCTACAGCAACGAGACGGTGCAGCCGGCGCAAGATATCGCTGATGCCATCGATGCCGTTGGGCATGCCCATCTGAAGGATGTCGTCAGCACCGGGGAGGGATGGACATTTTGCGCCATCGGCGACGGCTCGATGGGCTACGGACCGTACTGGGCAACGCTTCCCGCGACGCTGCCGGTCAGCATCGAACTGCCATTGCGGCTGCGGCGCCCGCAGCGCCGTGATCCCCAACGGCGGAGCGCGCCGGTGGATATGGCCACCATTCGGAGCGCGCTGCGGCGTTCACTGGATTTCGTCAACTCGCTGGAGATCGCAAAGAGCAGCACCTTCTGAACGCGAAAGGTGGTTCCTGGCCTTTGCGAGAGCCGGCTATCCCCGCTCCGGGAACATCTCCTTTAGGCTCGCGCGCGAGGCCTTGGCGACGCCCCGTTCGGTAATCAGGCCGGTGACCAGCCGCGCCGGCGTCACGTCGAAGGCGGGGTTTGCCGCGGGCGTCGCTTCCGGCGAGACGCGCACCTGGGCGATCTCGCCGCTCGCGGTCTTGCCCCACACCAGCGAAACCTCGTCGCCCGAGCGTTCCTCGATCGGGATTTCGGCAAGCCCGTCGCCCACCGTCCAGTCGATGGTCGGCGAAGGCAGCGCGACATAGAACGGCACGTCGTTGTCTGCGGCGGCGAGTGCCTTCAAATAGGTGCCGATCTTGTTGCAGACGTCGCCGTCGGCCGTCGTGCGGTCGGTGCCGACGATGACCATGTCGATTGCGCCGCGCTGCATCAGATGGCCGCCGGCATTGTCGACGATCAGCGTATGCGGCACGCCGTGGCCGGCCATCTCCCAGGCCGTCAACTGGGCGCCCTGGTTGCGCGGCCGCGTCTCGTCGACATAGACATGGACCGGAATGCCGGCCTCCGTTGCCAGGTAGATCGGCGCGGTGGCCGTGCCGTAGTCGACGGTAGCCAGCCAGCCGGCGTTGCAATGGGTCAGGATGTTGACGGTTTCGCCCGGCTTTTTGCGCGCCGCGATGTCCTTGATGATGGCAAGACCGTTCTCGCCGATGGCGCGATTGAGCCCGACATCCTCGTTGGCGATCTCGCTGGCGCGACGATAGGCGGCTGCGGCGCGTTGTTCCGTCGGCAGCGGCCGCAGGAACCGCCGCATCTCATCCAGCGCCCAGCGCAGATTGATCGCCGTCGGACGCGTCTCGTGGAGCGTCTCCCAGACGGCATCGAGCGCGGCATCCGCCGGATCGTCCGCCATCTGCATGGCAACGCCATAGGCAGCGGTGACACCGATCAGCGGCGCGCCGCGCACCCACATGTCGCGGATGGCGGTGGCGATGCCATTAACGGTGTCGACCTTCACGATACGGAAGTCATGCGGCAGCCAGCGCTGGTCAATGATCTCCACCGAGCGCCCATCGTCGCTCAGCCAGATGGTGCGATAGTGGCGCTCGCCGACGTTCAAATGCGGTTCTCCTGTTCGATCAGCGCGGCCAGGTTGTTGACCTCGTCGATGCTGTGAATATGACGCCTGTTGACGGCGATGTGGCGGCCGAACTTCAGCGCCCTCGCTTCACATGTGGCGCGCAGGTCTTCGTCGGCAATGGTTTCGAAATCGGCATTGTGGGCGAGGCCGAGGATGCGCCGGTGCACCTCGATGCCGGCAAAGCCGAGGAGGTCGTCCCATATCTGGTGCAGCACATGGTCGAGCGCCTGTTCTGCGCCCAGCCTGTCGCCCTGATCCTCGAACAGGCTCTTTTGATAAAGCATGCCGTTGCGCTCCGTGCGCCACAGATGCGAGAATTCGGTGCGGAACACCGACCACGTCTGCGCCGTGACATCGAGCAGATAAGCGCGCATGGCGTCGCGCTTGGCGCTCTGCTCATGACCCCGCTGCGAGAAGAAGGCCATCCAGAAATTGGCGAGCAACATGCCGACGTCGAACGCCATCGGCCCGTAGAAGGCGAATTCAGGGTCGATCATCCTGGTCTCTGTATCCGTGACCATGATCGAGCCGGAATGCAGGTCGCCATGCAGCAATGTCTCTGCATTGGCGGCGAAAAGATGCTTCAGGCGCTGCGCTTCCACCTTGAGGTCGCGGTCGGCGCGCAACTCGGCGACCAGGGCGTCGAGTTGCGGCGAAGTGTGCCGGTTCATCTTGGCGTCGAAGTAGGGGTCGGAGAACACCAGGTTCTCGGTGATGTCGCACAGCTCGACATTGTCGGCGAACAGCGCCAGATCCGCTTTGCGATCCTTGGTCACCATCGAGAAGTCGGAGCCGCGGAACAGGGTGCGGGCCATGAACAGCCCGATATCCCTGGCGATGTTCGGCAATTGCTGGCCCTCGATCAGCGCCCGCCGCAAAATGATGTGCGGCGACAGATACTCCATGATGATCAGCGCCTGGGTCTCGTCGAAATGGTAGATGGCCGGCACCGAGCCCGGCGCGCGCGCCTCCTGCCGTGCCAGCGCGTGATATTCGAAGAAGGAACGCTTCAGCGGCAGCGGCCAGCTGTCGCCGACCAGCCGGACATAGGGCAGGGCCTGCTTGACGACAGCCGCGCCCTTGTCGCCCTCGACGATGAAGACGAGATTCAGATTGCCATCGCCGACCTCGCGCACCTTCCAGCGGCTGGTGTCCTCGCCGATGCGCTGGGTGAGCGCCTCGTTGCTGCCGAGCCGCGTGGCGAGCGTCTCCACCGACAGTGCTTCGAACGGCGTCTTCCCGGTCATCCTCACCTCTCCTGCTCGTTCCCCCATAATAGCGGAGCCACGGCGGCGGGGCCAAGCTAGGTAGCGCTCTGGCAATTGTCAATCGTGTTGACAATTGCCGATGTAGCCCATAGCGTCACGGGCAGGGAGGAACGCATGGTCGGCAATGCCGTGTTCCGCGTAGAGGGACTGAGGAAATCCTTTGGCCGCAACGAGGTGCTTGGCGGCGTCTCGCTCGAACTCCATGCCGGTGAAGTGACCGTCCTGATGGGTGCCAACGGCGCCGGCAAATCCACCCTCGTCAAGATCGTCAGCGGCGTCTACGAGCGCGACGGCGGCACCATGACCCTGGCCGGCCAGGACTTTGCGCCGGGAAGACCGGCGGAAGCGATCCGCGCTGGCGTCGTCACCGTTCACCAGAACATCAATGACGGGGTCGTCGCCGACCTTGACGTGGCCACCAACCTGACATTGGACAGGCTGAGCGGCAGTGGCGCCCCGGTGCTCTTCAACCCGGTCCGTGTGCGTCGCGAGGCCAAGGCGGTTGCCGACCGCATGGACCTGGCGATCGACTTGAAGGCGCGCGTCAGCGATCTCTCGCTGGCCGATCGCCAGATGGTGGCGATTGCCCGCGCGCTGGCACATCAGCCGAAAGTGCTGATCCTCGACGAACCGACCTCATCGCTATCGAGCGCCGAAGCCGATCGGCTTTTTGCGCTGGTCGACAGGCTGCGCGCGCAAGGCGTGGCGATCCTCTATATCTCGCACCGCATGTCCGACATAAGGCGGCTTGCCGACCGCATCGTCTCGATGCGCGACGGCGCCGTGTCCGGCGTCTTCGACAAGAAGCCGCTCGACTACGAAGGCGCGGTCAATGCCATGCTCGGCCGCAAGATCCACCTCGACCAGATCGTCGTCAGGCATTCGGCCCGGGCGGTGCTGACCGTCGAGGGCCTGCGTATCGCCCAGGGCGCCAGGCCGATATCGCTGACGCTTGGCGACGGCGAGGTCGTTGCCGTCACCGGGCTGGTCGGCGTCGGCAAGACAGCACTTGCCGAGACGCTGTTCGGCGTGCGCAGGCCGCTCGCCGGCACCATGACGATGAACGGCAAACCCTACGCGCCGCGCTCGGCCGGCGATGCGATCGCCGCCGGCGTCTTCCTCGTCGCCAAGGATCGCGCCACTAGCGGCATCGTCGGCGGCTTCAACATCGAGCGCAATGTCAGCCTGCCGTTTCTGAGAAGGATGTCGAACCTGGGCGTGCTCAAGCGCCGCCTGGAACGCGCCACGGCGCGCCGGCAGATCCAGGAATTGGGCATCGTCTGCTGCTCCGAGAAGGACGAAATGTCGGCATTGTCCGGCGGCAACCAGCAGAAGGTGATGGTCGCCCGCTGGATGGCGCAGGATGCAAGCCTGTTCATTCTCGATGAGCCGTTTCAGGGCGTCGACATCTCTGCGAGGCGCGACATCGCCGCCAAGCTGAGGGCAAGCGCCAATGGCCGCGCGACGCTTTTGTTCGTCACCGAACTCGACGAGGCGCTGGAGACGGCCGACCGTATCCTGGTGATGTCGGAGCAGACCATCGTCGGCGAACACCGCAACGCGGACATCGATCTCGATCGCCTGCTGGCCGAGGTGGCCGGCGGGCTGCCGCACCGCGCGGCTTGACCGGCTGGAATTGAAGAGCTGACGATGACAATTGGAATGGAGAGCATGGGTTCGAGTTGGGTAAAAACGGCAGCGGCGCGCGGGGGCGCTGAATGACGCAGCGCAACCACGCCATCCGCTACGGTTTCATCGTCCTGTTGTTCGGGCTCGTCGCTTATTTCGCGATCGCCGCCGACGGTTTCGTTTCGCCGCAAAGTGCGGTCTTCATTTTCCAGTCGGTCGCCATCACCGGCGTGCTGGCGCTTGGTGTCACCGCCACGCTGGTCGTTGGGGGTTTCGACCTGTCGATCGGCTCGGTCGCCACGTCAGCCATGATGGCGGCGGCCTATGTCATGGTCGTGCTGGAGCAGAACGCTGTCATCGCGGTCATCGTCTGCCTGCTGATCGGCGTTATCGTTGGGCTCATCAATGGTTGGCTGATCGTCTATATGCGCGTGCCGGACCTGCTGGCGACGCTCGGCATGATGTTCCTGCTGGTCGGCCTGCAGCGTATCCCGACCGAAGGCCGCTCGATCGCCACCGGCATGACCATGCCCGATGGCTCGGTCGCCAACGGCAAGTTCGGCGAGGCGTTCCTGGCGCTCGGCCGCCACCGCTTCGACTTCTTCATTCCCAATCTCGTTCCGGTCTCGGTCGTCGTCCTGGCGGTGCTCGCGGTGCTGATCTGGTTCTTCCTCGAATACACCCGCTTCGGCCGCATGATGTATGCAGTCGGCTCCAATGAGCGCGCCGCCGAACTCGCCGGCGCGCCTGTCAAGGCATACAAAATCTGGGCCTATATCATTTCAGGAGTTTTTGCCTCGATCGGCGGTATTTTGCTCGCCGCCCGGCTTGGACGCGGCGACATCGCCTCGGGTAATAATCTGCTGCTCGACGCCGTCGCCGCGGCGCTCATCGGCTACGCGGTGCTAGGCGCCGCCAAGCCGAACGCGTTCGGCACGGCTGTCGGCGCCGTCTTCGTCGGTGTCCTGCTGCAGGGCCTGACGATGATGAACGCGCCGTACTACACGCAGGATTTCATCAAGGGCGCCGTTCTGGTCGTCGCCCTTGTCTTCACCTTCGCTCTTTCCGGCAGGGGCAGGACATAGATTTCGGCTGGGTTGCATTTCAACAAGTGGAGGAAACGACGTGAACATCACAAGAAGACTTTTGGGCAAGGCAGCACTCGGGCTCGCCGGCGCGGCGTTGCTGGTGCAAGGGACGGCCCTGGCTGCCGATCGCCCGGCGCCGTTCGACAAGCCAGGCGTCAAGATCGCCTTGGTGCGCTATCTCTCGACCGGGGATTTCTTCCAGGCCTATCTGTCCGGCGTCGAGGCGCAGGCCAAGGCCCTTGGCGTCGACCTGCGCGTGCTCGACAGCCGCCAGGACGCCGCCCTCCAGGCCGACATGGTCGACCAGGCCATCGCGCTCGGCGTGCAGGGTATCATCATCCAGCACGGCCTGACGGAATCGATGAAGGACGCCGCCCAGCGCGCGGTCGACGCCGGCATCAAGGTGGTCGCTTTCGACGTCAACGTCGAAAACCCCAAGATCCCGCAGATCGAGCAGTCAGACCGCGACCTTGCGCGCCTCGCGCTCGAGCAGGCGGTCAAGGATAATGGCGAGAGCTGGAAGGCCGGCTATGTCTATGTCGCGGGCATCGCCCCGCTCGACCGCCGCAATGAGACATGGGTCGACGTGAAGAAGAAATACTCGGGCATCAAGGAAGTCGCCATGTTCGGCACGCTGGACAACCCGATCGCCAACTCGGTCGCCAACCAGGCGCGCTCGGTGCTGACCGCCCATCCGGACATCAAGGTGATGTTTGCTCCCTATGACGAGTTCGCCAAGGGCGTGAAGATCGCCGTCGACGAGGCGGGCCTGAACAAGGACATCAAGATCTATTCGGCCGACATCTCGACCTCCGACATTGCGGCGATGCGCGAGCCCGACAGCGCCTGGGCGGCAACCGCGGCCACGAACCCGGCCGTCGTCGGCCAGGTCTCGGTGCGTGCGCTGGCGCAGCTGCTGGCCGGCGAAGACCCAGGCCACAACGTCGTCGTGCCGCCGACGCTGATCACCCAGAAGGACCTTCTCGACAAGGACATCAAGAATATGGAGGACCTGTCGGCCAAGCTGCCGCAGTTCGCCCACGCCGATGTCGCGATGCCGGCCTGGATGCCGAACCCGAACGCGAAGTAGGCCAATCGATATTGCAATTCGCTCACACTTGGAACAGCCGCTTGCAGCAACTGCAGGCGGCTTTTTTGCTGTCTTCATTCGTTGAACAGATCGGAGTAGGAGCCGGTGCGGGCAAGCCGCAGCTCATCGTCGGCAATGCGGTAGATCAAGAGCCAATCCGGTTCTACATGCGCATCCCGATAGTCTTTCCAGTCGCCTTTTAGAGGGGTGATCCTTATAACGCGCCGGCAGTCCGGCGATGAGCAGGCCCAACAACTCGCGCAATTTAGCGAGGTCTTTGCCACGCTTCTCCATGCGCTTAACGTCCCTGCGGAATTGCCCGGAGTGAACGGGCGTCGGCATGTCAGATGCCCAAATCCTTGAACAATTCGTCGGCTGACGCGAAACGCTTGCCTTTGCCTTTTTCCAATTCGGCCATGGCCTTTTGGGTGGTTGCGTTCGGCACCTTCACCGGAAAGGGAAATTCCTTGTCGGCGGCGACGCGGACCAGCAGCAGGCGAATGGCGTCGGAGACCGACAGTCCCATTGCCGCCAGGGCTTCGGTAGCCTGGTCCTTTGTCGCGGCATCAATTCGAGCGCGGACAACCGTATCCGTAGCCATGTTGCGACTCCTTACTGTTGAGCCACAATGTAGCTACAAACGGGTGTTCTTGCAAGCCTGCCGTCTGCGCTGTGCGTGACCGTGCTACCGCAGCGCCGCCGCGATATTGCCGCCGTCGACCGTCGTTACGTCGGCGGTTGTGCGGTCGGCCAGCGCGTGGTGCAGGAAAGCCTGCGCCACGTCCTGCGCCGTCACCTCCTGGCCGAGCAGATTGCCGGACATGTACTCTTTTTCCGACACGCCGCGTGCGCCCGATCGGCTGGCGATCATGGCGTCGGTCAACAGCCCGGAGCGGATGCGGTCGGCATTGACGGCGTTGGAACGGATGCCATGCGCGCCGTAATCCAGTGCATATTGCCTGGACAGGAACAGCGTCGCCGCCTTCGGCACGCCGTAGGCGCCGAATTTCGGACCCGGATTGACCGCCTGCTTGGAGGTGTTGAACAGGAGAGCGCCGCCGGTACCCTGTTCGAGCATGATGCGCACCGCGTTCTGCGCCACCGACTGGTGGGCGAAGAAATTGAGCTCGAAGCTCTTGCGCAGCAGCGCGTCGTCAAGTTCGCCGATCCGGCCTTCCCAAGCGGCACCGGCATTGGACACCACTATGTCGACGCCGCCATACACGGCGACCGCCTTGTCGAAGGCTGCACGCACTTGGTCCGGATCGGTGATATCGGCGGCGACGCCGATCGAATTGTTGCCCGCTTTCTTGGCCGCATCAGCGGCTTTTTCGCCATCGAGATCGACGACCACCGCATGGGCGCCATTGTCGGCGAAAAGCTTGGCTGTCGCGGCGCCGATCGCACCGGCTCCGCCAGTGATCAGCACGACCTGGCCGGTCAGCGGCTTCGGCTTGTTGGAGGCGAGTTTGGCCTGTTCCAGCGACCAGTATTCGAGCGGGAACAGGTCGGCCTTGGAAAGCGGATGAAAACGGCCGACCGCCTCGGCGCCACGCACGGCCTCGATCCACATTTCGCCGACATCGGAAGCGATCCTGGCATCCTTCAGCGTGCGGCCATGGCCGAACATGCCGAGCCCCGGCACCAGCGTCAGCCGCGGCATCGGGTCGAGCATGGTGCGTTTGACGTCGTCGAGCGCGTCATTGGTCTCGAAATAGGCGCGGTATTCCTTGGCGAAGGCGTCGACATGGCTCTTGATGACGGCCTTGTAGTCGCCGGCCTTGTCCGCATCTGGCGCCGGCACCGCCATCGGCCCGGTCTTGATGCGGATCGACAGGTCCGGCGTCGACACGCCGCGCGCGGCGTAGTCGGCGATCTCGGCCGAATTGATGAAATCGACGATCGCATCCGAGGTGCGGAAATCGCTGATCATGCGGTCGAAGCGGCCTTCGCCGCGTGCCACCGCCACGGCGCCGCGCAACATAGGAGCGATGGAAGCCGGCGTCGCGAGCTTCGCCGGAAGCGCGGCCTTTGCCGCCCTCGGCTTGGCGTGGCTGGCAACATACTCCTCGGCGACATTCACATAATGGATCATCCGGTCGTAGGCCTGCTTGGCGTCGTCGCCGAAGGTGAAGATGCCGTGCTTGTCGAGGATCAGTCCTTCCACATCAGGGTCGGCGTCGAAAACATCGGCCGCCGCCTTGGCGAGGTCGAAGCCCGGCATGATGTAGGGCACGTAACCCATCTTGGCCCCGAACACCGTCTTCACCAGCGGCTTGCTGTCCTCCTGGTCGACGATCGCCAGGATGGCGGTCGAGTGCGTGTGGTCGACGAATTTGTGCGGCAGGAAGGCATGCAGCAAAGTCTCGACCGAAGGATTGGGCGAGGACGGATCGATGAGGTTCGCCCGCTGCAGCGCGACCATGTCCTCGTCGGAGAGCTTGTTCAGCGCGCGCGCCTTGATGAGCGCGCCCATCTTCACCGCCGGCAAGCCCTGCGGCTCGATGACGGCCATGTCCCAGCCGCTGCCCTTGACGCACAGCACGTCCCATTCGTCGCCGACGAGGTCGGTCGCCTTGGTCTTGCAGGAAGTGTTGCCGCCGCCATGCAGCACCAGTCGCGGTTCGCCGCCCAGCAGGCGCGTCGTGTAGACGCGCAGCGCGAGATCGCGTCCGACGCCTTTCTTTGCATAGTCGGCAACCATCTTCTCCGCGTCGCCGTCATTCCACAGGTTCTTCATTAGCTTCGTCCAGTTGCTGTCATAGTGGTGAAACAGGAATGCCACGACGCCTTGATGACGGGCGCGGCAGGAATGGTCTCTAGGATACCTTTTTGCCTGGCGCTCCGGCATGATCCAGAAGCCGCTGCGCCATATCGGCGCCGACCACCAGATGCGTGCAAAGGCCGCCGGCGATCGCAGCGAGCAGGGGTTCGAACTTGCTGTTCTCCTGCACCACCATCAGCCGCTTCTGAATGGCGCGCAGCGAGGAAAGCTCCGCCGAGATCACCCGCCGGTTGTAGCCGCAGTCGAGCACCTTGCCCTCGGCATCGATGATCTGCCCGGCAATGACGCCGGCCGCGCCCGCCTTGCGCAGGTCGGCCATTTCGTCTGATGTCAGCGCGCCGCATTTGACCAGATGGCTGTCGGCATCGACGGCGCCGACCGAATACAGCGCCAGATCGCATTCGTGGATGCTCGACAGCTGTTCGCGGATTACAGGCTCGGCCCGCAGGCCGCGCGCCAGCTCTTCGGTGGTCAGCACGAGCGGCGCGTAGAAATTGATGCCCTTGGCGTTGAGCCGCCGGGCGATCTCCATCGTGCATTGGTCGGGACGATAGGAATAGGGCGCGCCGAGATTGCCGCAGAGCTGCACCACGGTGACATCCTGGAGATCGGCGTAGGACATGATGTCGGCGATCATGTAGACGGTGCGTCCCCAGGCGACGCCGATGCGGTCGCCTTTTTTCACCAGTTCGAGAAAGACGCTCGCCGCCAGCACCGCGATGTCGGTGGCGGGATCGGCGATATGGCCGTTTTCCGGCGCGATCCAGACCGCGTCGAGACCGAGTGCATCCTCGAGCTTGCGCGCCATGACGTCGTCGGTGAAAAGCTGGGTCGAGGTCGAGATGTTGACGATGCCGGTCTCTCGCGCCTTGCGCAGATACATGGCAACCGAGGCGCGGGAAATGTTAAGCTGGCTCGCCACCTGGTCCTGGCGCAGGCCATGCGCATAATAGAGCCAGGCGGCCTTGTGGATAAGTTGTTCTGCCGGTCGGATTGCCATGCCTTCTCCTCGGCTGACATTAGTCACGGCTCTCGACAAAAGTCAAACCGCGCGGAGGTACGCAATGCCTTTACGCGCGCCAAATCTAGACCATCATTGCGCCAGACGCGCTTTGTCGTGGCATCGTTGCTGGTGACGCGGCCCGAGCCTGTGGTTAGAACATGTCGGCAAAGGGACATACGGGGAGGACAGGATGGGCAACCCTTACGAACAGGATCTCGACAGGAACGCTGCCAACCACCAGCCGCTGACGCCGCTCACTTATCTGGAGCGGGCAGCCAAGACCTATCCCGATCATGTCGCCATCATCCATGGCCGGCAGCGCGTGACGTATCGCGATTTCTGGCGGCGTTCGCTGCAGCTCGCCTCGGCGCTCTCCAGGCGCGGCATAGGCAAGGGCGACACGGTGACGGTGATGCTGTCGAACACGCCGCCGATGCTGGAGGCGCATTTCGGCGTGCCAATGACCAAGGCGGTGCTGCATTCGCTCAACACTCGCCTCGACGCCGCCGTGATCGCTTTCCAGCTCGACCATGCCGGGACCAGGGTGCTTATTGTCGATCGCGAATTCTCCGAAGTGGTTCGGCAAGCGCTCGACCTGGCCAAGGTGAAGCCCCTGGTCATCGACTATGACGATCCCGACTACGCCGCGGACGCTCCCTATCCGAAGGGCGGTCGCATCGGCACGCTTGACTACGAGGCCTTCGTCGCCGAGGGCGAGGAGAATTTCGCCTGGTCGATGCCAGACGACGAGTGGGACGCCATTTCGCTCAACTACACCTCGGGCACGACAGGCAACCCGAAAGGCGTCGTCTACCATCATCGGGGTGCTGCCCTGATGGCCTACGCCAACACCGTCCATGCCGGCATGGCCAAGCACGCGGTCTATCTGTGGACACTGCCGATGTTCCACTGCAATGGCTGGTGCTTTCCGTGGACCTTGGCCGTCCAGGCCGGCACCCATATCTGTCTGCGCTGGGTTCGGCCGAAGCAGATCTACGACGCCATCGCCGACCATGGCGTCACCCATCTGTGCGGCGCGCCGATCGTCATGTCGGTGCTGATCAACGCCAGGGATGAGGACAAGCGCCAGTTCCCGCAAGCCGTCACCTTCAACACGGCCGCCGCGCCGCCGCCGGAAGCGGTGCTCACCGGCATGGCCGATGCCGGCTTCGCCGTCACGCATCTCTATGGTCTGACCGAGACCTACGGCCCGGCGGTGGTGAACGAATGGCACAATGAGTGGGATCATCTGGAGAAGGGGCAGAGGGCCACGAGGAAGGCCAGGCAAGGCGTCCGCTACGCCGCGCTCGAAGGCCTCACGGTGATGGATCCCGAAACGATGACGCAGACGCCCGCCGACGGCCAGACCATCGGCGAGGTCATGTTTCGCGGCAACATCGTCATGAAAGGCTATCTCAGGAACCGCAAGGCCACCGACGAGGCGTTCGCCGGCGGCTGGTTCCACTCCGGCGATCTCGGCGTCATGCATGCGGATGGATATATCCAGCTCAAGGACCGCTCCAAGGACATCATCATTTCGGGCGGCGAGAACATTTCCTCGATCGAGGTCGAGGACGCGCTCTACAAGCACCCGTCCGTTGCGTCTTGCGGCGTGGTGGCGCGGGCGGACGAGAAATGGGGCGAGGTGCCGGTCGCCTATGTCGAGCTGAAGCCCGGCAAGACAGCGACCGAGGCCGAGATCATCGAGCATTGCCGTGCGCTGCTTGCCCGCTTCAAGCTGCCGAAAGCGGTGGTGTTCGCCGAGATTCCCAAGACCTCGACGGGGAAGATCCAGAAATTCCGGCTAAGGGAGATGGCGAAGAGTGGCAGCGCCAACTCGTAGCAGTTTGCACCAGCATCCGCGAGTTGGTCATCCCAGAGCGTTGCAGGAGCGAAGCTCCGTCGCGGAGCCCTAGGCTCCATGCCGCGACCCGGCAGCCGTGATCCGACGGCCGACAATGGCTTTCCAAGATTGTGGATGCTGGTCGGCCTAACCCTTTGAGCCGATTTATTTTTTTCGACAGAGGTCGCAGCATGGATTCTGAGAGTCTGCGCGTCGCTCCGCTCCTTGCTACGCCCTTGATGATGACGGGATGAGCGCCATTCGCAATCGGCAACGTCGGTCATTGCACACCTGCGACTGTCACCATCTGTCACCATTTTGTACGCGTACGCCGAATCCGCGTTGACATCGCGTTCCTTTCGATTTACGAGTGACGAAAATTAAAATTCATCACTAGTAAATCGAAAGAGGCTATGTCCGAAACCGCCAACCTCGTCGCCGATGCCGCTCGCCAGGAGAATGTAACGCGCATTCTCGATTGCGCCGAGCGCCTGTTCCGGCACTATGGCTACGGCAAGACCAATGTCGCCGACATTGCCCGCGAACTCGGCATGTCGCCAGCCAACATCTATCGCTTCTTTGCGTCCAAGGTCGAAATCCACCAGGCGGTCTGCGGCCGGATGCTCGGGGCCAGCTACAGGATGGCCTACGAGATCATGCATTTGCCGATCAGCGCCGAGGAACGGCTGCGGCGCTACGTGCACGCGCAGTACAAGATGACCATGGAGGTCATGCTCGACGACCAGAAGGTCCATGAGATGGTCATCGTCGCCCTCGAGCGCGATTGGGGCGTCATCGACAAGCATGTCGACAGTATCCACGATCTTTTTGCCGAGGTGATCCGCGAGGGCATCGCGGCCGGCGAATTCAGGGAGCAGGATCCGGTGATTGCGTCGCGCTGCTTCGGCGCCGCTACTGTCATTTTGTGCCACCCGCAGATGGTGGCCCAGTGTCTTGCCAAGACCAACCGGGCGATGCCCGACGACCTCATCGACTATGCGATCAAGGCCTTGAAGAAATAGCCGCCGCCCGCCGGGCGCCGGCAACGACAATCAATCTCCAGTTTGGGAGTGCTAAGGTGTCTTCGTCCAATTCCATTATCCGCTGGCTGCCGGTTGCCGGCCTGATCGTCGCGGCACTCGGCCTGGCCGGTTGTTCCCAGGAGAAGGCGGAGGTCAGGGATATCATCCGCCCCGTCAAGGTCGTCGAGATCGGCGCGGCGCAGACCACCCGCCAGCTCGATTACTCCGGCTCGGTGCGTGCTCGCACCGAGATGAATCTCGGCTTCCGCGTTGCCGGCAAGGTCACCGAGAGGCTCGTCGACATCGGCCAGCATGTCACCTCGGGCGACGTCCTCGCCCGCATCGATCCCTCCGATTACGAGCTTTCGGTCAAAAGCGCCGCGGCGAGCCTTGACGCCGCCGAGCGCCAGGTCGAGACGGTGGATCTCGCCAGGAAGCGCGCCGAGCAGCTTTATGCCAAGAATTTCGCGCCGAAATCGCAGCTCGAGCAGGCGACGCTGGCCTACAACCAAGCGGTCGCGGCGCGCGATGCTGCCCGCTCGACCCTCGCCCAGGCTCAGAACCAAGTCCACTATACCGACCTCAAGGCGAGCGAGAACGGCATCGTCACCGCGGTCAGTGCCGATGTCGGCCAGGTGGTCGGTGCCGGCACGCCCGTGATGACGGTTGCCGTCGATGGCGAGAAGGAAGTGCTGATCGCGGTACCGGAAATGGATATTGCCGGCTTCAGGCCGGGCAAGGAGGTCAAGGCAAGCTTCTGGGCGGACGATGCGCTGACGCTTGCCGGCAAGGTCCGCGAAGTGGCCGGCAGCGCCGACCCGCAGTCGCGTACCTTCGCCGTTCGCGTCTCGCTTCCCAACGATCCGCGCGTGCTGCTCGGCATGACCGCCAACGTGCAGGCGTCGATCGACAGCAAGACCCAGCTGGTCTCGATCCCGCTCAGCGCCCTGGCTGAAAAGGACGGCCAGAAGATCGTCTGGACCGTGGACCGCGGCAGCGACACCGTGCATTCGCGTCCGGTCAAGATCGCGAACTTCACCGCCGATGGCGTCGCGGTTGCCGACGGCCTCAAGCAGGGCGACGTCGTGGTTGCCGCTGGCACCCAGTTCATGACCGACAATCTGAAGGTCAAGCTGTCCGGCGATAGTCTCCAGCAGTCCGCCTCGGCGGCGGACGACGCTGCCACCAGCAGCCTGCGCTGACAGCCAGGCACTACGAAAGCCCCCCTGTCTTGGCGGCGCGAGCCGCAAGACCGGGCAGGCCATGGTTTCCGGGCAGCAGGCGCCCGATCGTCGAGACGCCGGCAAGATGGCTCCCCCGCATCATTGTCGCGTCACACGCGATGCGAGTCTCTCCGCTTGAGGGAGCTTCGCCGCCCGGAAGCCAGACGAAGAACGCATGAACGGCATGATGAACCTGCCCTGCAGATCAATTGGACTGGACTGGCGCCATGACCACCGACAGCAACACTGAAAAGCGGCCTTTCAACCTCTCGCGTTGGGCGATCGGGCATCCGAGCATCGCACGTTTCCTGTTCGGCCTGATCATCCTTGCCGGTGCGCTCGGCCTGATGCGCATGGGCCAGAAGGAAGATCCCGATTTCACCTTCCGCGTCATGGTCGTGCAGGCGATCTGGCCGGGTTCTTCGATCCAGGAGATGGAAGACCAGGTCGTCAACAAGATCGAACGCAAGCTGCAGGAAACGCCGCATCTCGACTTCGTGCGCTCCTACACGCGCGCCGGCAGCGCCATCATCACGGTTCAGATCAAGGGCGACACCAATGCTGCCCAGGTCAACGACGCCTTCTATCAGGTGCGCAAGAAGGTCGGCGACATAGCAGGCGATCTGCCGCAGAGCCTGCTCGGCCCCTATTTCAACGATGAATTCGGCGACACCTTCATCACCTTGCATTCCATCAGCGGCGATGGCTTCAGCTATCCCGAATTGAAGAAGTTCGCCATCCAGGCCCGCGACATGCTGCTGACGACGCCCGGCGTCGAGAAGGCGGTCATCATCGGCGACCAGCCCGAGAAGATCTATATCGACGTCTCGTCCAAGGCGCTGGCCGAGCGCGGCCTGACGCTGACCGACCTGCAGAACGCGATCAAGGGACAGAACAATGTCGACCCGGCAGGCTCTGTCGACACCGGCCTGCGCTCGGTCCGCATTTCGGTTGAGGGCGATGTCACCAGGGCGGCCGACATTCGCGAGCTGCGCTTGCGCGCCGGCAACCAGGTGACGCGCCTTGGCGATATCGCCACCGTGAGCTCGGGGCTGGAGGATCCTTTCGAGCGCAAGTACCGGTTCAATGGCCACGAGAGCGTCCAGCTCGGTGTCGTCATGGCCAAGGGCTTCAACGTCACCGATGTCGGCAAGGACGTCGAGGCGACCTACAAGCGATTCGAGGAGGCGCTGCCCTATGGCGTCTCCGTCGACCAGATATCGGACCAACCCGAGGTCGTCAGGGACGCTGTCAGCGAGTTCATGCATGCGCTCGGCGAAGCGCTGCTGATCGTGCTCGTCGTCTCGTTCCTGTCGATCGGCTGGCGCTCCGGACTTGTCATTGCGATCGCCATCCCGCTGGTCCTGGCCGCCACTTTCGCCATCATGTACGAGATCGGCATTGACCTGCAGCGCATTTCTCTCGGCGCCTTGATCATCGCGCTCGGCCTGCTTGTCGACGACGCCATGATCGTCGTCGAGATGATGGAACGCAAGCTGGAGGAGGGGCTGGTCAAGATCGAGGCGGCGGGTTTCGCCTATTCCTCGACCGCTTTCCCGATGCTGACCGGCACGCTGATCACCACCGCCGGCTTCATTCCGGTCGGCTTCGCCGCCTCCACCGCCGGCGAATATGTCCGCACGCTGTTCTACGTCGTCGGCATCGCGCTCGTCGTGTCCTGGTTCGTGGCGGTCTATTTCACGCCATGGCTGGGATATATGATCCTCAAGCAGCGCAAGCATGCCGGCTCCCACCACGACGTCTTCGACACCAGCTTCTATCGCCGGCTTCGCTCGACCGTTACCTGGGCCGTGCGCCATCGCATCATCGTGCTGACGATGACGCTGGTGACCTTCGCCACCAGCCTGTGGGCCTTCCAGTTCATTCCACAGAACTTCTTCCCGCAATCGTCGCGCCCGGAAATCCTCGTCGATCTCTGGCTGCCGGAAGGCACCAGCATCAAGGAAGTCGAGACGCAGGCCAAGGCGCTGGAAGCCAAGATGATGGACGACAAGGACAAGCGCTTCATCGCCACCTATATCGGCGAAGGCGCGCCGCGCTTCTTCCTGCCGCTGGACCAGCAGCTCAGGAATCCTAACTTCGCCCAGCTTCTTGTGATGGCCAATGACGAGCCGGCGCGCGAGCGGCTGATCGTCAAGCTGCGCACCATCCTGGCGCAGGACTTCCCCTCCATCCGCGGCAAGGTCGACCGCTTGTTCCTCGGCCCGCCGACAGGCTGGCCGGTGCAGATGCGCGTCATGGGCCCGGACCGCCAGGAAGTGCGGCGCATTGCCGACCAGGTGAAGGCGAAATTCCAGGCCAACCCGCTGCTCAGCGCCGTCCACGACGACTGGCTGGAACCTGTGCCGGCGATGAAGCTGGTCATCGACCAGGACCGCGCCCGCGCGCTGGGCGTCACCTCGCAACGCATTCGCCAGATGCTGCAGGCGTCCATGTCCGGCGCGCCGCTGGGCGACTTCCGCGACGGCGAAGAAACGGTGTCCATCGTCGCCCGCGAACCGGATGCCAGCCGCGCCCTGCTGTCCTCGGTCGATTCCATCTACATCCCGACCGATTTCGGTGGCTTCGTGCCGCTGTCGCAGGTGGCCAAGGTTGTGCCGGTGCTGGAGCAAGGCGTCGAGTGGCGGCGCGACCGCTTGCCGACCATCAGCGTGCGGGCGACCTTGCCCGACGGCGTGCAGTCCAACGATGTCGTCACCAAAATGTACAACGACATGAAGGATCTGCGCGACGGGCTTGCGCCGGGCTACAAGATCGAGATCCAGGGCGGTGCCGAGGACTCGGCGGAAAGCCAGGCTTCCATCGCCGCCAAGGCGCCGATCATGCTGGCCGTCATCGTCATATTGCTGATGGTCCAGCTGCAGCATTTCGGCAAGGCGATGCTGGTGCTGGCCACCGGTCCGCTCGGCATCATCGGTGCGGCCGCGGCCCTTTTGATCAGCGGCGCGCCGTTCGGCTTCGTCGCCATCCTCGGCGTCATCGCGCTGCTCGGCATCATCATGCGAAACTCCATCATCCTCGTCGACCAGATCGACCAGGACATCGCGAAAGGCATGGAACGCTCCGAAGCGATCATCGGCTCGGCTGTGCGCCGTTTTCGGCCGATCGTGTTGACGGCAATGACCGCGGTTCTGGCGCTGATCCCGATCTCGCGCGGCGTATTCTGGGGGCCGCTCGCCTACGCCATGATGGGCGGCATTCTGGTTGCAACCGTGCTCACCATCCTGGTGCTGCCCGCTGGCTACGCCCTGTTCTTCGGCCGCGAGCGCAAGAAGGTGCCGACCGACGAACAGACGCCCGAACCAGAAACCGTCGAAGGCGTCGAGAGGCCGCAACTCGCTTTGGCGGCTGAATGAACGAAATCGGCCGGTCTCATTTGAGACCGGCCAATTTCTGTTCTTGCGGAGCCGAAGGCCGCTTGCCCGTCAGGCAAATCAGATGACGAAAAACCAGTTGGCGATCAGCATTACCGCCACGCCGGCGACCAGCGTCAGATAGGGCAGCATGCCCGCCTTTTTCACCGAGAGGTCCGCTCCCGCCATGCCGAGGTCGGCCAGCATGTGGTCGGGGAACTTGCCGCCGTCCTGGATGTAATGGCGGAAGCAGAACACCGGGATGATCAGCGCCGCGGTGATCAGCCCGGCCCACAGCGCCATCGGGTTCCACACCTTGGCGCCGGCGCCCATGAAGATCGCGTTGACATAGGCGAAGATCGCCCCGATCCCCAAGAGCCACGTCGGGGCCTTCCACGGCCGCGCGATATGGCCGTTGTCGATGCGATGGATCCAGCCGGCATTGAGGTTGAGGAAGTTGAAGATGATGTAGCCGCAATTGGATACGGCGAGAATGAAGAAGAAGCTCGTCGCATCGGCCGAGGCGATCGCCAGCACGATCAGGTTGAAGCACAGGTCGGTCCACATCGCCCGCGTCGGCGCGCCATGCTCGTTGACGTGACTGAGGTAGCGCGGCAGCCAGCCGTCGACGGAGCCCTGGTAGAGCGTGCGCGAGGAGCCGGCCATCGCCGTCATGATGCACAGCACAAGCGCCAGGATCATCAGCATCACCAGCAGGCTGTGGATAAGCCCGCCGCCGCCGACCATGCCGGCGAGAGCATCCGCCACGCCCGAACCGTCGACGATCGGCGTCGCCAGCATGCCGTTGAGGCCGAGCACGCCCTGGAAGGTGAACGGCACCAGGATGAACAGCAGCATGCAGAGCAGGCCGGAATAGAAGATGGCCTTGAAGGTATCGGTGCCTGGGTTCTTGAACTCGGAGGTGTAGCAGACGGCGGTCTCGAAGCCGTAGGTCGACCAGGCGGCGATGAACATGCCGCCGAGCACCAGCGTCCAGCCGGCGATGTTCCAGGCGCCGGGCTCTGGCGCATAGGCGGCGGCCAAGGGAACCAGCGGCGAGAAATTGGCCCAGTTGATCTGGCCGGTGAAGATCGGCACGACGCCGACGATCAGCATCGGGACGATGACAAGCAGGCCGATATATTTCTGCACATTGGCGGTGCCCAGGATACCGCGATGCTGGATCGAGAAGATCATCAGCATCAGCACGGCGCCGATGAAGAAGGTGGCGTTGAAGGTGAAGGACACCGGACCCAGCGTGTGACTGAACGCCGACCACGTGCGGATCGCCGGGGTCGCCGCCGCGGTCACCGCGGTAATGGCGTCGCCGGCGCTCGTTCCGGCATGTGCCGCGATATAGGCGGCGACCTCGGGCGACGTGTCGGTAAAGATCGGCACCGGCGCCAGCGCATTGAGGATATAGGCGGCGGCGATCGAGCAGCCGAGCGAGAGCACCGGCGACCAGGCAAACCAGTTGCACCATACCGACAAGGGCGCGATGAACTTGGAGTAGCGCAGCCAGGCGGTGGCGCCGTAGATCGAGGCGCCGCCCGATTTGTTCGGGAACAGGCCGGCGATCTCGGCATAGGTGAAGGATTGCAGGAAGCCCATGACCATGGACACCGTCCAGATCAGGAAAGCGAGCGTCCCGGTCGTGCCGGCAATGCCGCCGATCGAGAACAGGACGAGGGCCGGGACGCCGCTCGCCACCCAGAAGGCGCCGCGCCAGTCGATATGCCTGAGCAGCTTGCTTTCGGCAGGCTGGTCCAGGACTGTGCTTATGGTGCTCATGTCGGTGAATTCCCCTTTTTGATGTTCCCCGCCGGCGACGCCTCGGCTGTGCGAAGCTTGCTCCCGGCCAATATCGCCGCGACTTCAGTGTTTCCACTCAGTCGTATTTTTTTCTTAGGAGTGAAGATTGATCCGGCGCGCTTTCACGTCAAGCGTTTTGTCGCGCCGTGCACATCACGCTTGCGGGCGGGCGCACAAATGTGCCCCGCGGCGCCGCCGATGGGCAATCCCGTATGCCCGGAAGGCCGCGGTCAGGAACGCGGCCTGGTCTTCTGCGGATCGTAATGGGCGAAGGCCACGACTCGCGCCGGCAGCCGCTTGGCGTGGCCGTCGAGCTTGCCGATTTCAACTCGCGCGCCGATGGCGGCGTGGGTGACATCGAGCCGCGCCAGCGCGATGGTCTTGTTCAGCACCGGCGAGCGCATGCCCGACGTGACGACCCCGATCTGGGCGCGGCCGACATGCACGCAATCGCCATGGCCGACCGCGACGTTGGCATCGATGTCGAGCCCGACCAGTTTGTTCTGCGGGTTCTCCTTGCGCCGGATCAGCGCCTCGCGGCCGATGAAGTCGTCGGTCTTGGACTTCAGCGGCACGGTGAAGCCGATGCCGGCCTCGAACGGGTCGGTCTGGTCGGAGAACTCGTAACCGGCGAAGATCAGCCCGGCCTCGATGCGCACCATGTCCAGCGCCTGCAGGCCCATCGGCTTCAATCCATGCGGCTGGCCGGCGGCCCAGATCGCGTCGAAGACCTTTTCGGCGTCGCGCGGATGACACCAGATCTCGTAGCCGAGTTCACCGGTATAGCCGGTGCGCGAGACGACGACCGGAACGCCATTGCCGCCGCCGATGCGCGCGACGGCGAAGCGGAACCATTCCAGTTCCTCGATCGACGGCTGCAGCGGCGAGGTCCAGATCACCTTCCTCAGGATGTCGCGGCTCTTCGGCCCCTGCACGGCGATATTGTGCATCTGGTCGGTGGACGAGCGCACCAGCACGTTGAGGCCGAGCTTTGTCGCCGTCTCGCGCAGCCATTCGCCGGACAGATCGTCGCCGCCGACCCAGCGGAAATTGTCCTTGCCGAGCCTGAGCAGCGTGCCATCGTCGATCATGCCGCCATGCTCGTAGCACATGGCGGAATAGACGACCTGGCCCACGCCGAGCTTCTTGACGTCGCGGGTCAGCGTGTATTGCAGCAGCGCTTCGGAATCCGGGCCGGTGACCTCGAATTTGCGCAGCGGCGACAGGTCCATGATCACGGCGTCCTGCCGGCAGGCCCAGTACTCGGCGATCGCGCCTTCCCTGGCGAAGGAATTGGCCAGCCAATAGCCCCTGTACTCGACGAAGTCGCGGGTGTGCTTGGCAAAGCTCGAATGAAAGGAGGTCTCGCGGGTCATTTTCGGTTCCGAATCGGGCGTCATGCGTCTGGCGATCGCACGCGAGAATTTGTGCTGGCCGGAATAGGTGCGCACATGGATGTCGGTCAGGTCCCAGCCATTGGCCGGCGTCGTGTCGTCGGGGCAGGCGGAGGACACGCAGACGATGTCGGTCAGCGCCCGCAGCAGCACATAGTCACCTGGCCGCGACCATGGCTCGTCGGAGACCATGACGCCATGCGCGTCGATTGCCGTGTTGAAGAAGAAGTTGATAGCCATCCAGCCGGCGCGTGGCGTGACGCCCTTGTCCGACAGCGCGCGGTTGAAGTTCTCCGAGCAGTTGGCATGGCCGGGATAGCCGATGTCATCGTAATATTTGGCGGCGCATGCGAGCGCGAAGGCGTCGTGCCGGCCGCATGTGTCCTGCACCACTTCGACCAGCGGCTCCATGTCCTGGTCGTAATATTTCGAGTGCAGCCCCGGCATCGGATAGCTCGATCCCATCAGCGTGCGTGTCGTCGTCACATCGAGCGGATGGTCGAGCCCCTTGTCCAGCTTGCGCGCCGAAAAGCACTGGAAGTCGGTGCATTGGCGCCCGTCGACGTCGATGATCTGCAGATAGTCGCCGGCTTTGACGAAATAGGATTCCGCCGTCGCCGAATGGACGCGCAGGTCGAGCACCGGATCGGCGAGCGGGTCGGCCAATTGCGACTTCGCCGCCGGACGGATGGTGGCACGCCGCACGATCACGGTAAGCGGCGTCGCCGTATCATGGCCGTCGACCAGCATCGGCCCGCCGGGCGCGGCGATCACCACCGAGCCGACGCGCGCAACGCTGAAAGCCTGTTCGGTGCCGGCCGGCGTGGCGCCGCCGAATACGCGCACCGCCTTGGCCTGGTCGAGCTGCACCTGCCGGCGCGCGAGCCCGCGCCGCAGGGACGCGAGACTGTCATCGCCCTCGGCAAGCAGCACCTTGATGCCGGCGGCATTGCTGTTGGATTTTTCCCCGAGGATGGAGGGATCGGTCGCACCCGTGCCATCCCACGCCAGCAGTTCGCAAGCCTGGCCGCCCTCGACATTGCGCACCGTGATGGTGTCGCCGGCCTCGACCTCGATCAGCACCGCACCATTGCCCTGGACCGTATAGCGCTCCATGCCCGGCGGCAGCGCGATCTGGCCGGGCCGCAGGATCAGGCTCGGCCGGGGTGGTCCGGATGCGACGGCAGGGTAGGGCGACTGGCTCATCTCAGCCTTGCGGTTCGAGAAACAAGTTTGCCTGTGTGTGAAATTATTTTAGCAGCAAGAATAGCAGTGCGGGTGGGTTTGGCAAGGCGGTGGTGGGGCAGGTTCTTCCTTCTCCCCTTGTGGGGTCCGAAGGACGGGGCGAGATTCGTGGCTCGCCCCAGGGCGGTGGATCAGTGCCCGGCGCCGAGACGGTTGAGGGGGTGGGTGACGGCGTGCCGTCATTGCCAAGCTGGAGCGCCACTCATCCGACCTCGCTCCGCGAGGCCACCTTCTCCTACAAGGGGAGAAGGGAAGGGCGTGCGCAAAGCTACGTCACTTCCTCGGAATGGCTGATATCCACACCATATTCCGCCGCCGCATCGAGCATCGTGTGCCACAGGCTCTCGGCAAAGGTCGCGAAGACCAGAACGTTGAACACCGCCTGTCCGTCCGCCCGATCATTCCCACGCCAGAGCGTGACGCTGGTGTGATCCATCGAGGTTGCGGCGGCAGAGCCGACCGCGAACACACCGGCATGCAGATCGAGCGATGAAAGCTTGGCCAACATCGCCCGCGCCTTGTCACCGGAGATGCTGATCAGCGCCCGCGCATGCGACTGGTCGGACAGCGAAGCCGATCCGGCAAGCAGAGGAGCAAGCGCCTTCATCCCGTGCTTGCCACTCTTCGACAGCACGAAAAACTGATCCGGCCCGGACCAGATCAGCGTGGCGTCCGCAATCCGCACCGCCTTGGGCGCATCCGGACCGGCAATGCCGAAACACGCCGTCGCAGCCCTGGCCAGGTCACCCGCCTTGCCGCGGCGTGCCATCACTTGCACGAGGTCGAAATTGCGGATCTCGGTCAGCGAAACGCCGGTATCGCCCTGCGCGCCACGCGGACCGACGACCAGCGTGCGGTCGAGAGGGCTGCGCGCATCCCAGGTAAATTCAGCCACGCTGGCGCCCTCCATCCGGGTCGTAGAAGACGGGATTGCACAGTTCGACATCATACTCCTCTGCGCGCAGCGGATCGTGCGCGCGCACGGCCTCGCCGATACGCTCGCGACCACGTTCCACGAGAGCAAGCCCGATCCATTGATCCGATGTCGGCGAGAAGCAGACTGAGGTGACATAGCCCTGGTCGTTATCAGGTCCGGGCGTCTGGCCCTTCGGAACGATGTGCGCGCCGGAGCGCAGCCGCCGCGCCTTGTCGGTCGGCTTGATGCCGACGACGACCTGCCGGTCCGGCGC
This sequence comes from Mesorhizobium sp. BR1-1-15, assembly GCF_020165475.1. NCBI lineage: Bacteria > Pseudomonadati > Pseudomonadota > Alphaproteobacteria > Hyphomicrobiales > Phyllobacteriaceae > Mesorhizobium > Mesorhizobium sp. BR1-1-15. Next base: position 445,740 of record NZ_JAIUIF010000001.1, on the reverse strand, counting down.
GACCAGTGCCTCGCGCCCGGCCATGACGCGGCCCACAAAATCCTTCTTGGTCGACATCATCTTGCCCAGGCCGAGGTCGGCGACCGTGGTCGTGCCGTTCAGTTCCGGTCCGGCGACATGGCCCTTTTCGATGCGCATGACGCCAAGAGCCTCGGTGCCGTATGGCGTCACGCCGAACGGCTTGCCGGCCAGCATCAGATTGCGCACGAGCGCCTCGCCATAGCGCGCCGGCACCGAAATTTCGAACGCCATTTCGCCGGAGAAAGAGATGCGGAACAGCCGCGCCTTGATGCCGCCGCGCAGCGCGACTTCGCGTGCACCCATGAAGGGGAAGCCCTCGTTCGACAGGTCCTCGGCCGGATCGACGATCTCCTTCAGCAGATCACGCGTCTTCGGCCCGGCGACCGAAAACTGCGCCCACTGGTCGGAGACCGAGGTCAGTTGCACATCGAGTTCCGGGAACAGCACCTGCCGGCAGAATTCGAGATGCTGCATCACCAGTCCGGCCTTGGCGGTGGTGGTGGTGAGGAAATAATGATCCTCGGCCAGCCGCGAGGTCGTGCCGTCGTCGTAGACGAACCCGTCCTCGCGCAGCATCAGCCCGTAGCGCGCCTTGCCGACGGCGAGGCTGGAGAAGGTGTTGATGTAGACGCGGTCGAGGAAGGCGCCGGCATCGGGGCCGTGCACGTCGATCTTGCCGAGCGTCGAGACATCGCAGAAGCCGACGCCGGAACGCACCGTCTTGACCTCGCGTGTGACGGATTCCAGCCAGTCCTTCTCGTCCGTGCGCGGATACCATTGCGCGCGCTTCCACAGGCCGGTGTCGACGAAGACGGCACCCTGTTCGGCGGCCCAGTGATGCGAGGGCGTCAGCCTTGTGGCGTGGAAAGTCTCGTCGCGGTGATGGCCGGCAAAGGCGCCGATCGCGACCGGCACATAGGGCGGGCGGTAGATCGTCGTGCCGGTTTCGGGAATGGACTTGCCCGACACCGCAGCCATGATGGCGAGGCCGGCGACGTTGGAGGTCTTGCCCTGGTCGGTCGCCATGCCGAGCGTCGTGTAGCGCTTCAGATGCTCGACCGATTCAAAGCCCTCACGCTGTGCGAGTTCGATGTCGGAAGCTGTGACATCGTGCTGCTGGTCGACGAACGCCTTGCCCTTGCCGGCGACATGCCAGAGCGGCGTCAACGAGAACGCCTCGTCATCGGCAGTCGGCGCTGTGCCGGCCTTGCCGCAGCGCCCGGCGTCGAGCGCGGCCGCCGCGCCTGCTGCAAACCCTCCCGCCAGGCAGGCGCCGAGACCGAACGAGCCATTGGCTGCACCGGCGGCGACCATGCCGGGAGGCGCTCCGTCGGGCACGAAGGCGGCGATGTCGTCGCGCCATTTCGGCCGGCCGCGATGATAGGAGGTGAGCCCGACCGCCGGGTTCCAGCCGCCGGAGACGGCAAGCCCGTCCGCTTCCACTTCGGCTCGCGCGCCGCCGGTGAGAGAGACGGAGATTTTCCTCACACCGTCCTTGCCGCCGTCCGCACGGCTGACGGCGCCATGCAGCACCGGGAAGCCGCTCTTCGAGGCGAGCGAACGATGGGCGGGCGAGACGTCAGGCCGTGCGTCGATGACCGCCGCAATCTGCAAGCCTGCGCCGAGTACTGTCTCGACCGTGCGCCAGCCATCCTCATTGTTGGTGAACAGCGCGATGCGTTTTGCCGGCGCGGCGGCATAGCGCGCGACATAGGTCCGCATGGCCGAAGCCATCATCACGCCGGGCGTATCGTTGCCGGCAAAGACGACCGGCCGCTCGAGGGCGCCGGCCGCGACGACGCAACGCCTGGACACGATGCGCCACATGCGCTGGCGCACCTGGTGCTCGGGCGGCGAGGGCAGATGGTCGTTGACCCGCTCGATCGCGCCATAGGTGCCGCCATCGTAGACGCCGAACAGCGTCGTGCGGGTCATGATGCGGACATCGGGCATTGCCTCGAGTTCCGCCAGGGTTCGCGACAGCCACTCGGCTGCCGGCAGCCCGTCGATCGTGCCGCCATCCGAGAGCAGGCGGCCGCCGGGAATAAAATCCTCTTCGCACAGGATGACGCGGGCGCCGGAGCGGCCGGCGGCAAGGGCCGCCGCAAGCCCGGTCGGGCCGGAGCCGGCGATCAGCACGTCGCAATGCGCCCAGGCCTTGTCATAGTGGTCGGGATCGGCAACGCCGGCGGCGCGGCCGAGGCCTGCGGCGCGGCGGATCGCCGGCTCGTAGATCGCCTCCCAGAATTTGGCCGGCCACATGAAGGTCTTGTAGTAGAAGCCGGCGACGAAGATCGGCGCGAAGAGCTGGTTGACCGACATCACGTCGAAATGGAGCGACGGCCAGCGGTTCTGGCTGGCGGCCTCGAGCCCTTCATAGAGCTCGGCGGTCGTGGCCTTGGTGTTCGGCTCGCGGCGTGCGCCGGTGCGCAGTTCGACCAGCGCGTTGGGCTCTTCCGAGCCGGCGGTCAGAATGCCGCGCGGACGGTGGTATTTGAACGAGCGGCCGACCAGCTTGACGCCGTTGGCGATCAGCGCCGACGCCAGCGTGTCGCCCTCGAAGCCGAAGAACGTCTTGCCATCGAAGCGGAAGCTCAGCGGTGACGAACGATCGACGAGGCCGCCAGTGGAGAGACGATTGGACTGGGAGGAAATCACGATGCAGCCCCATGCACTGGCGTCGCGCTGCCCCTCATCGCCCTGCCGCTTCTTACCCTCCCCCTGGTGGGGAGGGTCGCTGCGAAGCAGCGGGGTGGGGGGGCGGCGCCGCCCCCCCCCCCCCCCCCCCCCCCCCCCCCCCCCCGGCCGCGCCGACCCCCACCCGGACTTGCGGTCCGACCTCCCCACAAGGGGGAGGTAAAGACGTACCGGCCTTCACCGCGGCGCTGAGCTGGACAGAAAAATTCATTTCGCAACCTGCCTCGCCCCGGCGCCCGCCGCCGGCTCCACGGCCGAAATTTCGTGCGTCAGCGTGTTGCGGGTGACCTTCAGCCACGCTCGGCAGCCGCCGCCGTGGTACCAATTCTCGTCCATCACGCCGGCGACATTGTCGCGCAGGTAAACGTAGTCGAAGACGTCGTCCTCCGAAGCGCCAGCCTCCGGACGCATCGGCTTGGCGTCGCCGAGATAGGTGAACTCGCCGAGGTCGCGTTCGCCGCAGAAGGGACAGGTGATGCGCATGGCAGGGCCTTCAGTGCAGGTTCGGTTGGGCGCCCTGGCCCTTTTCGTCTATCATCGCACCAGACCGGAACCGGTCGAGGCGAAAGCGGGCGGCCTCCTTGTGGGATTGGTCGCGGGCCAGCAGGTGGGCAAAGACGAGGCCTGAGCCCGGCGTCGCCTTGAAGCCGCCATAGCACCAGCCGGCATTGAGGTAGAGCCCGTCGACCGGCGTCTTGTCGATGATCGGCGAGCCGTCCATCGACATGTCCATGATGCCGCCCCACTGGCGCAGCAGGCGCACGCGGCCGATCATCGGCATCAGCGCCATGCCGCCTTCGCAGACGTCTTCCATCACAGGCAAATTGCCGCGCTGGGCGTAGGAATTGTAGCCGTCTATGTCGCCGCCGAAGACCAGGCCGCCCTTGTCCGACTGGCTGACGTAGAAATGGCCGGCGCCGAACGTCATCACATTGGGGATGAGCGGCTTGATCGCCTCGGAGACGAAGGCCTGCAGCACATGGCTTTCGATCGGCAGGCGCAGGCCCGCCATCGCGGCGACACGCGAGGAGGAGCCCGCGACGGCCATGCCGACTTTCCCGGCGCCGATCTTGCCACGCGAGGTCTCGACGCCGGTCACCTTGCCGTTGGCGTCGCGCACGAAGCCCGTCACTTCGCAATTCTGGATGATGTCGACGCCGAGCGCGCTCGCCGCATGGGCGTAGCCCCAGACCACCGCGTCGTGCCGCGCCGTGCCGCCGCGCCGCTGCAAGAGCCCGCCTTGCACGGGAAAGCGCGCATTGTCGAAATTCAGGAACGGCATCATCTTCTTGACCGCGGCAAGGTCGAGCAATTCGGCATCGATGCCGTTGATGCGCATCGTGTTGCCGCGCCGCGCATAGGCATCGCGCTGCGCATCGGAATGGTAGAGATTGATGACGCCGCGCTGGCTGACCATCGTGTTGTAGTTGAGGTCCTGCTCCATCCGTTCCCACAGCTTCATGGACAATTCGTAGAAGCCGGTGTTGCCGGGCAGGCCGTAATTGGAGCGGATGATGGTGGTGTTGCGGCCGGCATTGCCGGAGCCGATCCAGCCCTTTTCCAGCACGGCCACATTCCTGATGCCGTACTCGCTGGCGAGGAACCAGGCGGTGGCCAGACCATGCCCGCCGCCGCCGATGATCACCACGTCGTAGCGGTCCTTCGGGCTGGCGTCGCGCCAGGTGCGCTGCCAGTTCTTGTGGCCGGAGAAGGCGGCGCGGGCGAGCGAGAAGATCGAATATTTCATACGTTCATTCCGAGGTCGCTCGCACGCTGCGCCGGTCAGATATCCAGCGTGTGGTCGCGCTCCCATTGCGTGAAGTGCGAAGCATAGGAATTCCATTCCTGGTGCTTCAGCTTTAGATAAGCCGACGAGAATTCCTCACCCAGCGCCGTCTTGAGCGATTTGTCATTGTCGAATTCGCGCAACGCGTCGAGCAGGTTGAGCGGCAATTTCGGCGCGCCCTCCACCGTGTGACCATGCTGGTACATGTCGATGTCGTAGCGCCTGCCGGGATCGGCCTTGGAGCGGATGCCGTCGAGGCCGGCGGCGATGATGACGGCTTGCAGCAGATAAGGGTTGGCCGCGCCATCAGGCAGCCGCAGCTCGAAGCGGCCGGGGCCGGGCACGCGCACCATGTGGGTGCGGTTGTTGCCGGTCCAGGTCACCGTGTTCGGCGCCCAGGTGGCGCCCGAAATGGTGCGAGGCGCGTTGATGCGCTTGTAGGAATTGACGGTCGGGTTGGTGATGGCGGCGAGAGCCGAGGCATGTTTCATGATGCCGCCGAGGAAGTGCTTACCGTTGGCCGACAGGCCGAGCTCCATCGAATTGTCGGCAAAGACATTGGTCTTGCCTGATTTGTCCCACACCGAGATGTGCGCATGGCAGCCATTGCCGGTCAGTCCCTGGAAGGGCTTGGGCATAAAAGTGGCGCGCAGGCCGTGCTTTTCCGCGATCGACTTGACCATGAACTTGAAGAAAGAATGCTTATCGGCGGTCGCCAGCGCATCGTCGAAGGCCCAGTTCATCTCGAACTGGCCGTTGGCATCCTCGTGGTCGTTCTGGTAGGCGCCCCAGCCGAGCGCCAGCATGTGGTCGCAGATCTCGGCGATGACGTCGTAGCGGCGCATCAACGCTTGCTGGTCGTAGCATGGTTTCGCCGCCGTATCATATTCGTCGGAGATCGTTTTGCCGTCGGGCGAGATCAGGAAGAATTCCGCCTCGACGCCGGTCTTGACATGCATGCCGTCGTTAGCGGCTTCCGCGATCAGTCGCTTAAGCGTGTTGCGCGGTGCCTGGTCGACCTCCTTGTCGTCCATGATGCAGTTGGCGGCGACCCAGGCGACGTCAGGCTTCCAGGGCAGCTGGATAACCGAATTCGGATCCGGCACCGCCAGCATGTCGGGATGTGCCGGCGTGAGGTCGAGCGAGGTAGCGAAACCGGCGAAGCCGGCGCCATCCTTCTGCATATCTGATATCGCCTGCGCCGGCACCAGCTTGGCGCGTTGCCCGCTGAACAGGTCGGTGTAGGAGATCATGAAATATTTGACGTTTTTCGCCCTTGCGAACTCTGCAAGATCAACTGTCACGGAAGTTCCCCATTTTTTGTCGATTGTTGGCCCTAGAGCATATGGCCTTCGGCCCTTTGTTGATCAGAAGCCGTTCTTCCCCGGTATCCAGTTGGTGCCGGCCAGCGGCACGCCGGCCATCGCGGCGGCCTCGATCGTGAGCGCGACGAGATCCTCGGGTTCGAGATTGTGCAGGCTGTTCTTGCCGCAAGCGCGGGCGATGGTCTGCGCCTCCAGCGTCATCACCTTGAGATAGTTCGCCAGCCGGCGGCCGGCGGCCACCGGATCGACCCGCTTCATCAGTTCGGGATCCTGCGTGGTGATGCCGGCCGGGTCGCGGCCCTCGTGCCAATCGTCATAGGCGCCTGATGTGGTGCCGAGCTCGTTGTACTCCGCCTCCCAGCGGGGATCGTTGTCGCCGAGCGCGACAAGGGCAGCCGTGCCGATGGAGACCGCGTCGACGCCGAGCGCCAGCGCCTTGGCGACATCGGCGCCGTTGCGGATGCCGCCCGAGACGATCAGCTGCACCTTGCGATGCATGCCGAGATCCTGCAGCGCCTGCACCGCCGGCCTGATGCAAGCGAGCGTCGGCTGGCCGACATTCTCGATGAACACTTCCTGCGTCGCCGCCGTGCCGCCCTGCATGCCGTCGACGACGACGACGTCGGCGCCGGCCTTCACCGCAAGCGCTGTGTCGTAATAGGGGCGGGCGCCGCCGACCTTGACGTAAATCGGCTTTTCCCAGTCGGTGATTTCGCGCAGTTCGAGAATCTTGATCTCGAGATCGTCCGGCCCGGTCCAGTCGGGATGGCGCGAGGCCGAGCGCTGGTCGATGCCCTTGGGCAGCGTGCGCATCTCGGCGACGCGATCGGAGATCTTCTGGCCGAGCAGCATGCCGCCGCCGCCGGGCTTGGCGCCCTGGCCGACGACGACCTCGATGGCATCGGCGCGGCGCAGATCGCGCAAATTCATGCCGTAGCGCGACGGCAGGTATTGGTAGACGAGCTGCTTGGAATGGCCGCGCTCTTCCTCGGTCATGCCGCCGTCGCCGGTCGTGGTCGAGGTGCCCGACAGCGTCGCGCCGCGCCCGAGCGCTTCCTTGGCCGGGCCCGACAGCGAGCCGAAGCTCATGCCGGCGATGGTGATCGGGATTTTCAGCTCGATCGGCTTCTTGGCATGGCGTGAGCCCAACACGACTGATGTGTCGCAGCGCTCGCGATAGCCTTCGAGCGGATAGCGCGAGATCGATGCGCCCAGGAACAGAAGGTCGTCGAAATGCGGCAGCTTGCGCTTGGCGCCGGCGCCCCGGATGTCATAGATGCCGGTGGCCGCGGCGCGGCGGATCTCGGAAAGCGTGTAGTCGTCGAAAGTCGCGGATTTGCGCGGCGTCGTCGGCGGGTTGCGATAGGTCATGCTGCCTCAATACGCGTCGGCGTTGTCGATATTGAAATTGTATAGCGTGCGCGCCGAGCCGTAGCGCTTGAATTCAGACGGCTTGACACCGGTGACGCCGGCACGATCGAGCAGGCCCTGCAGCAGTTCCAGGTGTTCGGGCCGCATTTCCTTGGCGATGCAGTCGGCGCCCAGGCTGTCGACCTTGCCGCGCACGAACAGCCGTGCCTCGTAGATGGAATCGCCGAGCGCGTCGCCGGCATCGCCCAGCACCACCAGATTGCCGGACTGCGCCATGAAGGCCGACATATGGCCGATATTGCCGTGCACGACGATGTCGATGCCTTTCATCGAAATGCCGCACCGCGAGGACGCATTGCCCTCGATGACGAGCAGCCCGCCCTTGCCGGTGGCGCCGGCATACTGGCTGGCGTCGCCTTTGACTGTTATCGACCCCGACATCATGTTTTCGCCGACGCCGGGTCCCGCCGAACCATGCACGGTGATGGCACTGCCGGAATTCATGCCGCCACAGTAATAGCCGACGCTGCCGCGCACATCGATGCTGACCGGCTGGTCGACGCCGACGGCGACCGAATGGCTGCCCTTCGGGTTCAACACTTCCCAGGCGGTCTCGTTCGAGCCTGGCGTCAGATTGTGCAGTGCCTGGTTGAGCTCGCGCAACGACATCTGGTCCAGGTCGAACACCCGGGAGGCATGGTCGCTCGCCGCCGCGGTTGAAAGTTTTGTTGCCGGCATGAACTCAATGCTCCCAGAAATAGACGGTTGCGGGTTCCGGTTCCCAGACTCTCGCATTGTCTATGCCGGGCAGTTTGGTCAGCGCGCGATATTCCGAGCCGAAGGCGACATACTGGTCCGTTTCGGCCATCACGGCGGGCTTGCAGGCGATCGGGTCGCGCACCACGCCGAAGCCGTTCTTGGTGCCGACGACGAAGGTGAAGAAACCGTCGAGATCTGAGAGGGTGCCCTTCAGCGCCTCGCCGAGGTTCTTGCCATGCGCCATCTGGGAGGAGAGATAGGCGGCCGCCACTTCGGTGTCGTTCTCGGTCTCGAATTTCATGCCTTCGCGGACCAGTTCGCGGCGAACGTTGTTGTGGTTGGACAGCGAGCCATTGTGCACCAGGCACTGGTCGGCGCCGGTCGAGAACGGATGCGCGCCCATCGTCGTCACCGCCGATTCCGTCGCCATGCGGGTGTGCCCGATGCCATGCGTTCCGGTCATCCCACGGATGTCGAAGCGGTCGACCACAGCCTCGGGCAAGCCGACTTCCTTGTATATTTCCACGGCTTCGCCGGCACCCATGATGCGGATGTCGGGCCTGAGCGACTGGATGGTCTCACGCGCGGCATCGACCTTTTCGGGCGTGGTCCTGATGACGGCATGCGTCGATTTTACCATGACGCTCACCGGCACGCCGAGCGCCTTGGTGAGTTCGGCGTCCAGTCCACGGAAATCACGCTCCGGCCTCGGCGACTGGATGGTGATCTTGGCCTCGTTGCGGGACGGCGCGCCATAGATCGCGATGCCGGCGCTGTCGGGTCCGCGATCGCTGAGCGATACCAGCATCTGCGACAACATCGCACCGAGCTGCGGCTCCAGCGCTTTGTCCTTCAGGAAAAGTCCAACGATTCCGCACATGCCAGCCTCCAGACCCTTTGTAGCTAAAAATGATGTATCGAATGAGTTCGGGGAATTCAATTGGTATGAAAAAAATATTCCTCTCGTTACGCGTTGTGTTTTGTCCCATCCGGCGGCCCATCGCCTTGTCGGCGCATGGAATGGGCCCATTTGGCGGTCCGGATACGAGCCATCTTGTAGGCGTCGAGGATCGACAGCGCATAGATCAGGAAGCCGCCGGCGTGGCGGCCGACAAAGCTGGCGTCGGGCGGGGCGATCTTCGCCGTCACCCAGGCCAGGATGACCATGAAGAAAAGAAACTGCAGGCCGCGCGTCGGAACGCCCAGCATGACGTGGCCGCTGCCCGGCAGCAGGGTTGCCGCGCCCAGGACGATATATGGGCTGGTAGGTCCGGGCGAGGGGGTTGCGCCGGTCATGCCGCTTTCCGTTCGTTCCTGTTGATCGCGTCGCGCAGTCCCGAAAGGGATACGAGCAGCCGCGAGATCAGCGCCGGGTCGATTTGCGCGTCACCGAAAGCGGCTTGCCGGAAGACACCGTAGCGGGCCCGCTCGGCCTCGGCCAGCAGCCAGACGATACGCACACCCTTTGGCGTGATCAGTAGCTCCTTGGCGCGTCCTTCTGAAAAGGGCTCCAGATGGTCGGCGATGATGTTTTGCGGGAAGCGCACGCCTCTGCGGTCCGTTCGAAGCACCGCCTCGGCGGGAAAGCCGGGCGCCTTCGGCAGCGTGTGGTCGAGATGGTCGAAATTGGAGAATGTCGTCGGCGAGCCCGGCCGCATCATCATGTCGAACGTGCCGGGCACGACTGTTTTCTCCGTTATCGATACGCTGAGCCAGCGCGCCGGCAGCTTTCTCGTCGCCAGCGTGTCGACGATGGTGCGCAGCTGCACGCGCTGGCCATTCCACGAGCCTTCCCAGGTGATGACGCCGGCAGTACCGTCCGAGACATCTTCGGCGTCGGCAATGACGGCGCGGATGCTGGCCTGGTCGGCGGCGCGTGCCACGGCAGCCCTGTTGCGGCTGCGGCGTGCCAGCCAGGCAAAATGCAGGACGAGAGCCAGGACAGCCGCCCCGGCAAGCAGTGCTGACGTCACCTCGGACATTTCGTCATGCCAGGCCCGCCCAATTCGGACGGGCCTACTCCCATCAATAGCCCTGCGGTTTCGGCCACGGCATGGTGAACTGGTCGCCGCGCCGCACGAATTTGTAGCGGTAGAAATGGAACCACAGCGAGATCAGGAAATAGAACGCGACCATGGCGATGAGCTGCGAGCCGAAGCCGAGGAAGATGGCGAAGAAGGTGACCACGCACAGGCAGAACAAGACGATCGCCGGCAGCGGGTGAAAGGGATGCGTGTAGCCGCGGCGGATCGAACCCAGAGGCCACTTCTTCCGGAACATCATGATGTTGATGCTCATGAACGTATATTGCAGCACGCCGGACAGGATCGAGAAGGTGATTGCCTGGTTGAGGTCGGCGATAAAGGCGAAGGCGAGCGCGATCGGCAGCAGGAACAGGATCGAGCGGTAGGGCGTGCGGTATCTCGGGTGCACCGCCGAGAACCAGCTCGGCAGGTAGCGATCGCGGCCGAGCGAGAACCAGGCGCGCGCCGCGTCGTTGATGCAACCATTGGCGGACGCCAGTGCGGCAAGCAGCGTGGCGATGAACAGCAGGTTTTCCAGCAGCGGGTTGCCGGTCAGCTTGCCGGCGTCCCACAGCGGATAATAAGTGATGCCGAGATATTCCCAGGGCATCAGCGAGGCGCAGACATACCAAGTCATGGCGGCGGCGATCAGAAGCGTGATCATGCCGGCCATCGTGCCATAAGGCAGCGAGCGCGCGGGCGAGCGCACTTCCTCGGCCGCCTGCGTGGTGCCCTCGATGCCGAGATAGTACCAGATGCCGAACTGGAAAGCGGCGATGACGCCGATCCAGCCATAGGGCAGCGCATTGTCCGGGGTGACCAATTCGTTGAGCTTCAGCACCGCGCCTTGCGTCCACGGGCTGACCGAGAAGAACAGGATGACGATGGAGATATAGGCGATCGCGGTGATGACGAAGTTGACGTTGAGCGTCATCAGCACGCCGCGATAGTTGAGCCATGCCAGGACGACGATGGTGGCGGCGATGAAGGAGTTGTGGGTGAGACCCTCGACGCCCGCCTTGGCGACGATCGTGTCGCCGAGCAGGATGGCGTCCGACACTTCGAGCATCGTGTAGGCAAAGACCAGGAACAGCGCGACGTTGAAGGCCATCAGCGGCCCGACGATGTGCTTGGCCTGCGCATATTGGCCGCCCGCGGCGGCGACCGTCGACGTCACTTCGGAATCGATCATGGCGACCGAGGTATAGAGCAGCCCGACGACCCAGCAGACAATCAGCGCGGCAAGCGCGCCGCCCTTGTCGGCGGAGAAATTCCAGCCGGTGAACTCGCCGACCAGGACGATGCCCACACCCAACGCCCAGACATGGGCCGGGCCAAGCACCCGAAGCAGCGAGACCCTGTCGCCATTTGTTGCCGAACCCGCAGTTTCAACCACGACCGTCATCGATCAATCCCCACTCAGATCCGGTGTTTTTCGGAAGCGGCTTCAAGTTCGCCTTCGCGCGAGGACGTCAGCATATCCTCGGAGTAGGTCGTATCGACCTTGAACCAATCGTAGAGCATCCACAGCGCAAGCACGATCGAGATGCCCCAGCATGCGTAAGAGAGTACTATCCACATGGTCTGTCCCCGGATTATTTCTCGTCGAACTTCTCGTTGATGACGTCGCGATATTCACGGTCGGATGCCCGGAACAGGAACACGAAATAACCGATCAACACGGCTGCCATGACAACCAGCGTCGGCCAGTCGATGATGTAGTGGAAACGATTCTGGATGATGTCGTGCGCGGTCTCGGGCGTATAGCCGAGCCTTTCCCAGATCGAGGCCATGGTCGGGTTCTGGCCGAGCGCCTCCCAAGTCTTGGCGTCGAGCGCATCGATGGACTTGGCTGCTCCCGCCAATCCGAGTTTCAGCGGCAGCCACAGCGCCACGAAGATGGCGACCACGACGACGGCGATATCGAAGACCTGCCCGGCCTTGCTCTGTTGCGGCGGCGTGTAGCGGGACATGCTTCTCTCCCCTCTCAGGATTTGCGGTTGCGGTCGTAATTCTTGATGTCGAGCCCGTAGATGAACTCCTTGTCTTCCTTGTAGTGGTTGACCATGGCCAGGATCGCCGCCGTGTTGAAGATCAGCACCGCGGCGGCGGCAATCGCGACGACGGCCTTGATGCCGTCATGCGGGATATGCGGCCATGTCATGAAGAGGACGAAGAGGATCGTCGCCCACAGGCAGACGATCAGGAGCGCGGATCCGCGCAAGTCGGAACGGTACAGCGCCTCGATGCGCTGCTGCAGGTCTGACATCGGTTTTCCCCTTTTTCGACGTCCGGTTCCGAATCCACCGCCCGCCGTTCTCTTTCAAGAGAGTGAAATTTTTTTCATAAATTCAGACCGAATTCGGAAATTGTCAAGACGAATTTACGCAGAGTTAACCGACTTGTTCGGATGACGAATTTTGCCTGACAATGAAATTATTTGCTTTCAGGGGATTGCAGGCCCCACGCGTTTGCGATCAATATTCGCTCAAAGCTCCAGCCCGCGCGCACAGGAGCAGGGAACATAATCAAAATATCGAACGGAGGATCGGATGACGGCATCCTGGAGATTTTCAACCCTGGCGGATCGCCATCGCGCGCTGGGTTCGAAACTCGAAGACTGGAGCGGCATGGGCACCGCCTGGACCTACGACAAGGATGCCGACGAGGAATACATCGCTATCCGCACCAAGGCCGGGCTGATGGATGTCTCGGGCCTGAAGAAGGTCCACATCACAGGCCCGCACGCCTCGCACCTCATCGATCTCGCCACCACGCGCGACGTCGAAAAAATCTATCCCGGCAAATCGGCCTATGCCTGCATGCTCAACGAGGCGGGAAAATTCACCGACGACTGCATCCTCTACCGCACCGGGCCGAATAGCTGGATGGTGGTGCATGGCTCGGGAACCGGACATGAGGAGTTGCAGCGGGCGGCGATGGGCAGGGACGTGTCGCTGCGCTTCGACGACAATCTGCACGACCTCTCGCTGCAGGGGCCGGCGGCGGTCGACTATCTTGCCAGGCACGTGCCGGGCATTCGCGACCTCAACTATTTCCATCACATGCAGACGCAGCTCTTCGGTTTTCCGGTGATGATCTCGCGCACCGGCTATACCGGCGAGCGCGGCTATGAAATCTTCTGCCGCGGCCAGGATGCCGGCACGATCTGGGACAGGATCCTCGACGAGGGCAAGAGCGCCGGCATCATCCCGTGCCGCTTCACTACGCTCGACATGCTGCGCGTCGAGAGCTATCTCCTGTTCTATCCCTACGACAATTCGCAGAAATATCCGTTCGAGAATGAAGGCCCCGGCGACACGCTGTGGGAACTCGGCCTCGACTTCACCGTCAGCCCGGGAAAGACCGGCTTTCGCGGCGCCGAGGAGCACTACCGTCTCAAGGGCAAGGAGCGCTTCAAGATCTATGGCGTGTTGCTCGACGGCAAGGAGCCGGCCGACGAGGGCGCCCCGGTCTATCGCGATGGGAAGAAAGTCGGCGTCGTCACCTGCGCCATGTATTCGCCGCTGGTCGAGAAATCGATGGGCATCGCCCGCCTCGACGTCGACTGCGCCGTCAAGGACACAAGGCTCGAGATCCGCAACAGGAGCGGATCGATCAAGGCGACGGCGCAGCCATTGCCGTTCGACGACCCAAAGAAGACCAAGCGCACGGCGAAAGGCTGAGGCATAGTCGAAGGCGAGGGTTCGAGGCACGAAGCAGAGAATGGCAGCCAAGTCGATCATCAGCCGGCCCGTCTACGGAACCTTGTCTCCGCAGCCCGGCAAGCACCATCTTTTCATCGCCGATGCCGAGGGTGCGCTCGCGATAGCGGACATGGCCAAAACGGCTCCGGACGGGTTCTTCGACGGTGCCGAGATCGTCTTCATTCCCGGGCCGGACGACAGGCAAGTCGCCGCTCTCGAAGCGCTGAAACCGGCGCGCTTCCACCAGGCGCCGTCCTTCGCCAGTCTGCTGCCGCGGCTGAAACAGACGCTTGATAACGCGCATATGGGCCTGCGCCTCTATCTCGCCGGTACCGAAGGGCTGATCGGCCAGGCCATGCAGGTGGCGCTCGATGCCGGCATCGACCACACCGCGATCCAGACCGAACATCGCGGCTCGCTGGCGCGCCGCGTGCAGTGCGTGCATTGCAAGGGCATCACCGAGAATGTAACGACGCAACCCGCCACCTGCTCGCATTGCGGCCTGCTACTTCTGGTACGCGACCACTATTCGCGGCGGCTGGCGGCGTTCCAGGGCGTCTGCATCAATGCCGAGGATCGCAGCGAAATTCCTCCGTTCGAGGAGGTCTTCCGATGAGCACCGGCACCACCAAACTCGACGTCGTCGTCAGCGATGTTGTCCCCGTCAACGAGCTGGTCACCCGCTTTCATTTCCGCCGCCGCGACGGCGAGCTGTTGCCGACCTTTTCAGGCGGCGCCCATGTCGTGGTCGAGATGCGCGACGGCGACCGCACAAGGCTCAATCCCTATTCGCTGATGGGCTCGCCGCTCGACACGCGCGAATACACGATCTCGATACGTCGCGACGATGTCGGCCGGGGCGGCTCGCTGTTTATGCACCGGAGCGTCAAGCCCGGCCTGGAGATGGTGATCTCCTATCCAGTCAATCTGTTCTCACTCGATCTCCGGGCGAAGAAACATTTGATGCTGGCGGGCGGCATCGGCATCACGCCCTTCATGGCCCAGACCGCGCAGTTGGCAGGCGAGGGCGGCAATTTCGAACTGCACTACACCTGCCGCACGGCTTCGCTCGGCACCTATGCCGATGTGCTGCAACAGCGCTACGGCCGCCGGGTCCGGCTCTATCACGACGACCGCGGGGAACGCATCGACCTCGACCGGCTGCTGTCGTCGCAGCCGCTCGGCACGCATCTCTATGTCTGCGGTCCGGCAGGCATGATCGGCTGGGTGCGCGAGCGCGCCGCCGCGCTTGGCTGGCCACCGGAGACCGTGCATTTCGAGCATTTCGCGGCGCCGCAACCGGGATTGCCCTTCGATGTGACGCTGGCCGTCAGCGGCAAGACCATCCGCGTCGGCGAGCAGCAGAGCCTGCTCGAGGCGATCGAGGCGGCCGGCGTCGATCCACCCTATCTTTGTCGCGGCGGCGTCTGCGGCCAGTGCGAAACCAACGTCATCTCGTCCGACGGCAAGTTCATCCACAACGACCATTGGCTGAGCGAGGAAGATCATCGCTCCGGCTGCAAGATCATGCCGTGCGTGTCGCGCTTCGAAGGCAAATCGCTGGTCTTGGAAAGATAGGAGGCGAGCTTGGGCATCACCTTTCGCAAGGAAACGTTCCGCGACGACTTCACCTTCAGGAACAGCCCTGAGCACATCAGGCGGTTCCCGTTTCCGTTCCACGAAGACAGCTACATGTATGCGGTCAACATCGAGCCGCATGTCGTCGGTCCGAAGGGCAGCGTGCTGGAAAACCTGATCGATGTCGACGAGCACTATGTCGCCGAGATGCAGGACCGTGCTCTGGTCCTGGCCGAGGATCCACTGCGCTGCCAGTCGCTGCCGCACATGACGCTCGCCGGCTGGGACCTGCTCGAACTTCTGATGGAGCAGCAGGCGCTGGGCTATCCCGAGCATTTCACGCTGACCCGCGACGGCGATCGCTGGCGCTGGATCAACCGGCCGCTCGGCATCGACGACACCTTCACCTTCGGCGACACCTCGACTTTGCCTTACGGGCCGATGGAATACATCACCCGCCAGAGCCAGGGCGATTTCTGCATCCTCGACCAGCGCGACGGCAATCTTTGGATGGATGCCGGAATGGTCACCACCCAGGCCGACTGGTCGCTCGACTTCGACATCGGCATGAACTTCTTCGAGTGGCACGCGCCGGTGCCGCTGGCGCATGAAAAGGGGATTTTCGTCAGGGCGCTGAAGTTCCTCACCAATATCCAGCAGGGCAAGCCGGCGCGTCGCCTGAACTGGACCATGACCGTCAATCCGCGCCTCGACACCAGCCCCGAGAATTACCACAAATGGGGTCCGGACCGGGCGACGGTGACGCCCGACAATGTCGGCGACAAGGTGCATCTGCGCGTCGAATTGCAGAGCTTCTGGCGCCTGCCGCGCTCCAACGCCATCGTCTTCCCGATCCGCTGCTACCTGATCAAGATGGACGAGCTGGTGACGCAGCCCAAATGGGCGCGCCGCCTGCACCGCGTCATCCGCGACCTGCCCGAGGAGCTTGCCACCTACAAGGGGCTGACGCGGTATCGGCCAACGCTGGTGGAATGGCTATCGAAGTTGGATGATGGAAGTGCGACGTCACCGGGATTCGGGCCGGATTGATTGCTGTATTGACGCTGCCCTCCAAGCAGCCAATCTCCCCCCAAGAGGGGGAGATGCCCGGCAGGGCAGAGGGGGGCGCCGTGGAGCGCAGGCCTTGCCCAATGTCCAACCTCTAACGCTCCGCGAAACTCACCCGCCGCCCAGCCCGGCCACAATCACGACATGCTGGCAGACACTGTCGACGTCGCCGATAACATCGTCGTTCCAGAAGCGCAGGACGGTCCTGCCCAGCGCTTCGAACTTGGCGGTTCTTGCAGCGTCCAATTCCGACGTTTCGGCTTGGCCATGCTGGGAACCATCAAGCTCGACGATCAGCTTTTTTGTCCGGGCATGCAAAATCGACGATATGGCCGGCGATAGGCATCTGGCGCCGAAACCCCAGTCCCATCAACCTATGTGCCCTGATCTCATTCCAGAGCTTGAGTTCGGCGTCGGTCATCACCTTGCGCATCCTGCGCGCATTGCGGCGGTTGTTGGAGGATACGAGATTATGCGTCATCGCGGTTCGCCCCCCTCTGTCCTGCCGGACATCTCCCCCTCGAGGGGGAGATCGGATGCCACTTCGGCCTTCGCCAATCGCCAATGCTGTAAAAAAGGAAATCGAGTCCCGTTACCCCGCGCTCTGCGGATAGCAAATAATCGACAGATAGCGCATCGGCAGTTTCGTCAGCTGTTCCGGCCCGTGCGGGGCGTCGGCGTCGAAGAACAGGCTGTCGCCGGGCTTCATCGGATAGAGATTGCTGCCGTGTCGGTAAACGACCTCGCCCTCGAGCATATAGAGGAATTCCATGCCCTCGTGCTGGAAGGTCGGGAACACGTCCGAATCCTCGGTCAGCGTGATCAGATAGGGCTCGACGACGACGCCGCTGGTGTTCGAGCCGATGTGACCAAGCAGATTGTACTGGTGGCCGGCCCGCGTGCCGCGGCGCTCGACGTCCAACCCTTCGCCCGCCTTGACGAAAACGGCGCTGCGCTCCTCTTCGAAGCGGCGGAAGAAGGCGGTGACGGGAACACCCAGCGCCCGCGACAGCGCCTGCAAAGTGGTCAGCGACGGCGAGGTGATGCCGTTCTCGATCTTCGACAGCATACCCAGCGAAATGTCGGTGGCGACCGCCAGATCGGCGACAGTGATGCCGAGCTTCTTGCGGAACGCGCGCACCTCGCGGCCGATCGCCACTTCCAGCACCTTTTCACGCGTGTCGCGGATGGCGTGCGGGTTCTGGGTCAGCGGCGCGCGGATGGTCTTCCCGTCCACCGAGACCTTTGACAACGGCTTTGCCTTTGCGCCGCCGGCTCCAGCACCGGCCTTTGGATTTGAAGCGTTTTTCGCCATGTCGCCCCCCGGACTTCGCGGATTTATTTCACTCAAGGTGAACATGTTCGGTGGCGATACATGAGCGCAGCCGCGTCGGCAAGCCGTCTTATGTCGCATGCGCCAATCCCGCGATTTCGGCCAATGCGGGTTCTTCGCCAGAAATCCGCCTTGCGCAAACGCCGTTCCCGCAGATGGCTGTTGACAGTGCCGGAGGGCCAATTACTGTCACTGCCAGTGAAATTTGTTTCGCTGGGGAAATCAAAAAATGGAGGCCCGGAAATGAACACTCGCGTTGCCGTCATCGGGGCCGGACCGTCCGGCCTGGCACAGCTCAGGGCCTTCAAGTCGGCGGCCGACAAAGGGGCAGACATTCCCGAGATCGTCTGCTTCGAAAAGCAGTCCGACTGGGGCGGCCTGTGGAACTACACATGGCGCACCGGCCTCGACGAACATGGCGATCCGGTGCACGGCTCGATGTACCGTTATCTCTGGTCGAACGGGCCGAAGGAATGCCTGGAATTCGCCGACTACACGTTCGAGGAACATTTCGGCCGGCCGATCGGCTCCTATCCCCCGCGCGCCGTGCTGTGGGACTACATCAAGGGCCGCGTCGAAAAATCAGGCGTGCGCAAATGGGTGCGGTTCAACAGCCCGGTGCGAATGGTGACCTTCTCGGACGAGACGAAGAAATTCACCGTCACCGCGCATGACCGCACCAACGACGTCACCTATTCGGAAGAGTTCGACAATGTCGTCGTCGCCTCCGGGCATTTCTCGGTGCCAAACGTTCCCTATTTCGAGGGGTTCTCGACCTTCAACGGCCGCATCCTGCACAGCCACGATTTCCGCGACGCGATGGAATTCAAGGGCAAGGACATCCTGATCATCGGACGCTCCTATTCGGCCGAGGACATCGGCTCGCAATGCTACAAATACGGCGCGAAGTCGATCACCTCGAGCTACCGCTCCAAGCCGATGGGCTTCAAATGGCCTGAGAACTGGAAAGAGGTGCCGCTGCTCCAGAAGGTCGTCGGCAAGACCGCGCATTTCAAGGATGGTTCAACCAAGGATGTCGACGCCATCATCCTGTGCACTGGCTATCTCCATTCCTTCCCCTTCCTCACCGACGACCTGAAGCTCAAGACCGCCAACCGCATGTGGCCGCTGGATCTCTATGAAGGCGTCGTTTGGGAGAAGAACCCGAAGCTTTTCTACATTGGCATGCAGGACCAGTTCTACACTTTCAACATGTTCGACGCGCAGGCTTGGTTCGCGCGCGACGTCATCATGGGCCGCATCAAGCTGCCGTCCGCGCAGGCAATGGCCGAGCACGGCGCCAGATGGCGGGCGCGCGAGGAGACGCTGGAAGACGCCGAGCAGATGATCTGGTTCCAGGGCGACTACACCAAGGAACTGATGGACCAGACCGACTATCCCGGCTTCGACGTCGAGGCGGTCAACCAGACCTTCATGGAATGGGAGCATCACAAGGTGGAAGACATCATGAGCTTCCGCGACCATTCCTACCGCTCGTTGATGACCGGCACCATGGCGCCGCTGCACCATACGCCGTGGCTGCAGGCGCTGGACGATTCGATGGAGAGCTATCTGGAAGTGAAGGGCGTCGCGGCGGAGTAGCGGCTTTCAGGCCGGCAACACGACCCAGTCGTGGCGGCTTTCGCCATAGACGGCTTGCGTCGGCGCAGGGAAAGACGGATCGGCGAAACAGCCGACCGCGACAGCGACCGCCTCCGGTTTGCGCGACGGATACCAGAACACCGTCGAGCCGCAGTTTCCGCAGAAGTGGAAAGTGACGGGAAAGCCGCTGTCGGAATTGCGCCGGAATGTCTGGGATGAGCCCTCGATGTCGATCGCGTCGGCATCGAAGAAAGCCGCTATCCCGAACGGACTGCCGGTGCGCCGCTGACAGTCCAGACAATGGCAAAGCGATATTTTGACCGGCTGTTGCGGACAGCGGATCTGCAATTGGCCACAGGCACAGCGGGCAATCCTGCTGGTCATGTCTTCCTCCCTTGATAAGTTCGCCGCTTGAGCTAACCCAGCCTTGCCCGTGCCTTGGCCGTCCAGGCATTGAACAGCCGGTCGGCAACGATGCCGATGAAGGCGATGGCGAGCCCTGCGACGATGCCGCGGCCCGAATCGGCCTTCGACAGCGCGATGAACACCTCCTGGCCGAGATCACGGGTGCCGACCATGGCGCAGATGATGATCATCGCCAACGCCATCAGGATGGTCTGGTTGACGCCCAGCATGATCTCGGGCAGCGCGAGTGGCAATTGCACGCGAAAGAAAGTCTGGCGCGGCGTGCAGCCCGAAACCTTGGCCGCCTCGATCAGTGCCGGCGGCACCTGCCTGATGCCGTGATTGGTGTAGCGGATCGCCGGCACCACGGCGAAGGCGATCGTTGCGATCATCGCGGTGACGTCACCGACGCGGAACAGCATCACCACCGGAATGATGAAGCAGAAGGAGGGCAGTACCTGCAGCGTGTCGATGACGGGCGTGATCACCTTCTCGAAGCGGTCGCTGCGCGCGGCCATCAGGCCGATCGGAATGCCGATCAGGCAAGCGATGAAGGCCGAGATGCCGCAGAGATAGACGGTCGCCATGGTCTTTTCCCACAGCCCGGTGACGGCGCAGAAGGCGGTCAGCACTGCCACCAGAGCGGCCAGGCGCAGGCCGGAAAGCTGATAGCCGGCAAGGCCGAGCAGAAATACCGCGCCCAGCCACGGAAAGCTTTCGCAGAAGGCGCGCACCGGGTTCAGCACGTTAAGGATCAGCGCCACGCGGAACGCCTCGATGACATCGAAGAAATTGATCGTCACCCAATTCACCGCCGCTTTCCACAATGGCGCGGTGGTGAAGGTGATCGCCTTCGGCACCGCCGCGAAGGCAGGCACGAAGAGGCCAAGCAGTGTGGTGACGATCAGGATGGCGACGGCCAGCGTCAGATTGCGCCGCCAGAAGGCGGGCTGGACTTGCCGGTGGACGTGACCTTTTGCATGGTTGGCGGCGACCTGGCTCAGCCGGTCGAGCGCGATGGCCAGCGCCACGATGGCCAGCCCCGCCTCCATGGCTTCGCCGACCTTCAGCGCACGCAGCGCCAGCAACACGTCATAGCCTAGCCCGCCGGCGCCGATCATCGAGGCGATGATGACCATGTTCAGCGCCAGCATGATCACCTGGTTGACGCCGACCATCAGCGTCGGCCGCGCCGACGGCAAAAGCACGCGCCATAGTTTCTGCCGCGCCGTGCAGCCGGCCATCTCGCTGAAATCGTCGATCTCGGACGGCACCCGCGACAGGCCAAGCATCGTTGCCCGCACCATTGGCGGCGTGGCGAAGATGGCGGTGGCGATCATCGCCGAAACCGGGCTGTTGCCGAACAGAAGCAGCATCGGGATGAGGTACGCGAAGGTCGGGATGGTCTGCATCAGATCGAGGGCAGGGGAGACCACCAGCCGCTCCGCCCAGGGTTTCCGCCAAGCCCAGATGCCGACGAACAATCCCGTGGCGATGCAGAATGGCACGGCGATGGAAATCAGCGCCAGCGTCAGCATGGCGCTGGTCCATTGGCCGAACAGCGCGATGTAGAGAAAACAGCCGCCGACCAGCATGCCGAGCTTGCGACCGCCAGCGGCATGCCCGGCGAGGAAGGCCGCCGCGCAGATGCCGATCCAGGACAGGCGCGGCAGCACATAGGCGTCGGCGCCGTGGCCGATCTTGAAATTCTTAGCCAGAAGGTCGAGCGCGAAGTCGAGCGGCACGCCGAGCACGGCAGTGATCGACCGCGTCAGCCATGACAGGTTTATTTTTATCCAGCGCATCAGGGCGCTGATCCAGTCGGCGACCGGCACGATCGCCTCGGCCGGATAATTGACGGCCCAGGGGAGACTGTCCTGGAGCAGGAACACGACCAGCACCACGCCAAGCGCTGCGGCCCAGACCAGCAGCCGGGTCTGCGCCGGTCGCGGCCTCGTCCCACTGGCGCTTGCCGTTACTGTCATGCACCGGCTCCTGACCTCTCGATGCCGGCGAGCAGGTCGATCACCGCTTGCGGCGTCACCTCGCCGATCGGCTTGCCGCTGCCGTTGATCACCGCGAACGGTCTGCCGCCCGCCACGATGCTGGCCGAGAAGCTGGCAATCTTGGCCTCCGGCGCCACCGTGCCGCCATGCTCGGCGCCGTCGCAGGCGCGCATCAGGCTCTTCGCCGAGATCACCTTGGCGCGGTCGACGTCGCGGGTGAATTCGGCGACATAGTCTGTCGCGGGATTAACCACCAGTTCCTCCGGCGTGCCGATCTGGATGACTTCGCCATCCTTCATGATGGCGATGCGGTCGGCCAGCCTTATCGCCTCGTCGAAATCATGGGTGATGAAGACGATGGTCTTGTGCAGCATGGTTTGCAATCGCATCAACTCGTCCTGCATCTCGCGGCGGATCAACGGGTCGAGCGCCGAGAACGGCTCGTCGAGGAACCAGATCTCCGGCTTGGTCGCCAGGCTGCGGGCGATGCCGACACGCTGCTGCTGGCCGCCTGACAGCTCGCGCGGATAGAAATGCTCTCGGCCGCGCAGGCCGACAAGCTCGATCACGTCGCGGGCGCGTGCTTCGCGCGTCGCACGGTCCTGCCCCTGGATGCTGAGCGGAAAGGCGATGTTGTCCAGCACGTTGAGATGCGGCAGCAGCGCGAAATTCTGGAACACCATGCCCATGCGGTGGCGCCTGAGTTCGATGAGCGCTGCATCCGAGATCTTGAGCAGGTCCTTGCCCTCGAACTCGACCTTGCCGTGCGTCGGCTCGACCAGCCTCGACATGCAGCGCACCAGGGTCGACTTGCCCGACCCCGAGAGCCCCATGATGGTGAAGACCTCACCCTGGCGGATTTCGAGGTCGACGCCGCGTACCGCCCCGACCAGTCCGGCAGCGGCGACATCGGCCATGCTGGCCTTGCCGTCGCGCTCGCGAATGAAGCTGGCCGCGTTCGAACCGAACAGTTTCCAGACATTGCGGCAGGCCAGCTTTATCGGGCGGGCATCCTTTGGCGCGCCCGCGGCGTTCGATCCCGGTTCGGTCTTGTCAAGCATTCAAGCGTCCTTCTGGAATATCGACGATTGAGACCCGGCCGATCGACGGCCGGGTCTCATTCTCCAGTCGGAGCGATCACTGTGCCCAGGCTTTCCAGCCGGCTTCGTGGGCGGCGATCCAGGCGGCGGCGACGTCCTCCGGCGTCTTGCCGCCGAGGTCGATCTCGCCGCTCATCTTGTTGAGCTCGTCGGTGTCGACCGTGTAGGCCTTGGCCACCTTGTAGGCGACGGGCCATTTGTCCTTCATGCCGTTCCAGGCATATTTCCAGATCTCGCCATGCGGCTTGCCGCAATCATATTTGGCATCGGGATTCGTGCCCCATTTCGGGTCGCTGTAGCATTCGAGCGTGTATTCGGGGAATTCGACCCACTCGCCCTTGTATTTGGCCGGCGCCCAATGCGGCGAATAGATCCACAGCATAATCGGCGCCTTGCGCTGATAGGCCGAATCCAGCTCCGCGAACATCGCCGCGTCGGTGCCGGCGTGGATGACTGTGAATGGCAATTTGAGTGCCTCGACGCGCTCGTCGTCAAAACCCTCCCAGGTCACCGGACCGCCGAGATAACGACCCTTGGGTGCCGTCTCGGCTGTCGAAAAGGCCTCGGCGCATTTCGGGTCTTTCAGCGCTTCCCAATTGGGCAAGCCGGGGCATTTCTCTTTCATATATTCGGGGAACCACCACTCTTCCTTGGCCTTGGGGCCGAGCTTGCCGAGGCGCTCGGTCTGGCCGGTGGCATCGGAAGCCTTCATCGCCTCGCCGGCGGTCGTGTCCCAGAATTCCAGGCCGACATCGAGGTCGCCATTGGTGAGACCGGTGGTCAGGCTGGAGAGGTAATCGGCGGTCGGATATTCGACGGTGTAGCCGAGCTTTTCGAGAATGCCGCCGAGAATCTTGGCGTTGAGGTTGACGCTGGTCCAGTCGAACAGCGCGATCTTGATGGGGTCGTTGGATTCAGGGGCTGCGGCGTGGACGGAAAGCGTTGGCAGGCTCAGTGCCGCGAGCGCGGCGGCGCCCAGGGACAGTTTAGAAACTCTGCTCCGAAATGACATGCTTGTTCTCCTTCAAGCTGTGACGGTTATCGTTCGTTCCCTTCTTGCGTCTTTCTGCCCTTGTTGGGTTTTTTCTTGATTGTGTTGGAAAGACCTGCCTTTGCGCAAGGCCGTTTCCGCCATCGCGCGGCCAAAACCGGCGCAGGCGGGATTGTGCTGAGTTTTTGATTTGCGGAAATGGTGCTGAGAGGGTCGGCGTCATAGCTGCCGACGCATCGCTACGACAGCGATCACCTGCCGGTCGATTGCCAGCCTTATGGCGCCCTGCAAAATGCGAGCCATCAGGGTCCCCTGACCTCGGCTATCGGCCCGGCAAGCCCCATCGCCAGGACGGTTTCATGGGATGAAATTATATATACCAACGTTCATCGCGCGCAACGACTAAGGCTTTGCTGGATGCATAATTCGGACCGCAGGCGAGGTCGCACCCAACCCACCTGCCGAGCCACCTTACCAGCAGACGTAGCCGCCATCGACGATCAGGTCGAGGCCGGTGACGAAGCTCGACGCGCGGCTGGCCAGGAACACGGTCGGCCCGACCATTTCCTCGGGCGTCGCCATGCGCCCCATCGGCGTGTCGCGCTTGAAGATCTTGATCTCCTCCGCCACCTCCGGCCTCTTGTTCATCGGCGTCAGCGTGTAGCCCGGGCTGACCACGTTGATGCGCAGGCCGCGGTCGGCCCACTCCATGGCGAGGCTCTTCGACATGTGGATGACGGCGGCCTTCGAGGAATTGTAATGCGCCTGCGTCAGCCCGCGATTGACGATGGTGCCCGACATCGAGGCGATGTTGACGATCGAGCCCTTGCGCCGCGCCAGCATCTTGCGCGCTTCGGCCTGGCAGGACAGGAACACGCCGGCGACATTGACCTCGTGCACCTTCCGCCACGTCTCCAGGGGCATCGTCTCGGCCGGCTCCGATCCGGCGATCCCGGCATTGTTGACGGCAATCGTCAGGGCGCCGAGTTCGCTCTCGACGCGGTCGGTCGCCGCCGCGAGATCGCTCTCGGACGTCACCGTGCCCGTCAGCACCAGCGCCTTGCGCCCAAGCGCGGTGATACGCTGTGCGGTCTCCTCCAGCCCGCCCTTCGATGCATGGCCGAAACAGGCGACGTCGGCGCCGGCCTGCGCCAATCCGATCGCGATTGCCTGGCCAATGCCGCTGCCGGCACCGGTAACCAGCGCGACATCGCCGTCCAGCTTGAAAAGATCCATCGAGAGTCCTCCCTGCTTCAGGGAGGGTATGCGCTGTCCCGCGTTCCGATCAAGCCTTCAGCGCGGGCATGGCGACGCGGCTAGAAATAGCCGTCGGAGGCGGCCGTGGCTTCTTTCGGGATCTCGACGCCGTCGACCAGGATCTTGTCGACCAGTTCGTGATGGAAGCAGACCAGGCCCTTGATGCGCTCCGCCTCATGCACCGGCTCCGGATAGTACCAGACGAGGTTCTCGTGGCGCTTCTTGCCCGTCGTCACGTGATAGTAGTTGGAGATGCCCTTGTAGGGGCAGCGCGAGATGTAGCGGCTGGGCGCGAACATATCGAGCCGCGTGTCGGAGATCGGCAGATAATGGCGTACCGGATGGCCGGTCTCGAACAGGAACACGCCGCGCCGTGAATCGGCGACCTGCTCGCCGTCCAGGATGACCTGCACCCGCCGTGAGGACGGCAGGCAGTCGACCCGCCGGAACGGGTCGCGGGCGTGGACGAAGATCTCCTCGTCCTCCTCATACCAATGCGTCATCTTGGGCCAGTAGAAGGACATGTAGTCCGCGATCGGCGGACAGCCCTTGACCGGGTCGAGATAGCGCCAGGCGGCATCCTCGACCAGCGTGATGCCGGTGTTGAGCGAGTAGTGCGTAGCCAGGCCCTTGAACGGATCTTCCGTCGTCGTCCTGCTCGGCAGCAGGAACTCCTCGCGCACGTCACTCATCGGGAAGTAGTAGACCGGCAGGTGATCGGATTCGTAGAACACCAGCGCCCTGGTCGTGTCGGCGACGATCATCGATCCCACTTGCACGCGCAGCCGCTTCTGCGTCGGCATGGTGAAGGCGACGTAGCCGGGCTCGAACTCATACTGCCCGATCGTGTCGAGCAAGGGAAAATGCGGCCCACGGCCGCGCAAATGAGGCTTGCGAATGGTAGTCTCCCGTTTCTTTTCTTTTGTCATCGAGTGTTGGCGCAAAGCGAGATGGACCTGGATTGAGTCATCGTATCGGAGTGGGTTTCCGGGCGGCGGGCTTCTCCTGAGTCGAGCGGCTCGAACAATGGCCCCCCATCGCCCTTCGCAGCCCGCTGGCGGATAGCCTCGCCGCCCGAAATCAGAAATTGTCCATCCAGCCCCTATCCCAGCGACACCCGGTCGAGCAGCAGGCCGGCGGCGATCGGCGGCAGCCCGCTGACATTCTTGCGCACCGGCACCAGGAGGTCGGGAAAATAGCTGAAGATGACAGGCGTCTCGTCGAGCAGCAGCTTCTGGATGTCTGACGCCGCCGCGCGCTGCGCGCCGATGTCGAGCGCCTTGAGATAGGAAGTGACCATGCCGTCATAGGCTGGGCTCTTGAAATGCGCCGCGTTCCACGGACCGTCGCTGACCAGCGGGCTTTTCAGGAACACGTTCGGCACGCTGCGATGGGCGTAGTCGGTGATGCCGAGCGGGCTGTCCAGCCAGTCCGATTGACCGAACACCGCCTTGCCGTAATATTTGTCCTGGTCCTCGATGTTGAGCGAGACGCGCGCGCCGATCTCCTTGGCGAAGTTCTGGAACATCTGCGCGTAGCCGGGAATGTCGGAGTAGCGCAGCGTCGTCAGCGTGATGTCGAAGCCGCTGCCGAGGCCCACGGCTTCCATAAGCTGCTTGGCCTTGGCGATGTCCTGGGCGCGCTGCGGCACCGTTCTGTCGGTCGCGGGGAAGGCCGGCGCAAACGGGCTGTCATTGCCGGTCGCCGCCATCCCGCGGCACAGCCCATCCACCAGCTTGGAACGGTCGATGCACAGCGCCAGCGCCTGGCGCACGCGCTTGTCGGTGAAAGGCGCCATGTCGCAGCGCATGTGGAGCTGGCGGTGCGCGGTCGAGGCGACGCGCAGCACGGTGATGTCGGGGCTGTTCAGCACCACTTGGCTGACATCGAGCGGAACGGCGTCGAGAATGTCCACTTCGCCGGCCTGCAGCGCCAGGATGCGCGGCTGGACATCGCCGTAGAATTTGAACTCGAGCCGGTCGGGCAGCGCCTTCTCGCCCCAATAATCGGGGTTGCGGATGAACGTCGCGCCGACTTTCGGCGTGTAGCTCTCCAGCCGAAACGGGCCGGTGCCTTCAAAGGTCTTTTCGTAATCGCCCTTGTAGCTCGCCGGCAGGATGACGGCATTGTAGTTGTCGATCGACACCGAATAGGGAAAGCTGCCGTTCGGCACGTCGAGATGGAAGGCGACGGTGTGGTCGTCGACCTTGCGGGTGCCGCCCTTCGACAGCAGGCCCTTGAACACCGAAAGCGCGTTCGAGGCCCCGTCCGGGTCGGCCAGCCGGTCGAAGGTCGCGACGACGTCGTCGGCCTTGAAGTCCTCGCCATTGTGGAATTTCACGCCCTTGCGCAGCTTGAACGTCCAGACGCTGCCGTCCTCGTTCGGCGACCAGCTTTCCGCCAGCACCGGCTTCAGCGTGAGGTCCGGCTGTGTGACGCAGAGGAATTCGGCGGTCTGGAAAACCAGCTGGTAGCTGCCGCTGTCGTAGTAGGTGACGGGATCGATGGCCCCGCCCGGCGTCGCCACGCCGGCGCGCACCGTGCCGCCCGGTTTGCCTTCGGCGCGGGCTTCTTGCGTGCCGAGACCGGCGGCGGCGAGAAGGCTGCCCAAGAACGGCAGCGAAAGGCCGAGAACGCTGCCATGGCGCAGGAAATCGCGTCGGTCGAGCCGGCCGGCCAGCAATTCGTCGACAGCGGAATTTTCGATTGCAGTGAGATTCCGGCGGGCGATGTCGATCCTCTCGAAACGCTTCGGCATGGCTGCAATCCTCGCTTGTATTGGGGCAGGCCATCTAGTTCATCGTTGACCGCCAGCGGAAAGCGATATTTTTTGATAGGGGCCATCGGAATTTTCGATGCGGAGAGCCAAGACATGGACACCGAAAACCTGCGCAGTTTCCTGGAGATTGCCGAGCATGGCAGCTTCACCGTCGCGGCCAATCGGCTGAACCTTGCCCAGTCCACCGTCAGTGCGCGGATAAGAGTGCTGGAGGAGCAGTTGGGGCGACGGCTTTTCGTCCGCGACCGCGATGGCATCACGCTGACGCCGGCCGGCCGCCAGTTCCTGCCGCATGCATCCGCAATCACCCGTACCTGGGAGCAATCAAGGCAGGACATCGCCGTTCCCGATGGCTACGAGACACTGCTGCGGCTGACCGCGCCCGCCTATCTGTGGGAGCGCATCACTTCGCCATGGGTCGAATGGATGCGCGCCGAGCGGCCGAACGTGGCGTTGCGGCTCGAGGGCAGTTTTCCCGATCTGGCAATCGACCAACTGGCCGAAGGCCTGCTCGACATCTGCATCCTCTATCTGCCGCGGCCGCATCCCGGAATCGTTTACGAAACGCTGGCCGTCGATCAGGTCGTGCTTGTCCAGCATGCCGCGCAGACGAAGCCGTGGACCGAGAACTACATACTGATGGACTGGGGGCTCGAATTCCGCATCGAGCATGATCGGGCGTTTGCCGGCATGGTCAAGCCGGCCATTTCGGCCGGCCTGGTCTTCATCGGGTTGCAGCACGTGCTGTCGCAGCAAGCCGCCGCCTATCTGCCGCTCAGCGCCGTCAGCGGCCATATCGAGCGCGGCGAAATGAAACGCGTCGCGAACACGCCCGTGTTCCAGCGGCCGATCTATCTTGCCTATCCCAGCAATCCGGCGTCGTCGGATGTGCTCGACGTGGCCTTGGCGGGATTGCGGGCGCTGACGAGGGATTGGGCCGGCGAGCAGGGCTTTGCCGAAGGCGACCGGTCCTTCAGCATGGCCGGCCAGCCGTGAAGGGCAGGGGCCGTATGTTCGGCTACGCCGGCTCGGTATCGACCGCTGCCGGCCTCTGCAGCCTGGCGAGTTCCGCGTACGGAATATGGCAGCGGATCGAGTGTCCGGGGCGCGCCTCGGCCAGCGCCGGTTCCTGCTGTTCGCAGATCGGGCCGATCTTGCGTGGGCAGCGCGTGTGGAAGACACAGCCCGGCGGCGGATTGGTGGCGCTGGGGATTTCGCCGTCGAGACGGATGCGTGCCGTCTCGGTCTGGTCGAGCCTGGGCACGGCCGACAGCAGCGCTTCGGTGTAGGGATGATGCGGGCCGGAGAAAACCTCTTCCGACGGCCCAAGCTCCATGATGCGACCGAGATAGAGCACGGCGATCTTGTCGGAGAGGTAGCGCACCACGCCAAGGTCATGCGAGATGAAGATGTAGCTGACGTCTTCCTTCGCTTGCAGATCGGCGAGCAGGTTCAGGATCGCGGCCTGCACCGACACGTCGAGCGCCGAGGTCGGCTCGTCGCACACGACGATGCGTGGATCGCCGGCGAAGGCGCGCGCTATGGCAACGCGCTGTTTCAGTCCGCCCGACAGCTGGCGCGGCTTCACGGTCAGATGCCGGTCGGTCAGCCGCACCGAGCGGACGAGGTCGTCGAGGCGGGCCTCGAGCGCCTTGCCGCTCAAGCCCGCCAGCCGCTTCAGCGCGCGGCCGATCAGATGCCTTATCGAATGCGACCGGTTGAGTGCGGAGTCCGGATTCTGGAAGACGATCTGCATCGCCTTGACCTGGTCGTCGCTGCGGTCCCCCAGCCGCGGCGCCAGCGCCTTGCCCTCGAGCTCGATGCTGCCGCCGTCGTCGGGCGGCACGAGGCCGAGCAGCAGCCTGGCGAAAGTGGTCTTGCCGCTGCCGGATTCGCCGACCAGCCCGAGCGTTTCGCCCGGCCTGAGATCGAGCGACACGTCCTTCACCGCGCGCAGCGAATGGCCATGGCTGGCAAAGGTCTTGTTCAGCCCGGCGACCCGCAATACCGGCGCGGCTGCGGCTTTCGGCGCGGCGGGCGCGTCGCTGGGCGTCGCGCGCGGCAGGGATTGCGCCTTCTCGTGATAGTGGCAGCGCGACAGCCGGCCGCCCAGTTCGTAGAGCGGCGGCAACTCGTTGCGGCAGCGGTCAGTAGCGAGAGCGCAGCGGTCGGTGAAGGGGCAGCCCTTGATGTCGGCCCCGATGCCGGGCAAAAAGCCCGGGATGGTGTCGAGGCGGCCCTGGTCCTTGCGCTGGCCGCCGCGCGGCAGGCAGCGCAGCAGCGCTACCGTATAGGGATGGCGCGGATCGTTGAAGACGGCCTCCGTCGGCCCTTCCTCGACCAGCATGCCGGCATAGAGCACGCCGACGCGATCGCACATGTTGGAGACGACGGCGAGATTGTGGCTGATGAACAGGATCGAGGCCGACAATTCTTGCCGCAGCTGCGCGATCAGGTCGAGCACCTCGGCTTCGACGGTCGCGTCGAGGCCGGTCGTCGGCTCATCCAGGATCAGCATCGAAGGATCGTTGGCCAGCGCCATGGCGATCGCCACGCGCTGCTGCATGCCGCCGGAAAGCTGGTGCGGATAGCGTTGCATGACGCTGGCCGGATCGGAGATCCGCACCCGGTTGAGCATGGCGATTGCGCGATCCTCGGCTGCCTGCCCCGTTTTGCCCCCAAGCTCGAAGATCTCGGTCAGCTGGCGACCGATGCGGATCGACGGGTTGAGCGCCTTGCCGGGGTCCTGATAGACCATGGAGACGCTTTCGGCGCGCATTTGCCTGAGCGCCTCGGCATCGAGCTTCATGACGTCCTGGCCGTCGAGCGAGATCGCGCCGCCTGATATCGAACCGTTTCGCGACAGGTAGCGCACGACGGAAAGGGCGACCGTGGATTTGCCGCAGCCGGATTCGCCGACCAGCCCATAGGCCTCGCCTTGGCCGATGGTCAGGCTGAGATTGCGCAGCACCGCCCGGTTTCGGCCCGAAACACGATAAGCGACCGACAGGTCGTCGAGGTCGAGTGCGTTCTGGGCCTTCGCCTTCCGGGTCTTGGAGGGTTCAGTCATTGAAGGCTCCATGCACGCCGTCGGCCGCCAGGTTGACGCCGATCACCAATGAGGCGATGGCGAGCGCGTCGAACAGCACGGTCCACCAGAAGCCGCCGCCGATCATGCCGTAATTGCTGGAAATCGAGAGCCCCCAGTCCGGCGACGGCGGCTGGATGCCGAAGCCCATGAAGGAAAGCGTGGCAACCGCGAAAATGGCATAACCAAGCCGCACGGTGGTTTCGACCAGGATCGGCGGGATGACGTTGGGCAGGATCTCGACGAACATCGTATGCAGCGCACTCTCATGCCTGAGCTGGGCCGCGGCGACATAGTCGAGCTCGCGCTCAGCCAGCACCGCCGAGCGCACGGTGCGCGCGATGATCGGCGCGAAGCTCAGCCCGATGACCACGATGACGGTGGTCTTGGACGTGCCGAGCGCCACGATGGCGAGCAGCGCCACGATCACCACCGGGATTGCCATGAAGGCTTCCAGGATGCGGCTGACGACATCGTCGACGATGCCGCGGAAGTAACCGGTGAGCAGCCCGAGCGCCGTGCCGGCCACCGTCGCCAGCAATGTCGCCAGCGGCGCCACGGTCAGGATGTCGCGCGAGCCGACGATGACGCGCGAGAAGACGTCGCGGCCGATCTGGTCGGTGCCGAACCAGTGTTCGGCCGAAGGCGGCGCCAGCGCGTTGATGATGTCGTCGGCGAGCGGATCGTAGGGCGCGAAATGTTCGCCGAACAGCGCACAGGCGACCCAGAACAGCACAATGGTGATGCCGACGAGGAAGGTGCCGGAGCGAAGCAGCGAGGACAAAACCTCCGCCAGGGGGCTGCGCTGGCGGGTGTCGTCCTGTCTGGCGGGACTGGTCTGGACGGCGCTCATTGTTCTGACCCCAGCCGGATGCGTGGATTGAGCACGGAATAGAGGAAGTCGGCCACAAGGGTGGCCACGGCATAGACGATTCCGATGGTCAGGATGCCCGATTCCAGCATCGGGAAATCCTTGCCGCGCGCAGCGGTGAAGATCAGCGAGCCGATACCCTGGTAGCGGAACAGCGTCTCGATCACCACCAGCCCGCCGATGAGATAGCCGGTCTGGGTGGCAATGACGGTGATGGTCGGCAGCAGCGCATTGCGCAGCACATGGCGCCAGATCACCGTGCGCCAGGGCAGGCCCTTGAGCACCGCGGTTCGCGTATAGTCGGAATCGAGCGCCTCGATCATGCCCGAGCGCGCCATGCGCGCGATATAGCCGAACAGCACCAGGAACAGCGGCAGCGCCGGCAGGATCAGGTAGTAAAGCTGCGTGAAGAAACCGGCATCGCGCGGCCATGCCGCCGAGATCGGCAGCCAGCGCAGCCAGACGCCGAAGATCAGGATCAGGATGATGCCGGTGACGAACTCCGGCAGCACCGTCACCGACAGGCCGCCAAGGCTGATGATGCGGTCGAGCGGCCGGTTGAGGTTGAGGGCCGCGACGACGCCGCCAAGGATGCCGATCGGCACCACCAGCACGAAGGCGACCGCCGCCAGCTTCATCGAATTCCCCAGCGCATCGATGACGAAGGGGGCGACTGGCGAGCGGAAGATGTAGGACGTGCCCATGTCACCCTGGACGAAGTTTGAAATCCAGCTCCAGTACTGGGCAAGCAGTGGCCGGTCGACGCCGAGCGAATGGTTGAGCGCATCGACGGCGCGCTGGTCGGCGAACGGCCCCAATATGGCGCGCCCGACATTGCCGGGCAGCACCTGCCCGCCCAGGAAGACCATGATGCTGAGCAGGAACAGCGTGACGAGCGAAAGCGAGACGCGCCGGACAAGGAAGGAGAGAATGGCTAACACTCCCTGAGTAGCCAGCTCCCGTAAGGAAGCTGGCTGTTATAGGATTGGCTTTCCCTTCCGCTCAGGCCTTCGACGCCTTTTCGAGGAACAGCTGCGACATCGCGGTCGGCTGCACGCCGGCCACGCCCTTCGCCGTCGCCGTCAGATAGTCGTAGAAATAGCCGAAGATGACCGGCGTCTCCTCGAGCAGAAGTTTCTGGATCTTGCCTGCCGTCGCCTTCTGCGCTTCGAGATCGAGGGCCGCGATATAGCTGGTCGCCAGCGCGTCGTAGTCCTTGTTCTTG
Source organism: Mesorhizobium sp. BR1-1-15 (assembly GCF_020165475.1). NCBI lineage: Bacteria > Pseudomonadati > Pseudomonadota > Alphaproteobacteria > Hyphomicrobiales > Phyllobacteriaceae > Mesorhizobium > Mesorhizobium sp. BR1-1-15. Next base: position 412,747 of record NZ_JAIUIF010000001.1, on the reverse strand, counting down.
AAGTGCGCCGCGTTCCACGTGCCTTCGCTCTTCAGCGGGGCGGCAAGATAGACGTTCGGCACGCCGCGGTGGCCGTAGTCGGTGATGCCCATTTCCGAGTCCAGCCAGTTCGATTTGCCGAACACGGCGTCGCCGTAATAGGCGCTCTGGTCGAGGATGTTGAGCTCGAGCTCGATGCCGATTTCCTTGACCCAGTTCTGGATGAGTTGGGCGTATTCGGGGATTTCGAGATAGCGCTCGGTGGTCAGCGTCATCTTGAAGCCCTTGCCCGCGCCCGCCGCCTCCATGAGCTGCTTGGCCTGCGCGATGTCCTGCTTGCGCTGCGGCACGCTCGCATCGGTCGAGGGATAAACCGGGGCGAACGGGCTGTCGTTGCCAGCCACGGCGCGCCCCTTCATCAGGCCCGCGACCAGCTTGTCGCGGTCCAGGCTGAGCGCGATGGCGCGGCGCACGCGCGCATCCTTCATCGGCCCGTCGTCGCAGCGCAGGTGCAGTTGCTGGTGCGCCGACGATTTCAGGCTGATGATGTCGATGTTGGGATCGTTGAGCAGCGCCACGCCAGACAGGACAGGCATCTGGTTGATGATGTCGACCTGCCCGCCCTGCAGCGCCAGGATCATTGGCTGCATGTCGGCGAAGAAGGTGAATTCGGTGCGTTCCGGCAGCGCCTTCTCGCCCCAATAACCTTCGTTGCGGACGAAGGAAGCGCCGACCTTCGGCGTGTATTTGTCGATCTTGAACGGCCCGGTGCCGTCGAAGCTCTTTTCGTAGTCGCCCTTGTAGCTCGCCGGCACGATGACGGCGTTGTAATTATCGGAGGACACCATGTAGGGAAAGTTGCCGTTCGGGGCGTCGAGGTGGAATTCCACCGTGTAGTCGTCGACCTTCTTGCTGGCGCCCTTCGACAGGATGCCGGTGAACACCGACAGTGCGTTGGACGAGTTGGCCGGGTCGGCGATCCGGTCGATGCTGGCCACCACGTCGTCGGCCTTCATCTCGCCGCCGCTATGGAACTTCACGCCCTTGCGCAGCTTGAAAGTCCACACCGAGCCGTTGTCGTTCGGCTTCCAGCTTTCAGCCAGCGCCGGCTTGAGCACGAGATCGGGGCCGTCGACGCAGAGGAACTCCGCGACTTGCTGCATGATCAGCAGGCCGCCGGCATCGGCGATGGTGACAGGATCGATCGTCGCCGCCGGCACGCTGCTTGCGACGCGGATTGTGGCGCCTGGCGCGCCTTGCGCCCGGACGAGCGACGGCATGGCGCCGAGGCCCGCGGCCGTGGTGATGCCGCCCAGCAGCGGCAGCGACAGGCCGAGCAGGCTGCCATGGCGGATGAAGTCGCGGCGGCTGACACGGCCGTCGACGAGACCGTCGATGAGGTGATTTTCGAGCGGCGAGCGGTTGCGCCGGATGAGGTCGAGAATGCGATAATTCTTGCTCATGGGTTTGACCCTTTCCCCTGTTTCTTATGGTTGACGAAAATTCGCGACTACACCGTTTCCGGTCGCCAGAGGCCTGTAGACCGGGACTGTAGCACGCGGTTTTGTCCGGTCCATCCAGTCCTTGGCGTGGACGTGCCGGTTTCTGGGCTGCACTGCTTCCTCTGGTCCGTGGCCACCCTTTCCGATCGGGATCGCGGTGGCTGGCTTCTTCTGTTTTGGCCGGCCGCCCTCATCTAGTTCAGCGGCAAACGACGGTAAGTTCCGGGCTTTGCCCGATCATGATATTTGTTGCAGGGCCCGTTCTCGACGAAATCGCGATGGCAGGCAGCGAGCCGTTCTCGCGACAATGTGATGCCGAGACCGGGCTCCTCCGGCACAGGCACGACATTGTTCCTCGGGCAAAACGGTCCTTCCTCGGTGATGTCGGTCGGTTGCATGCGAAACAGCGACTGGTTCGGTTCCCGTATCCAGCCGAGTGCCGCGCACAGATGCAGGTAAGCGGCGCTGCCGATGCCGCTGTCGCCGCTGTAGCACCAGAAATCGATGCCGGCGTGCTCGCAGGCGCCGACGAAGCGCAGCATGCGGCCGATGCCGCCATGCGCGGTTGGATTGCCGACGAAGGCGTCGGGCACCTTGAGGTCCATGGCGCGGGCGATGTCGATGTTGTGGGTCGAGAACGGGATCGAGCAATGGCGCCTGAGTTCGCGCATTTCCTCGATCGTCGCCACTGGATCCTCCCAATTGCGCACGCTAAGCTCTTCCAGCGGCCGTGCCAGTCGCCGGGCGGTGCTGAGCGAATAGGCCTGGTTGGAATCGATGCGGATCATCGCATCGTCGCCGAGCTTCCTGCGGATCAATTCGATCATCTTCAGCGAGATTTTTGGATCCTGCGTCGAGAACTTCCCTTCGAAGAAGGTCGTTCCGTGGGTCTCATGAAGCTCGACGCAGTAGTCGGCGACTTCCTCCGGCGTCGTCTCGCCTTTCACCCTTGGCCCGTCGCCGCGCAGCGAAAAGTAATCGGTGAACGGGATCTCCTTGCGCACGGCGCCGCCGAGCAGTTGGTAGAGCGGCTGGTTCCACACCTTGCCGCGCAGGTCCCAGAGCGCCATCTCGATCGCGCCGAAGGCCATGATGCGGGTGCGGTCGTTGATCGACTGCACGCCGGTCCAGTAGGGGAGGCAGACATGCTCGGCGCCCGCGATGTCGAAGGCGTCGCGGCCCACGAGCCGCGGTGCCAGGATGTCGTTGATGATCGCGGCTGCTGCCGGCGTCGGTGCTTCGCCGAGGCCGATCAGGCCATCTTCGGTCTCCACTTCGACAATGGTCGGCGAGAAGCCGTCGAGTTCACCGAACACCCAGGCATAAGGCGCCTCGAGCCTGAGGTTGATCGGCGTCGCCTTGATGCCGCGGATTTTCACCGGCCGACCTCGAAGAAGGGCTTGCCGAGAAGATCCGGGACGACGTCGATGCCGAGGCCCGGACCATCCGGAACGCCCATGCGGCTGCCGGTGACCGGCGGCTTGTTCGACGCCGTGCGCACCGTCACCCATTCGTGGAACGCGATGGCGTGCAGGCGGCGCTCCTGCGGCGTCGACAGCGACAGATGCGCCATGGCTGCCGTGTCGATCTCGGCGCCGCCGGTATCCTCGACGGTGATCATGAAGCCGAGGTCGACGGCGACATCGCGGATCAGCCGGGTCCTGCCGACGCCGCCGAGCCGCGAGATCTTCAGCGTCAGCCCGTCGGCCGCGCCTCGGCGATGGATTTCCAGCATGTCCTCGAGCGAGGTGACGGATTCGTCGAGCACCATCGGCTTGTCGAGCATGCGGCGCACCGACATGTTTTCCTCGATCGTCGTGCAGGGTTGCTCGAATGTGTAATCGATCGAGCGCGTCGCATCGGCGAACTGGCGCGCCTGGTAGGGCGTCCAGCCGGCATTGGCGTCGCAGAAGATGACAGTGTCTTTCGGCACTGAGGCGGCGACCGCCGTGACGCGTTCGATGTCGTCGCGGACGTTGCCGCCGACCTTGACCTGCAGCCGGTGGAAGCCGTCCTGGACGATGCGCTGCGCAAGGGCGGCCATGGCATCGACGCTGCCATGGGTGACGACCTTGTAAAGCTCGGCCGTATCGCTCTCCTTGCCGCCCAGCATCGTCACCAGCGGCACGTCGGCGGCGCGCGCGGCGAGATCCCAGCAGGCCATGTCGAGCGCCGACTTGATGTAGGGATGCCCTTTGAACACGATGTCCATCAGCCGGCCGATGCCGGCGAGGCCGCGCGGGTCGTGGCCGATGAGGTGCGTGGCGATCTCCATAACGCCGGCACGGGCGCCCGCCGGGAAGGCGGCCGAATAGAAATTGCCGAGCGGCGCCATCTCGCCCCAGCCGGTGATGCCATCGTTCGAGGTGATGGCGACGATCACCGCGTCGAAGGCGTCGGCGACGCGCCCCTTCGACATGCGATAGGGGCCGTCCACGAAGGGCTGCGCGACATGGTAGGCTTTGATGGTTGCGATCTGCACGTTGATGTCCGTTGTCCGCTGGGGAAGGATCAGGCGCCTTTCGACGGGCGCCGTTCGAGAGCGCGCGCGTAGGCAAGAAGCTCTTCGAAGTCGTGGTCTATATGCTCGCGGGCGTGGCGCTGGGCAGCGCGCATGTCGTCGCCTTTGAGCAGCCGCACGTAAGTCTCGTGAACGTTCTCGGCAGGCACCGCTTCGTTGCGTGCCTGCTGGTGCAGGGCAAAATACATCTGCAACCGGCTGGTCAGCCGTTGCCATGTTTCCAAAAGAACGGAATTGTCGGCCCATTCGTGAATCAGGCCATGCAGTTGCAGCGCGGTTTCGATCTGCCTTGTGGTGTCGCGGTCGCGCGTCGCCTGCTTCACCGCCTCATGGCGCCGGTCGAGCTCATCGAAAAAGCGCCGGTCGCGCAGCTCCCATGTCCGCTCGATGGCGAATTCGTCGAGCACCTTGTTGAGCGAGTAGACATCGTCGATGTCCTTGGCGGTGACATTGATGACGAAGGTGCCGGCATAGGGGATGCTGGTCAGGATGCCTTCCTGCACCAGCTCGCGCATCGCTTCGCGCAAAGGCGCGCGGCTGACGCGCATCTGCTCGGAAATCCGCAGCTCGTTGAGCTTCTGGCCCGGCTCCAACTGGCCGGTCAGGATTGCCCGTCGCAGCAGCGCCACGATCTCCGCGCGTCGGGTCGTATCCGCGATTGGACTGAAATCCGCCTTTGCCATCCCGGCCACTCCCGACGAAACAAGGGCAAGACAAGCAGATTGTCGACAATCTAACAAGGACTTTTGCGGCTTTTTTCACATGGCCGGTACTGGTCGGGCGGAGCTGCTCGCAAAAGCGGCGCCCGCGACCTGTGGGAAGGCCGGGGCGCCGCGCTGAAACCGGGCCTGCGGGGGAGTCAGGTGGCCGGTTTCTGTGGCAGTGGCGAAATCGGCATTCCAGGGCCGATCTTCTGCAGATTGCCTGTTATCACCTGGTCGCCTTCCGTGACTCCGCTCAGGATGGCCACCAGGTCGCCGCTGGTCGGCCCGGTCGAGACCAGCCGCTGGTCGACCGTGTTGCCCTTGCCGACGACGTAGAGATATTTGCCGAGCTGGCTCGAACCCAGTGCCACCTGCGGCACCATAAGCGCATCGGGCTGCTGTTTGACGTGCAGCCGGACGCGGACATATTGGCCAGGCAGCAGCGCGAACTTGGCGTTGCCGATGGTGGCGCGCGCGGTGATGGTGCCGGTCGAATGGTCGATCGTGTTGTCGATGAAGGTGAGTTCACCCTTCTGATGGGCTTCGGTCTCGCCCGGGAGCAGCACCTCGACCTCGATCGGGCCGGCGGCACGAGCTTCCTCGATCTGCGCCAGATCGCTCTCGCTCGGATTGAAGGTTACATAGATCGGGTCGAGCTGCACCAGCGTGTTGAGCACCGTGCCGGCGACGCTGACCAGCGTGCCGATCGAGGCCTGGTTACGGCCGATGCGGCCGGCGAAGGGAGCACGGATCTCCGAGTAACTCAGATTGAGCTCGGCCGTGCGGACCGCCGCCTGGTTGAGCGCCAGCGACGCCTGCGCCTCGCGCAAGGTGCTGGTGCGCTGGTCGAAGCTGTCCTTGGCCAGATAGCCGCTCTTGGCGAGCTCGGTGCCGCGGCCGAGATTGGAGCGGGCATAGTCGAGCGTCGCTGTATCACGCTGCACCTGCGCCTTCGCCTGGTCGAGCGCCGCCTGGAAGTCCTGCGGCGCGATCCTGTAGAGGAGGTCGCCCTTCTTGACGTCGGCGCCGTCTTCGGCGGCCTGCTCTTCCAGGTAGCCCGGCACTCTGGCCTGCAGCGTGACGCTGCGGATCGGTTCGGTGCGGGCGGCATAGTCGAGATAGATCGGGATCGTTTTCTTCACCACGCTGGTCACCGGCACCGGCATGACGAATGCCGCGGGAGCGGGCGTTGCCGCTCCGGCCGTGCCGGCATTGAGGCTGAGGCTGCCCATATCGAGCAGGTGAACGCTCGCCACCGAGATTGCGCCCAGCGCGACAGCGGCGCCCAAAGCGATTTTCCATTTACGCATGTTCAGTCTCCAATCTTATTCGGCCGCTTGCGCCATGGGCGGCAAGGCGGGTTCGGCAGTTGGTTCGGAATGCAGGGAAGCGGGCTCGTCGCCGCCGCGCCGTTCGCGCAGCTGTTCGATGACCGCATAGAAGACCGGCACGAACGCCAGCGACAGGATGGTCGCCGCCACCATGCCGCCGAAGACGGTGGTGCCGATCGATTGACGGCTGGCAGCACCGGCGCCGGTCGCGAACATCAGCGGCAGCACGCCCAGGATGAAGGCGAAGGCCGTCATCAGGATCGGCCGCAGCCTCAGCCGTGCCGCTTCCATCGCCGCTTCGACGATGCTGAGGCCTTCTTCGCGCCGTCGCCGGGCGAACTCGACGATCAGGATGGCGTTCTTCGCCGCCAGGCCGATCAGCATGACGAAGCCGATCTGCGAGTAGACGTCGATCTGCATGCCGCGCACCCACAGCACCACGAACGCGCCGAACAAGGCGAGCGGCACTGCCAGCAGCACCATGAACGGCATCGCCCAGCTCTCATATTGAGCCGCCAGGATCAGGAAGACGAAGACGATGGCGAGGCCGAAGACGACCGACGCGATCGATCCCGCCTTGAGCTCCTGGAAGGTGATGCCGGTCCATTCGAAGCCGAAATCCCTTGGCAGAGCCGTGGCGGCGGCCCGTTCCATGGCGGCGACCGCCTGGCCGGACGAATAGCCGGGCGCGGCGCCGCCATTGATCGAGGCCGAGGCGTTGTTGTTGTAGTGCGGCACCGTTTCCGGGCCGACGAACGGTACCAGCTTGCCCAGCGTGCTGAGTGGCACCATGCCGCCGGAGGCATTGCGCACATAGAGCCGCGAAATGTCGGCCGCACCCGCGCGTGCATCCTTGTCGGCCTGGATGGTCACCCGGAAGGTGCGGCCGAACAGGTTGAAGTCGTTGACGTAGAGCGAGCCGAGATAGATCTGCAGCGTGTTGAAGACGTCAGGCAGGTTGAGCCCGAGCAGCTTCGCCTTGGCGCGGTCGAGGTCGTAGTTGAACTGCGGCGTCGAGGTCGAGAATGGCGAGAAAAGCTGCTGGGGGTTGATTTCCGGCTGCTTGCGCGCCTCGGCGATCACGGCTTGCGTCGCGTCGTTGAGCGCGGTGCTGCCGCGGCCGGTAAGGTCCTCGACGACGAATTCGAAGCCGCCCGTGGTGCCGATACCCGGGATCGAGGGCGGATCGAAGGAGAGCGCGAACGCCTCCGGGATCTGCATCAGCTTGCCGCGCACGTCGGCGACGAGCTTGGAGGCGCTCTGGTCGGGACCGCGCTCCTCCCACGGCTTGAGGATGGCGAATTCGACCGCGGAATTCGACTGCGCCGCGCTGGTCAGGAAGTTCAGGCCGCTGATCGAGCCGACGATGTCGACGCCGGGCGTCGCCTGCAGGATGTCGCGCGCCTTCTGCGCCACAGCGTCGGTCCGTTCCAGCGAAGCGCCGTCGGGCAATTGGATGACGACGAAGAAATAGCCCTGGTCCTCGACCGGAAGGAAGGTCGAGGGAAGCTTTGCCCAGACGAAATAGGTGGCGACCAGCCCGGCTGCGAACAGGCCGAGCATGATCCAGCGCAAACGGATGAGGATGCGCACGCCATTGGCATAGGCATGCGACAGCCTGTCAAAGCCCGTATTGAACCAGCGGAACAGCACGAACTGCGTGCCTTGGCGATGGCGCAGGAAGGCGGCGCTCAGCGCCGGGCTCAGCGTCAGCGAATTGAAGGCGGAAATGCCGACCGAGATCGCCACCGTCAGCGCGAACTGGTTGTAGAGCCGTCCCGAAACGCCGGGGATGAAGGCGACCGGCACGAAGACGGCCATCAGCACGGCTGTGGTGGCGATGATCGGACCGGTGACCTCGGCCATGGCGGCCTTGGTAGCCGCCAACGGTTTCAGCCCGGCCTCGAGCTGTCGTTCGACATTCTCGACCACCACGATGGCGTCGTCGACGACAAGGCCGATCGCCAGCACCATGCCGAGCAGGGAGAGCATGTTGAGCGAGAAGCCCATCATCTCCATGACGACGAGCGTCGCTACCAGCGACACCGGGATGGCGATCGTCGGAATGATTGTGGTGCGCCAGCTTTGCAGGAAGATGAAAACCACGGCGACGACGAGGACCAGAGCCTCGCCGAGCGTGATCAGCACGTCATGCATGGAGGCCGAGACGAAGCGCGTCGTGTCGTAGTGCATGGCATAGCTGACGCCCTTGGGGAAGCGGGCGGACAGCTCCTGCATCTTGTCCTTGACGCGCTGTTGCAAATCGAGCGCGTTGGAGCCGGGCATCTGGTAGACGGCGAGCACCACGGTCGGGTCCTTGCCGAAAAAGGCCGACGACGAATATTGCAGGGCGCCGAGTTCGATGCGGGCGACGTCGCGCAGCCGCACCAGCGAACCGGTGGTGGTGTTGGCGCGCACGACGATGTCGCCGAACTCCTTGGGATCGCTCAACCGGCCGACGGCATTGACCTGCATCTCGAAAGCGGTGCCGGCAGGCGCCGGAGACTGGCCGATCTTGCCGGCGGCCACCTGGACGTTCTGCTCGGCAATGGCGTTCTGGACGTCGACAGCGGTGATGCCGAGATTGGCGAGCTTGTCCGGATCGAGCCAGACGCGCATCGAATAGCGCCGCTCGCCGAATATCTGCACGTCACCGACACCGGGCAGCCGCTTCAGCGGGTCGACCACTTGCAGATAGGCAAGGTTCGACAGCGCCACCGGATCGACGGAGCCGTCGGGCGAGGTGAGATTGACGATGAGGACAAAGTTCGGATTCTGCTTCTTGATCGTCACGCCGCCCTGATTGACGATCGCCGGCAGCGACGAGGCAGCCTGCGAGACGCGGTTCTGGACGTCGACGGCGGCGGTGCTCAGGGAATAGCCGACATCGAAGGTGATGGTGATCGTCGAGGAACCGTCATTGGAGCTGGTCGACGACATGTAGGTCATGCCTTGCACGCCGTTGATCTGCTGCTCCAGCGGCGTCGTCACAGTGTCGGCGACCACCTGCGCGCTGGCTCCCGGATAGTGGGCGCTGACCACGACCTGCGGCGGTGTGATGTCGGGAAACTGCGAGACGGACAGCAGGAAATAACAAATCGTCCCGGCGAGCACCATGATGATGGCGATCGCCGAGGCGAAGATCGGGCGGTGAATGAAGAAGTTTACCACGACACGCACGCCTCTCCGGCTGCTCTTGCCCTGCCGAACGCAGTGGCAACCCTGGACAGCCTCTGGCCGCGTCCGAACTCTTCCGACGAACGGAGCAACGGCACCTCGCCGCGCTGCGAACCGGCAAGCGTGCGCAGCATTGTTTCGAAAGCGCGCGGATCGACCCCGTCGGCTTTCATGACCAGCCGGATCATCGGATCCCGGACGGCTTCATCTATGGTAAGATCGCGGCGCTGTGGCATTGGCCGGCTCCTTGTCTGTCGATTCGCAGCCCATGCTCGCGAACCGTTTTTCATCTCTTCACCGGCCGGAGCCGCATGAAATGCAATTTTTCGCCCGCCCCGATCTGGCCGGACCAGATCACGGTCTTGTTATTGACGGCGGACGCCATAGGTGTTACCAGTAAGTAACATTCTGGAAGTTACAGACCGGTAACACCCTAGTCAAGAGGTGGCCGAGGGATTTTTGGAAACGAAAGGAGATCAATGATGACAGACGGCGTCGTGGAGCGTCCTCGTCCCCGGGATCGGATCCTGGAGACGGCGCGCGACATGTTCCACAAGCACGGCATCAAGGGCGTCGGCGTCGACGCCATCACCGAGGCTGCCGGCACGAACAAGATGACGCTCTACCGTCATTTCGAATCCAAGGACGATCTGATCATCGAATGCCTGCGCGCCACCGCATCAAAGGCCGGCGCGATGTGGGACGCATTCGAAGCCGAGCACCCGGGCGACAAGCTCGCGCAACTGCATGCCTGGGTTCGCAAGGCGGCCGAGATGCTTACGGCCGATTGCCGGGGCTGCGACATGGCCAACGCCGCGGTTGAGCTGACTGAACCCGACCATCCGGCCAGGCGCGTGATCAAGGAACTCAAGGAAGCCCAGCGCGAGCGCCTGGTGGCGCTCTGCCGGGGCGCCGGCATCGGCCAGGCCGAACTTCTGGCCGATACGCTTTCGCTGCTGTGCGAAGGCGCGCGCGTGAGCGTGCAGACCGTTGGCACCGAAGGTCCCAGCGCGCAATTGGTGCGCATGGCGGAAGGGTTGATCCAGTCCTTCAGGGGCGGAGCCGCCGCGGGCTGATCCATCGGCAAGGCTCATTGGCGCCGGACAGCGCGTGCGCTTCCGGTTTGCCGTGGCTTTGATGTTGCGTGGATTCCCTGCCGTTCCCGGAAATGTCCGGCATGCAATAAAAAAGCCCGCTGCCGGGAGGAGGTGGCAGCGGGCTCGATTTCGAATGTGGTGCGGGAGGAGGTGCACCCCACTCAGCGTCGGCATCGCATCTGGGAGGAGTAGATGGCCGACAACCAGAAGCTATGGGTTGCCCAATGATTCGGCAATCGTGAATCGTGCATAGCAGCTGTGCAGATTCGCCGTATCGCTCGCGACGTGACCGGAAGACCTCGCGGGCCGCGTCACTGCACCGGGACGTTTTCCCGGAAGATCAGCCGCGGCTCGATGAATTTCCGCGTCAGGTAGGGCGCCGATGATGCGATCGAGCCAAGCAGGCGGATGACCGATTGCTCGGCGATCAGCCTGGCATTCTGGTCGATGACGACGTCGGCTAGATCGTCGACGAGATAGCCGCGCGTTTCCCTCGTCAGGTCGTGACAGATGAATACCGGTTTGCGGTTGGGCCTGGCCTCCCGGATGGCCTTGGCAACGCCGGAGCGTCCGGCTCCAATGCAATAGATGCCGAGCAGTTCCGGCTCGTTGCGCAGCGCCTTCATGGTTTCGGCATAGCTGGCATCGGTCTCGTCGTTGATCTCGACGGCGCTGCTGACGCTCAGGTTGGGGAACTCCTCGCCGAGCACGGAGCGGAAACCCATCTCACGTTCCTCATGGCCGCGATAGGAGCGCGAGCCGACCACCATCGCCAACTGGCCCTCGCGGTCGCCGAGGAAGCGCCCCATCAGGAGTGCGGCGGTCCGTCCCGCCACCCGGTTGTCTATGCCGACATAGGCCGAGCGTGGTGCGGCCGGAATATCGGACACCAGCGTCACCAGGCGAATGCCGGCCTCGACGATGTCGCGCAGGATGTTGCGCGTCCTGGGATGATCGACGGCGATGACGCCGACGCCGTTGGCTTTCAGCGACAGGTTTTCGACGGCGGTCTGCAAAGCGTTCGGCGAGATTCCGGCGAGGTTGTGGATCCGGCACGAGGCAACGAGCGGCAGGCGCGAGGTATAATCCTCGATATGCCTGGCCAAATCCTGCATGAAGGCGTTGCTGCCGATCGGCAGGAAGAATTCCAGATTGGCCGGCCGCGAGGGGAGCGTTACCTGATCGGCGACCGGCAGATAGCCGAGCTGCTTGGCGGCCTCCATGACGCGCTGCCGGTTGGCCGCGCTGACCCCCTTCCGGTTGTTGAGCACCCTGTCGACCGTCGCCGTCGACAGTTCGCAGTTCCTGGCGATGTCAGAGACGGTGGCTTTCATGCCGCAACCCTATTGCCGATGCGATGGCACGCCAGACGGGCGATTTGAGCGGCGCCGATCGCGCCCATCGCCCGGATGCCCATTCTGCTGTTTCGCCAGGGATGTTGCGCTCGTCCCTCAATGCGACCCCTTGCCATCGGCGATGGCGTCGCGGATCTCCTTGTCCGACATGCCGGTGATGACGCGTTCAACCTCCGCCACGCTGGTCGTCTTGGGGTCGATGTCCCCGGCCACCACCTTGCCGCGCCGCATGACGACGATGCGGTCCACCACCTGGAAGACATGGTGGATGTTGTGCGCGATGAAGATGCAGGAATGGCCGGAATCGCGCGCGCTGCGCACGAAGCTCAGCACGCCCTGGGTTTCGGCGACGCCAAGATTGTTGGTCGGTTCGTCGAGGATGATGAGATCGCTGTCGAAATGCATGGCGCGCGCGATCGCCACCGCCTGGCGCTCGCCGCCGGAGAGCGAGCCGATCGGCGTGGTCGGCGGAATGTTCTTGGAAATGCCGACCTGCTTGAGCAGGTCGCGGGCGACCGTGTTCATCGCCTCCTGGTCCATGCGGTTGAGGAAGCGCGGCGGCTTGATCGGCTCGCGCCCGAGGAACAAATTGCGGGCGATCGACAGTTGGGTGACCAGCGCCGAATCCTGGTAGATGGTCTCTATGCCGTTGGCGATGGCGTCGCTGGTGTTGCGCAGGTTCACCTTCTTGCCGCGGATGAAGATGTCGCCGCTGGTCAGCGGCACCGCGCCCGACAGCACTTTGATCAGCGTCGACTTGCCGGCGCCATTGTCGCCGAGCAGGCCGACGATCTCGCGCTCGTTGACATGGAAATTGGCGTCCACCAGCGCCTGCACGCGCCCGTAGGACTTGCGGATGTTCTGCATGCGGATCAGTGGCTCGGCCATGGTTCACGTCCCTGCCTGATGCCGGCGTTCCAGCCATGAATGAAGCGCCATCATGCCAAGGATGATCGCGCCGATGAAGATGTTGTAGGCAAGGCCGGGCACGCCGATCAGCACGATGCCGTTGCGCATGACGCGCAGGATCAGGATGCCGAGCACGGTGCCGATGATGGTGCCGCGCCCGCCCGTCAGCGCCGTGCCGCCGATCACCACCATGGCGATGACCTCGAGTTCGTAGCCGGTGCCGCTGTTGGGGTTGGCCGCCGAGGTGCGCAGCGAGGAGATGACGCCTGCAAGCGAGGCCATGACCGAGGACAGCACGAACAGGCCGATCTTGACGCGGCTGACATTGACGCCGCGCGCCCTCGCAGCGTTCGGGTTGCCGCCGGCGGCCTGGATCCAGTTGCCGGTGCGGCTTTGCGTCAGCACATAGCCCAGCGCGATGGCCGCGGCGATGAACCAGAACAGCGACATGTAGATGCGGAACGGGCCGATGAAGAAATCGCCGACCAGCGCCTCCGCCAGCCAACTGCCCTCGGCGCTCCAGGTGCGCTGCGGAAAGCCGTCGGTGACGAACAGCGCGGTGCCGCGCACCACCAGGAGCATGCCGAGCGTGACCAGAAAGGACGGGATCTTGAGCTGCGTGACGAACCAGCCATTGACCAGGCCGATGAAGGCGGCGACCAGCAGCGCGAGGACGAAGCCCATCTCCAGCGAGGTGAGGCCGCTGTTGAACAGCGTCCACATCAGGACCGGCGAGAAGCCGAACAGCGAGCCGACGGAAAGGTCGAATTCGCCCGACGTCATCAGCAACGTCATCGCCAGCGCGATCAGCCCGAGCTCGACCGTGAAGGCCAACGTGTTGGAGATGTTCTGGGGTGACAGGAAGTCGTGGTTGAAACCCCAGAAGACGGCGATCTCGACGACGAGCAGCACGAAGGGGCCGAATTCCGGCCGCGCGATCAGGCCTTGGACAAGCGAACGATTTTCCACGTGTAACCCGCGACTGGTTGGAATGGGCCGGACCATCGGGCCGCATCAAACGGCTCGATACCAGGCGAAAGGGCGGGACGCCGCACGCCCGGTGGACGCGCGGCGCTGGAGATCAGGGGCTATTTGCCGGACAGGATTTTGTCGTAGATCTCGGCGGTATCTTTCTCATAGAGCGCGCCGGTGATGACGTTGAAGCCCGGGGGAATGCCGCTGGCGGCCATGTTGGCGAGCGACAGCGCGACATAACTGGTCGCCTGCGGATCCTGCCACTGGCCGGCATTGACGTAGCCGTTCAGCACTTCCTGGGTGGTGTCGAGCGAGTTGCCCCAGCCGACGACGGGGATTTCGCCGGGCTTGACGCCGACTTGGTCGAACACGCGTTTGATCGAGCCGGTGACGAGGTCGCCAAGGCCGATGATCGCCTTCACCTTGGCCTTGTTGGCGGTGAGATAGTCGACCATGCGGTTGATCACCTCGGCCTGGTCGAGCGTCGCCTCGGTCACCTCATAGGTGATGCCGAGCGGCTCGAACACGCTCTTGATGCCTTCCTCTTCCTGCACGCCATAGGTGGCGCCGGGAATCTCGACAGGCATCCAGACGAAGTCGCCCTTCTTCACCAGGCCCTTGTCGACCAGATACTGCGCCCAGTGCTTGCCGAAGGTGACATTATCGCCGCCGACATAGGCGTTGAAATTGGCCTTGGGATCGGGCGTGTTGAAATTGATGATCGGAATGTTGGCCGCGCGGGCTTCCTTGACGATCTCGACAAGGCTGCCCGGATCGGGGCTGGTGGTGGTGATGCCGTCGGCCTTGGCCGAGATCGCGGCCCGCACCGCCTCCTGCTGCGAGGCGACGTCGCCATTGTGGAACGAGGTGTTGACGGTATTGCCGGTGTCCTTGGCCCATTGCTTGGCGCCGGCAAGGAAGTATGTCCAGACCGGATCGGCCGGGCCGCCATGTGAAATCCAGTAGAACGTCTTGGCCTGCGCCGCCGCCGGAATGACCGTCAGCGCGACCAGCAGGCCGTATAGAACCACTCTTAGCCGTGTCAGCATTTGATTTCCTCCCGTTTGAAACTGATCAGTTCGAAACCGCCCTCTTGATCGGGCAAGACCGCGTCCTCCCCGCCAACGTCGTGTTGGATGATCAGAGCATCCTCTTTTTCGACAAATGGCAAGCCTCCGCCCGTCAGTCGTAGTCGGCGCCTGACGGGGCGCCATCAGCGGTCCCATCAGATTGCATCAGTTCGGATGATTTTCCGCGGCAGGTGATACCGGCCTCGAGGGTCGCCGGAGCGATGATTGACCGCCCTCGGGTGAACCCAGAGCTAGAGGAGGCCGGCCCTGGCAAGATCGCGCATCAGATGGCTGGCGCCGTAGGTCCAGTGCGGGCAGTCCGGCGACAGTCGCACCCGGTTGACCAGCGCGCCGAATTTCTCCGACGAGATGGTGACGATGTCGCCGACCTTATGGGTGAAACCCTTGCCCTTCTCGCCGCGGTCCTTCGAAGGCACGAACATGGTGCCGAGATAGAGCGCCAGGCCGTCCGGGTACTGGTGATGCGCGCCCATGGCAGCCGCTACGAGCTCTTCGGGAGAGCGGCTGATCTCGGCCATCGAGCTCGCGCCCTCCAGCGAGAACCCGTCCTCACCTTCCACTTTCAGCCGGACCACGGCCCGCTTTACGTCGTCGATGGAGAACGTGCCGTCGAACAGGCGGATGAAGGGGCCGAGCGAGGCGGAGGCGTTGTTGTCCTTGGCCTTGCCGAGCAGCAGCGCGGAGCGCCCTTCGACATCGCGCAGATTTACGTCGTTGCCGATGGTGGCGCCGACGATCCTGCCGCTTGAGGCGGCGATCACGGCGATCTCCGGTTCCGGATTGTTCCAGGTCGAGACGGGATGCAGGCCGACATCGGCGCCGAAACCGACCGAGGCCATCGGCTGGCATTTGGTGAAGATCTCGGCATCGGGGCCGATGCCCACTTCCAGATATTGCGACCAGGCGCCGCGTGCGATGAGCTTGGCCTTGATCTCCATCGCTTCCGGCGAACCGGGCTTGAGCTTGGACAGATCGTGGCCGATCAGCCCGGCAATGTCGGCGCGGATGGCGTCGGCCTTTTCCGCCGAACCGCGCGCCTGTTCCTCGATGACGCGTTCCAAAAGGCTGACGACGAAGGTGACGCCCGAGGCCTTGATCGCCTGCAGGTCGACGGGGGAGATGAGATAGGGCCTTGCCGGATCACGCGCGGCCTCGAAACTGTTGGCCGCGATATCATCGAGCGAGCCGATCGGCTTGCCCTTGGCCGAGCGCACATAACCGGCCGGATCGGCCATCTCGCAGATATCGCGCACGGTCGGCGCCGTGCTCGACGTGATGTCGAAGACGGTGCCATCACGCACCGTGACCACCAGGGGATGCGAGGCGTCGCTGCTTCTGGCGCGCCCGACAAAAAGGCCTTCGGCGGGCAGATGCATCGGGTTTGTCATGCGTGCGGTCCTCTGATCATCAAAAATGCGGCTTGCTGGTTCGGCGCGGCACTTTCACCGGATTCCTGTCAAAGGTCTATCCCGTTTGTGGTGAGCCAGGCGCCATGTCTGCCGGCGTCGTCGGTGATTGGCGTACCGCAAGGAAGCACTCCTTCAGGGGTTGGATGCGTGCGGCGGTGCGGGAGCCCCAACGCCTGCATCATTTTTCGGCTTGCGCTTGTTCTCGTTTTGTTCTAATATGCTCGCCCTGAGTCAATTGGCGGACGAGATCAGTATGAGTGGGCAACCCGCATTCGGAACCGCGAAGAACGGCCAGGCCTTTTTCCGATGGGAACAGGCCGGGAAGCATTTCCACCGGCTGTTCTTTGCCATCCTCGTCGGCAGCGCGATTGCTGGTCGTCTCGCGCGAAAGGCCATTGCCTTGAACCGTGAGTTCGGATTGCAAGGCTGGCTGGTTCCGGAAAATCACATCCACATCTCGCTTGTCGGCCTCGGCGACCATGAGGAGTATCCGCAAGAGCTGGCAGAGGCCGCCTGTCATATCGGATCGATGATCGTTGCGAAGCCCTTCGAGGTATCGTTCGATCGCCTGTCGGCTTTTGGCGGTGGTGCACTGGTCCTGCGCGGCAGCGATGGCAATCCGCCGCTGCAGAAATTCTGGCGTGATCTGACGGCGGTGATCTCGGACAGCCCGCTAAACCCCTTTCTCACCAGGTCCATCGAACCGCATGTTACATTGCTTCGTGATGAAGTGGGCGTTCCCAGCATTCGCGAGCGGTCGATCGATCCGATCGGCTGGACTGTCCGGGATTTTGTGCTGATCCACAGTCTCATTGGGAAGGGCGCCTACAAGCAGCCCGGACGTTGGCGGCTGACCGGCCAGGACGATGCACTGCCCGCCATGTGAGAGCCTGCATCGTCCTCGCATAGTCCGCGCGGTCCATCATCCTGACATGGCATGTCAGCTACCAGACGGCACGACGATGGCAGGCCGCCAACCTTTCCCTATTTGCAATGCGTCTGAACAGGAGGAACACATGACCAACACGGAAATTGCCAAGGATTTCACGGAGCTTCTCAAGCGCGGTGACTACGAAAGTGCTGCCGAGAAATACAATGCCGACGACATCGTCAGCTATGAGGCCATGGAGGGGCCGATGGCCGTCTGCCGCGGCAAGGACGCCGTCAAGCAGAAAGGCCAGTGGTGGCAGGAAAACAACGAAGTCCATGGCGGCTCGGTCGAGGGCCCTTATGTCAACGGCGACCAGTTCGCCGTGCGCTTTACATTTGACATAACGCCCAAGGCCACGGGCCAGCGTGTCACCATGGACGAGGTTGGCCTGTACACGGTCAAGAACGGCAAGATTGCCGAAGAGCGCTTCTATTATTGAGACGGGTTTCCGGCTGTCGGCACATTTCGCCGCATCCTGAGCGGCCAGGATCAGGATCATGTCCTGGCCGCTATACGACCTGATGCACATCGTCGTCACGGATCGGCGACCGCGCGCCCGCCATTGAAGAAACTTACTCTTCGATGGTTCTGCCGGGCCGCTGGCAAAGCGCGCCGGGGCTGCTTAATCTGCGGCCAGATTCGAAGTCCGGAAGGCACCTGTTTTGACGATCACCATGTACGGCATCACCACCTGCGACACGATCAGGAAGGCCCGCGTCTGGCTGGAGGGCCACGACGTGCCGTACCGGTTCCACGACTATCGGGCCGAAGGCATCGAGGCGGGCAGGCTGGATGGCTGGGTCCGCAAGCTCGGCTGGGAAAAGCTGCTCAATAAGGGCAGCACCACGTTCCGCGAGTTGCCGGACAAGGATAAGCAGGGCCTGGATGAAAAGAAGGCCAAGGCACTGATGCTGGCCAAGCCGACGATGATCAAACGGCCTGTGCTCGAGGTTGGCGACCGCATCCTGGTCGGGTTCAAGCCGGATGTTTATGAGGCGGCGGTGGTCGGGAAGTAGGGCGCGGTACACTCTCAGTTCGTCATCCTAGGGCGGAGCAAGGAGCGAAGCGACGCGGCGCAGACCCTAGGATCCATGCCGTGACTTTTGGGCGTCGCAGCCGTGCAGATTCTGCTCCGTTGCATTTCCGGACGGACGTCACGGCATGGATCCTCGGGTCAAGCCCGAGGATGACGAAGGGACAGGTCACTGTCCTCTCAGATACCCCGCCAGTACCACGGCATTGTTGTGCGCCTCGTCATGGGCGCCGTAGAGCAGCGTCACCTTGCCGTCGCGGAGCAGGGCGCGCAGTTGCGCCACGGCCTCGCCATTGCCTTCCAGTTCGGCACGATACCGCTTCTGGAACTCGGCCCATCGTTCGGGCTCGTGCCCGAACCACTTGCGCAAGTCGGTACTCGGCGCGATGTCCTTCAGCCATAGCGCCAGCGCGGCATGCTCCTTGCTGACGCCACGTGGCCAGACACGATCGACCAGGACCCGCTGCCCGTCATCGAGCGAGGGTGGTTCATACACCCGTTTGACCGCGATCTCGAAGGCCATCCGCTCTCCTTCGTGCGCTCCCGTCAGGCCCACTCGCCCTTGCGCATGACCGGCACGCGGCTGCCGTCCTTGCCGACGCCGTCGATGTCGATCTTGTCCGAGCCGATCATCCAGTCGATGTGGATGAAGCTCTTGTTGCCGCCGCGCTCCGCGATCTCGGCCTGGCTGAGCGAGGCGCCGTCGACGAAGCACTTCGAATAGCACTGGCCGAGCGCGATGTGGCAGGCGGCGTTTTCGTCGAACAGCGTGTTGAAGAACAACAGGCCGCTCGCCGAGATCGGCGAGGAATGCGGCACCAGCGCCACTTCGCCAAGCCGGCGTGCGCCCTCGTCGGTGTCCAGCACTTTCTTCAGCACGTCCTCGCCCTTCGAAGCCTTCGCCTCGACGATCCTGCCGCCCTCGAAACGCACCGAGATCTCGTCGATCAGCGTGCCCTGGTAGGAGAGCGGCTTGGTCGATGAAACATGGCCTTCCACCCGCCGTGCATGCGGCGTGGTGAAGACCTCCTCGGTCGGGATGTTGGGATTGCAAGTGACGCCGTTCTTGGCGGTGGAGGCGCCGCCCATCCATTCATGGCCGTCGGCCAGCCCGACCGTCAGGTCGGTGCCCGGCCCGGTGAAATGAAGCGCATGGAAAGCATGGCCGTTGAGCCATTCGGTGCGGCTGCGAAGGGCGGCATTGTGCGCCTTCCAGTTGCCGATCGGATCTTCCACGTCCACCCGCGAGGCGGCAAAGATGGCGTCGGCGAGCTTGGCCACCGCAACGTCGTCGGCATCATCGGGGAAGACCTGCTTGGCCCAGGCGAGATCGGGATAGGCGACGATGTTCCAGTTGATGTCGAAGCCGGTGATCTTTTCCAGCGCCGGCTGGTAGGCCATCGAATTGGCCTTGTTGGCGCGCGCCACGTTCGCCGGGTCCTGCGCCGACAGGAGCGAGGGATCTTCGCCGCGCACGGCAAGTCGCGCCGCATTGTTGGAGAAGGCTTTGGCCATGCCTTCATAGAGCCAGCCGGCGGCGCGGTCGAAGCCGGCGTCGGCGCCATAGCGAAAGCGCGCCAGCGTGATCTCGTCATCGTTGAAGATCGGCGTCACCAGCCCCGCGCCGGCCTTGTAGGCATGCTCGACGATGCGCCGGGTCAGCGGCAGCGCGGCGATGGAGGAGGTCAGCACCAGGTCCTGCCCGGGCTGCAATTGCAGCCCCACCTTGATGGCGACTTCCGCCAGCCTGTCGAGCTTCACCGGGTCGATCGTTGCGGAAACGCCGCGCGAATGTGTGGTCATGATCCTGCCTGCCGTAGTTTGATGTCGGACTCTACATAGACCGGCGCCACGGTGCTTTCCACCGTGATCGCATCGGTCGTGCCCGTCTTCGCGGAGCCGAACCGCGCCATCGTCGCCTCGATCTCTTCCCTGATCCAGAGCTTGAAATCCCGGACCTTGCGGCTTTCGGCCTTGGCGGCGGAGGTCACCAGCCAATAGCCAAGCCCGCTCTGGGCGCGGATCCCGAACGGCGCGACGAGCCGCCCGTCCGCCAGCGCGTCGGCGGCGAGCAACTGCCAGCCCAGCATCACGCCATGGCCGGCAATCGCCGATTCCAGGCAAAGCATCGGATCGGTGAAGCGCGCGCCCTTCAGGAAGGTGACGGGTTCGACACCGGCTGCGGCGAACCAGCTTTCCCAGTTGATCATCGCCCGTTCGTCGGTGATCGCGCAGGTCTGGGCAAGGTCTTCGATCGCTTTCAGTTTCTTCGCTATCGAGGGCGCGCAGACCGGGAACACCTCTTGTGCCAAAAGCAACTCCGCCTTGCCGCCCGGCCATGTGCCGTCGCCAAGCCGGATGGCGATATCGATATCGGAATGGTCGAGGTCGGCCAGCCGCACCGAGGCGTCGATGCGCAACAGCACGTTGGGATGCCGGGTGAAGTGATGCGACAGCCGCGGCAGCAGCCATTTCGAGGCGAATGCCGGCGCCACGGAAACCACCAGCGTGCATTGGCGCGCCTCGTCGGCCAGCGCCACGGCCTGGGTGAGCTCGCGGAAACCCGCGCCGAGGCGCATCGCGAACATGGCGCCGAATTCCGTCAGGACCAGCCCCTTGGCCGTTCGCTCGAACACGGCCTGGCCGAGCTGCTGTTCCGCGCGCTTTATCTGCTGGCTGACGGCGCTGGCCGAAACGTTGAGTTCGCCGGCGGCCGCGGCGAGCGAACCGAGGCGGGCAACGGTCTCCACGGCGCGAAGGCCGTTGAGGTGGACGCGGTTGAGCATGGCCATTGAGTTTTTCTAAACCAGCGGGGCTGAAATCTCAATTGAAAGTGATGCCGAAAAAGCAGACTTTCACGGGACAGGCCTGCGGAGGCTGACATGTTGAGGCTGTTATCGTCGCTCAAGATAGTATTCCCTGTGCACGAGCCGCCATACGGTGGCGAAGCGGTCGCCTGGCTGGCCGATCCGCTTGCGCATCCCGTGCTCGACGCCATGTCGGAGCGTGAGCTCGGCGACATACCGTTCCGGCTGACGGCGCGACGCACCGCCCACGAGACGGCGCAAGCGGGCTGCCGCTGATTGGTGCTGACGGTCCGGCGCCTGGCCCAACGCAAGCACGTTGTGTCGCCGGTCTTCGCACTTATTGTGCACCGCGATGACATCCGCCACCTCAACAGCGCTGCGGTTCGCTTTCGCCGGCATGATCGCCATGGCTGTCGCCATGGGCATTGGTCGTTTCGTCTATACGCCGATCCTGCCCGGCATGATGGAAGAACTCCATCTGTCGGCGGCCGATGCGGGCTGGATCGCGTCGGCCAATTATCTCGGCTACCTCGCCGGCGCCTTTGCCGCGGCGGGCGGCTGGGCGCATGGGCGCGAGCGCCTGCTGATGCTGGCCGGCCTCGGCGCCAGCGCCTTGCTTGCCGCGCTGATGGGGCTGTCGGATACGATCGCCGCGTTTCTCGTCATCCGCTTTCTTGCAGGCCTGGCCAGCGCCTTTGTCATGGTGTTCCTGGCCAGCATTGTTTTCAGCCATCTTGCCGCGGCCGGCCGCAGCGATCTGCAGGCGTGGCATTTCGGCGGCGTCGGCCTCGGCATCGCCCTGTCCTCGGTGCTGATGGCGGCCCTGGTCAGCGAACATGCCGGCTGGGCGGCGGGCTGGCTGTGGTCGGCGGCGATCTCGGCTTGTGGCTTCGTCGTCGTGGCGCTGTTGGTGGACAGCGGTCCGCTGGCCAGCGGCGATACCGGCCGCGAGCCGGCGCTGCCAAAAGACCGCTCGCTGACCAAGGTGATCGTCGCTTACGGCTTGTTCGGCTTCGGCTACGTGGTAACGGCGACCTTCCTTGTCGCCATTGTCCGGCAAGGCGGCGGCGGACGCGTGTTCGAGGCGGTGGTCTGGATGGTCACCGGTCTTGCCGGCTTTCCCTCGGTCTGGCTCTGGCAGAAGATATCGGCACGGATCGGCCTTTACGCGACCTATGCGCTGGGATGTTTCGTCGAGGTCGTCGGCATTGTCGCAAGCGTCGCGGTGGGCGGGCGCACCGGGCCGCTGCTCGGCGGGCTGCTCGTTGGCGGCACGTTCATTGCCATCACCGCGATCGGCCTGCAGACCGCGCGGCAACTGGCGCCACAAGCTCCCCGGCGGACCTTCGCCTTGATGACGGCTTCGTTCGGTCTTGGCCAGATCATCGGCCCGATTGCCGCCGGGCTCCTGGCGCAGGCGTCGGGCGATTTCTTCCTTGCCTCGATCGCCGCCGCGGCCGTTCTGGTCGCCTCCGGCGTCATCACATGGTCGGCCGCGCCAAAATCGCCATGATTGTGGGTTTGCTCGGTGCCGGGCATCGGGCATGGGCATTTTCTTTCCCCCTAATGTGTGACTTTATGCCTGCTGAACCCAGCTGATTTGCGCAAAAATCGAGGAATTCGCCACAGTGTTCGTATCCTTCTTCCCGCAGCCGAAGCTGTTTTTCTCTTCGGCCGCCGTCTGGAGCCTTGCGGCAATCCTGTTCTGGTTTTTCGGGGGTGAGCAACTGGGCGCCGTCTTCGGCCTGCCGCCGGCAGCAGCCGGTGCACCGCCCATTATCGGCATCGCCGTCCTCGTCTCGAAGCCGTTTCTCTGGTTCTACATCTACTTCGCGTTCTGCGTGGTCGCTTTCTATGCGTTCTGGAGCTGGTATTCGCCGCATCCGTGGCAACGCTGGTCGATCCTGATGACGGCGGTCATCCTGTTCTTCATCTATTTCAATGTGCAGGTCAGCGTCGCCGTCAACGCCTGGTACGGGCCCTTCTTCGACTATGTGCAGGGGCTGATGTCGGGCACCGGAAAATCGACCAACGCCGAATTCTACATTGGGCTGGCCGATTTCTCGTGGCTTGCGCTGGTCGGCATGAACGTGCAGGTGGTCAACGCCTTCATCGTCAGCCATTGGATCTTCCGCTGGCGCACGGCGATGAACAACTACTTCGTCGAGAACTGGGGCAGGCTGCGCCACATCGAAGGCGCCTCGCAACGTATCCAGGAGGACACGATGCGGTTTTCCCAGATCATGGAAGATCTGGGTTCCAGCTTCGTCCAGTCGATCATGACGCTGATCGCCTTCCTGCCGGTCATGATCCAGTTGCAGGCCCATATAACCGAGTTGCCGATCATCGGCGCGATCCCCCAGCCATTGGTGGTCGCGGCACTGGCCTGGTGTCTGTTCGGAACGATTTCGGTCATGATTGCCGGCATGAAGCTTCCAGGGCTGCAGTTCCGCAACCAGCGCGTGGAGGCGGCCTACCGCAAGGAGCTCGTTTACGGCGAGGATCATGCCGACCGGGCCCAGCCCGCCACCACCGCCGCGCTGTTCGCCAATGTTCGCCACAATTATTTCCGGCTGTATTTCCACTACATCTATTTCAATGTCGTCCGGTACACCTACCTGCAGGCCGACAATATTTTCTCGCTGCTGATCCTCGGGCCGTCGCTGGTCGCCCACAAGATTACGTTCGGCGCGCTGAACCAGATTTCGAATGCATTCGGCAAGGTGACAGGTTCCTTGCAGTTCCTGCTCACCTCCTGGTCGACCATCGTCGAACTGCAATCGGTGCATAAGCGCCTGCGCGCCTTCGAGGCGACGCTGCAGGGCGAGCCGCTGCCGGAAATCGACCAGCGCTATCTGGCGCGGCAAGGCGCCGAGGATCCCGCTTAAGTCAGGAAAGACCTGGGTGCGAACGGGGTCGGCGGCGCAGCCGCCGACGGAAGCCTGCTTCTGGCCAGAACCCTGCCGCGAGATGTAATCGCGAAAACTGATGCATTCGACGTCTGATTTGACGCAGACCTCGCCGGCAAAACGCTCCAGCGCGTTCCAGTAGGCGCCGTCATTCATCAGCGCGAAATGGAAGCCGAGTTGCAGCGGAACGCGCTTGC
Organism: Mesorhizobium sp. BR1-1-15; assembly: GCF_020165475.1. NCBI lineage: Bacteria > Pseudomonadati > Pseudomonadota > Alphaproteobacteria > Hyphomicrobiales > Phyllobacteriaceae > Mesorhizobium > Mesorhizobium sp. BR1-1-15. The sequence continues at coordinate 388,820 of NZ_JAIUIF010000001.1, read as the reverse complement.
CCCGGTATTGATCCTCGAAGGCGGCGCGGAAAGCCTGGTAGGTGCGGTCCGCGAACTCGCCTGCCTTGCTCGGCCGCTCGAAGCCGCCGGAATGCCTGACATAGAGATTGTAGTCCATGGCGATCACCGGCCGCGATTTCGGTCCTTCCGGGATCTGCGGCAGTGAAAAGCGCGCGAGGCCGGCGGTGGTCGGCGGCTGGACCGGGCCGCGCGAGACGCCGCTGGCGTCGAACCGGTAACCGGCGGCGGGCAGCGCCTCGTAGAGCGCCTTGCTCGTCGACAGATAGGGCGCGCGGAAGCCAACCACCGCATGCCGCGCGAAATCGCGCCAGCCGGTCGGCTCGGGCTCGATGCCGTTGTTCGCATAGGCGTTTTCGAGGATGTGCTCGAACGAGGCGAACTCCTTCAGCCAGTCGGCCTTGCTCCAGTCCTTGCCGTCGAAATGGCCGCAGCCATGACTGGCGATGTCATGGCCTTCCGATGCCGCAAGCCCGATCTGCTCCAGCCGCTGGCTCACTTCCTGCGTCGAGGCGGCGAAGCCGATGTTGGATTTGCCCGATGTCTTGCCCGGCGCGGTGTATTGGCTGCGCGTTTCGGGTGACAGCAGGAAGACACAGGAGAGGAAATAGGTGAAATGCGCTCCGGTGCGCTTCGCCAGCGCCCGGCTGCGCTTCCATTGCGAGATGTCGCGGGCGCTGTCGAAGGAGATGATGACGACCTGCTTCGGTCTTGCCGGCAAAGGCGCCCGCGAGCCGGGTGGATCGGCGAAAGCCGCACCGGCCGTGGCGAGCGAAGCGAGACAGAACGCGGCAACGCGAGACGAAAAGGATATTGGCAACAGCTACTGACCCCGGGCGGTTTTGGCCCCGCTATAGCGCAAATGTGGCGTGGGTGCGGTGGCCTTTTCGTCCGTTTGCCCCGCGAATAGGTGATTTTCCGGTCGAACCCCTTCCATGCCGACAAAATTTCGCTAAAACGCGGGCTCGCGAACGCTCCGGCCCGGGGCAGGAATGGTTTTATTGATGTCCGACGACAGTTTTATCCGTGAAGTCAATGACGAGATCCGTCGCGAACAGGCGCAGAAGCTGTGGGACCGTTTCGGCCCGGCCCTGCTTGTGGTCGCGGTGCTGGTCGTGCTCGGCACCGCCGCCTTCGTCGGCTACCGCTACTGGGACGAGACCCGCGCCAACCGTTCGGGCGATGCCTTCTCGCAAGCGTTGAAGCTGGCCAATGACGGCAAGAACGACGAGGCGCTGGCCGCGCTCGATCAATTGGAGAAGGATGGCTACGGCGCCTATCCGCTGCTCGCCCGCATGCGCGCGGCCACCGTCAAGGCCGACAAGGGCGACGTCGACGCAGCCGTCAAGGATTTCGACGAGGTGGCGGCCGACGCCGCCATTCCCCAGGGCATTCGCGACATGGCGCGGTTGAGGGCGGCGCTGCTGCTGGTCGATCACGGCTCCTTCGCCGATGTGTCGAGCCGCGTCGAGGCCCTGACCTCGGACACCAACACGCTGCGCCACACCGCGCGCGAGGCGCTCGGGCTGGCCGCCTGGAAGGAAGGCAAGACCCAGGATGCGCTGAAGCTGTTCGACCAGATCGCCGCCGATGACGGTGCCCCGCGCAACACCCGCGAACGGGCGACCCTGATGTCCGAGCTGATCCGCGGCTCGGGCAGTGCGTCGTGACATATGAGCTTCAAAGTCGCCATCATCGGCCGGCCTAACGTCGGCAAATCGACTCTTTTCAATCGGCTGGTGGGAAGGAAGCTGGCGCTTGTCGATGACACGCCGGGCGTCACCCGCGACCGCCGCGTCCATGCGGCAAAGCTTTACGACCTGCATTTCGACGTCATCGACACTGCGGGTTTCGAGGACGCCGCCGCCTCGACGCTGCCCGGCCGCATGCGTGCGCAGACCGAGATCGCTATCCGTGAGGCCGACCTGATCTTCTTCACCGTCGACGCCAAATCCGGCCTGTTGCCGGACGACCGGACCTTTGCCGAGATCGTGCGCAAATCCGGCAAGCCGGTCGTGCTGGTCGCCAACAAGGCCGAGGCGAAGGGCGCGCAGGGCGGCATGCTGGAGGCCTGGGAGCTCGGGCTTGGCGAGCCGGTTCCGGTCTCGGCCGAACACGGCCAAGGCATGCCCGACCTGCGCGACGCGGTGATCGCCGCACTTGGCGAGGCGAGAGCCTTTGGCGAAGATGAGGACGACGACGAGGAGATCGCCTCCAGCGAGGTGCTGATCGGCGAGGATATCGCCGATCCCGACGCCGACGAGGTGCCGGCCTATGACGACACCAAGCCGATGCGCATTGCCGTCGTCGGCCGCCCCAATGCCGGCAAGTCGACGCTGATCAACGCACTGATCGGCGAGGAGCGGCTTTTGACCGGACCGGAAGCCGGCATCACCCGCGATTCCATCTCGGTCGATTGGGACTGGCGCGGCCGCCGTATAAAATTGTTCGACACCGCCGGCATGCGCCGCAAGGCCAGGATCCATGAAAAGCTCGAGGTCATGTCGGTGCAGGATGGCCTGCGCGCCATCCGCTTCGCCGAGATCGTCATCATCGTGCTCGACGCCACCATCCCTTTCGAGAAGCAGGATCTCCAGATCGCCGACCTGATCATCCGCGAGGGCCGCGCGCCGGTGATCGCCTTCAACAAATGGGACCTGATCGACAATCCGCAGGAACTCTTGGCCGAACTGCGCGAAAAGACCGAACGGCTTTTGCCGCAGGCGCGCGGCATGCAGGCGGTGACGGTTTCGGCCGAGACCGGACGGGGCCTCGACAAGCTCATGGAAGCCGTCATCCGCACGCACAAGGTCTGGAACAGCCGCGTCTCGACCGGCAGGCTCAATCGCTGGCTGGAAGGCATTCTTGCGCATCATCCGCCGCCCGCGGTTGCCGGTCGCCGGCTGAAGGTCAAATATGTCACGCAGGCCAAGACGCGCCCGCCGGGCTTCGTCGTCTCGTGCTCGCGCCCGGATGCGATGCCGCAATCCTATGTCCGCTATCTCACCAACAGCCTGCGCGAAGCCTTCGACATGCCGGGCGTACCGATCCGCATGGCGTTGAGGACTTCGGACAATCCCTTTGCCGGCAGGGCCAAGAAGCGCTGACGTCCGGGGGAAGGGTGCCAACCCTTCGACGCGGTGTAGACCCTGGAATGACGAAGAGGGGTTGCGACCAGGGCCTAGGCGACCTTCAGCAGGTTCTCATCCGTCCGCGCGCCCTCCGGTAGTGCCTGCCGCGCCGCTTCCAGCAGGATATCGGCGAGGCGGGCGGCCACCGGTTCGGGTTCGGCATCCCTGCGGTGCAGGAACAGCGTCATCCTGGGCAGCGCCGGCAGACCGGCAATCTCCGGCGTCATCGCGCTGACGCTGGCCGGCAGGCCGATGTCGGTGCGGATCGTCAGCCCGAGCCCGGCTGCAACAGCCGCCCAGATGCCACCAAGGCTCGGGCTGGAGAAGGCCATGCGCCAGGGCAGGCCGGCGCGGTCGAGCGTTTCGGTTGCGACCGTGCGCAACAGGCAAGGTGCTTCCAGCGCCACCAGCGGCAGCGGCTCGCCATGGCGCAGGCTGGTCTCGATGCGCTTTGCCGGGCCGATCCAGCGCATCTGCACGTCGGCGACATGCTGGCTGTATGGCAGCGTCGCGCCGCTGTGCCAGGCAAGTGCGATGTCCAGGCTGCCCGAGATGATCCGCTCCGCGAGCTCATGGCTGCGCGCGATGCGGGCCTCGATCTTGACTTTGGGATGGGCACGGGCGAAGCGGCCGAGCACGTCAGGTAGCACCGCCTCGCCAAAATCCTCCTGCAGGCCGAGCCGCACCCAGCCTTCCAGCTCGACATCATGGATGGCGGCGGCCGCCTCGTCATTGAGCTCGACCAGCCGCCGCGCATAGCCGAGCATGGTCTCGCCAGCTTCCGTCAGTGCCAGCCCGCGTCCCGACTTGCGGAAGATAGGCGTCGCCGCCTGCTCCTCCAGTTTCTTCAACTGCGCGCTGACCGCCGAGGTCGAGCGGCCAAGCCGGTCGGCCGCCTTGGCGAAGCTGCCAAGCTCCATTCCGGTGACGAAGCTTCTGAGGACGTCGAGGTCGAATGTCACGCGTCGCATGATAATCCCGTTTTTTAGGATTGTGCGTCAAAAACTTCCTGATTTTATGGACAAAGCTATGGCGATAGACATGCGCCGTCAAGGCCGGTCACCGGGCCGCAAACGGGAATGAAACCATGTCCGCCATCGTCACCCGCACCGATTGTCAGTCGACGCCACGGGCCGAAGGCTCCGGCTCCAGGACCTTCACGCCCAATCACCGCTGGAAGGTGCTGGGCATCGGCGTCGCCGCCAATGCCGGTTTTTCCGCTACTTTCTCCGGCATACCGGCAACCGCGGTGCTGATGCGGCAGGGCTATCATCTCGGCAATGCTCAGCTCGGCCTGGCGCTTGGCCTTCTCGGTCTGGGCGTTGCGCTCAGCGAACTGCCCTGGGGCCTGCTCACCGATCGCTGGGGCGATCGCCGTGTGCTTTTGACCGGGCTCGGCGCCACGGCGGCGTGGCTGTTCCTGATGGCGTTGCTCATCGTTCCATCCTCGTCCGGCGAGCCGGGCGTTCATGTCCTGGCCGCTGCCTTGCTCGTCACCGGCCTGCTCGGCGGCAGCGTCAACGGTTCGAGCGGCCGCGCCATCATGGGCTGGTTCCGCGAAGGCGAGCGCGGATTCGCCATGAGCATCCGGCAGACGGCGGTGCCGCTTGGCGGCGGGCTGGGCGCTCTTGTCCTGCCCTCGCTTGCCGCCAGGCATGGCTTCGCGGCGGTCTATGGCCTGCTCGCCGCCTTCTCCGTGATCTCCGCCTTCTTCGCCTGGCGCTGGCTGCACGAACCGCCGACGCAGGGTTCGGCCGCGCCGACCGTTCTGGCCGGGCCCCCGCCGCTGCGCAATGTCGAGGTCTGGCGCATCGCAGCGGCCATCGGCCTGCTGTGCTTTCCGCAAGTGGCCGTACTCACCTTCGCATCGGTCTTCCTACACGACTTCGCCGGCATGGGGACCCTGGCCACCAGCGCAAGCCTCGCCGCCGTGCAGACCGGCGCCATGGCGATGCGCGTCTGGAGCGGCCGCTTCACCGACCGCCACGGCAACCGCCGGCCGTTCCTGCGCCTGTGCAGTGCGCTCAGCGCGCTTGCCTTCACGCTGCTCTGGCTGCTGGTCCTGGCCAGCCCGACCATATCAGGCGGCCAACCCGTCGTGATGGCCACGCTTCCCGTGATGCTGATTGTCGCAGGCATCCTGGTCTCCGCCTGGCATGGCGTCGCCTACACCGAGCTTGCCACGCTTGCCGGCGCTGGCCATGTCGGCACCGCGCTCAGCCTGGCCAACAGCTTCGTTTTCATAGGTTTCTTCCTGGTTCCGGTGGCCATTCCGGGGCTCTTGCATCTCTGGTCCTGGCCCGGCGTCTGGTTGTCGGCGGCGGCGTGCGCGTTGATCGCGTGGCCCATCTTCCTGCGGCCGGCCTCCATGTCCGTCCCGCCGCAAAACCGCCCCACTTCGCAACCACGAGCCTGAGCCGACCGGGAAAACCCGATCGAAGCTGTTAACGTCCCATCAAGGTTAATGCATCATTTTGCTCTCCAGTGGGGTCAGTAGCGTTCCTGGAGAGAGTTCCGTGCATCGACGTGTCTTGACGCGCCTTGTTGCCGTCGCCGGTGAGAAGAAACGCAGCCTCGTGGCACCTTTCATCGTCGGCCTCGGCATCTGGATCGGATTTCCGACGGTTTCCGCCTACCAGGATATGACGAGCCTCGTTTCCGGCCTCGAGGCGCCGACCCGCTGGAATTCCTATGTCGAGAAATCCGTCGCCGGATCGGTCCATGCCGCCGAGATGCCGTTTGTCGACGACGCTGTGACGGGTTCGCTCTCCGGATCGGGGGTGCGCCTGCCCGGCGTCGGCGCCGTCTCCTTTCGCGGCAAGGGCGGCAAGGTCAGCACGACGCCTGATGAGGACCGCATCGTGCGCGCCGACAAGAAGGGCCGCATCGTCCAGATCTCTCCCGTCGCCCCGCCGAAGAACTTCAACGCCGGCTCGATCTTCGAGCGCACCTCATCCCTGCTGCGGCCCAGCATGGACAGCGGCCTGAAGATGGCTTTCGCCAAACCCGAGATCAAAGGCAAGGAAATCCAGATCGCCGCGGCATTCCACGCGCGTGAGGACAAGAAGCCGGATCCCGGCGTGTCGCCCATGCTTGCCGCCCTGGTCAACAACGATCATCCGGATGTGCTGGCGACGGCCTATGCGCAGGCCGCGCCCGATTATGCCAAGGCGTCGCCCTTCGAGGCCCTGCTCCAGGACGAGGAGCCCAACAACGGCCGTTTCATCCCGCCGATGGCCAAGGGCGACCATTCGTGGATCCAGAATCCACTTCCGGCGAGCGTCTTCTCCAAGCCCGAGCAGAAATGCCTGGCCAACGGCATCTATTTCGAGGCGCGGGGCGAATCCGTGCGCGGCCAGGCCGCCGTCGCCCAGGTCATCCTCAACCGTGTCCGCAATCCGGCCTATCCCAATTCGATCTGCGGCGTCGTCTACCAGAACGACAGCTGGTTCAACCGTTGCCAGTTCTCCTTCGCCTGCGACGGCAGGAAGAAGCGCATCGACAACCCGGTCGCCTACAAGACTGCGCAGGACGTCGGCATGGCGGTGACCGCCGGCAAGGTCTTCATTCCCGAAGTCGGATCGTCGACCCACTATTATGCCAATTACGTCCATCCCAACTGGGCGCGCACGATGCAGAAGATGACCAAGATCGGCCTGCATATCTTCTATCGCACCTATGGCGGCGGCTGGAGCTGAACGCCCGATAGGCGTCCATATTTTTGCGCGGCTGCGCGGTCTCTCGAAGAGCCGTCGCGCGGAGGATTCGCGCAAGGCGTCCGCGTCGCCATGGCGGGCACGATGTCGCACCTCTATACTGCATTGATTTCATTGTATAAAATACATGGTAACGAACTTCCGCCCGTGGCTTGACGGGCGCAAACCCTCTAACTATGTTGCCGGCGACTTTAGAAGCGGACGGACGGTGACGGTCTGCCCGGGCAGGGGGGTTGCGATGGCCGATGAAACTGGGCCAGGCGGAACCGGAGAAACCGGCCGCGGCAAGCAGCACGAAGCCGCCATCCGCGACGACGAACTTGAGCGCCGCCGGCGTGAACTTGAAGCATCGCTTGCGACAAGGCGGCCGGACCGGCTCGAGGGGAAAGATGCGAAACCAGTGACCGGGTACGGTCAGGCACTCAAGCTGTCCAGCGAGTTCATCGCCGGGGTGGTGGTCGGTGCCGCCATCGGCTGGATCATCGACCGTCTGGCGGGGACATCGCCATGGGGTCTGATCGTGTTTCTGCTGCTTGGTTTTGGCGCGGGCGTGCTCAATGTCATGCGTTCGGCAGGCGTTGTGGCGGAATTCGGACAGGGCGACAAATCGCGCTCTGGCCGCGACGACAGCAAGTGACCGCTCTTCAGGCGGCATTTGGAAATAGCCGCCTTTCGACGGGCGGCATGGTAACAAGGCCGCATGCGGCACTGACGGGGTTTGAACGTGGCAGCTGACAAGGTCGATCCGATCCACCAGTTCCATATCAACAAGCTGATACCGATCGATATCGGTGGCTACGACTTGTCCTTTACCAATTCGGCGCTGTTCATGGTCGCGACCGTTGTCGTCGCTGCGGCATTCCTGTTTCTGACGACGTCGAGCCGCAGCCTCGTTCCCGGCCGGCTGCAATCGATCTCCGAAATGGCCTATGAATTCGTCGGCAACATGTTGCGCGACGCCGCCGGCACGCAGGGCATGAAGTTCTTTCCCTTCGTGTTTTCCCTGTTCATGTTCGTGCTGGTCGCCAACCTGCTTGGCCTGTTCCCGTATTTCTTCACCGTCACCAGCCACATCATCGTCACCTTCGGCCTCGCCGTCTTGGTTATCGGCACCGTGATTGTCTACGGTTTCGGCAAGCACGGCCTTGGTTTCCTCAAGCTGTTCGTGCCGCAAGGCGTGCCGGTGTTCCTGCTGCCGCTGGTGGTGCTGATCGAAGTGATCTCCTTCGTCTCGCGCCCCGTCAGCCTCTCGGTTCGTCTGTTCGCCAACATGCTCGCCGGGCACATCACGCTGAAGGTCTTCTCCGGCTTCGTGGTCAGCCTCTCGGCGCTGGGCGCGGTCGGCGTCGCTGGCTCGGTGCTGCCGCTGGCGATGGCCGTGGCGTTGACCGCGCTCGAACTGCTGGTCGCCTTCCTTCAGGCCTATGTCTTCGCGGTGCTGACCTGCATGTACCTCAACGACGCCCTGCACCCGGGGCACTGATAAAAAATTTCCGGCGCAAGAGTTTTCAACATTGCCGCCGGAATGGAATCGCAACGGAATTTCAGATCCAAAGGAGTTGAACAAATGGACGTAGAAGCAGCAAAGTACATCGGCGCCGGCATCGCTTGCCTCGGCATGGGCGGCGCGGGCATTGGCCTCGGCAACATCTTCGGCAGCTATCTCTCGGGCGCGCTGCGCAACCCGTCGGCCGCCGATGGCCAGTTCGGCCGTCTGATCTTCGGCTTCGCCGTGACCGAAGCTCTGGGCATCTTCTCGCTTCTCATCGCGCTGCTGGCCCTGTTCGGCTGAGCCCCTGTTTGGCTGAGCCGCTATTTGGCTAAGCTATGGGAAGATTGGACAGGCCGGCCGCGAGAGCGGCGGGTCTGATATCAGGGGATAGTCCATGTTCGTGACATCTGCCTTTGCGCAAGAGTCCGCGCCTGCCACCGAGGCTGGCCACGCTGCGACGGAAGGCGACACGCATTCCGGCACCAGCGTGCCTGCCGAGGCTCATGGCATGTTTCCGCCATTCGATCCGGCGACGTTTCCGTCGCAGCTTCTTTGGCTGGCGATCACGTTCGGGCTCTTCTACCTCTTCCTGAAGAGGGTGGTGGTGCCGCGCGTCGGCGGCATCATCGATGTCCGCAACGACCGTATCAGCCAGGATCTCGATCAGGCCGCGAAGTTGAAGGGCGAGGCCGACGCCGCCGTTGCTGCTTACGAGCAGGAGCTGGCGGAAGCCAAGAAAAACGCCAACGCCATCGGCCAGCAGGCCAATGACGCGGCCAAGGCGGAAGCCGAGACCGCGCGCAAGAAGATCGAGGCCGCGCTCGACGAGAAGCTCGGCGAGGCCGAGGCGCGCATTTCTTCCATCAAGGCCAACGCCATGAAGGAAGTCGGCAGCATCGCCGAGGACACTGCCTCGGCGATCGTCGAGGCGCTGGTCGGCGGCAAGGCCAGCAAGGCCGAGATTGCGGCCGCGGTCAAGTCCGTGGCCGGGTGAGGAGCGCATCATGGACGCCACATCTCTTGCAACGCTCTGGGCCACGATCGCCCTGGTCATCTTTTTGGGTATCGCCATCTACATCAAGGTGCCCCGCCTGATCGCCAAGGCGCTCGATGCCCGCGCCGCCAGGATCAGCAGCGAGCTTGACGAGGCGCGCAGGCTGCGCGAGGAGGCCCAGCAGTTGCTTGGCCAATACCAGCGCAAGCGCAAGGAAGCCGAGCAGGAGGCCGCGGACATCGTCGCCGCGGCCAAGCGCGAAGCCGAACTGCTCGCCGCCGAGGCGCACAAGAAGACCGAGGACTACGTCGCGCGGCGCACCGCTCTTGCCGAACAGAAGATCGGCCAGGCCGAGCGCGAGGCGATCGGCGAAGTGCGCGCCAGCGCCGTCGACATCGCCGTCGAAGCCGCTCGCACGCTGCTCGCCGGCAAGATCGACGCCAAGGCGGGAGCCGACCTGTTCAAGACCTCGCTCGCCGATGTGAAGGCGAAGCTGAACTGAGTTGAAAACAACAGAAATGAAAAAAGCCGCCTGGGAAACCCGGCGGCTTTTTTGTTGTGGCGCGGAGGTCAACGCTGCCGATCTCCCCTCTCGTGGGGGAGATGCCCGGCAGGGCAGAGGGGGGCGCGAAGGAACGCCAGCGCTCGATTCAAAATCAGCTGAATTGGGTGCCGATAGTGCAGGGAACCTGGGCAAGACTAACTGATAGGCTGGAGGGACAGCGCCCCCCTCTGTCCTGCCGGACGTCTCCCCCACGAGGGGGGAGATTGGCTGTCACCGCCGCTTTCGCCAATCCTACCAACGCAAGATAGATCGAGCCGCCCTAATCCAGCCCGGCGAAGCTCTCTTCTTCCACCACCTCGGCACCTTCAAGCCTGAATGGCGCGAACGACACGCGGTGCAGCCGCGCCACCGGCCCGTGCGTCTCGATCGCGGTGCGATGGCGGACCGTGGCATAGCCCATATGCACTTCGAAGCCATAGTGCTGGTGATGGCTGCCGCAGCCGCACATCATGCGGTCGCGCATCACCTTGGCGACGATCGAGGCGGCGGCGATGGATTGCGAGCGCTGGTCGCCCTTGATCAGCGCGCGCCCCGTGCAAGGCAGGCCCGGCGGCACGTCGCGCCCATCGGCAAGCGCGAGCTTCGGCTGCACCGGCAGGCCGGCGACCGCACGGCGCATCGCCTCCAGGCTCGCCTTGAGGATGTTACTGCCGTCAATGCCCTCGGCGCTGACCGAGGCCATCGACACGCCGAGCGCGGAGCCGATGATGCGCACGAACAGCGCCTCGCGTTGCAAATGGCTGAGCCGTTTGGAATCGTCGAGGCCGTCGGGGATGTTGGCAGGGTCGAGCACGACCGCAGCCGCCACCACCGGTCCGGCCAGCGGGCCGCGTCCGGCCTCGTCCATCCCCGCGACCGGCCACAGGCCTTCGGCCATCGCCTTCGTCTCGAAGGAGAAATCGGGTTTCTCGACGATTTCGAAGAGAGGCGGAGAATCAGAACGCGCGCGAGCCATGTTGCGGCGAGGTTCGCATCGGCTCTGATTCTCCGCAAGTCCCTCCGGGTCGGGTGGGGCGCCGGACCGGGAGGGCACCGTCTGCAGGCCGGGGCAGGCCGGACGGGATTTTTTCGCCACGGCGGCAAACAGCCGCGGTCGTTCAAAGCAGCATCAACTGCTCCTGGTCCTTGCCGGCGGCGACGAACTGGTCGGTCCGCAGCGTGCGCCGCTCGGCATTGAGACCGAGCCGCTTGGCGGTGATTTCGAAGCGCCGGCCGATCTGCCAGGCGTAAGGACCCGCGCCCTTCATGCGCTTGCCCCATTCCGAATCGTAATCCTTGCCCTCGCGCATCGAGCGGATCAGCGACATCACATGGCGATAGCGGTCGGGATAGTGGCGCAGCAGCCAGTCCTTGAAGATCGGGCTGACCTCGAGCGGCAGGCGCAGCACGACATAGCCCGCCTCGCGTGCGCCGGCATGGTGCGCCGAATCGAGGATGCGTTCCATCTCCTGATCGGTCAGCCCGGGGATGATCGGCGCGACCATGACCGAAGCAGGGATGCCGGCATCCGCAAGCTGCCTGATCGCCTCCAGCCGCTTGGCCGGCGTCGAGGCCCGTGGCTCCATGGTGCGCGCCAGCATGCGGTCGAGCGTGGTCACCGACAACGCCACCTTGGCGAGGCCCCGTTCAGCCATGCGTGACAAGATGTCGATATCGCGCGTCACCAGGGCGGATTTGGTGACGATGCCGACCGGGTGGCCGCGCGCCTCCAGCACTTCGAGGATCTCGCGCATGATCCGGTACTGCTTCTCGATCGGCTGGTAGGGATCGGTATTGGTGCCGATGGCGATGGTTCGCGGCTGGTAACCGTCCTTCGACAGTTCCTTGTCGAGCAGGCGCGCCGCGTCGGGCTTGGCGAACAGTTTGGATTCGAAATCCAGCCCCGGCGACAGGCCCATGAAACTGTGCGTCGGCCGCGCAAAGCAATAGACGCAGCCATGCTCGCAGCCGCGATAGGGATTGATCGAGCGGTCGAAGGAGATGTCGGGCGATTCATTGCGGGTGATTATGGTACGCGGCTTCTCGACCTGCACCTCGGTCTTGAAGGGAGGCAGTTCCTCCAGCGAGTTCCAGCCATCGTCGAAGACATGCCGGCTGACCGGCTCGAACCGGCCGGACGGGTTGATGCCTGCCGACCGGCCGCGGTTGCGGTCCGGACGCACGCGCATGCCGCTCTGCTCGATCATAGCATTGGCTATTTCGGCTCGTCCTGCTCCGAAGGCGGCAATGTCGGCGCGCATGATCGGTTCCATCTTCGCCCGCTCCCAGGGACTGTCCATGTTGTTTCGAATCGCTCTGCTCATGAATTTAATCCTATTTGCCGAACGAGAACAAAGCAAGAACTTTCTATGGTGCGCCGCAAAAACTGGCGCTGCGTTCCGCTTTCCGCTATTCGGCAAATGATGCTCACCGTTCTCATAGAGACCCACAATGACGAGGAGGGCCTCGCTCGCACCCTGGCGACGCTGATCGGCGGCGCGGTCGAGGGCGTGGTGCGCGAGGTCATCGTCTGCGACACCGGTTCCACCGACCAGACTCATCGCGTCGCCGAGCATGCCGGGTGCCAGTATGCGACCGACGGCGTCGCGGCGGCCATCCGGCACGCGAAAGGCGATTGGCTGTTGCTGCTGGAACCGGGCGCGCGGCTGGTCGACGGATGGATCGACGAGGTCGTTGCGCATACAGCGAGGCAAACCATGGCGGCGCGGTTTTCACGCACACGCGCCGGCCGCGCGCCATTCCTGGCCCGGATCTTCTCGGGAAACCGTGCCTTGGCCGACGGGCTGCTGATCAGCAAGCGCCAGGCCGCGTCCTTGTCGAAAAAAGCCGGCAGCGCCGAGGCCCTCGCACGCGGCCTGGCGACCAAGCGGCTGGATGCCGAAATCTGGGCCGCTCCGGCAAAACAAGAGCACCGCCTGTCCAAATGATTTTGCAGCTGCTCTGTCTACGTGCGTTGCACATGTGACGCGCAGCTAGTTTCCGATCACGCGGGTGGCGGCGCGCCGGCCGCGGCTGATGATGGAAGTGGTTTCGGTGTCTCGCGGTCCTCGCGCCGGCGCTTCCACGGCGAGCCGGTCATTCGCTAAAACGCATCTCGACAGGCATCCAGCGAAGACGACGTCTGGCTTGACGCTCTGCCTTGCTTTCCGCGTCGTAGTCGACCGGGATCGGTTCCTGACTGAACGACCTTTGATCGTCCAGGGCGTTGATGATGACGATTGCCCTGGCATCGTCCTCTCCGGCGATTGCGGCGGTATAGACACCGCATTCACCGCAGATCAGGTAGTCGGCCGTCCCCAATCCAAAACGGTATTTCTTCAATCGCTGGATGTCCTTGACCCAGATGTCCAGCCTGCCGTCCGGATCGGCGACGGCGCGCGAGCCATGCTTGGTACAGAACGAGCACTGGCAGGCGCGAACCTCGATTGTCGATGGATCGAGCTCGGTTGAAAATCGAAGGCGTATGTTGCCGCAATGGCACCCACCATTATGCACTGTCATCGCGTCCGCCCGTCTTCAACGGCGATGGCCGCCGCCGCGAGACGATACGTCCTGCCGCATCCGGTTTGGAATGGTCTTTCGAAGGCGAAGGCGGTGTTCTGCCTGGCAAACGCGGCGTGAAACCAGCGCCTTGCCTTCACGGAGCCGACATGCCGCGCCGCAGGTGCTCGTTCAGGCGCGGCATGATCTCGACGAAGTTGCAGGGCATGTGCCGGTAGTCGAGCTGCGCCTTCAAGATGCCGTCCCAGGCATCCTTGCAGGCGCCGGGCGAGCCCGGCAGCACGAAGACGAAGGTGGCGTTGACGACGCCGCCGGTCGCCCGGCTCTGGATCGTGGAGGTGCCGATCTTGTCGTAGGAAATGCGGTGGAACACCTCGGAAAAACCATCCATGCGCTTTTCGAAGATCGGCTCCAGCGCGTCCGGCGTCACGTCGCGCCCGGTGAAGCCGGTGCCGCCGGTGGTGATGACCACATCGATCCCATCATCCTTCGACCAGCCGAGCACCTTGTTGCGGATCTTGTCTCCATCGTCGGTGACGATATCGCGCGCGGCAAGGATGTGGCCGGCTTCCGCGATGCGGTCGGCCAGCGTCTGGCCGGACCTGTCGTCGGCAAGGCTGCGCGTGTCGGAAACGGTCAGCACCGCGATGCGGACCGGAATGAAGGAACGGCTCTCGTCAGTCCTGGCCATGGGCATCTGCCTCCGCCGTCATGCTGCGCGTCGCGGCGACGAACCAGTCGGGTTGCCGGGCGCGGATGTCCGCGGCCGCGCGCTTGGCGACATTGCCGGTCTCGAACAGGCCGAAGCACGTGGCGCCGGAACCCGACATGCGGGCACAACCGGCCCCGGCCTTGTTCAGCACCGAAAGTGCCTTGCCGATGGCGGGCTCGATGGCGCGGGCCGCCGGCTCGAGATCGTTGCGCGTTATCTCCAGCCAGTTGCGCAGGCCGTGGAAGTCAACCACATGCGGCAGCGGCGGCAGCGCATCATTGTCGCGCCGCGACAGCGCGTTGAATACGTCGGCGGTCGAGACCGCCTTGCCGGGATTGACCAGCACCAGTCCGAGCGCCGAGAAATCAGGCACGATCGACAGCTCCTCGCCGATGCCGCGTGCAATCAGCGGCCTGGCTGCCAGACACATGGGAATATCGGCGCCAAGCGAAAGCCCGATCCGCGCCAGCGCGACATCGTCGATGTCGAGTTGCCAGCTTGCCGCAAGCCCGCGCAGAACTGCTGCCGCATCGCTCGACCCGCCGCCGACGCCGGAAGCGACGGGCAGGTTCTTTTCGAGCTTGATGGCGACCGGCGGGGTGCCGCGAGGACCGGCTGCCTGCCGCAGCGCGTCACGCGCCCTGAGCACCAGATTGCTGCCGTCGACGGGAACATCCGGAGCGTAGCGGCCGGACACGCTGAAATCGTCTCGCTCGGCAAGCGCGATCTCGATCCTGTCGCCAAAGCGCGTGAACACCGCCAGGCTTTCGATCAGATGATACCCGTCATCGCGCCTGCCGGTGACATGCAGAGCGAGGTTTATCTTGGCGGGCGCCGGCCATATCCGGACGCGCTGGCCGGATTCCAGGCTCTCGATTGCGAGTGAAATGAGGATCAGTCCTTGGCCAGCCGGTACTCGCCGGTCTTCGGATCCTTCACCAGCGTCCCCATCGCGCCGTTTGCCGTCTGCTTTTCGGTGCGCCGCACCTTGGCGGTTACACGCTCGGCCTCGCGGATGAAGGTGCGGTAGCCAAAATAAGCGGCGATCCCGACGACGGCGAAGAAAATGATCTGCGGCATATCAAAACTCCTCCCACGCTGGGCCGGCGAAGGGCGGCCGGTCGGGTCGGTTGGCGCATGTCGTCCAAAGGCGGTTTCTGGAGAAAAACGACATGCATGGAACTTCGAGGTTCATGCTAGACGGTTTTGCCGGGTTTTCAAAGCCCGAAGCGCGCCCACAAAGCGCGCTCTTGCGCCGCATCGATCACGCCGCCGGTGGCAGCGGCGGCAATATCGGGCGCCGAAAATCCCTTGCTCGAGCCGAACAGCCCGAAGCGGCCGAACAAACCGCGCGGCGCCGAGATCAGCTTGAGTTGGGTTTTCGCCCCGAACCGCGTCTTGAGCACGGATCGCATGTCGCCGAGCGCATCGACAAGCCCAAGCTCCAGGCCGCGCTTGCCGGTCCAGAACAGGCCCGTGAACAGGTCGGGATCGTCCTTGAGCTTGGTGCCGCGCCGCTCCTTGACCAGATCGATGAAGGTTTCGTGCACTTCGAGCTGCAGCGCCTTCAGCCGTTCGATGTCTTCCTTTTTCTCGGGCTTGAACGGATCGAGCACCGACTTGTTCTGCCCTGCCGTGTGGACGCGGCGCTCGACGCCGATCTTCTTCATCAGCTCCGGGAAGCCGAACGAAGCCGAGACCACGCCGATCGAGCCGACGATGGACGATGGATCGGCGAAAATCTCGTCGCCGGCGACCGCGATCATGTAGCCGCCCGAGGCAGCGACGTCCTCGACGAAGACCAGCACCTTTCTGTTCTTCTCGATCGCCAGGTCGCGGATACGCTTGAAGATCAGCCGCGACTGCACCGGCGAGCCGCCGGGCGAATTGATGGAGATGGCGATCGCAGGCGCGTCGAAGGAAAACGCCTTTTCGATCAGCCCGGCGGTGGAGGCAAGCGACAGGCTGGGACGGAACGGGCCGCCGCCCGCCAGGATGGTGCCGTGCAACCGGATAACCGGAATGGTGACGACCGTGGAACGCCAGGATTTCGGCAGCAGGCGGTTGAAAAGGCGTTTCACTGAGGTCGATCTCCGCTCGATGGGTTGCCAGCATGTAGGAATTTCAAGGCCAACGGCAATGCCGCGGCCATCGCGGCCAGGTTGTGTTCAATCTCCGAACAAGGAGGCGAGGCCGTTGTTGATCATCTCCGTCCGTTCCGACGGGCCGTCGCCCGTCTGCGCGTGAAGCATCAAAGGCGGCCGGATAGCGAGTTTGCCGCGCGCCCCGAGCGTTGCCCTGACGATCATGCGGATCGCCGCGGCATCGGGACGGGGATGCACGGCCAGCATCTCGGCGTCGCCGAAACGGCCCGCGATCGCATCGAGAAGCGAACCGAGTTGCTCGGGCCGCGCGATGACGGCAAGCCCGCCGCGCGGCCTGACCACTGCTGCGGCACTGCGGATCCAGCCCTCTAACAGCCCGTCCTCCATGACATGCGCTTCCTTTCTCAAGCGCTCGGGCGTGGCGCGGTCCTGCGCGGCGTTGAAGGGCGGATTCATGATGACGAAATCGAAATCATTGTCGCCGAGGCCGGCCGCCGTCCTGGCGCGGCCCGAAAGCGCGACATTGGCGACGAGCACCGAAGCGCGGTCGACGAGGTGAGCGTTGCCGGGATGCGCGAGCGTGGCCGCGGCGAAAGCCGCCATTTCCGGCGCGCGTTCGACCAGCACGGCCCGGGCCGTCGGGCAGCGCGCCAGAACGGCAAGTGCCGCGGCACCGGCGCCGGCGCCGAAATCGGCGAGACGCCCGCCGAAGGAGGACGGCACGGCAGCCGCCAGCATCATGGCGTCCATGCCGGCGCGATGGCCGCCATGCTTGGGCTGCACCAGCCAGAACCGGCCGCGATGGAAGGCATCGACCGTGTGGGCTGGCGTGTCCGGGGCGAGGGCGGCTGGCGCGGCGGACATTATTTTTGGCGGATCTCGTTGGCGATGCCGGCATCCGTCAGGATGCGCCGCGCCGCGTCGGCCTTGTCGGCGTCGACCATGACGCGCCGCGGCAGGATGCCGAGCGAGCCGTCGAGCACGCTCATATTCTGGTCGGCCACGAAGCAGCCGATGCCGGCATCGCGCATCAGCGATTCGACGAAGGAGATGATGACCGCGTCGTTGGTGCGAATGAGCTCTATCATCTGACGAAACTCTCAGTTTGCCGCGTTCATGTAAACGCATGCGAGGCCCGAAACCAGAGAAGCCGCGCCAATTCGCCACTTGCCGTGGCCGCGTTCGCCGCCCTAGAGTCCGTAACGGAACTAAGGGTGCCGTCGCACGCGTTACATCAGACGGGAGAGTTTGTCGTGGGTGTCGTTCTCAACATCGAAAACGGAAAGCGGGAACCCGCCTCCATCAAGGATCTGATCGACCTGACGGCGGCCGACATGGGGCGCGTCAACGAATTGATCCTGTCGAAGGCCGGATCCGATGTCGAGATGATCCCGGAGGTCGCCAACCACTTGATCTCGTCGGGCGGCAAGCGGCTCAGGCCAATGCTGACGCTCGCCGCCGCACAGATGTTCGGCTATGCCGGCGAGGGCCACGTCAAGCTCGCCACATCGGTCGAGTTCATGCACACGGCGACGCTGCTCCACGACGACGTCGTCGACGAGAGCGGCATGCGACGCGGCAAGAAGACGGCCCGCATGATCTGGGGCAACCAGGCGAGCGTGCTGGTCGGCGACTTCCTGCTTGGCCAGGCATTCCGCATGATGGTCGATGTCGGTTCGCTGGAGGCGCTCGACATCCTGTCGAGCGCGGCCTCGATCATCGCCGAGGGCGAGGTCATGCAGCTTGCCGCCGCCAAGAACCTGGAGACCACCGAGGACGAGCATTTCGCCGTCATCAAGGCCAAGACCGCGGCCTTGTTCTCGGCTGCCGCCGAGGTCGGCCCCGTCATCGCCCAGGCGACGCGCAACGACCGCGCTGCCTTGCGCTCCTACGGCATGAATCTCGGGCTCGCCTTCCAGCTGATCGACGATGCGCTGGACTATGGCGGCACCAGCAAGGATCTGGGCAAGAATGTCGGCGACGATTTTCGCGAGGGCAAGGTGACGCTGCCGGTCATTCTCGCCTACCGGCGCGGCAGCAAGGCCGAGCGCACCTTCTGGAAGCGGGCCATCGAGGACAATGTCACCGATGACGCCGGCCTCGAAAAGGCGATCGGGCTGATGACCCACCACGGCGCGATCGCCGACACGATCGGGCGCGCCCGTCATTTCGGCGAGATCGCCCGCGACGCGCTGGCGCCGCTGGAGGCGACGCCGCAGAAATCGGCGCTGATCGACGTCATCGACTTCTGCATCAGCCGGGTGAACTGAGCCGCTGCCTTTCACGCAGCTCTCCTTTGGCTCGTGCTGGGGAGAAATCCGTGAATCCGTCTCCGCCGCCTCGACAAGCTGCCCAGCTGCAAATTATCTATAAAACATGGCAAAGGGCACGGACGACACCATCGCGGTGCGCATCGGCAAGGTTCTGGCGGATCGCATCATCTCGGGCGCGATCGAGCCGGGCGCCCGGTTGCGGCAGGACCATGTCGCCGAGGAGTTTAACACCAGCCATGTGCCCGTGCGCGAGGCCTTTCGCCGCCTCGAGGCGCAAGGCCTCGCCGTCAGCGAACCGCGCCGCGGCGTGCGCGTGGCGGCTTTCGACCTCGGCGAGGTCAAGGAGGTCGCCGAAATGCGGGCGGCGCTCGAAGTGCTGGCGCTGCGCCACGCGGCGCCGCATCTGACCTCCGCTATTCTCGATCGGGCCGAGGAGGCCAGCAAGGCCGGCGACAAATCCCGGGACGTCAGGTCGTGGGAAGAAGCCAACCGCGCCTTTCACCGGTTGATCCTGACGCCATGCGGCATGTCGCGTCTTCTCGCCACCATCGATGACCTGCACGCCGCAAGCGCCCGTTTCCTGTTCGCCGCATGGCGTTCGGAATGGGAGACCCGTACCGACCAGGACCACCGGGCGATATTGGCCGCCTTGCGGCAGGGCAACACCGAATCGGCCGCGGCGACATTGGGGCGGCACGTGCAATGGATTGGCCGCAAGCCGGTCAGGACAGCCTCCGGCACCACGCGAGAGGCCTTCGCGATCGTGGGCTAACCGCCTTGCGCAAGGCATGCCTTGCCATCGTCCGAAAATTGTGGCTTCGATAATAGATCGAAGGCAAAAATTATCTATAATTTTGGATCGACCAAGGGAGCCCCTATGACCGACATCGCGTTCTCGTCCGCAAAACCGTCCTTCAGCCCGCTCCGGCTTCAGGAGCGATCGCTCGGCTGGCAGGCGGGCGCCGTCGTGCTCGGCACCCTGTTCCTGGCGCTGTCCTCCTACATCGAGGTGCCGATGGTGCCGGTTCCGGTGACGATGCAGACCTTTGCCGTGACGCTGGTCGGCGCGCTCTACGGCTGGCGGCTGGGCGCGATCACCATCGCCGCCTGGCTGGCCGAGGGTGCGGTCGGCTTCCCGGTTCTGGCCGGCGGGGCTGCCGGCGTACAACATTTCATTGGTCCGACGGGCGGCTACCTCTTCGCCTTCCCGGTTGTCGGCGCACTGGTCGGCTGGCTGGCGGAGCGCGGTTGGAACGGCGGCAGGGTCGTGCTTGCCTTTGCCGCCATGCTGCTCGGCAACCTGCTGTGCCTAGCCCTTGGCACGGCGTGGCTCGCCGTCATCATCGGCGCCGAGAAGGCTGTTGCCTTCGGCTTCCTGCCGTTTGTCCTCGGTGGCCTGCTCAAGTCGGCGCTTGGCGCCGCCACGCTGATGGCGCTCCCGCGCGGCAAGGCGAAATAGCGCCAGCCGTGACGATAAGGCTGCGCGCTCATCACCTCTTTTGCCTGCTCACCTATGTGGGCAAGGGATACAGCCCCGCATTCACGGCCAACTACGACGGCATCGCGCAGCCCCTTGGCCGGGGCGAGGACATACTGGTTGTGTCCGGCCCGGACGACATCTGCGCACCGTTGCTGGATGAACAGGAGCCACATTGCCTGCGGGACAGCGCCGCCGAGCGGGACCGGCTTGCCGCCCACGATGTCGGCGCCTTGCTCGGGCGACCAATCCGGGCCGGTGCGCGCCTCGATCGCGGTGCGGACATGCTGGCGCGGATGCGGCAGGCCTTCTCGGCCGGCCTCACGCGCGGAGCCTGCCAGGGCTGCGAATGGAGCGGCCTGTGCAGCGCGGTGGCGTCAGGCGGATATCAGGGCGCGCGCCTGCGGCCCTCCGGTCTTCGGGCACTCCTGACGCCGATGCGCCGGTTTCGGGCTGAAAGCCGTTCTTTGCCGGCATGGTTTGTTAATCGGGTGACCCGATTGTGAATTCGAGCCGGATTGAAGCGTGACCCCAAAAAGGCCATGCTTTTCTCCGAAAGATCGAATCTACGTCGATCCCGCTGACGCGGAGATGGCGCCTGGCTGAAAGGGATACGATGCAGCAGGGACGTGCGCGCTGGCTGACAAGGCTGGCACTTGTGACGGGCATGGCGATTTCGGCGCTGCCGGCCTATGCCAAGCAGACCACCGAACCGGTGAAGATCACATCTTTCTCGGGAGCCTATCTGGCTGCCCGGATCGCCGAGGGTGACAACGACCTGGATAATGCCATTGCCTACTACAAGCAGGCCCTGGCCTTCGATCCAAGCGATACGGGCCTGCAGCAGAGCCTGATGCTGTCGCTGATCGCGCAAGGCCGCTTCGACGAATCCCTTGTCTATGCCGACAAGCTCAAGGAAGTTCCCGACGTCGAACGGTTCTCGCGCCTGGCGCTGGCGGTCGATTCCTTCCACAAGAAGGATTTTTCCAAGGCGCAGTATTGGTTGAAGCTGTCGCTGGAATCCGATCTCGACCGGCTGATCTCCGGCGTCATGTCCGGCTGGGCCCAAGAGGGCGCCGGCGACCCCAGCGAGGCGATGGCATCCATCGACAAGCTGCAGGGGCCGGACTGGTTCGGCCTGTTCAAATCCTTCCACCGCGCGCTGATCGCCGACGCGTCCAACATGCCTGAGAAGGCCGACGCGATCTATGCCGCGACCATGCAGGACACCGCCGCCGGCAGCGCGGCTCCCGAAACATGGATGCGCAATGCGCAGGCCTATGCCTCGTTCCTGGCCCGCAAGGGCGACACGGCCAAGGCGGTATCGGTGCTCGATCAGGCCGAGGCGTTTTCGCCGGGCAAGCTGGAAATTGTCGCCTTGCGCGACAGGATCAGCAAGGGCGACAAGATCCCGCCCTTCATAGCCGGCCCATCCGACGGCGCCTCCGAGATATTGCTCGATCTGGCAACCGCGCTCAATCGCGGCGGCGGTGAGCCTTTCGTCAGGCTCTATCTGCAATATGCGCTGGCGCTGAAACCCGACAGCGATGCCGCCCTGGTGCAGCTTGCCGCCGTTTCCGAACAGCTGAAGGACGGCGAGGGGGCCATCGCGCTCTACCGACGGATACCGGATACCTCGCCGCTGAAGGAGCTTTCGGACTTACAGCTTGGCCTCAACCTGGCCGATCTCGATCGCCATGACGAGGCGATCACGCATCTGAAGGCCTTCGTCGATAAGCATCCCAACGACATGCGCGCCTATCTGGCGCTTGGTGGGGTCTATTCGTCGAAGGAGGATTTCCGTTCCGCCGCCAATCTCTACGACAAGGCCGTCGAGGCGCTGAAGACGCCGACCGCCGCCAACTGGAATATCTTCTACCAGCGGGGCATCGCCTATGAGCGGCTGAAGGAATGGCCGAAGGCCGAGCCGAATTTCCGCAAGGCGCTGGAATTGCAGCCCGACCAGCCGCAGGTGCTGAACTATCTCGGCTATTCCTGGGTCGACATGAATATGAACCTGAAGGAAGGCCTGGCGATGATACAGAAGGCCGTCGATCTCAGGCCGAGCGACGGTTACATCGTCGACTCGCTGGGCTGGGCCTATTTCCGCCTCGGCAGGTACGATGACGCGGTGCGCGAAATGGAACGCGCGGTGTCGCTGAAGCCGGAAGATCCGGTGCTGAACGACCATCTCGGCGACGCCTATTGGCGCGTCGGCCGCAAGCTGGAAGCCACCTTCCAGTGGAACCAGGCGCGCGACCTGAAGCCGGATCCCGACGTGCTTGCCGCCTTGCAGCAGAAGCTGATGAAGGGACTGCCGCCGATCGAGTCCAACACGGCGCAGGAAACCCCCAAGGTCAAGCCGGCACCGGCTGCGCCGAAGGGCTAAGATGAAATGATGTTGCTCGCGAACGGGGCCCTTGTCGGGCTCCGTTTTCGTTGGCAGCCGTGTCAGAACAGCTTGCGGTAGACGACGAAGCCCGAGCGTTCGCCGATCCTGTCGTAGAGCTTCATGGCGGTGTGATTGGTCTCGTGCGTCAGCCAGTAGACCCGGCCCGAACCGGCCGCCTGCGCCCGCTCGTAGACGCCCTCGATGAGAGCCCGGCCGATGCCCTTGCCGCGCAAGGTCTCGTCGGTGAAAAGATCCTGCAGATAGCAGTTCGGCGCGACCGCCGTGGTGCTGCGGTGGAAGAGGTAGTGCACGAGGCCGACGAGCCGTCCTTCACTTTCGGCAACCAGCGCATGCACCGGCTCATAGGCGTCGAAGAAGCGCGACCATGTCATGGCGGTGATCTCGCTTGCCAGCGCCGTCTCGCCCGAGCGCCCGTAAAACGCGTTGTAGCCGTCCCACAGCGGCAGCCATTGCGCGAAATCCTGGCGCGTGACCGGGCGGACGGTGATGGAGTTGGGCATGGCTGACCTGTTGTCTGGCGAGACGGAGTTGTGAGCGTTCACCAGAAGGCACGTGCTCATCGCCGGCAATGGGCCAGCCGCTCGCAAAGCTTTCGACATGCCTCGCGACGCCCGCGCCTTGCTTGACGCTTCGCCGCCGTGTCTCTAGGACGGGGCCGCAAGTCAGCCCTTGCAGCCGAGGCCACCGTGACGATTGAAATCCCCGCCCATATGCATCCCAGCCGCTCCTTTCAGGGGCTGATCCTGACTCTGCACAATTACTGGGCGGACTATGGCTGCGTGATCCTCCAGCCCTACGACATGGAGGTCGGTGCCGGCACCTTCCATCCGGCCACGACGCTGCGGGCGCTTGGACCGAGGCGCTGGAACGCCGCCTACGTCCAGCCTTCGCGCCGCCCCAAGGACGGCCGCTACGGCGAGAATCCGAACCGGCTGCAGCACTACTACCAGTATCAGGTGATCCTGAAGCCCAATCCGCCCAACTTGCAGGAGCTCTATCTCGGCTCGTTGGCGGCGATCGGCGTCGACCCGCTGCTGCATGACATCCGCTTTGTCGAAGACGATTGGGAAAGCCCGACGCTGGGCGCCTGGGGCCTTGGCTGGGAATGCTGGTGCGACGGCATGGAGGTGTCGCAGTTCACCTACTTCCAGCAGGTCTGCGGCATCGAATGCGCACCGGTTGCCGGCGAACTCACTTATGGCCTGGAACGATTGGCCATGTATGTGCAGGGCGTCGACAATGTCTACGACCTCAATTTCAACGGCCGCGACGGCGCCGACAAGGTCACCTACGGCGATGTCTTCCTGCAGGCCGAGCAGGAATATTCGCGTCACAATTTCGAATACGCCGACACGACGATGCTGCTGCGCCACTTCGACGATGCCGAGGCCGAATGCAAGGCACTGCTCGATGCCGGTGCGCCCGCATCGAACGACAATCTGCCTGTGCACCGCATGGTGTTTCCCGCCTACGACCAGTGCATCAAGGCCAGTCACGTCTTCAACCTGCTCGACGCGCGCGGCGTGATCTCCGTCACCGAGCGGCAGAGCTACATCCTGCGCGTGCGCAATCTGGCGAAAGCCTGTGGCGAGGCGTTCTTGAAGACGCAGGCCGGCGGATTGGCGGCCTGATCTCAGGCACCCTCCCTCATCAAATCGAGGGAAGCGTTGATCGGCGATAGAATCTGGCCGCTCGGGCCGGCTATTATGCGCAATGCTTGGCGCACGCCCGGCATCGAGAAGGCGCCATGGGCCTGAGCGGTGAAGCAGGCGCTGAGCGCCAGGATTTGCAAAAGTCTGGATACCGTGTTCATGGTCGTTCAGCCAATAGCTCTCTGCCTGAGCGTGGGTCGCTTCAGCGCTGCGTTCGGTTCATGGAAATCTTTGATCCAAGGACGGGTGGGATCATCCCGTCCCGACAGGACGCCCAAAATTTCTGGAAAGGGTGACAGCGGCCAGCCGAGTTGCTATGGCCTCTTTACCTCCCCCTGGATGGGGGAGGTCGCCGCGAAGCGGCGGGTGGGGGTGACAGCGCGACTTCTCATGCCGAAACTCGATCGGTTCAAACTGCGGTCGGTGCAACGGCTTCGTGCGGCGATGACCGACGAAGAACGCATCTTGTGGCGGCACCTATGGCGCATCCCGGTGGAAAGGCACTCATTTCGCAAGCAGGCGTCGGTCGGTATTTACTTCCCTGATTTCATCTCGCACCGCCTGAAGCTGATCGTCGAGGTGGACGGCGCTCACCACAGCTTCGATCGTCAGCAACGACACGACGAAATTCGGACAAAATGGTTCGAAAGTCAGGGCTATCGTGTCATCCGTTTCTGGAACCACGAAATCAAAAACGAACTGGATTCCGTGCTCGATACGATCTATGCGGCGGTGGAAGAACGAAAATCAGACCTTCGCCCGTCAGACGCCGAAGGCGCTTGAGATTGAGACGCCGCCACCCCACCCCGGCGCTGACGCGCCGACCCTCCCCATCGAGGGGAGGGTGAGGAGCTATCCATGCCTGACCTGCTTCTAGAACTTCGCTCCGAGGAAATCCCGGCCCAGCCCGCGCGCCCGCAGCGCCGGAGGCGCGAGGACGCGCGAACAGGAAAATGGCATGCGGGCGGAGGCACTCTGATGCCGGATCTTTTGCTCGAACTTCGCTCCGAGGAAATCCCGGCCCAGCCGCGCGCCCGCAGCGCCGGAGGCGCGAGGACGCGCGAACAGGAAAATGGCATGCGGGCGGAGACACTCTGATGCCGGACCTTTTGCTCGAACTTCGCTCCGAGGAAATCCCGGCCCGCATGCAGCGCAAGGCGGCTGGCGATCTGAGGAAGATGCTGACCGACGACCTGGTCGAGGCAGGGCTGACTTACGAGGCGGCGCGCGAGTACTGGACGCCGCGGCGACTGGCGCTCGATATCAGGGGGCTGACCGCGCGCTCGAAGGATATCAGCGAGGAGATCAAGGGGCCGTCGACGACGGCGCCGGAACAGGCAGTCCAAGGCTTCCTGCGCAAGGCCGGGCTTTCCTCGGTCGCCGAGGCACACGTCCATTCCGACCCGAAGAAGGGCGATTTCTACGTCGCCCATGTCTCGAAACCGGGCAGGGCGGCGGAAGAGATCATCGCCGGACTGGTGCCTGATATCATCCGCAATTTCCCGTGGCCGAAATCGATGCGTTGGGGGCCGGCCTCGGCCAAGCCCGGCTCGCTGCGCTGGGTGCGGCCGCTGCAATCGATCCTGTGCACCTTCGGTCCGGAAACCGAGGAGCCGGTCGTGGTCGATTTCGAGATCGACGGCATCCGCTCGGGCAATGTCACCTACGGCCACCGTTTTCACGCGCCCGGCGCCATCATCGTGCGTCGCTTCGACGACTATGTAAGCAAGCTGGAAGCGGCCAAGGTCGTGCTCGACGCCGACCGGCGCAAGGAGATCATCCTTGCCGATGCCCGCAACCTCGCTTTCGCCAACGGGCTGGATCTGGTCGAGGACGAGGGGCTTTTGGAAGAGGTGTCCGGGCTGGTGGAATGGCCCGTGGTGCTGATGGGCGCGTTCGAAGACGCTTTCCTGGCCATTCCGGCCGAGGTGATCCGCCTGACCATCCGCGCCAACCAGAAGTGCTTTGTGACATCGCGCCCAATCTCCCCCCTCGAGGGGGAGATGTCGGCGAAGCCGACAGAGGGGGTCGGCACGACGGGACGCGACTCCCTTTCGCACACAGAGGACGCCGGCGCTCCACATGAGACGACCCCCTCTGCCCTGCCGGGCATCTCCCCCTCAAGGGGGGAGATCAGCGAACTTTCCAACCGCTTCATCCTCACCGCCAATATCGAGGCTAGTGACGGCGGCAAGGAGATCGCCCACGGCAACGGCAAGGTGGTGCGCGCGCGCCTCTCCGACGCGCTCTATTTCTGGACGACCGACCAGGGCGATCTGCCTGATCTCGCCGAGCTCGAGGCGTCGGCGAGAAAGTTCGGGCTTGATCTGAAGAAGCCTCTCGACCAGCGCACCGCGCGCCTCGACCACCTCAATGTGACCTTCCATGCCAAGCTTGGCACGCAGGGCGCGCGCGTGGTGCGGATCAGGCGATTGGCGGAGGACCTGGCGCCGCTCGTCGGCGCCGATCCCGCGCTCGCCGCTCGCGCCGCGGTTCTCGCCAAGGCCGATCTGACCACCGAAGTCGTCGGAGAGTTCCCGGAATTGCAGGGCGCCATGGGCCGCAAATACGCGCTGCTTCAGGGTGAGCATCCGTCCGTGGCGGCAGCCATCGAAGAGCACTACAAACCGCAGGGGCCGTCCGATTACGTGCCGAGCGATCCGGTGTCGATCGCCGTCGCGCTCGCCGACAAGCTGGATACGCTTGTCGGCTTCTGGGCCATCGATGAAAAGCCGACAGGCTCGAAGGATCCTTACGCGCTGCGTCGCGCTGCGCTCGGCGTCGTGAGGATTTTGGTCGAGAACCGCATTCGATTGGGACTGACGGCGATCTTCGGCAGCGCCTCCATGAACTACACGGTTGGCAGTACGGATCAGGTCCGAGACCTCCTCGCCTTCTTCCACGACCGCTTGAAAGTCTACCTGCGTGATCAGGGCGCTCGCCACGACCTGATCGACGCTGTCATCACGCCGCAGTCGGATGACCTCTTGCAGATCGTACGCCGCGTCGAGGCGCTGGGCTCTTTCCTAGATACCGAGGACGGCAAGAACCTGCTTGCCGGCACCAAGCGCGCCGCCAACATTTTGGCTGCCGAGGAGAAGAAGAAAACCGCGATCGCCGAAACCGTTGAGCCGGCGCTGTTCAGCGAGGATGCCGAGAAATCGCTGTTCGCGGCGGTGAATCAGGCCGAGAGGCAAGCCGGCGAAGCGATTCAAAACGAAGACTTTTCCGCCGCCATGCTGGCGCTTAGCGTTTTGCGCGAACCGGTTGATTCATTCTTTGAACGCGTTCTCGTGAATGATGAGGATCAGGCCGTGCGCGCCAATCGATTGGCGCTGCTCGCCCGCATCCGCGCGGCCACCGACCAGGTTGCGGATTTCTCCAAGATCGCGGGCTAAAGAGACTTCAGGCGGCGACACTCGTCCACGGCGCAAAAGCGGCCTGTCCGGCAATGGTGCCGGACGCCGGATCGACGTCAAGACAGCCGCTACTTGAGCTTGCCGACCCCAGGGACGGGCTGCTGCGCTGCCGCCGCCGGCGCGGCTGCCGGTGATGTCGCCGGGGTCTTCTGCCCATTCGCCGCCGGTGCCGCCGAAGCGGTGGCGGTTGCAGGGGCAGTGGCCGGCGCCTTGGCCTGCGTGGGCGTCGAGAAGGCGCTGCCGACGATACCGCCGCGAATGATCATCGGGTTTTGCAGGAAGCCGTGCCGCGCCTCAGGCGCGTTCGGGATCGCCGCCACCTTTTCATAGGTGACGTCAGGGTCGCCGAGTGCGGTGACCGACCGCGTATCGCCTGCCTGGGCAGCGTCGGCTGCCTCCAGCGTGACAATGGACGGCGTTGCGGACGGCGCTCCGGGAAAGACCAGTGACGAGGCCTGGGCCCCGCCGGCCATCGCCGCCAGAGTTACACCCAGCGTTCCCCAAATACGCACAGACACGATGAAAGCTCCCCATTACCCGGAAGCCCCACGATAGCGGGT
This sequence comes from Mesorhizobium sp. BR1-1-15, assembly GCF_020165475.1. Taxonomy (NCBI): domain Bacteria; kingdom Pseudomonadati; phylum Pseudomonadota; class Alphaproteobacteria; order Hyphomicrobiales; family Phyllobacteriaceae; genus Mesorhizobium; species Mesorhizobium sp. BR1-1-15. Next base: position 360,792 of record NZ_JAIUIF010000001.1, on the reverse strand, counting down.
CGGAATTGATGCCGGCTTTCGCGGAACCGTAGCATTTTAGGGATTGTTAAATCGCCAAGGGCCGGGCTTGCCCCTTGGACGCCATCGTACTACGCAGCCGGCATTCGTGAGGTGACCAGAGTGGCTGAAATTCTTGCCGTCGGCGAGGCGATGGAACGGGCATTGGCGCTGCTCGAAAGCGGCGAGGTGGTCGCCATTCCGACCGAGACCGTCTATGGGCTCGCCGGCGACGCCACCAACGGCATCGGCGTGGCGCGCATCTTCGAGGCCAAGGGGCGGCCGCGCTTCAACCCTCTGATCGCCCATATCGCCGATATGGAGATGGCCGAGCGCATCGCTGTGTTCGATCCGCTGTCGAGGAAATTGGCGCTTGCGTTCTGGCCAGGTCCTTTGACGCTGGTGCTGCCGCAGCGGCCCGGCAACGGCACCCATCCTTTGGTCACCGCCGGGCTCGACACGATCGCCTTGCGCATGCCGAGGGGCTTTGGCGGCGACCTGATTGCAAGGCTCGGCCGGCCGCTTGCGGCCCCCAGCGCCAATTCCTCTGGCAGGATCAGCGCGACGACGGCGCAAGCCGTGGCGGCTGATCTCGGCGCACGCATAAAGCTGGTCGTCGATGGCGGGGCGACGCCGGTCGGGCTGGAATCGACCATCGTCAAGGCCGAAGAGGGAAAATTGCGTCTGCTGAGGCCCGGCGGGATTGCCGCCCAGGAAATCGAGGCGGTCGTCGGCATGGAGTTGTTGCGCGGCGCCAACGCCGGTGTCGAGGCGCCGGGCATGCTTGCCTCGCACTATGCGCCTGACGCCGCGGTGCGGCTCAACGCCGGGACCGTCGGCGAAGGCGAGGCGCTGCTGGCCTTCGGCAAACGTCGCGCCGAAGGCTGGCAAAAGGCGGCCGCCTGCCTCAATCTGTCCGAGGCCGGTGACCTGCGCGAAGCGGCGAGCAATCTTTTCGCCTACATGCAGCAACTCGATCGCAGCGGCGCGCGGACCATCGCCGTGGAACCCGTTCCCTTCGACGGGCTCGGCGAAGCGATCAACGATCGGCTTTCACGGGCCGCCGCGCCGCGTGACAATAGCTTGCCGCCAACCTAGTTTCGCGCACATGACCGACATCGCCGAGATTCCCGACACCGCTCTCATCGACCGCTTCGCGGCGATCGTAGGCGAAAAATACGCGTTGCGCGACCAGCGCGATATAGCACCCTACATCACCGAACGGCGCGGGCTATGGCATGGCGCGACATCGCTCGTGCTGCGGCCAGGCAGCGTCGAGGAGGTCAGCCGGATCCTGCGGCTGGCGACCGAGACGGCAACGCCAATCGTGCCGCAAAGCGGCAATACCGGGTTGGTCGGCGCCCAGGTGCCGGACAGGTCCGGCCGCGAAATCGTGCTGTCCCTGTCGCGGCTGAACCGCATCCGCGAGATCGATGTCTTGTCCAACACCGTGACGGCGGAGGCCGGCGTCATCTTGCAGACGTTGCAGGAAGCGGCCGATGCCGCAGACCGGCTGTTTCCGCTGTCGCTGGCCGCGCAGGGCTCCTGCCAGATCGGCGGCAATCTTTCCTCCAATGCCGGCGGCACCGGCGTGCTGGCCTATGGCAATGCACGCGAGCTCTGCCTCGGCGTCGAGGTGGTGTTGCCGACCGGCGAAGTGTTCGACGATCTGCGCAAGCTGAAGAAGGACAATACCGGCTACGACCTCAAGAACCTGTTCGTCGGCGCCGAAGGCACGCTCGGCATCATCACCGCCGCCGTGCTGAAACTGTTCCCGAAGCCGAAAGGTCGCGAGGTCGCGTTCGTCGGCCTGCCGTCGGCCGAGGCGGCGCTGTCGCTGTTCAGCCTGGCGACGGACCGCGCCGGCGCCGCGCTCACCGCCTTCGAACTGATCGGCAAGCGGCCCTACGATTTCACGCTGGCGCATGCCCAGGGCGTGGTGCGGCCGCTGGCGCAGGATTGGCCGTGGTATGTGCTGATGCAGATCTCGTCCGGCCGTTCACCGGAAGATGCCAGGGCCTTGATCGAGGACGTGCTCGGGGCCGGGCTGGAACAGGAAGTCGTCGGCGATGCGGTGATCGCGGCCAGCCTTGCGCAAGGCGATGCCTTCTGGAATTTCCGCGAGGTGCTGCCCGACGCACAGAAGCCCGAGGGCGCCTCGATCAAGCATGACATTTCGGTGCCGGTGGCATCGATCCCACGTTTCATGGAAGAGGCCGCCGGCGCGGTGGCTTCGGTCAGCCCCGGAGCGCGCGTGGTCTGCTTCGGCCATATGGGCGACGGCAATCTCCACTATAACATCTCGCGGCCAGTTGACGGCGACGACCAGGCGTTCCTCGATCTCTACCACCCCATGAACAAGGCCGTGCACGACGTCGTGCGCTCCTTCCACGGCTCGATCTCGGCCGAGCACGGCATCGGCCAGTTGAAGCGGGACGAACTGATCGCCACCGCCCCGCCGATGGCGATAGACCTGATGCGCAGGGTCAAGCAGGCCTTCGACCCGGCCGGCATCATGAATCCTGGTAAGGTTATCTGATCCTTTCGGATTCAAGCGCTCGGTCGCATTCCGATAACCATCCCCGTGATCAGCAAAATTTAACCGACTTTCTTAAGCGCGGCGGTAAGGAGGCCGCGCTACTGTTTCCCCATAACGAGGCCGGGAAAACTGGCCCGGAGAGAACCGGACACCGGCTCTCAGGAGAAACAGGAAGGCATTCAATGAACACTGGACTGAAGCCAGTCTGGGCGGGACGCAACATGCGCCTCGACCCATTCCGCCTGCCGCAGGTGGTAAGCTACGCCACGCGCGACGACTATGGCGACGTGACCTTCACCATCGACCACCGTGGCGCCGTGATCCGCCGCCTGCTCGAGATGAGCGGCGTACCGGCGATCATCGCTCTGCCCGCCAATGCGTTCCGCGGCGTTGCCGCCCGCGCGATGGAGGACCCGGAAGGTAACGTCACGGTGACTTTGGAACTCCTGCACAATGATCCGATGCTGTCGGTGCCGCTGCTGGTGGCCGACGATCTCGACGACGTCGCCGCCGACTGGCGCGCCTGGGCCGACGCCTATCGCCTGCCGATGCTGTTGATCGAATCGGACGGCATCGCCCGCACGCTGGAGGAATCGCTCGGCGCGGCCATCAAGACGCTGCCGCCGCAGGATCGCCGCAAGGGCCGCGTTTCGACCATGCGCCGCCCGCGCTTCCTCGCCCGCCGCAGGGCGGGTGACCTCGGTCTCAGGCTGGTGATCGGCGGCGAGGAGATCATCGCGCGCGAATAGGCTGAAATTCTGTCTGGAAGGCTGGCGCCGGCTGCCGCCACCTTCTCTCCGTAAACGGGGAGAAGGGAAAGAAAACTATACCAGCGGCTTCAGCGCCACCCACAGCGCGCCGCCGATGAGGCCGAGGAAGATCAGCCAGCCGACCTGGTTGTTCGACCTGAACAGCCGCAGGCATTGATCCGGATTGTCGATATCCAGCACCAGGATCTGCCGCGCCATGTGGGCGCCGGCGGCGATAAGTCCGGCCAGAGCCACGACAGGGGCCTGCGCCGAAGCGAAGGCGATGGCGAAGCAGACAAGCGCGCCGCCATAAAGCCCGACCAGCCACGATTTGGTATTGTCGCCGAACAGGCGCGCGGTCGAGCGTACGCCCACGATGGCGTCGTCTTCCTTGTCCTGGTGCGCATAGATCGTGTCGTAGCCGATCACCCACAGGATCGAGCCGAGATAGAGCATGACGGCCGGCCCGTCCAGGTCGCCGAACTCAACCGCCCATCCCATCAGCGCGCCCCAGGAAAAGGCAAGGCCGAGAACCAGTTGAGGCCAGTTGGTGATCCGTTTCATGAATGGATAGATGGCGACGATGGCCAGCGAACAGACGCCGAGCAGGACGGCGAAGCTGTTGAACTGCAAGAGCACGGCAAGTCCGACCAGTGCCTGCAGGATGAGAAACAGCCATGCCCCCCGCCGCGTGACCTTGCCCGACGGAAGCGGCCGCGAGCGCGTGCGCTCGACCTGATTGTCGATGTCCTCGTCGGCCAGATCATTATAGGTGCAACCGGCGCCGCGCATGGCGATGGCGCCGGCCAGGAACAGCACGAGATACAAGGGCGCCGGCAGCAGCGAAGGCAGCGGATCGCCCGGGCGCGGATAGGCGCTGGCCGCGAGAGCCGCGGACCACCAGCACGGCCACAGAAGCAACTGCCAGCCGATCGGCCTGTCCCATCGGGCAAGCTGCGCATAGGGCCATATCGGCCGCGGCAGCACGCGGTACACCCAATGGCCGTTCGGCGCGTCGGCGACGCGGCCCTGGGCTGCTTTCGACTGAACCGTTTCCATGAACGATGGAGTGGCAGCAGCCGCGCAAACCGTCAAGCGGCGAGCAGGGCAGTGGCATTCGTCAGCGCTTCAGGAGGCGAAGATGTCGCGGGCGGAGAACCAGCTCTTTGCCACGTCGACGAAGGCCAGCACGGCATTGGGCAGGCGCTGGTGCGTGTCATGGGTGAGGATGATGCGCTGCATGGGCAGCGGATCGGAAAGCGGCTTGCAGACGAGAGGCAAGCCGTCATAGCTGCGGTCGCCATGCGGCCTCGTGTAACTGACGGCGACGCCGAAGCCGTTGGCCACCATGCTGCGCTGGAGTTCGAACGAGCTTGTCTGCCTGTCGGCGACCGGCGACAGGCCACGGCTGCGGAACAGGTCCAGCATGTGCTGCCAGCTATGCGGCTGGTCCGTCGTGATCAGCGGATAGGCGGCCAGATCGGCCAGGCTGACATCGGGACGATCCGCCAGCGCGTGTCCAGCCGGCAAAAGCGCGTGCGGCCTGAGCTCATGCAGCAGGATGCGGGCGAAATGCGAAGGCAGCCCAAGATCATAGGTGAGCCCGAGGTCGACGGCGGCATCGCCGAGGCGCCGCCCGAGCGTCTCGAAGGTCTCGTCGCGCACGATCACTGCAACCTCAGGATGGCGTTCCGAGAAGGCGCGGATCAGGGCCGGCGCGAAATAAGGCGCCAGATCTTCGAAGCATCCGAGCACCAGTTCGCCCCCGAGCGCCGACTTGCGCGAGCCGAGACCGATGAGCTCGTCCGTCTCGGCAAGGACCTGTTTCGCCTTGGCCACCACGGCGCGGCCGAAGGATGTCAGCGAAACGCCGCTTCCGCGCTGGCGCACGAAGAGTTTCTGGCCGAAATCCTGTTCGACCGCGTCGATCGCCACCGAAATGGACGGCTGTGAGACGTTCAGCGCCCTGGCCGCGCCGGTAACGCTGCCCTGGCGAGCGACGGCAACCAGATAGCGCAGCTGCGTTAGGGTCAGACTCATAGAGTGGCACTATGTGACAGATGAGAAGTTATTATTTTACTGAATGAAAGAGGCTTGCGATAGTGGCATCGATCCCTGAAAGGAGAATGCCATGGCTTCCCAGACCGCACCTCGCGCGATCGACACAGGCTTGATCGATGCGCGGACAATAGCGGATTACCAGCGCGACGGCGCTGTCTGCATCCGCGGCGCTTTCAAGGACTGGGTCGAAACGATCGCCGCCGGCATCGAGCGCAACATGCAAAACCGCAGCGCCACCGCGTCGGATATCGCCAATGGGCGAGGCAGCTTCTTCGACGACTACTGCAACTGGGAACGCATTCCAGAATTCGTCAAGCTGGTGGGCGAATCGCCGGCGGCTGAACTGGCGGCCGCGGTGATGCGGTCGCGCACGGCGCAGTTCTTCCACGATCATGTCCTTGTCAAGGAACCGGGCACGCAGAAGCCGACGCCCTGGCATCAGGACATCCCCTATTATTTCGTCGACGGCCGGCAGACGGTGAGCTTCTGGATCCCTATCGACCCTGTAAAGGAGGCAACGCTGCGGCTGATTGCCGGCTCGCACAAATGGGACAAGATGATCCTGCCGGTGCGCTGGCTCGACGACAGCAATTTCTATGCCGACGAGGGCGACTACCTGCCGGTGCCGGATCCAGACACGGACCCCTCGCTGGAGGTGCTTGAATGGGAAATGGAGCCGGGCGATGCCATCCTGTTCGATTTCAGGACCGCGCATGGCGCGCGCGGCAACCTGACCGCGGCGCGGCGGCGTGCGCTATCGCTGCGCTGGGTTGGTGACGACGCCCACTATGTCGAACGGCCGGGGCGCACCTCGCCGCCCTATCATGGCCATGGCATGCAGCCGGGGCAGAAGCTGCGCGAGGACTGGTTCCCGATCGTCTTCCAGGGCTGAGGCGCTTGCCCGAAATCGGCGGCGGAGGACGCCGCCGATTTTCTGGCAGGGGTAACGTTCCCGTGCGCAATTTCGACCAAATCGCCCGGATGCCTTGACCCGTCGTCCAGAGAGCAATAGCGGGTTCTTTGGAAGATTACAGGCATCAAGAGGTGGCCATGAACGTTCTTCTTCTCGGCTCCGGCGGCCGCGAACATGCGCTCGCCTGGAAGATCGCCGCGTCGCCGTTGCTGACCAAGCTCTATGCTGCGCCCGGCAATCCTGGCATCGGCCGCGAGGCGGAGCTGGTCAAGCTCGACATCGCCGATCATTCCGCTGTCGCCGCCTTCTGCAAGGACAAGCAGATCGACCTCGTCGTGGTTGGGCCGGAAGGGCCGCTGGTGGCCGGCATATCAGACGATCTGCGCGGCTGGGGCATCCGCGTCTTTGGCCCGTCGCGTGCGGCGGCGCGGCTCGAAGGATCGAAGGGCTTCACCAAGGATCTCTGCGCCAGATATGACATCCCCACCGCCACCTATGGCCGTTTCTCAGACCTGGCATCGGCCAAGGCCTATGTCGAGAAGATGGGCACGCCGATTGTCATCAAGGCCGATGGCCTTGCCGCGGGCAAGGGCGTCACGGTCGCAATGACGATGGATGAGGCGCTGGCCGCGCTCGACGCCTGTTTCGACGGCTCTTTCGGCACGGCCGGCGCGGAAGTGGTGATCGAGGAGTTTCTGACCGGCGAGGAGGCCAGCTTCTTCTGCCTGTGCGACGGCACTACAGCACTGCCCTTCGGCACCGCGCAGGATCACAAACGCGTCGGCGACGGTGATGTCGGCCCCAACACCGGCGGCATGGGCGCCTATTCGCCGGCCCCGGTAATGACGCCGCAGATGGTAGAGCGCACCATGCGCGAGATCATCGAACCGACCATGCGCGGCATGGCTTTAACGGGTGCCTCCTTCGCCGGCATTCTCTTCGCCGGGCTGATGATAACGGACGAAGGGCCGAAGCTGATCGAATACAACACCCGCTTCGGCGACCCCGAATGCCAGGTGCTGATGATGCGGCTGAAGGACGACCTGCTGGTGCTGCTCAATGCCGCCGTCGATGGCCAGCTCGCGCACATATCGGCGCGCTGGAGCGACGAGGCGGCACTGACCGTCGTCATGGCCGCGAGGGGCTATCCCGGCACGCCCGAAAAAGGCTCGGTCATTCGCGGGCTCGATGAGGCTGCCAGCGAAGGCGCCCAGATTTTCCATGCCGGCACCGCCATCAATGGCGGTGCGCTGGTCGCCAATGGCGGTCGCGTCTTGAACGTCACCGCGGTCGGCGCGACTGTCGGCGAGGCGCAGGAGAAGGCCTATGCCGCGCTCGACCGTATCGACTGGCCGCAGGGCTTCTGCCGCCGCGACATTGGCTGGCAGGCCGTGGCGCGCGAAGCGGCAGGAGCAAGCTGACCGCAAGGATCCTGTCGCGCGCTTTCAGCGTTTGCCGCGGTCGGGTTCGGTAGAAGCGGTGCTCACCGGGTCCGCCGCCGCAGCGAAGGCGGCGTCGAGTTGCGCTGGGGTACGCTGCCCGGTGCGCTTCCAGGAGACATATTGGACGATGCCGAAGATCGGCCGCCGCAGCACCGTCTTCACGACAGGCATGCGGAACCCGTCGCGGAATTTCGACCAGCGCGAACCAAGCACCGCGACCATTTCCCCGAAACTCGGTGGCGTCGCCACATCGGCGTAGATGAGAGTGGTCTTGCCGGCCAAAGCGGCTTCGCGCGAGAGCGGCACCGGTACGCTGGCGAGATAATCCGCCGGCACGTCGATCAGCCCGCCGAACGGCCATTGCTGGCGCAGCGTGGCGGCATCTGTCGGCGCGACGTTGACGTCGATGTCGTCGGGCGTGCCGGCTACCCTGTAGGGGCACCGGAAGCGGCCGCAATTGGCCTGCGCCGAAAACTGCCAGAGCGCATAGCCTTGCCAGTTGCCGATGGGAAAATGCACGTCGATGTCAGGCTTGTAGCGCGCGTACCAGAGCGGCAGCCGCGACAGCAGCCGGTATTTGTAGCTGTTGTCGGCGATATACTGGGCGGTCTTGCCATTGGTGTAGAGTACCGGGAAGCGGCCGATGCGCCGATGCACCTGGCGCACGAACGCCTCGGCGTCGTCGAGCGACATCCATTGCGCGGGATCAATGCCTTCGATGTCGAGGGCCATGAGGTCGTCCGGCGCGGGATCGGCGAAATCGAGGAAATTATTGGCCTGCTCGACCGGATTGCCGGGGCGGGCGAGGTGATAGGCGCCCCATTTCAGGCCGAGGGCCTTGGCGACCACCTTGCGCGTCTGGAACAGTTCGCGCGTCACCGCATGGCGTTTCCACAGTGCCTTGCAGAGTTTGACCTCGGTATCGTCTCCGGAGCAGGAATAGGGCGGCGACATGCCATCGGAGGCTTTGTTGATGAAGCCGACGACGCGCTTGTCCGTGGCAAGCTGCGCCCAGTCGATGGAATTGTATTCGTAAGCATCGACGACAAGCGCCCGGTCGGCACTTTTCCACGGCTCGGAGAAATCCGAGACCCTTGCCGCCGTTGTCAGCGCCATCATCGCCGCGAGAGCGATCGCTGGGCGGCGAAGAAGATGCGCCGTTCTCTTCAAACAGGAATCCCCGTTGATCAAAGGCAAATCCTGGACCGCTATGGTTAAGGATTCGCTTTCAAGGCAATGCGGTCCGTCAGCCGAACAGCTTCAACGCCGTCGCTACTGATAGGAACAGCGACAACCGCCGGTCTTGAAATGGCCTGAAACCATATTTGCAATAGAAGGCGGCGGCCATGTCGTCCTTTGCGTCGACGATCAGTGCGAAGGAAGCAGGAGCAGCTTGGGCGCAGCGCCGAAGTGCATCCACGATCAGTATCGATCCTACTCTTTTTCCCTGATATCGGGTATCAACTGCCAACCTTCCGATCAATATGGCGGGCAGGACCGGGTAACGCGGTACGCGTCTTGTCAGGTCTTCCGGCAGAGAAGTGATGGGCACATTTGACGCTGCAAGAGTGTAGTATCCGGCAATGAGATCGACATCACGGTCCGCGGCGACAAAGCAGTTGCTAACTCGGCGTTTGACGTCCTGGCTTGCCAACTCGTGTAGATATTGGCCGAGTGCCAGCACGCCACAGCTGAATGTCTTACGATCATACGATCCGCCCAGCGGCTCGATGATCAAGCCTAGACTCACCGGGATTCGACGACAACTCGCTTGTAGGCGTCGGCGGCTTTGCGCAGCGCTTCATTAGGTTCGGGCGGATTGAGAATGGCCTCTACCAGAGCGAGCTGATCCTCGATGGACAGGCGGATGATAGCGATCTCCTCAATGGTGCGTTGTGCAGCTTCCTGCGCTGCGGAGACCACGAAGTCGCTGACGCTGCGGCCCTGGATTTCGGCGGCACGTTTCACCACACCCAGCATATCCGGGGATATCCGAGCTTCGAGACGGGAGGTACGGGTCAGTTGGTTTGTCATTTCGATCACCTCTAGCACGGTATGTACGGGAATACATATCAAGTGCGACGGTCAGCGCGGCCGAATGGCTGAACTTCAAACGGATCCGGCGCGGGCTGTTGCGGCAGCGTGCCTTCGGCCGCGCGTTTGCGATGATGGGCGAGCGAGCATTTCGGCGAGCACAATATACCGCGATCCGACCAATAGGCGGCGCCGTTTTCCAATTCACCGTGATAGTATGAGAACCCCGCCGCCCGGTAGGGCAGGCCGCACTCGATACAACGGTAGGCGTCAGGTCTGGCAAGCATGAGTTGGTTTCCAGTCGGCTGGTTCTGGTCTGTTGCCGGTCGATTTTGACCCGGCGTCCATCGCATTTAATACGAGCCGGCGCGATTACAAAATCAGCGTGACAAAATTTGACGTTTACGTAAAAAGAAGATGGGCGATCGCCCAAAGGCGAATACGGTGTGTGGCAAGCAGGTCCCACTCAGGTCCTAGGATCAGCCTGGCCGATGCATCAGGAGGAGCGAGCGGCATGTATCTGGCACCGGTCGAGGACATCGCGTTCACCCTCAAGCATGTGGCCGGCCTGAAGCCTGCCCTCGATGACGGCACGTTCGGCGATCTCGGCGAGGATCTCGTCGACGCCGTTCTTAGCGAGGCCGGCCGCTTCGCCACCGAAGAGGTCGCGCCGCTCTACAAGATCGGCGACGAGCACGGCGCGGTGCTGAAGGACGCGGCAGTGACCATGCCGCCGGGCTGGAAGGAACTTTATCGCCGCTGGATCGACGGCGGCTGGAACGCGCTCTCCGGCCCGGAAGGATATGGCGGGCAGGCGCTTCCGACCATGCTCGGCGTCGCCGCGCTCGAAATGTGGAATTCCGCCGCCATGGCCTTCGGCATTGGCCCGACGCTGACCATGGGTGCGGTCGAGGCGCTCGACAAGCACGCTTCGGAAGAGCTCAAGGCCAAGTATCTCGCAAAGCTCGTCTCCGGCGAGTGGATGGGCACGATGAACCTGACTGAGCCGCAGGCCGGCTCGGACCTCGCTGCCTTGCGCACGCGCGCCGAACCGGCCCGCGACGGCACCTACCGCATCTTCGGCCAGAAGATATTCATCACCTATGGCGAGCATGATCTCACCGACAATATCGTCCATCTGGTACTGGCGCGGCTGCCTGACGCGCCTGCGGGCACGCGCGGCATCTCGCTCTTCCTGGTGCCGAAATTCCTGGTCGGCGCGGACGGCTCGCCTGGCGCACGCAACGACGTCTTCTGTTCGGGCCTCGAGCACAAGCTCGGCATCCATGCCTCGCCGACCTGCACCATGATCTATGGCGACGGTTTTCAGGGCGCCAAGCCCGGCGCCATCGGATGGCTGATCGGCGAGGAGAACAAGGGGCTGGCCTGCATGTTCACCATGATGAACAATGCCCGCCTCGCCGTCGGCATGCAGGGCGTGGCGGTCGCGGAAGCCGCGACCCAGAAGGCGATTGCCTATGCCAATGAGCGCCGCCAGGGCAAGGCGGCGGATTACGCCGGTGCCGGCATGGCGCCGATCGTCCATCACCCCGACGTGCAGCGCAATCTCCTGACCATGAAGGCGCTGACGCAGATCGCGCGGGCGATCAGCTATTCCTGTGCCCATGCCATCGACCTGGCGCGCGTATCGTCTGGTGACCAGGCGGCGCATTGGCGCGACCGGGCCAACCTGTTGACGCCGCTTGCCAAGGCTTTTTCGACCGATATCGGCGTCGAGGTCGCCTCGCTTGGCGTCCAGGTCCATGGCGGCATGGGTTTCATCGAGGAGACGGGGGCTGCGGCACTCTATCGCGACGCCCGCATCGCGCCGATCTACGAGGGCACCAACGGCATCCAGGCGATCGATCTGGTGACCCGAAAACTGCCGCTCGGCGGCGGCGAGCATGTGCACGGCTTCATCGCCGAGCTTGCCGCTGTCGCCAGCGCCGTGCGGACATCGAATCTCGAAGGGTTTGGCCATACGGCCGATGCTCTCGACCGCGGGCTCGACGATCTGACGCAAGCGACACGTTTCCTGCAAAAACTGTCGGCCGATGGCCGGACTGGCGAGGCGCTTGCCGGCGCGACACCCTATCTCCGGCTGGTCTCGCTTGCAGCCGGCGGCGCCTACTTGGCGCGGGGCGCCGTTGCCGATCACGGCCGCGTCGCCCTTTGCCGCTTTTTCGCCGAAAACCTGCTCGGCGAGACAAGTGCCTTGAAGGAGCGCGTTGTCGACGGCGCCGCAAGCCTCGCCGCTGCCGGCAAGACATTGATTTCCGCCTGACGTTCACAAGGAAAGAACCGTGACAGACCATATCCTCGTCGAGCGCCAGGGCGCCATGCAGATCATCCGCATAAACCGCCCGGACAAGAAGAACGCGCTGACGCGCGCCATGTACGCCAAGATGTCGCAAACCTTGGCCGAAGGGGATGCGGATCCGGCAATTCGCGTCCATGTCTTTCTCGGCGTGCCCGGTGCCTTCTCCTCCGGCAACGACCTCGCCGATTTCATGGTCGTCGCGACTGGCGGCGAAGGCGGCACGGAAGTCTGGGATTTCCTGACGGCGCTGGCCAGGGTCGCAAAACCCATCGTCTCCGGTGTCGACGGCATCGCGGTCGGCATCGGCACCACGCTCAATTTGCACTGCGACCTGACCTTCGCCACGCCGCGCACCGTGTTCAGGACACCCTTCGTCGACCTCGGCCTTGTGCCCGAAGCGGGATCGAGCCTGCTGGCGCCGCGCATCCTGGGCCAGCAGGGCGCGTTCGCGCTGCTCGGCCTTGGCGAAGGCTTCTCGGCCGAACGCGCCAAGGCCGCTGGTCTGATCTACGAAGTTGTCGAGGAAGGAGCGCTGGAGGCGTCGGTTCTGGCGGCCGCCGGCCAGATCGCCGCCAAGCCGCCGCAGGCGCTCAGGATCGCGCGCGACCTGATGCGCGGCTCTCGCGAGGACCTCGTCGCCCGCATCAACGTGGAAAGCGAGCATTTTCGCGAGCGGCTGAAATCGGACGAAGCCCGCGCTGCACTGACGGCATTCATGACCAGAAAAAAATAGTTCGGCCCCCGCCTCCCTTAGATGGGGAGGTCGGCCCGCAGGGTGGGGTGGAGCGCCGACCTATCCCGCGTGCCTCGGTCGCCACTGGCCAGCCCGGGCTAGGCGCAGTGAGGATGTCGGCGCTAGTTTACAAACTCAGGGATAAAGCCGCGTCTTCTCCCAACCGCCCCCGGCATTGCGCGAAAACACCACGCGGTCATGCAGCCGAAACGGTCTGTCGTGCCAGAACTCGATCGTCTTCGGCACGATGCGGAAACCCGACCAGTGTTTTGGGCGCGGAATCTCGCCGATGGCGTAGCGGGCCGTGTATTCGGCCACCGCCTTTTCCAGCGCGAACCGGCTTTCCAGCGGCCGCGACTGTTTCGAGGCCCAGGCGCCGATGCGGCTGCCGCGCGGCCGTGTCGCGTAATAGGCGTCGGCTTCGGCATCGCTGACGATCTCCACCGGCCCGCGCACGCGCACCTGGCGGCGCAGCGATTTCCAGTGGAAGCACATCGCCGCCTTCATGCTGCCTAGGATCTCCCGGCCCTTGGCGCTTTCGAAATTCGTGTAGAACACAAAGCCGCTCTCATCGAACCCCTTGAGCAGCACCATCCGCACATCCGGCATGCCCTCGGCATCGACGGTTGCCAACGCCACGCCGTTGGGGTCGTTCATTTCGCTTTTGGTGGCGTCGTCCAGCCATGCGGCAAAAAGGCGAAACGGCTCGGCGGCCTCGGTAAAGTCACCGCTTGTTAACTCAGTCTCACTCATAGTTTTTCTCAAATTTTCATCAAACAGGGGAGGTTGCCGATTGTCGCGTATCGCGCAAGCTTTTGACAGCAGGCAAGGCAGCCTATTTGCTTCAGCCAGCGCCAAAGCCGCGATCATGATGATTGCCTTGCCGCTTGCCGCATGTGGCGCGGGCGGCTTCAGCCTGCAAAAGGCCGAGGTCGATCGCTCGATCCTGACCGGCAGCATTTCGGCTCCAGCCGCGCCGGCCGATTCGGACCGCGATTCCGACCAGACGACGATCGGCAACGCGGTGTCCTCCGCCGACATCGAGCAGCTCGGCGGTCAAGCCGTGCCGTGGGCCAATGCCGGTACGGGTTCGCGCGGCTCAATTACCGAACTGGCGGAATTGAAGGACGGGGGCCAGACCTGCCGCCGCTTCAAGGCTTCGCGCGAAAGCTTTGACGGCGTTGCCATGTTCGCGGGCGAACTTTGCCTGGCCAGCGCCGGCGGCTGGCGCATGCAGGACTTCAGGGCGCTTTGAGCTTCCACCTTTGAATAACGTCCAGCACTGGAATTTCTTCCTATGCGAGCGCATATAAGAGGCGACTATGGACTCACTCTTTCTCCAGGGCAGGAAGCATGCGCGACCCCTATGAGGTGCTGGGCGTTGCAAAGAACGCATCGGCCAAGGACATAAAATCGGCGTACCGCAAACTCGCCAAGAAGCATCATCCGGACCAGAATCCGAATGATCCCAAGGCGAAGGACCGTTTTGCCGCGGCCAATCAGGCCTATGAGATCGTCGGGGACGAGAAGACCCGCGCCGCTTTCGATCGGGGCGAGATCGACGCCGACGGCAAGCCGCGTTTCCAGGGCTTCGAGGGCGCCCCCGGTGGCGGTGACCCCTTCGCCGGTTTTCGTCGCCAGCAGCAGGGAGCCGGCGGTTCGCGATTCGAGTTCCGCTCCGGACGCCCGGGCGGCGATCCGTTCGACGGCAACAGCGATATCTTCAGCCAGATTTTTGGCGACGTCTTCTCCGGCTCGCGCGGCCCCGGCCAAAGCGGGGCAGGAATGGGTGACCGCCGCCAGCCGGCAACCGCCGCCGACCTGAATGTCACGCTCGACATCACCATCGAGGAAGCGGCGAACGCTGAAAAGGTCACGGCGATGTTCCCTGACGGCCGCAAGGTGGCGGTCAAGCTGCCGGCCTATGTCGAGGACGGGCAGACCATCCGGCTGAAGGGGCAGGGCGAGCAAGGGCCGGGCCAGCCCGGCGACGCGTTGGTCAAGATCCGCTTCCGCCGGCATCCGCGCTACCGCCTGGAGGGCCGCGACCTGCATGCCGATTTGCCGGTGGGGCTGGCCGATGCCGTGCTTGGCGCCAAGGTGGCCGTAGAAACGCCGACCGGCAAGCTCGCGGTCAACGTTCCCGCCTGGTCGAGCTCGGACAAGGTCCTGCGCCTGAAGGGCAGGGGCCTGCCGGAAAAGGCCGGCGGCCACGGTGATCTCTACGCCCATGTGCGCATCATGCTGCCAGAAGGCGGCGACAGCGCGCTCGAAGGGCTGTTGCGCAGCCAAAAAGGCTGATTGGCGGCTCTTGTCCCCGAACTGTCCCGTTTGAGCGCTTGAAGGGGCTCTGTGCCTGTGCGATAGGGCTCTCCACAAATAAGAAATCTTGCGGAGAGCACGCATATGGCGGGTGGACAGGGCCTGATGGCCGGCAAACGCGGCCTGATCCTCGGCGTCGCCAACAACAGGTCGATCGCCTACGGCATCGCCAAGGCATGCGTCGACCACGGCGCCGAGATCGCGCTGACCTATCAGGGTGAAGCGTTCAAGAAGCGGGTCGAGCCACTGGCTGCGGAACTCGGCGCCTTTGTCGCCGGCCATTGCGATGTGACCGATCCGGCGAGCCTCGACGACGTTTTCGCAAATGTCGCCAATCATTGGGGCAAGCTCGACTTCCTCGTCCATGCCATCGCTTTTTCCGACAAGGACGAACTGACCGGCCGCTATGTCGAGACGACGCGCGATAATTTCCTGCGCACGATGGATATTTCGGTCTATTCCTTCACCACCATCGCCAAGCGCGCCGAGGCGCTGATGACCGATGGCGGTTCGCTTTTGACGCTGACCTATTACGGCGCCGAAAAGGTGATGCCGCATTACAACGTCATGGGCGTCGCCAAGGCCGCACTCGAGGCCAGCGTGCGTTACCTCGCCGTCGATCTCGGCGCCAAGAAGATCCGCGTCAACGCGATCTCGGCGGGCCCGATCAAGACGCTGGCCGCTTCCGGCATTGGTGACTTCCGCTACATCCTGAAGTGGAACGAGTACAATTCGCCGCTGAAGCAGACGGTCACCCAGGAAGAGGTCGGCGATTCCGGCGTCTATTTCCTGTCCGACCTGTCGCGCGGCGTCACCGGCGAAGTGCATCATGTCGATTCCGGCTATCACGTCGTCGGCATGAAGGCGGTCGACGCACCTGACATTTCGACAGTCAAGGATTAACTCCTCCGCCTATCCTCCGCCCAGGCCCTGGCCCGACCTCCGGAAGACCTGATGTACCCGCTGGTTTATATCGTGCGCCACGGCCAGACCGCGTGGAATGCCGAATTCCGGCTTCAGGGGCAGGCCGATACCGACATCAACGCGCTCGGCCGCGAGCAGGCGAGCGCAAACGGGCATCGGCTGGCTGACCTGATCTCCAATCCCGCAGAGTTCGATTTCGTCGCCAGCCCGATGCGGCGCACGCGCGAGACCATGGAGCGCATTCGCGCCGCCATGAAGCTCGACCCGGCTGCCTACGGGACCGACCCCCGCCTTGTTGAAGTGAATTTCGGCGATTGGCAGGGTTTCACCTTTGCCGAGCTGGAGACGCAATTTCCGGGTGCGAGCAGGACGCGTGCGCTGGACAAATGGAACTTTCAGCCGCCGGGCAAAGATGCCGAGAGCTACCAGATGCTGCTCGAGCGGGTAAAGCCGTGGTTCGACGCGCTCGAGCGCCAGACAGTCTGCGTGACGCATGGCGGCGTCATGCGCACCTTGTTTCGCTTCGTGCTTGACATGGCCGAGAACGATGCGGCGAAGCTGGCGATACCGCAGGACCGCGTGCTCAAGCTGGAAGGCGACAGCCTGGGGTGGCTTTAGGGACCCGGCACGATCCAGGAAGGCTCATGCAGGCTGCCGGTTGCGGGGTGCATAAAACGGCTGTAACGGCTCAACAAACGCCGAACAGCCGATTTGCATTGGAAGCCTAGTCGGAGTCGCTGTCAGGCAACTGCATATCGGTGACCACGTTTTCGCCATTGGTCACGTCATAGGCGATGACGATGTCCATGCCGGGCTTCAGCGCGTCGAGATCGGTTTCCGCGTTCAGCTTGTAGGATTTGCCGTCGTCCAGCGTCAGGGTCAGCGCGTCCTTGTCGATCTTCTTGATCAGGCCTTCGGTCTGCCCGGCGAAAGCGGCGGTGCAAAGCAGGAATGTGGCGGCAACAGCGCCAATCAGGGTACGCATCATCGTCCTCTTTGGTATTGCGCCGGCATGGGTAGCGGCGGATCCTCAACGGCGAATGGAGCAGAGCAGAAACCAATCGAATGTGTCAAAACTAAATCCGAAGATCACGGTTTGACCCCTGTGGAAAACGCCAATAGAAGGCAGGCTTCAGTCGGCTCCGATGCCGGGCAGGGCACTTTGCGATGTCTCACAACACGTTCGGCCATCTTTTCCGCGTCACCACCTGGGGCGAAAGCCATGGGGCCGCATTGGGCTGCGTGGTCGACGGCTGCCCACCCGGCATCCGCTTCACGCGTGACGAAATCCAGGCCGAACTCGACAAGCGCCGGCCCGGCCAGTCGCGCTTCGTCACGCAGCGCCGTGAGCCTGACGAAGTGAAGGTGCTGTCGGGCTTCATCCTTGACGATGACGGCGAGACGATGATCGCGACAGGTACGCCGATCTCCATGCTGATCGAGAATGTCGACCAGCGCTCGAAGGACTATGGAGAGATCGCCCGCCAGTACAGGCCGGGCCATGCGGACTACACCTATGACGTCAAATACGGCGTGCGCGACTATCGCGGCGGCGGCCGATCCTCGGCGCGCGAGACCGCGGCTCGGGTCGCCGCCGGAGCCCTCGCCCGCAAGGTCGTGCCGGGCATGGTGGTGCGCGGTGCACTGGTATCGATGGGCGAGAAGTCGATCGACCGCGCCAACTGGAACTGGAATTTCATTGGCGACGCGGACAATCCGTTCTTCACGCCGGATCCGGCGTCCGTTCCCGTTTTCACGAGCTATCTCGACGGCATCCGCAAGGCGGGTTCCTCCGTCGGCGCCGTGATCGAGATCGTCGCCGACGGCGTTCCGGCCGGCCTCGGCGCGCCGATCTACGCAAAGCTCGACCAGGATATCGCGTCAGGCCTGATGTCGATCAACGCCGTCAAGGGCGTCGAGATCGGCAACGGCTTCGAGGCCGCCCGCATCACCGGCGAACAGAATGCCGACGAGATGCGTATCGGCAATGACGGCCAGCCGGTGTTCCTGTCCAACAATGCCGGCGGCATCCTTGGCGGCATCTCGACCGGCCAGGCGATCATCGCCCGCTTCGCCGTCAAGCCGACGTCTTCAATCCTGACGCCCCGGAAGTCGATCGACAAGGACGGCAACGACGTCGAAGTGATGACCAAGGGTCGCCATGATCCGTGTGTGGGCATTCGCGCCGTACCGATCGGCGAGGCGATGGTTGCCTGCGCAATCGCCGACCATTATCTGCGGCACCGAGGACAGACAGGCAAGGAAGGCAGTAGGGCAGTAGGGCAGTAGGGCAGTCTGTTAAGCTGCCCGCGAGACGAGCAATTTTTCCTTTCCCTTACTCCCTTACTCCCTTACTCCCTTACTGCCCTATTCCCCTACTCCCTTGCGAGCGAAGCGAGCATTTCCATGTCTTACGACCAGAAAAAGATCGTCGAAGCAATCCGCGCCTTCGAGCGGGGCGAGATCGTCGTCGTCATGGATGATGACGGGCGCGAGAACGAGGGCGACCTGATCGTCGCCGCCGTCCATTGCACGCCGGAAAAGATGGCCTTCATCGTGCGCAACACTTCGGGCATCGTCTGCACGCCGATGCCGCGCGAGGAGGCCAAGCGCCTCAACCTTGCGCCGATGGTCGCCGACAATGATTCGGCGCACACCACCGCCTTCACGGTTAGCGTCGATTTCAAGCACGGCACCACGACTGGCATTTCAGCTGACGACCGCACGCTGACCGTGCGCAATCTCGCCAACGGCAATGTCGGCGCCTCCGATTTCGTCCGCCCCGGCCACATCTTCCCGCTCATCGCGCGCGAAGGCGGCGTGCTTATGCGTTCGGGCCATACCGAGGCGGCCGTCGATCTGTGCAAGCTCGCCGGCCTGCCGCCGATCGGCGTGATCTCGGAACTGGTCAATGATGACGGCACCGTCAAGCGCGGCCCGCAGGTCGCGGCTTTTGCCGAGGAGCACGGCCTCAAGCAGGTCTCGGTCGCCGACCTCATCGCCTATCGGCAACGCAAGGAAACACTGGTCGAACGCGTGGCATGCTCCGAGATCGACACGCTCGGCGGCAAGGCGCAAGTCTTCACCTACACGCTGCCCTGGGATTCCATGCATCATGTCGCCGTCGTCTTCGGCGACATCCGCGATGGGGAAGAGGTGCCTGTGCGTCTGCACTCCGAGGACGTGGTGACCGACGTCTTCGGCACCAGCCACCGGCTGGACGCCATCATGAAGGCGATGGGCGAGCGCAAGCGCGGCGTCATCGTCTATCTGCGCGAGGGCTCGGTCGGTGTCGCCCACCAGGAGCGCAACCGGCCGGCGAGCGGCGACCGGGAGGACCACGAAGAGGCGCGCCGCCGCGAGAATGAATGGCGCGAGATCGGGCTCGGTGCTCAGATCCTGAAGGATCTCGGCATTTCCTCGATCAATTTGATCGCCTCGCGCGAGCGCCACTATGTCGGCCTCGAAGGTTTTGGCATCCACATCGCCAAGACCGAGATTCTCTAGGTTCGACGGCGGCAATAGCGTCCGATCCGCTGAACCGGACGCGTCATGGTTCATTCCGCGGCAGCGACGGCCGCTTCACACCCATCCAACTCGCATTTGTGAGTGGCAAGACTGCGCTGGCCGAGCAGCACCGTGACCAGCGCGATGCCGCCCGCGACCACCGAGACCCAGAACCCGTTCTGGGCGCCGAACGCATCCACCACCGCGCCGGCGGCGAAAGAGCCCAGCGCCATGCCGATGCCGATTCCCGTTGTCACCCAGGTAATGCCCTCGGTCAGCATCGCTTCCGGCACATGCCGTTCGATCAGGCCGAATGCCGTGATGAAAGTCGGCGAGATCGCCACGCCGCTGATGAAGACGGTCAGCGCCAAAATCGGCACGCTGTCGGCGGTGAGCGGCAAAATCGTGCTGACTGCGATGATGGCGACCGCGACGGTCAGCTGGCGCTGTAGCGGCGTCTTGAGGTTGAGCGCGCCGACCACGATGCCCAACACGAACGATCCCAGCGCATAGACGCCGATCACCAGGCTTGCGGCACCGGCTTGGCCGAACTCCTTGGTGATCGCCACCGTGCTCACTTCCGTCGTCGCGAAGGTCGCGCCGATGAAGATTAGGGCGAAGGTGATGATCTGTACCGGCCGCAGGCGGATTGCCGAGCCAGTCGAACCATGGTCCACCGGCCGCACTTTCGGCTCCGTCGATCGCTGCAGGATGAATGCTATCGAGCCCAAAGCGAGAAACAACGTGCTCGCCAGCATGCCTGCTTCCGGAAACAGCGCCGCACTGAGGCCCACCGACAGCGACGCGCCGGCGATATAGACCAGTTCGTCGGCCGCCGATTCGAAGGCGAAGGCGGTGTTCATCTCCGGCCGGCCGCGAAAAAGCTCGGTCCAGCGCGCGCGCACCATTGCCGGCATGCTGGGCATGGCCGCTGCCAGCAGCGCCGACACGAACATTGTCCATACCGGCCAATCCTGGTTGGCCGACGCAATCAGCAGCAGGAATGCCAGCACGGAGATGATGGTGGTGGGCACGACGATCCATGTCTGGCCGAGGCGGTCGACCAGCCTGGAGATCTGCGGCGCCAGGAAAGCGTTGGCCAGCGCGAATGTCGCCGAGACGGCACCCGCCAGCCAGTATTCGCCACGCGTCTGCGACAGCATCGCCACGATGCCGATCGGCGCCATGGCGATCGGCAGGCGCGCCATGAAGCCTGCAGCGGCAAAGCCCTTGGCGCCAGGGGCTCGAAAGATCTCGGAATAGGGGTTCTGCATGATCCGTTCCTCGACAAAAGGCGATTCGGAAATTACATACGATGCGTATGAATACTAAATAGATCATACGTCGCGTATGTCAATTGGCATACGTGACGTATGTAGATAAGGCCAGAAGAGATGCACAAGCCCCGCAGGGAAATGATCGCCGAAACGCGCGCCAAATTGATTGCCGCGGCCCGGCATGCGTTCGGAACGATCGGTTATGCCGAGGCATCGATGGATGATTTCACCGCATCGGCAGGGCTGACGCGCGGTGCGCTCTATCATCATTTCGGGGACAAGAAGGGGCTTTTGCAGGCGGTTATCGCCGAGATAGACGCCGAGATGGCGGCACGGGTGAATGAGGTTGCAGCGAAAGCACCGACCCGCTGGCAAAGCTTCGTCGACGAATGCACGAGCTACATCGAAATGGCGCTGGAGCCGGAAATCCAGCGCATCATGTTTCGGGACGGTCCGGCCGTGCTGGGGGATCCCGCGCAATGGCCGAACGCCAATGCCTGCGTCGCGTCGATGACCGATCACCTGACGACGCTGCAGGGCGACGGGGTGGTTGTCCCGGGCGTAGACCCCGAGACCGCGGCACGGCTGATCAACGGGGCGAGCAGCCAGGCGGCGCAGCGGATCGCCAATTCGAACGACCCGGAAGCGACGTCGAAGACCGTGGTGGCGGCATTCAAGCAACTGCTCGAAGGATTGTTGAGGAAGGATGCCGGAGCCGCCTGACGACGGCAGGCCGCCGGCAGCGCGCTGCGCATGCCGTATCGGCAATCAAATCAAGGGTTTGTCAGACTTTTCGCATGTTGCCGCCTTGAGGCGTGCGATCGTTGATTTGAGCGGAACTTCGCCCTGTCCGCAAAACGTCTCGCTCATGATCAGCTCGGGCAGCGGCAGCCGCCGCCCCCAGCCATGTGTTTCGAGGTCCGGTTTCGGCGCGAACTCCGAGACACGGCCGACACAGAGATAGGCCACCGGCGTCACATGCTCGGGAATCGACAGAAGGCCTTTCAACGCCTGCGCCTCGATAATGCTGACCCAGCCAACGCCGACGCCTTCGGCGCGCGCCGCCAGCCAGAAATTCTGCACCGCGCAGACCGTGCTGTAGAGATCCATCTCGGGATTGTGCCAGCGTCCCAGCGGCGAACCCTGTGAGCGTCGGCGGTCGCAGGTGATACAGATATTGAGCGCGCTTTCGCAGATGCCTTCCAGCTTGAGCTTGCGGTAGAGCGCCCGCCGCTCTTCCTCGATCGCCGGCAATTCCTGCTCGCGCGCCGCGAGGAACAGGTCGCGCACCTGTTCCCGTCGTTCGGTGCCACGAATGACGATGAAATTCCATGGCTGCATGAAGCCGACCGATGGCGCGTGATGGGCGGCAAGCAGCAGCCGCGCCAAGACCTCGTCGTCGACGGCCTCTGATGTAAAATGGCTGCGGACATCGCGCCGCGTGAACATGGCGCGGTAGACCGCATCGCGCGCCATCTGGTCGAATCCGTCACCCACGGGGATGGTCATATTGTCCGGCATCGCTTGTCCCCTTGCGATTGCAATCAACTGCCGTCCGCCTGACCATGCGGATGACGATGCCTGCCAGGCCGGTCTTCTGGCTCGGGATCAACCCGCATCCGGCGCCTTCCCGTCATCGACAGTGGCATTTACCGGCGCGGTCCCCCTTACAGCGTTGGGCACGCCACGGTATCAAACCGTGTTCCCGATTCTCCCGCTCGCGGCGGGCACCAGGCAGTGGCGGGGACTTTACGACGAAGCCCCTGCGCCGCCAATCCCCGCGGCGACGCGAACGGACGCAAGCGCGATTTTCCCCAACCATCAGGCCGCAACGCATGGCCATCGCCGCGCCGGGGCACTAGATAGGGAGCATGGCCACTCGTCTCTACACCCATCCGATCTTCCTCGAGCACATCACGCCACCCGGCCATCCGGAGCGGCCGGACCGCTTGCGCGCCATTGAGCGCGTGCTCGACGACGAGGCTTTTGCCGCGCTCGACCGCCTCGAGGCGCCACAAGGCGATGAGGCCACCATTCTCTACGCGCATCCCGAGGATTTCGTCGAGCGGGTACGCGCCGCCATTCCCGAGACGGGCATCGCCCGCATCGATGCCGACACAACGGCCAGCCCGAAGAGCTGGCAGGCGGCGATCACCGCGATCGGAGCCGCCAACGCCGCCGTCGACGACGTCTTTGCCGGCAGGGCAGACAACGTTTTCGTCGCCGCCCGGCCGCCCGGCCATCATGCCGAGAAAGCGACCGCGATGGGCTTCTGCCTGTTCAACACGGCGGCCATCGCCGCACGTTATGCACAGCGCAAACACGATATCGAACGTGTCGCCATCGTCGACTGGGACGTGCATCACGGCAACGGCACGCAGGATGTTTTCTGGGACGATCCGTCCGTGCTTTATTGCTCGACGCACCAGATGCCGCTCTACCCCGGCACCGGAGCAAAGAACGAAACCGGCGCCGGCAACATCGTCAACGCGCCGCTTGCGCCGCAGACCGGCAGCGAGGCGTTCCGCGATGCCTTCCTGTCGCGCGTGCTGCCCTCGCTCGACAATTTTGCACCCGACCTGATCATTATTTCGGCCGGCTTCGATGCGCATCATCGCGACCCGCTGGCCGAGATCAACCTGACCGAGGATGATTTCGACTGGGCGACCGGCCAACTCATGCAGCGCGCGGCGCGCCACAGCGGCAACCGGCTCGTCAGCCTGCTCGAGGGCGGCTACGATCTGCAAGGATTGGCATTTTCGGTCGCCGCCCATGTCGGGCGACTGATGAAAGGATGAATGATGGCTGGTGAAACCAACGAAGACGTCAAGGCGATGAGCTTCGAACAGGCTCTCGACGCGCTGGAGAAGATCGTCGATGATCTGGAGCGTGGCGATGTGCCGCTCGACCAGTCCATTAGGATCTACGAGCGCGGCGAGGCGCTGAAGGTGCATTGCGACCGGCTGCTGAAGGCGGCCGAGGACAAGGTGGAGAAGATCAGGCTGTCCCGCGACGGCAAGCCGGTCGGGACGGAGCCGCTGGACGCGGATTGAGGCACGCAGCCGTCTCTCTGGTTTTTGACACGATCATGATTGAGGATAGAACGCGTCCCGATTGAAACGGCTCCAGGACAAGAGGAGATACGGAAGCGATGTGCAGAAACATCAAGACCCTGTTCAATTTTGATCCGCCGGCGACCAACGACGAGGTGCGCGATGCAGCCCTTCAATTCGTTCGCAAGCTGAGCGGAACGACGCGGCCTTCGAAGCAGAACCAGCACGCATTCGACCATGCCGTCGAGGCCATCGCGGCGTCGGCGCGCGAGCTTCTCGATTCGCTTGAAACCAACCAGCATCCGCGCAATCGCGAGGAGGTTGCGGCCAAGCTGCGGGCGAAGGCGGCGATCCGCTTTGCCTGATCTGGCCAAAGCAGCCATCGGCCGCTGACAAGGAGAGTTCATGAGCTTCTTTCCCGGGAAGGATCCTGAAGCCGGCGATGCCTTTGCCAGCGACCAGATCGAATTGATGGTCATTCCGAACGCCAAGGACATTGGCGGTTTTCAGGTTCGCCGCGCCTTGCCGACTGCCAAAAGGCGGCTGGTCGGTCCCTTCATCTTCTTCGACCGCATGGGCCCGGCCATCCTGCGTGCCGGTCAGGCGCTCGACGTCCGGCCGCATCCTCATATCGGCCTGTCGACGGTCACCTACCTGTTCGACGGCAGGATCAGGCATCGCGATTCGCTCGGCACCGAGATGGTGATCGAGCCGGGTGACGTGAACCTGATGACCGCCGGCCGCGGCATCGTCCATTCGGAGCGCACGCCGGAAGAACTGCGCGGCGCGCCGATGTCGATCTCGGGGCTGCAGACATGGTTGGCGCTGCCGGACGGCAAGGAGGAAGTGGCGCCGGTTTTCGAAAACACCGCTGTCGCGCGGCTTCCCGACATCGACGCGGAAGGCGTCAGCGGCCGCATCGTTATAGGCGATTTCCAGGGGCTGCGTTCCCCGGTGCGAGCCGATTCCGAGACGCTCTACGCCGACCTCAGGCTGGCGCCCGGCGCCAGCGTGAAAATCCCTGCTGACGCGGAAGAACGCGCCATCTATACGCTGGAAGGCGAGGTCTCGATTTCCGGCGACGTGTTTCCGGCGGAACGGCTTCTGGTGTTCCGGCCCGGCGACGAGATCGTCGTATCCTCACAGGCTGGTGCCCATTTCATGCTTTTCGGCGGTGCCTCGCTGGGCTCGAAGCGCTACATCTGGTGGAATTTTGTCTCGTCCTCCAAGGAGCGCATCGAACAGGCCAAGCAAGAATGGAAGACCGGCCGCTTCGACATCGTTCCCGGCGATGAGGAAGAGTTCATTCCACTGCCGGAAGGCTGAGGAAGTCGACGACGGGGCGTGCCTTTCGCGTCATTTGGCAGGCATTTACTTTCGCCTGCCGGCGGCCTATCCCGCGCATGAACAGAAGCTTGGGCCTACCCGTGAACGCAACGCCGCATACGCCGCTTCTCGACAAGGTCCGCATCCCGGCCGAGCTGCGCACGCTTTCCGAAAGCGAATTGCCGCAATTGGCATCAGAGCTCCGCCTCGAACTGATCGACGCGGTGTCGCGCACCGGCGGTCATCTCGGCGCCGGGCTTGGCGTGGTCGAACTGACCGTGGCGCTGCACTATGTCTTCAATACCCCCGATGACCGGCTGATCTGGGATGTTGGCCACCAGGCCTATCCGCACAAGATCCTGACCGGGCGCCGCGATCGCATCCGCACCCTGCGCCAGGAGGGCGGCCTCTCCGGCTTCACCCGCCGCACCGAGAGCGAATACGATCCGTTTGGCGCCGCCCACTCCTCGACGTCGATATCGGCCGGCCTCGGCATGGCGGCGGCCCGCGATCTTGCCGGCGGCCGCAACAATGTCATCGCTGTCATCGGCGACGGCGCCATGTCGGCCGGCATGGCCTACGAGGCGATGAACAATGCCGGCGCGCTCGATGCCCGCCTGATCGTCATCCTCAACGACAACGACATGTCGATCGCCCCGCCGACCGGCGCCATGAGCGCCTATCTGGCGCGCCTGGCCTCTGGCAAGGCCTATGTCGGCCTGCGCGACTTCGGCAAGAAACTGACCTCGTATCTTGGCAAGCGTGCCGACCGTGCCATCACCAGGGCGGTCGAGCATGCGCGCGGCTACGTCACCGGCGGCACGCTGTTCGAGGAGCTCGGCTTCTACCATATCGGTCCGATCGACGGCCACAATCTGGACCATCTGATCCCGGTGCTGAAAAATGTCCGTGACAATGGCAAGGGCCCCGTGCTGATCCATGTCGTCACCCAGAAGGGCAAGGGCTACGCGCCGGCCGAGGCCGCGGCCGACAAATATCACGGCGTCAACAAGTTCGACGTCATCACCGGCGCTCAGGCCAAGGCCCCGGCCAACGCGCCGGCCTATACCAAGGTGTTCGCCGAAAGCCTGATCCGGGAGGCCCAGGAGGACGAGCGCATCGTCGCCGTCACCGCCGCTATGCCGGGCGGCACCGGGCTTGATCTGTTCGGCGAAGTGTTTCCGGCCAGGACCTTCGACGTCGGCATCGCCGAACAGCATGCGGTGACGTTCGCGGCCGGCCTCGCGACCGAAGGCTACAAGCCGTTCGCGGCGATCTATTCGACCTTCTTGCAACGTGCCTACGATCAGGTCGTGCACGACGTGGCGATCCAGAAATTGCCGGTGCGCTTCCCCATCGATCGCGCCGGCTTCGTCGGAGCCGACGGCGCCACCCATTGCGGCGCCTTCGACACCACCTTCCTGGCCTCCCTGCCGGGCTTCGTCGTCATGGCGGCGGCCGACGAGGCGGAACTGCGCCACATGGTGCGCACCGCGGCAACCTACGATGACGGCCCGATCGCCTTCCGCTATCCGCGCGGCAATGGCGTCGGCGTCGACATGCCCGATCGCGGCTCGGTGCTCGAAATCGGCAAGGGCCGCATCATCAGGGAAGGCGGCAAGGTGGCACTCCTCTCCTTCGGCACGCGCTTGCAGGATTGCCTGATCGCGGCCGAGGAACTGGGCGCGTCCGGGCTTTCGACCACCGTCGCCGATGCGCGCTTCGCGAAGCCGCTCGACGAGGACCTGATCCGACGGCTGGCCCGCTCGCACGAGGTTCTGGTCACGGTGGAGGAGGGCGCCGTCGGCGGCTTCGCCAGTCACGTTTTGCAGTTCCTCGCCCATGAGGGCCTGCTGGAAAGCGGTCTGAAAGTGCGCCCGCTTGTGCTACCGGACGTGTTTGCGGACCACGCCAAGCCGGAAAAGATGTATGCCGATGCCGGTCTCGATGCCGCCGGCATCGTCCATACGGTTTTCACCGCCCTCGGGCAGGCGGTCCGCGCCCAGCGCGCCTGACTCGACACATCAAGCGCTTGAATCGGTTTGCCGGCTCGATGTCGTAACGCATTGTTGACATTGCGGTTTGGCGTTTTGCTTACCGTGTCTCTTGCCCGTTTTTCAACGGCACGCTGCTAGGTTCTGGCCAGGCAGGGAGACAACAACAGTGAAGACGCTTCTGTGCGGCATGGCGATCCTGACCGCCATCGCAGCGCCGGCCATCGCCGGAACGCGCTACGACCGCAATCTCGAGAAGGCGGCCGCGGATATAGTCGCCAGCAGGATGGGGCATATCAGGGGCGGCTTCTCCTACAAGCAGCTGCCGCAGCTTGTTGTCCCGCCGGACGCCGCATCGGCATCCGCCGCGCCAGTCGAGCGCCCGCGCAGGGAAGTTGCCCGCGATCGGGATGACGGCCTGTCTCCCGCCGTCGAACGGCAGGCTCCCCGCACCATCTTCTGATCTCGCCCAAATCAAACCACCCAAATCAAAACCACATGTCGCGCACGCAGCGGCCGTCGCGCGGCAGATCGTCGTAGGTCTCGAGACCGTCGAAATGGTCGATCGGCAGGTCGGCCACGGCTTCCGGCGGCGCAAGCCTTACATTGACGGCGATCCGCGTGCGGCCGGACTCGGCTGGGCGCAAACCGCGCCAGGCAAGCACGCACGCACATGTCGGGCAGAACAGGATCTCGAGCGTGGGTTCGGCCTTGCCGGCACGTTTATAGCTTTTTATCGGCCCCACGACGCGGATACGTTCATCGACAAAGTCGTAGGCCCAGAGCGTGCCGTAACGTCGGCACAGCGTGCAGTTGCAAGCGGTGATCGGCCCGGGATCGCCCTTCAAGGTCCAGTGGGCCGCACCGCAATGGCAGGTTCCCGTAAGCATCCGTCCTCCTTCGCCTTCGGCAGCAAAACGGCGTTTCTTCCTTATCATCGTGGCCGACCTGATGCGATATGCGACTGGCCGCGAGCGGCTCTCTGCGGTCGCTGCCCTGCGGCGATGTTGCTTCTCCTGCTCCAATCTCCTTGCCTTCGCCGCCGGCTTTCGCCAAGGAAGACCGATGAATTTTCCCCGGCCAGCCAGCACGCGCCAGCGGCTCGACGATCTGCTCGTAGCGCGTGGGCTGTTTTCCAGCCGCTCGCGTGCACGTGACGCGATCGAACGTGGCACGGTAACGGTGGACGGCGCTATTGCCCGAAAGCCTGGCCAGGCCGTGCAACCGGAATGCGTCATCGCCGTTGATGACCCGGCCCAAGGCTATGTCTCACGCGCGGCGCTGAAGCTGATCGCCGGGCTCGACCATTTCGGCCTCGATCCGGCCGGCTGTGAGGCGCTCGACATCGGCGCCTCGACCGGCGGATTCACCCAGGTCCTGCTCGAACGCGGCGCGACCCATGTCACGGCGATCGATGTCGGTCACGGACAGATGCATGCTGATATCGGCAAGGACGCGCGCGTGACGGTCATCGAGGGGCTGAACGCCCGCGATCTCTCAACCGCCGATCTTGGCGGCCGCAGTCCGGACTTCATAGTCTCCGACGTCAGTTTCATTTCACTGAAACTGGCCCTGCCGCCTGCGCTTGCCATCGCCAAGCCCGGTGCCGCAGCGATGTTTCTGGTCAAGCCGCAGTTCGAGGCGGGTCGCGAGGCGATCGGCAAGGGCGGCCTGCTGAAAGACCCCTATCATGCCGCCCGTGTCGCCGGCTTGCTGCAGGATTGGCTGGATGCCGTGCCCGGCTGGCGCTCGCTCGGCTTGCATCTGTCGCCAATCGAGGGCGGTGACGGCAATCGCGAATTCCTGCTTGGTGGGGTCAAGGACCGATGAGTGCACGCTTCACCATCAAAAAGCTTGGCGCCCAGGGAGATGGCATCGCCGACACCGAAAGCGGCGATCTGTTCATTCCTTTCACGCTGCCAGGCGAGGTTGTCACCGCGGCGCGTGAAAGGGATCGCGCCACGCTGATGGCGCTGATCGAGGCCTCGCCCCTGCGCATCGAACCCGCCTGCCGCCATTTCGGCGAGTGCGGCGGCTGCGCCCTCCAGCATTTGGAGGCGCAAGCCTATCAGCAGTGGAAGCGCGAGAAGGTCGTGCATGCGCTGAGAGGCATCGATTGCGAAATAGGCGGTCTGGTCGCCTGCGCGCCGCACACGCGCCGCCGCGTCGTGCTCGCCGCCAGGCGCACCGAAACAGGCATGCTGCTCGGCTTCAATCGCCATCTGTCGCCGGAAATCATTTCCATCTCCGAATGCCCGATCTCGCTGCCTGGGATCGTCAGCGCGCTCGACGGCTTGAGGGCACTCGCCGAATTGATCTGCGCCACCCCGAAATCGTTTCGCATGGCGGTCACAGTGACGGATTCCGGCCTCGACGTGGCGGTGCATGAATCGGGCAAGCTCGGCGAAAACCAGCGCCGCATCGCCGCCAATTTTGTCATTGCGCAGGGCTTTGCCAGACTGTCCATCGATGACGAGATCATCATCGAGCCGAAGAAGCCTGTCGTCATGTTCGGCAGCGTTGCCGTCGCGGTGCCGCCGGGCGCCTTCCTGCAGGCGACGGAGGCAGCCGAACGGACCATGGCCGATATCGTCGGCGGACATCTGAAACGTGCCAAAAAAATTGCCGATCTCTTCGCCGGCTGCGGCAGCTTCGCCCTGCGGTTGGCCGCGAGATCGGAAGTGCATGCGGTGGAGGGCGATGCGGCCGCACTTTCGGCGCTCGATCGGGGTTCACGCTTCGCCACCGGCCTGAAACGCGTGACCGG
Source organism: Mesorhizobium sp. BR1-1-15 (assembly GCF_020165475.1). Lineage (NCBI taxonomy): Bacteria > Pseudomonadati > Pseudomonadota > Alphaproteobacteria > Hyphomicrobiales > Phyllobacteriaceae > Mesorhizobium > Mesorhizobium sp. BR1-1-15. The sequence continues at coordinate 330,834 of NZ_JAIUIF010000001.1, read as the reverse complement.
CGAGCGCCGAGACCTGTTCCGCCGTCCGCTGACGTTCAAGGAGTTAAACGCCTTTGATGGCGTTGTCTTCGATCCGCCCCGCGCGGGCGCGGAGGATCAGTCGAAGCAGATCGCCCGCTCGGATGTTCCATTCGTTGCCGCGGTCTCCTGCAACCCGGTGACGCTCGCGCGGGATTTGCGCATCCTCATCGACGGCGGCTACGCGGTGAAAAGCGTGACGCCGATCGATCAGTTTCTGTGGTCGCCCCATGTCGAGGCTGTTGCCTTGCTGGAGAAGCCGCGGAAAAGACGTTAGGCGCTTAGCCCTGCTCAGCGAGACTGGTCGCGTCATGCAGTCTGCCCCGAAATCCCAGCCAGATTTATCGCTAAAGTTGTGGATCATCGCCACTGCGGTTGAATCTGCCCCGCAAAAAGGCATAATCCAAATTGGGATAGGGGGAGAAGATGATTTCACCAGGTTTTGTTGCCGAGATTTTTGGTTCGGCTCTCATCATGGCGCTCACCGGTGCGGTGCTCGCTTGGATCTTGAGAAAATTCACGCGTGTGGGGCTGGTGCCATCCTATGCGCTTGGCGTCGCGGTCATGACGTTTGTCGGCGCTGCGCTCTATGTCTCGGGCCATGATGGGACCGTCGACTACCTGAGTGCATGGACCCAGTACGCGATCGGCGGCGTTATCGGCTTCCTGATCCTGTATGCCACGTCGCGCCGGTCTGTGAGCAAGACCTAGCAGACTGGCCACGAGGCGGCTTCAAACCCTTGTGCCGCCGACCGTCATCTGGTCCATCCTGAGGTGCGGCTGGCCGACGCCGACCGGCACGCCCTGTCCAGCCTTGCCGCACATACCGATGCCGTTGTCGAGCTTCATGTCATTGCCGATCATCGAAACGCGGTGCATGGCGTCGGGCCCGTTACCGATCAGCATGGCGCCCTTGATCGGTTGCGTCACCTTGCCGTTCTCGATCATGTAGGCTTCGGTGCAGCCGAACACGAACTTTCCGGAGGTGATGTCGACCTGGCCGCCGCCGAAGGAGACGGCATAGATGCCGTTCCTGACCGAGGCGATGATCTCGTCCGGCTCCATGTCGCCCGATGTCATGTAGGTGTTGGTCATGCGCGGCATCGGCTGGTGCGCGTAGCCCTCGCGCCTTCCGTTGCCGGTGGCCCGCATGCCCATCAGCCGGGCGTTCTGGCGGTCCTGCATGTAACCGACCAGCTTGCCGTCCTCGATCAGCACGTTGCGCGCCGAAGGCGTGCCTTCATCGTCGACGGTGAGCGACCCGCGTCGTTCCGCGATCGTGCCGTCATCGACGACGGTGACGCCCTTTGCCGCCACCTGCTGGCCCATCAGGCCGGCGAAAGCGGATGTCTTCTTGCGGTTGAAGTCGCCTTCCAGCCCGTGGCCGACGGCCTCGTGCAGCATGACGCCGGGCCAGCCGCTGGAGAGCACGATGTCGAAAGTGCCGGCCGGCGCCGGTACGGCTTCGAGATTGACCAGCGCCTGACGCAGCGCCTCCTTGGCGGCGTGCTTCCAGCTGTCCTCGACGAGGAAGTCGCCGAACGCCTTGCGTCCGCCCATGCCGTAGGAGCCGCTTTCCTGGCGGTCGCCGTCGCCGACCACCACCGACACGTTCACCCTGACCAGCGGCCGGATGTCGCGCACCACCTGGCCGTCGGCGCGCACGATCTCGACATGCTGCCAGGACGAGGTCAGCGATGCCGAGACCTGGCGCACGCGCGGATCCTCGGCGCGCAGCCATGCGTCGACTTCCTGCAACAGCTTCGCCTTGGCCTCGAAGGAAGGGGAGGGGATCGGGTTCTCATCGCCATAGAGATGGCGGTTGGTGCGGGCGGGCGCGGCGGCAAGCGTTCCGGAATAACCGCCCTTGACGGTCGAGACGGCGTTAGCCGCGCGTCGCAGCGAAGCCTCGGACAGGTCGCTGGAGTGGGCATAGCCGCTGGCTTCGCCGGCAACCGCGCGTAGGCCGAAACCCTGGTCGGTGTTGAAATTGGCCGTCTTCAGCCGACCGTTGTCGAACATCAGCGCTTCGCTCTCGCTGTATTCGACGAACAACTCGCCATCGTCGGCGCCGTTGATGGTCTCTGCGACGATCTCCTTGACGCGATCGTCGGAAATATCGAATTGGCCGATAAGGCTGTTCATGGCGTATGTCCGTGGATGAATGGTTATATCCGGGATGTAGGCGCGAAGCCGCGCCCAGACAATCGCCAATCGTCATTCAAATGCAGGGCGGCGGCGTCCCGGATCTATCCCAGGTCCGGAAAACCTATCGTTGATCGGCAGCTCCCGGGTCGAGGCGCGGGAGTCTACGGCAGGGCCGCAAATCCGTCGGCAAAACCCTTGAGGTCCACCGGGATGCCGATGCCTTCTTCTGGCGTCTGGAAGACGATGAACGTGGCCGACGTGCCGGTCTTCAGCGTATCGAGCAGCGGCTTCTCGAGAATGACCTCAGCGTAGCAGCCGTCCTGGAAGCAGCGCACGAAATAAGCGCGGCCGATATCCTTGCCGTCGACATTGAGGCCGAGCCCGTTGGGCAAGAGCACGCCGAGCGGCGCCAGCACGCGCAGGATCTCCGCCTTGTTGTCGGCGGTGCGCAGCACCACGACCGACAGCCCCATCTCGGGGCGGTCCTCGGCGACGACGTTCTGCATCATCACGCATTGTTCGGACGTGGCGCCGGCCGGCGTGTCGCAGATGATCGACCACGCGCCATGGGTCGAGCGCACCGTGCCGCTCGGCTGGGCCGCGTTGGCCTGGCCGGCGGCCGACAAGCCGGCGACGGACAAGGCGGCGAGAAAGATGACCTTCGCCAAGGGGCTCGAAAGCCCAAATCCCGACAGCCAAGAGTTCATGACGGCTCCATTGCGAATCACGGCACTTTAAGCCGCGCCAAAGCCAAGTAAAGGACGAGACAGCGGCCGAGCCGCCACGAAAATGCCCATGCGGCGCTTTTCCTAGCCAATTTCGCCCGAATTACGACGCCAGGCGCGCCGGCCGGCAGGAAGCAGCCGATCCGTTGAACATAGCCGATTCGCCATGGCGGCCGCCGCCTTCAAAGATGCATTCCGGCTTGCGCGCAAAAATGCCGCACGGTTTCCTCCGCTCCTTTCTTGCGGAGGGAAAAAGAGTATGGTTTGAACCAGCTTGAGACAGTCGGGATTCCCGTCCCGGCATTGTTCGTTATTCTCGTGGACACAGCCGCGAGGAACTGGGAGACGAAGAGGGCGATGAGAAATTTCCTGGCAAACGCCAAGCTTCCAGCAAGTGCCAAGTTTCTAAGCGCTTGTGCCGTTACCACGTTTTTCGCCGGCACGGCCGCCCATGCCGATCAGCCCGTCGAGTGGGAGACGACCTTCCAGGCGCCGGCAACCGACATGATGCGCCAGATCGAGTGGTTCGGAAACTACACGATGTGGTTCATCATCCCGATCACCGCCCTGGTATTGGTCCTTCTGATCTACTGCATCGTGAAATTCCGCGCGAGCGCCAACCCGGTTCCGTCCAAGACCAGCCACAACACGCTGATCGAGGTGATCTGGACTGTCGGCCCCGTCGTCGTCCTGCTCTGCCTCGCCATCCCCTCGTTCCAGCTCTTGACCGCGCAGTACACGCCGCCGGAAGAAGCCAAGCTCACCGTCAAGGCGACGGGCAACCAGTGGAACTGGGATTACGAATACCAGACCGACAACACGCTCTCGTTCAACTCGGCGATCCTCCAGGATGGCGACCGTGCCGCCGCCGGCAAGGAAGATCGCAAGGTCTATCCGCGCCTGCTTGCCGTCGACAACGAGATGGTGGTGCCCGTCCACACGATGACCCGGGTGCTCGTCACCGCGACCGACGTGATCCATTCCTTCGCCATGCCGTCCTTCGGCATCAAGATCGATGCCATTCCCGGCCGCACCAACGAGACCTGGTTCAAGGCGGAGAAGGAAGGCCTCTACTACGGCCAGTGCTCGCAGCTCTGCGGCAAGGACCATGCCTTCATGCCGATCGCCATCCGCGTCGTCTCCGACGCGCAGTTCAAGACCTGGCTGGCTGCGGCCAAGACCGATCTGCCCGGCGCCAACAAGACGCTGATGGCCGAGGTCGATGGCCAGAACAAGGTAGCGGCCGCCGGCAACTGATGCCGCGGGTTAGCAAGATTTAGGGAACGGAGCGGAACATGGCAGACGCTGCAGCTCACGACGGGCACGACCACAAGCCTTATCATGGTTGGGTGCGCTGGGTTTATTCGACCAACCACAAGGACATCGGTACGCTCTACCTGATCTTCGCGATCATGGCCGGCATCATCGGCGGCGCGCTGTCGGTCGCCATCCGCATGGAGTTGCAGGAGCCTGGCATCCAGATCTTCAGCGGTCTGGCGCAGATGGTCTACGGCATGAACGGTGACGCCGCGATCGACGGCGGCAAGAGCATGTACAACGCCTTCGCCACGGCGCACGCGCTGATCATGATCTTCTTCATGGTCATGCCGGCCCTGATCGGCGGTTTTGCCAACTGGATGGTGCCGATCATGATCGGCGCCCCGGACATGGCGTTCCCGCGCATGAACAACATCTCGTTCTGGCTGCTGCCGCCGGCTTTCATCCTGCTGCTTATCTCGATGTTCGTGCCGAGCGCGCCTGGCGCCTACGGCGTCGGCGGCGGCTGGACGCTCTATCCGCCGCTTTCGACCTCCGGTCAGCCCGGTCCGGCCATGGATCTGGCGATCCTGTCGATCCACATCGCCGGCGCGTCCTCGATCCTGGGTGCCATCAACTTCATCACCACCATCTTCAACATGCGCGCGCCAGGCATGACGCTGCACAAGATGCCGCTGTTTGCTTGGTCGGTGCTGGTCACCGCATTCCTGCTGCTGTTGTCGCTTCCGGTCCTTGCCGGCGGCATCACCATGCTGCTTACCGACCGCAATTTCGGCACGACCTTTTTCGCTCCCGATGGCGGCGGCGATCCGCTGCTGTTCCAGCACCTGTTCTGGTTCTTCGGCCATCCGGAAGTGTATATCCTGATCCTGCCGGGCTTCGGCATCATCAGCCATATCGTCTCCACCTTCTCGCGCAAGCCGGTGTTCGGCTATCTCGGCATGGCCTACGCCATGGTCGCGATCGGCGCGGTCGGCTTCATCGTCTGGGCGCACCACATGTACACGACCGGCCTGTCGCTCGACACGCAGCGCTACTTCGTCTTCGCCACCATGGTCATCGCGGTGCCGACGGGCGTGAAGATCTTCTCCTGGATCGCGACGATGTGGGGCGGATCGATATCGTTCAAGCCGCCGATGCTGTGGGCGCTGGGCTTCATCTTCCTGTTCACGATCGGTGGTGTTACCGGGGTTCAGCTGGCCAATGCCGGTCTCGACCGGTCGCTGCACGACACCTATTTCGTGATCGCGCACTTCCATTACGTGCTGTCGCTGGGGGCGGTGTTCGCCATCTTCGCCGGCTGGTACTACTGGTTCCCGAAGATGACCGGCTACATGTATTCGCCCGTCATCGCCAACACCCATTTCTGGGTCATGTTCGTCGGCGTCAACCTTGTCTTCTTCCCGCAGCACTTCCTCGGCCTTGCCGGCATGCCGCGCCGCACCATCGACTATCCGGACGCGTTTGCGGGCTGGAACATGGTGTCGTCCTACGGTTCGTACATTTCGGCCGTCGGCGTGGTGATCTTCCTCTATGGCGTGTTCGAAGCCTTCCAGAAGAAGCGGATCGCTGGCGCCAATCCATGGGGCGAGGGCGCAACGACGCTGGAATGGCAGCTGCCGTCGCCGCCGCCGTTCCACCAATGGGAGCAGCTGCCGAAGATCAAATAAGGCGGCAGCCCGGAATCGAAACCGCCGGCCTGCCGGCGGTTTCGGCCAAACGGAATATGGATTTGAGTACGCATGGCCCTTGTCGACGAAACCAGCATTGACGAAGCGGGCTTCCGCATGTCGGAAGCGACGGCGGGTGATTTCTTCGCCCTCCTGAAGCCGCGCGTCATGTCGCTGGTGGTGTTCACCGCCTTTGTCGGACTGGTCGCGGCACCCGTGACCATCAATCCGCTGCTGGCGGTGATCGCGATCCTGGCTATTGCCATCGGGGCTGGTGCCTCCGGCGCGCTCAATATGTGGTACGATGCCGATATCGACGCGGTGATGACACGCACCGCCACCCGCCCGGTGCCGGCCGGCCGCATCCAGCCCCACGAGGCGTTGAGCTTTGGGTTGGTGCTTTCGGTTTTGTCGGTGATGACGCTCGGCGTGCTGGTCAACTGGCTGTCGGCGGCGCTGCTGGCCTTCACCATCTTCTTCTATGCCGTCGTCTACACAATGTGGCTGAAGCGCTGGACGCCGCAGAACATCGTCATCGGCGGTGCTGCCGGCGCCATTCCGCCCGTGATCGGCTGGGCCGCGGTGACCGGCACGGTCAGCCTGGAGAGCGTCGTCCTGTTCCTCATCATCTTCCTGTGGACGCCGCCGCATTTCTGGGCGCTGGCGCTGTTCAAGTCGCAGGATTATGAACGCGCCGGCATCCCGATGATGCCCAATGTCGCCGGCCCGGCGTCGACCCGCCGTCAGATCTTCGCCTATGCTCTGGTGCTGGCCCCGGTCGGTGTGCTGCCGTGGCTGCTTGGCTACACCACGCCGTTCTATGGCGTGGCTGCCCTGCTGCTCGGGCTCGGCTTTGTCTGGTATGCGTGGAAAGTGCTTGGCATGTCCGACGACGATCGCGCGATGAAGCCAGCCAAGGCGTTGTTCGGCTATTCGCTGCTCTATCTCTTCGCCATCTTCGCCGTCTATCTCGCCGACAGCGTCGTCGAACGTGCACTTGCGGTGGGTGGAGCATGAGCATGATCGAAGACAAGCTCGAAACGGTCACCTTGACCGAACGCCAGCGGAAGGCCCGGCGCAACCGCTCGGTCGCCATCGGCGTAGCCTTGGCCGTGCTGGTCGTTATCTTCTATATCGCGACGATCGTGAAGTTCGGTCATAACCTCTCTGGCACGATGTGAGGCGGGAGATGGGTGTCGACACGAGCGCCAAACCGGCCGGGCACAACAGCAACCGCCTTGTTGCGGCCGTCTGCCTTGCCTTCTTCACCGGCATGATCGGCATGGCCTATGCCGCGGTGCCGCTGTACAAGATGTTCTGCCAGGCGACAGGCTATGGCGGCACGACGCAACGCGTCGAGAAGCAGTATGCCGGCCGCGTGCTCGATCGCGAGATCACCGTCCGCTTCGATGCCAATATCGCCGGCGTGCCGTGGGATTTCCAGCCGGTCCAGCGCTCGATGACCATGAAGATCGGCGAGACGGTGCAGGCGCACTATCAGGCGACCAACAAGTTCGATCGCCCCATCACCGGCCGCGCCACCTTCAATGTCCAGCCTGAACTGGCGGGTCCCTATTTCAACAAGGTCGAATGCTTCTGCTTCACCGACACCACGCTGAAGCCCGGCGAAACGCTTGACATGCCGGTCCTGTTCTACGTGGACCCCGATATCGTCAACGTGCCGGAACTGAAGGACGTGAAGACGATCACCCTGTCCTACACGATGTTTCCGGTCGAGAAGAACAAGCCGGTCGCATCGTCAGAGCCGGTCCAGGGCAACAGCAAGACAATTTCAAATACCGAAGGAAATCTCGGGGGTTGATATGGCAGACGCGCACGCAAAACATCACGACTATCATCTCGTCGACCCGAGCCCGTGGCCTTTCCTGGGATCGATAGGGGCGCTCGTCACCGCCTTTGGCGGCGTTTGCCTCATGGAATACCTGAAGGGCGGCTCGTTCCCGATCTTCGGCTTCAACATCGCCAATCCGTGGCTGTTCTTCATCGGCCTCGCGATCGTCCTCTACACCATGTTCGCCTGGTGGTCGGACACGATCAAGGAAGCGCATGAGGGCCATCACACGCGGGTCGTGTCGTTGCATCTGCGCTATGGCATGATCATGTTCATCGCCTCCGAGGTGATGTTCTTCGTCGCTTGGTTCTGGGCCTATTTCGATGCCAGCCTGTTTCCGAGCGAAGCCCACCAATATGCCCGCACCGCGTTCACCGGCGGTGTCTGGCCGCCGAAGGGCATGGAGGTTCTCGATCCTTTCCACCTGCCGCTCTATAACACCGTGATCCTGCTGTTGTCGGGCACCACGGTCACCTGGGCGCACCACTCCCTTATCCACGGCGATCGCAAGGGGCTGATCAACGGGCTGGTGCTGACCGTCGGCCTCGGCATGCTGTTCACCATGGTGCAGGCCTACGAGTACATGCATGCTCCGTTCGCCTTCAAGGATTCCATCTACGGCGCCACCTTCTTCATGGCGACCGGCTTCCACGGCTTCCATGTCATCATCGGCACCATCTTCTTGGCCGTCTGCCTGATCCGGGCCATGAAGGGCGATTTCACGCCCAAGCAGCATTTCGGTTTCGAGGCTGCCGCATGGTACTGGCATTTCGTCGACGTGGTCTGGTTGTTCCTGTTCGCCTCGATCTATGTCTGGGGATCGGTCGGCGCGGTAATCGAAGCCCACTGATACCGGTCTGATGACTTTGAAGGGGCGGCTGCGGCAACGTGGCCGCCCTTCTTCTTTTCGGTCCAATGCGATCCGGGCGGTTGCGAGGGCGCACAGTGTCGATGCCGGCGGTATGATCATGATCCACGGCCAGCCGAACGGATTCGGCGGCTGCTTCAATTGGTCGGCTGGACCGACGGCGGCATTGCCGTTACGGACTCCGGCATGGACGAAGTCTGGGCGGTGGTGATCGATGGAACACCCATCAGGATTGAGCGGTAAGCAATGAGCGACGACAAGGCGATCTGGCCTCCGATCGACCCTATTTCCGCGGGCTTGCATGGACGCTGCCCGCGCTGCGGCGAGGGGCGGCTGTTTTCCGGCTTTCTCACCGTAGGCAAACGCTGCACCAATTGCGGTCTTGATTATTCCTATGCCGATGCCGGCGACGGGCCCGCGGTTTTCGTCATCCTGATCATCGGCTTCATCATCGTCGGCCTGGCGCTCTGGGTCGAAGTGACGCTGAGCCCGCCGCTCTGGCTGCATCTGCTGGTCTGGATCCCGCTGGCGCTGGTGCTGTGCCTGACGGCGCTCCGGCTGATCAAGGGGGTGCTGCTTACCCTGCAGTACCGCAACAAGGCGGCCGAGGGCCGGCTGGATCGCGGCGAATGACCGACATGTCCGCCAAGGGCGGTCGTTCGCGGCCAGGATCGGTATTGCTGCTTGGCATTGGCCTCGTCCTGCTCCTGATCCTGCTGGCGCTCGGCACCTGGCAGGTCCAGCGCCTGCACTGGAAGGAAGGTCTTATCCAGACCATCGACCAGCGCACCCACTCGCCGCCGCTCCCGCTGGCCGAGGTGGAGAAACAATTCGCCTCGACTGGGGACGTCGACTACACGCCGGTGACGGTGACCGGCACGTTCCTGCATTCCGGCGAGCGGCATTTCTACGCAACATGGGAAGGCGAAGCCGGCTTCAACGTCTACACGCCGCTGGCCCTCGACGATGGCCGCTTCGTCCTGATCAATCGCGGTTTCGTGCCATACGATCTGAAGGATGCCGCCAAGCGCGCCAAGGGACAGGTCGCGGGCAAGGTCACGGTCACCGGCCTCGCTCGCAATCCGCTGCCGGCAAAGCCGTCGATGATGCTTCCCGACAACGACGTGGCGAAGAACATCTTTTACTGGAAGGACCGTGACGTGATGGCGGCGAGCGCTGGCTTGCCGGCGAGCGCCAAGCTGGTGCCAATCTTCATCGACGCCGACAAGACGCCGAATCCGGGCGGTTTGCCCATCGGCGGTGTCACCATCATCGACCTGCCGAACAGCCATCTGCAATATGCTATGACCTGGTATGGGCTTGCCGCGGCACTTGCCGCCGTTCTCATCCTGCGGCTTCGCAGGCCAGCGAAAGAGGAATGAGCGCGACCGACCCGCTTGAAGGGCCATCGCCCTTGACAGGACGGGGGTAGGCACCTCATTTCGGCTCTGATCAAACGGCCCGGATTCATGCTTCAGACCACGACAAAGCCTTCTCTGACGATCCGCCTCTGCCAGCCGCGCGGTTTTTGCGCCGGCGTCGACCGTGCTATCCAGATCGTCGTGCTGGCGCTGAAGAAATATGGCGCGCCGGTCTATGTCCGCCACGAGATCGTGCACAACCGCTATGTCGTCGAGGGTCTGCAAAGCCTTGGCGCCGTCTTCATCGAGGAACTTTCCGAGATCCCGGCCGAACATCGGCAGTCGCCCGTCGTCTTTTCCGCGCATGGCGTGCCGAAGTCGGTACCGGCGGATGCCCAGGCGCGCAATTTGTTCTATCTCGACGCCACCTGTCCGCTGGTCTCCAAGGTCCACAAGCAGGCGATGCGCCACCAGCGGCTCGGCCGCCACGTGCTCCTGATCGGCCATGCCGGACACCCCGAGGTCATCGGCACGATGGGACAATTGCCGGAGGGCGCGGTAACGCTGATCGAGACCGAAGCCGATGCCGCGAGGCTTGCGCCGGCGGACCCGAAGGCGCTCGGCTTCGTCACCCAGACCACGCTATCGGTCGAGGACACGGCCGGCATCATCCGCGCGCTGCAGGACCGCTTTCCCGACCTGCAGGCGCCGGCGGCGGAATCGATCTGCTATGCCACCACGAACCGTCAGGAAGCGGTCAAGGATACCGCCGCGGGCGCCGATCTCTACCTGATCGTCGGCGCGCCCAATTCCTCCAATTCGCGGCGTCTTGTCGAAGTGGCTGAGCGTGCGGGGGCTGCGATGTCGCTTCTCGTGCAGCGCGCCGCCGAGATTCCGTGGGACGACATCGGCGACATCTCGACGCTCGGTCTGTCGGCGGGGGCATCCGCCCCGGAGATAATCGTCGACGAGATCATCGATGCGTTCCGCCAGCGCTTCGATGTCACGATCGACCTGGCCATCACGGCCACCGAAACGGAGGATTTTCCCGTCATGCGGGTACTGCGCGATGTCGAACTGACGGCGGCCGACATGGCTTTCGTCAACGGGGCGCCGTAAGGCACATGGCGGTCTACACCGACGTTGCGGAAGGCGAACTCGGCGCATTCCTGAAGCACTACCCAGTCGGCGATCTCCTGTCCTACAAGGGCATCGCGGAGGGCACCGAGAACTCGAATTTTTTGCTGCACACCTCCAGCGGCTCCTACATCCTGACGCTCTATGAAAGACGGGTCGAAAAGGCGGATCTGCCGTTTTTCCTCGGGTTGATGGGCCATCTCGCCAAAAAGGGCGTGTCCTGCCCGCTGCCGGTAACCGCGCATGACGGCAGCGTCATCGGCACGCTGGCGGGCCGGCCGGCCGTCATCATCACTTTCCTCGAGGGTCTCTCGCTCCGGCGGCCGACATCGATCCATTGCGCCGAGGTCGGCAAGGCGCTGGCCTCCCTGCATCTGGCCGGTGCCGACTTTCCGATGACCCGCCCCAATGCGCTCGCAATCGACGGCTGGCGCAAGCTCTGGTCGGCAGCTCGCGACCGTGCCGACGAGGTCGAGCCGGGCCTTGCGGCCGAAGTCGACGCCGACTTCGCCGACTTCGAGCGGAATTGGCCGAAGGGTCTCCCGGAAGGCATCATCCATGCCGATCTTTTCCCGGACAATGTGTTCTTTCTCGGCGAGAAGCTCTCCGGCTTGATTGATTTTTATTTCGCTTGCAACGACCTCTACGCCTATGACGTCGCCACATGCCTGAACGCCTGGTGCTTCGAGAAGGATTTTTCCTTCAATCTCACCAAGGGCAAGGCGTTGCTTGCCGGCTACCAGGATGTGCGGCCTCTGAGTAATCAGGAAAAGGCAGCACTTCCGATGCTGGCACGGGGCTCGGCGCTGCGTTTCATGCTGACCCGACTGTATGACTGGCTGACCGTTCCCGATGGCGGGCTGGTGATGAAACGCGATCCGACCGAATACATCAGGAGAATGCGGTTTCATCGGACGATCAAATCTGCTTCGGAATATGGGCTGGCATGAGCAAACACGTTGAGATCTTCACCGATGGCGCCTGTTCGGGCAATCCCGGCCCGGGCGGCTGGGGCGCGATCCTGCGCTTCAACGGCGCCACCAAGGAACTATCGGGTGGCGAGGCCGAGACGACCAACAACCGCATGGAATTGCTTGCCGCCATCTCGGCGCTGAACGCGCTCAAGGAACCTTGCACGGTCGATCTTCACACCGACAGCAAATATGTCATGGACGGCATTTCAAAGTGGATCCATGGCTGGAAGAAGAACGGCTGGAAGACCGCCGACAAGAAGCCGGTCAAGAATGGTGAGCTCTGGCAGGCGCTGGATGAAGCCAATCGGCGTCACAAGGTCACCTGGATCTGGGTCAAGGGCCATGCCGGCCATACCGAGAACGAACGCGCCGACGAACTTGCTCGTGAGGGCATGGCGCCGTTCAAGAAGGGCGCGGTCAAGCTTGTTGCTGCCCCAGCGAAGCCGGTCGCGCAGTCCAAGCAGCCGGCGATGGTAAAGGTGCGGCGCTCGACCCAAAGCTATTGAATTCCGGGGCGGCACCATTCCCAGACTGGATCTCTATCGTGCCGATCCTCCACTATGTGATGCATCCCCAGGTTCAGGTGGACGCCAAGATTCCGGTACCGGGATGGGCCTGTCCGATGTTGGACGCGCGAGAGCGATTGCAATGCTGGCTGCTTTGACCAACGTCCAGTGGGCGTACGCATAGAGCCCATAACGTTGCAGTTGCTCCGGGATAGGAGTAATATTTGCTACCAAAGAGCAATGAAGGAAGCCGGCGTGGCGAACGTGGAAAAAATGAGCATTGCGGTGACGCCGCAGCAGGCAGCCGTCATGCGAGAGGCGGTGGAAGCGGGCGAGTATGCCACTGCAAGCGAGATTGTGCGGGAAGCAGTGCGAGATTGGCTGGCCAAACGTGAACTGCGGCATGACGATATCCAACGGCTGAGACAGCTGTGGGATGAAGGCAAGGCAAGCGGAAGACCCGAGCCTGTGGATTTCGACGAGCTGCGAAAGGAAGCTCGGCGAAAGCTGACGGACGTCTCGCTGAATGGCCGTTAGGCTAGTCTGGTCACCCGCAGCTAGAGCGGACCTCATCGACATCTACATGGTGATCGGCAGCGAAAACATACGGGCGGCCGATCGTTATTATGATCGGCTGGAAGCGCGAGCCATGCAGCTGGCAGACCAGCCGCGCATGGGAGTTAGACGACTGGACATCAGGTCGTCCGCACGAATGCTGGTGGAGACGCCGTTTTTACTGCTCTACGAAACGATTCCGGACACCGACGATGGCCCTGTTGAGCAGGTTGAAATCGTCCGGGTTGTTGATGGGCGGCGAGATTTGAACCGCTTGTTTTAGCCATTCAGCGGATCAACAGCGCCGTGCCCCAAAGCCCGAGGGCGAACACGGTGTGTGACACCAGGTTCAGCGCCCGTACCTTCATCGGGTTGGGCCGCTTCGACGCTGCCCAGCCCGCGCCCATGCCGGGCGCCAGCAGGAACCAGCCGGCGCCGACTGTGACCATGCCGAGGATGAAAGCCGGCAGGAAAGTCGGCGCGACAAGCCAGCCCGCTCCGGCCACCACGACAAGGATGATGCCGTAGACGATGCCGACAACATAGTGAAAGGCCCAGCCCAAAGCCGATTCGTGTACATAGGGCGTCGCATCGCCAATATCGTCGTGAAACACTTTTTCCCGTAAATGCCAGACCCAGCGGCCAACGGGGGCCCAGTTCGGCCGTGCTTGACCGAACATCTTGTAGAGAAGAAAGGCCCAGATATCCATCAACAGCGTGGCGCCGATGCCGATCGCCACGCTACGCCAGACGATGTCGAACGTCATGGTCAGAGCAGTTCGAGGATCTTGGCGGCGCCGGATTCATCGACGCCGGGCTTGGTCTCGACATTGAGGGCGGTGACCTTGCCGTCATCGACGATCATTGAAAACCGCTTCGACCGAAGACCCATGCCTCCGCCGGAGAAGTCGGCGTCGAGGCCGATCGCCTTGGCGAAGTCGCCATTGCCGTCGGCGAGGAACAGGATCTTGCCTTCACCGCCGGTGAAGCGTGCCCAGGCGCCCATGACATGGACGTCGTTGACCGAAACCACGGCGACCGTATCGACACCGCGCGCCAGGATGGCGTCGCGGTTCTCCAGGTAGCCGGGCAAATGATTGTTGCTGCAGGTCGGCGTGAAGGCGCCAGGCACAGCAAACAGCACGACCTTCTTTCCCGCAAAAATCTCGGCCGTCGTGATCGGCTTGGGACCGTCGGCAGTCATCGTCTTGAACGTCGTATCGGGCAGTCTGTCGCCAGCGGAAATGGTCATGAGTTCCTCGCTTGGGAGAATGGGAAGGACGTAGCCTTGGGTAGCGAACTATGCGGTTTCCCGCAACCATCGCGGAGGGCTGGATCAAGGGAAAGGCAAGAGCCCTTCGACCGCGCCTGCCGAACTCGTCAGTGTATAGTGAAGTCCGCCATCCGTGGGGGTCGTCGATGGCCGGTCGAGGATCGGCACAGTGAAGACCAGCTTGCCGTCCTTCTGGCTGCGCGCCGGCGAACCGAACATGTAGTCGCGGTCTCCTGCGACGAAGAAGTCAGCCGCTTCCGGATCGCCGGGAAAGCTCGCCTCCACAACCAGCGTTTCATGGTCGCCCGGCAGCACGTTGATGCCGAAGTCGGATCTTGCCGGCGCGGGCAAGGCGGCGAAGCTCGCCTTGACCAGCTCCGCGTCCTCGGCATTGTCCGGGTCGGAGCCGGGGTCGACGGTCAGCCGCGTCTGCACAGGGATGCATATCGTCTCGCAAATGCCGAGGAAAATGTCGGCGTCGATGACGGACGGATCCTTCGCGGCCGACAGCGTGAACGTCACCGGCAGCGAGACCGGATAGTCGTAGCCCGCCCATTTGCCGTAGCCGTCGTCATGACGCTTCGGCGCCGGGAAGGAAAGGCTGGCATCGGAAATGTTGGTGCTGGCCGAGATATCGAGTTGCGGCGGCACGCCCGCGTCGCCCGGGTCGCGCCAATAAGTCTTCCAGCCAGGCTTGAGCGCTATGTCGAGAACGCCCCGGATGCGGCCGGCATCGTCGGGCTTGCCGCTCGTCACCAGCCTTACCTTGCCGCCTTCGCTGTTGTACCAGGCGGACGAAGAGGCGGCGGCTGGGAGTGTGATTGCCGATCCGACAGCGGCGCCGAGCAACAGGATTTTCAAGCTTTGCATGGTGATGATTTGATCGTCCGTTCATGGCCGTGCAATGATTTCATGGTCTTGCCGGTATCATATTTGCGTGACCTTTGCCGCAGGTAATGATCGGCCGGCGGAACGGGCTTGGTCGAAAACCGGCGCCGTACATCTTTTCGGCGCCCGGGAAACGCGTTACGCTCTGATCATGGACTTGTTGCGCCACAAGAAGACGGCCGCCGGCAGCGGCTTTCTCGACGATCAGTTCCTCATTGCCATGCCCGGCATGAAGGACGACCGTTTCACGCGCTCGGTCATCTACATCTGCGCCCACAGCGATGAGGGCGCGATGGGCCTGATCATCAACCAGACGCAGCAGATGCTGTTTCCGGACCTTTTGGTGCAACTCGGCATCATGAACGAGCACGAGGCGATCCGGTTGCCCGCCCGTACCCGTGATTTCGTCGTTCGCAATGGCGGGCCCGTCGACCGCAGCCGCGGCTTCGTGCTGCATACGGGCGATTACCGGGTGGAGTCTTCGCTGACCGTTTCCGACGATGTCTGTCTGACCGCGACCGTTGACATATTGCGCGCCATATCGTCGGGCCGGGGACCCCGTCACGCGCTGATGGCGCTGGGTTATTCGGGCTGGGGCGCCGGCCAGCTGGAAACCGAGATAGCCGAAAACGGCTGGCTGACCTGTCCGGCTACTCCGGAGCTTCTGTTCGATACCGACATCGAGCGCAAATACGACCGGATTCTTGCCTCGATCGGCATCGACCTCGCCCATTTGAGTGTAGCGGCCGGCCACGCCTGAGCTCTAGCGGCGTGAAAGCCAATTACGCCTGCGTCAGCGGATACTGTTCCTTCAACGTCTTCAGCACCTGATCACCGGGCATCGGGGCGCCGAACATGAAGCTCTGCACATATTCGCAGCCCATCTGGCGAAGCTCCAGCGCGTCGCGCTCGTCCGAAATGCCTTCGGCGACCACCGACAGGCCGAGCTCATGCGCCATGCTGACCATGGATTTGAGCAGCACGGCGCGTTTGGGCGTGCTGTCGTCCACGAAACTCTTGTCGATCTTGATCGTGTCGAAGGGAAAGCGCGTCAGGTAGGCTAGCGAAGAATAGCCGGTACCGAAATCGTCCAGCGACAGGCCGATGCCGAGCTGCTTCAGCTTGGTCAGCACGTGGGCGGTCTGCTCGGGATTGTCCATGACGAGCGATTCCGTGAGTTCGAGCCGGAAGCAGCGCGGTTTCAGATTGGCTCGTGCGATCACCGAGCGAACGTCGCTGACCAGGTCGCGGCGGATGAGCTGGCGGCTGGAAAGGTTGACCGAAACCGACAGCGGCGCGTCGCCGATCTGCTTTTGCCATGCCGCCAGATCCTCGGCGGCCTGCTGCATGGCGAACAGCCCAAGCTGCACGATCAGCCCGCAGCTTTCGGCGACCGGAATGAAATCCGCCGGCGGGATCATGCCGCGGCGCGGATGGTCCCAGCGCAGCAATGCCTCGAAGCCGGCGACGCTGCCGTCTTCCAACCGCACGATCGGCTGGTAGGCAAGCGTGAATTCGCGCCGTTCGATGGCGCGGCGCAGGTCGGATTCGAACTGCAGCCGGTCGGTGCCGACGGTGCGGAAGGCCGGGCGGAACGGTTCGATCCTGTCGCCGCCGAAGCGCTTGGCCTGATGCATGGCAAGCTCGGCGTCCTTGACCATGTCCTCGGCCGAGGTCTGCGCCGAGGTCCAGGTGATCAGCCCGATCGAGGCGGTCAGCACGATCTCGCGCTTGGCAAAGGTGATCGGGGCGTTGATGGCATGCTTGATGGCGTCCGCCACCGCCGCGATGCGGGCCGGGTCCTGCTCGGAAAGCAGCATCAAGGCGAACTGGTCGCCGGCGAAGCGTGACAGCGAGTCCTTCGGCTTTAAGAGCCGGTGCAGGCGTCGCGCGATGGTGAGCAGGATGGTGTCGCCGGCCGAGATGCCGAGCCCGTCATTGACCTGCTTGAAGCGGT
The DNA here is from genome assembly GCF_020165475.1 of Mesorhizobium sp. BR1-1-15. Taxonomy (NCBI): domain Bacteria; kingdom Pseudomonadati; phylum Pseudomonadota; class Alphaproteobacteria; order Hyphomicrobiales; family Phyllobacteriaceae; genus Mesorhizobium; species Mesorhizobium sp. BR1-1-15. The sequence continues at coordinate 313,624 of NZ_JAIUIF010000001.1, read as the reverse complement.
CGATGTCGATGACGAAGACGGTCGGGCGCACCTTCTCTTCGGTCCGTGCGATCGAGATGATCGCCTCGAGCCGGTTCATGAACAATTCGCGATTGGGCAGGCCGGTGAGGTTGTCGTGCACCGCGTCGTGCAGCAGCCTCTCCTCGGATTTTTTCTGCTCGGTGACGTCTACCATGGTGCCGACACAGCGGATGACCTCGCCGTCCGATCCGATAACCGGGCGCGCGCGCAGCGCAAACCAGTGATAATGGCCGTCGGCGCCGCGCAGCCGGAAGTTCTGCGCCACCTTGCCGCGCCGGTGCTCGAGCACCACGTCGAGCGTGGTGCGGAACGTGTCGCGGTCATCGACATGCAGCACCGGCAGCCAGTTGCGGGCGGCACCCCCCAGGCTGTTGGGGGCGAGGCCGAGCTGGATGCTGACGTCGGGCTTGGTGACGACGCGGTCGCGCAGCACGTCCCAGTCCCACACCGTGTCGCCCGAGCCGGCCACCGCCAGCGCCTGCCGCTCGAGGTCGGAGAACAGGCCCTGGTGCAGCGCGCCTCCGGCGAAGGCATGCTGCATGACGGTGAAGCCGATCAGCAGGATGATGAGGATCAGACCGCCGCCAAGCGCCGGCTGGGCGATGTCGTTGTCGAGCATGCCGGTTATCGCCATCCACGATCCGCATAGCCACAACAGCACCATCACCCAACTGGGCACAAGCATGATCGCGCGATCATAACCGCGTATGCCGAGGAAGATGATCAGGCCGAGCCCGGTCAGCGCGGTGGCGGCGAAGGACAGCCTGGCGATGCCCGCGGCAACCGCCGGGTCGACGATGGCGACGCCGGCGATCAAGAGCAGGCCAAGGATCCAGACCAGCGCCCCATAGCTGAAATGGCCGTGCCATCGATTGAGATTGAGATAGGCGAACAGGAACACCACGAAGGTCGCCGCCAGGGCCACCTCCGTTCCCGCCCGCCACATCTGCTCGTTGCCGGGCGATATCTCGATGATCTTGTTGAGGAAGCCGAAATCGACGCAAATATAGGCAAGCACGGCCCAGGCGAGTGCCGCTGTCGCAGGGAACATGGAGGTTCCCTTGACCACGAACAGGATGGTCAGGAACAGCGCGAGAAGCCCGGCGATGCCGATGACGATGCCGCGGAACAGCGTGTAGGAATTGACCGAGTCCTTGTAGGATTCCGGATCCCAGAGATAGACCTGCGGCAGCTTGGGCGAGGCGAGTTCGGCGATGAAGGTGATCACCGTTCCCGGGTTCAGCGTCACCCGGAAGACGTCGGCGTCGGGGCTGCTCTGGCGGTCGAGCGCAAAGCCTTCGCTGGGCGTGATGGCGGCGATACGGGTCGAGCCGAGATCCGGCCAGAAGATGCCGGAATTGACCAGTCGGAAATGCGGCGCCACGATCAGCCGATCGAGCTGCTGGTCGGTGGTGTTGGCAAGCGCGAACACGGCCCAGTCGCCGGTGGAACGGGCGTCATTGGCCTCGACCTCGATGCGTCGTACGATGCCGTCGGGCCCGGGCGCGGTCGAAACCTGGAAGTTTTCGCCCTGGTTGCGGTAGATTTCCACGGCGCCGGACAGATCGAGCGCGACATCGTCGCGAGCGATCTTGATCGGTTCGACGGCAAAGGCCGAGGACGCCGCGCACAGCGTCAGGATCGTCGCGAGGACAAAGGCGAACAGCGGCCCGTTGCGCAGGAATTTCGTCAAAAATCAGTCCTTCGTTCCAGCGCCTGGCGGATCGTCCGCGATCCGGGCGTAGAGGTAGTGGTCCTGCCAGATGCCATTGATCCTGAGGTAGGATCGCAGAAGTCCTTCGCGCCGGAATCCGGCTTTTTCAAGCACACGGATCGACCTGATATTGTCGGGAATACAGGCCGCTTCGATCCGGTGCAACCTCAGCGTATCGAAGGCGAAGCGGGTCACGACCTTGACGGCGTCGGTCATCAGGCCACGGCCGCCGAAGCGCTCGCCGATCCAGTAGCCGACATGCCCGCTTTGCGAGACCCCGTGGCGTATGTTGCCGAGCGTAATTCCGCCAGCCAACCTGCCGCTCGACTTCTCGAATATGAAGAAGGCGATCGCCGTCCCTTGCGCATAGTCCTCGCGGTAACGGCTGATGCGCAGCCGCCATGCCGCCCGGTCAAGCTCGTCCGGCGCCCAGCGCGGCTCCCATGGTTCTAGAAAGGCCCGGCTCTCGCCGCGCACCGCCGACCACTCCCGGTAGTCATTGGTGAACGGCACGCGCAGCGTCACGCGGTCGCCCTTCAGTGCCGGCAGGTCGCGGCGAAAGAAAGGGAGCGCGAACACGGCGCTTGTGCGGGCTTAGACGGCGAGCTTGCGGGCCGTGGTGGGCGTGCCCGGAAGCGAATCGAGGATCGCTTCGTATGGCGCCAGCGTACCCACGGGCCCTACAGCGGTAAGCGTCGGTTTGGTCGAGAACAGCCGTGACGACAGGTCGGTCAAACGATCGACCGTCAGCGCCGAGAGCCGCTCCATCAGTTCCTCCTTGGCGATCGGCCGGCCGAACAAGAGCAGCTGTCTCGCGATCTGCGAGGCGCGGCTGGCCGGGCTTTCCGCCGACATGATCAGACCTGCGCGGTATTGTGCGCGCGCCCGGTCGAGCTCTTCCTGCAGGATGTTCTCGCCGGCCTTCTGCAATTCCTCGATGATGACGGGCACCAGTTCGGCGATGTCGCTCTGCCCGGTCGCGGCATGGACGCCGAATATGCCGGTGTCGGAAAAGCCCCAGTGGAAGGCATAGACCGAATAGCACAGGCCACGCTTTTCGCGGACTTCCTGGAACAGCCTGGACGACATGCCGCCGCCGAGGATCATCGACAGCACCTGCGAGGCGTAGAAATCGCGCACATGGTAGGCGCGGCCTTCGAAGCCCAGCACGATCTGCGCGTCCATCAGGTCGCGGTCCTCGCGGAAATCGCCGCCGACATATTGCGCATATTGCGGGATGGTGTTGTCGGCCTTGGTGCGGAAGCCGCCGAGCTGCTTTTCCACTTCGCGCACGAAATTGTCGTGCTTGATGTCGCCGGCGGCCACGATCACCATGCGCTCGGCGCCGTATTGGCGCTCGATGAAATCGTGCAATTGCTTCGATGTAAAGGATTTGACGGTTTCCGGCGTGCCCAGAATCGAGCGGCCGATGGTCTGGTGGCGAAAGGCGGTCTCGGTGAACCGGTCGAACACGATGTCATCGGGCGTGTCGTGCGCGGCGCCGATTTCCTGCAGGATCACGTGCTGCTCGCGTTCGAGCTCCTGCGGATCGAATTCCGATTCCTGCAGGATGTCGGCAAGAATGTCGACGGCCAGCGGCACGTCGTCGGAGAGCACCCTGGCATAGTAGGATGTGGTCTCGACGCTGGTGGCGGCGTTGATCTCGCCGCCGACGTCCTCGATTTCCGAGGCGATCTCGAAGGCTGTTCGCCGCTTTGTGCCCTTGAACGCCATGTGCTCGAGCAGATGGGCCATGCCATGCTCTTCGTCACGTTCATTGCGGGCACCCGACTTGACCCAGGCACCCAGGGCAACCGATTCGATGCTTGGAAGGGTTTCGGTGGCGACTGTCAGGCCGTTCGACAGACGGCTTACCTCAACACCCATATGGTTCGTACTCCTTAACGCGCCGCTCGCGCACGGCGGCTGACGTAATCTTCCACCATTTTCAGGTCGGATGGAAGTACCGTGTATTTTTCCTCCGATGTCATCAACCCACCTAGCCATGCGGGCAGCGCGGGTGACACGCCGCTGGCGGCCTCGACGGCGGCCGGGAATTTTGCTGGGTGCGCGGTGCCCAGCACCACCATCGGCACGGCATTCGAAGCCTTGCCGGCCGCGACATGCACGGCTGCCGCGGTATGCGGATCAAGCAGGTAGTTGCTGGCCGCGAGCGTCGAGCGGATCGTCGCGGCGACCTCGTCCATAGCTGCGCGGCCGGCATCGAATTCGGCCCGCATCCCCGCGATTTCCGCGGCTTCTATGGTGAAGGCGCCGGATTGTTTGAGCCCGGCCATGTAGCGCCGCACGGTCGCCGGGTCGCGGCCCGACGCCTCGAACAGCAGGCGCTCGAAATTCGACGACACCTGGATGTCCATGGAAGGCGAGGTGGTCGCGAACACGCCCTTGGTGCGGTATTCGCCGGTCGCGAAAGTGCGTGCCAGTATGTCGTTGTCGTTGGTGGCGATGACCAGCCGATCGATCGGCAGGCCCATTTTTTTGGCGGCGTAGCCGGCAAAGATATCGCCGAAATTCCCTGTGGGCGCGGTGAAGGAGACGGGGCGATCGGGCGCGCCGAGCGACAGGGCCGAGGAGAAATAATAGACGATCTGGGCCATGATGCGGGCCCAGTTGATTGAATTCACCCCCGACAGCGAGACACGGTCGCGAAAGCCGTGATCGTTGAACATGTCCTTGAGCATGCCCTGGCAATCGTCGAAATTGCCTTCGATCGCCAGGGCATGCACGTTCTCAGCCTTCGATGTCGTCATCTGCCGTTGCTGCACCGGCGACACGCGGCCATGCGGGAAGAGAATGAAGATGTCGGTGCGGCTGCGCCCGGCGAAGGCGTCTATCGCTGCTCCGCCGGTGTCGCCCGATGTGGCTCCGACGATGGTGGCATGCTGGTTGCGTTCGGCGAGCACATGGTCCATCAGCCGGGCGAGCAACTGCATCGCGACGTCCTTGAAGGCGAGCGTAGGTCCATGGAAGAGTTCGAGGATAAAAGCGTTGGGGCCGGTCTGGACCAGCGGGCAGACAGCCTCGTGGCGGAAGGTGGCATAGGCCTCCCGCACCAGACGCTCGAACACGGGAGCCGGGATTTCGTCGCCAAGAAACGGCGACAGCACGCGGATGGCCAGCTCGGAATAGGCCAGGCCGCGCATGGCGCGGATCTCGGCCATCGAGAATTGCGGCCACTGGCGCGGCACATAGAGCCCGCCGTCGCGTGCCAGGCCTGTCAGGACGGCATCGCAAAACCCAAGCGCAGGCGCCTCGCCGCGGGTACTCACATATTGCATCGTCACAATTCCGTTACTGCCTTGGGTTTTCGACCCACGCAAGGTGGTTAATTTCTACGCTGGCTCAGTCGCATTTTTGCCGCGCGGTTGATATACGTCACCAGCTTTGCGAGAGGGAAGTGCAGTTTCATGGCGTTTCATACATTCAGCGGTCGCTTTTTCGCGGGTCTTGCGCTCACCGGCTTTATGCTTGCCGCCGCCGGCTGCCAATCAGGCGACAACGGTATGCTGAACCTGGGTTTTGGCAAGAAGGACCCGACCGCGCCACCGCCGCCGCAGGACCCCAAGATTCTGGCCAGCCAGTTGAATGCCTATTGCCCGAGGGTGATGCTTCGCGACGGCACGGCATTCTTCAACACCTACGCCAACGAAGCCCGGAAGCCCAGGCCCAAGCTCAAGAAGACCGGCGACGCCGCGCAGGATGCCGCGGCCCAGGCTGCGGCCGATGCTGCCGCTGCTACTCCGCCGGACGATTCGGCGAGGGTCATTTATCAGGCCTCGATCAGCGACGTGACCCGCGATTGCAGCCGCGCCGACGGACAGCTGACGATGAAGATCGCCGTCGCGGGCAAAATCGTGCCAGGGCCGAAATTCACGCCCGGCACCATCACCATGCCGATCCGCACCGCGGTGATGCATGGCACCGAGGTGCTTTATTCGCAGATCCACCAATATCAGGTCCAGGTTACCGACCCCTCGGTCGCCACGCAGTTCGTCTTCACCGATTCCAACATCGTCGTGCCGGCGCCGACGGCGCAGGACTATCAGGCCTATGCCGGCTATGATGAAAACGCGCCGAAGGCCGCGACCGACAAATCGAAGAAAAACAGGAAGAAAGCCGCCGCGACCAACTAAATCCGCAGGGGTGCTCGTCGGGGCCTAGCGGACGCTCACACGTCCGCCGACCATTCTGATAGGGCGGCCAGCGTGCCGCTCAGATCCGCCCAGCGGCGGATCACCGTCTCGGCGCCCGCCTCCGTCAGCGCATCGGCATGGCCGGGATAGCTATGGGCGGCGCCCGTGAACCCGATGACACGCATTCCTGCCGACCTTGCGCCGGTCACGCCGTGCACGGAATCCTCGATGACGAAAGTGTTTGCCGGATGGGCGCCGAGCTTTTCGGCGGCGAACAGGAACACGTCCGGAGCCGGTTTGGTTTTTCCGGTCGGCGTCTCCATCGCGGAGAAGATGCGCCCGGCAAAGAATGGCAGCAGATGCACCTTCTCCAGCATGAATTCTATCCGCTCCGAGCGTGAGTTGGAGCAGATGCAACGTTGCGCCGTCACCGAGGCGACCGCTTCGCGCACGCCCTCGATGGCACGAACGTCGCTGCGCAGTTTCCGGTCGACCAGCTCTTCGGCGCGATCGATCAGCGAAACCTGGAACGGGATGTTGGACTTCTCCTCAACCCGCATCAGAATGTCCTTGAACGTCAGCCCCGCATAAGTCTCGGCAATCTCCTCGGCCGAGATTCCGTATCCGGACAAGGTCAGGAGCTCGGCCTCGACGCGCGCGGCGATGACTTCGGAATCGACGAGCACGCCGTCGCAATCGAAAATGACAAGGTCTGGCTGGGGCATGGTGATCCGGGCAATGAGAACGGGCAGGCTTCAGGCGGCGCGGCATACACCAACGGGCACGTCGGCGCAAACCGGCGGCGTCCGATCGCTGCCCTTCACCGAATATTTACGCTGATCGGTAACCATAACCGGGAGTAAACAGTAACGCGTGCCTTGGGTGTAAAAATGTCAGCCGTGCGTCTTGTCGACGAGCTTTCCCATGCTCCCCAGCAATCCGAATGGCTGGACACGATCCTGAAGGGCGACTGCGTCGCGGCGCTCGACCGGCTGCCCGAAAAATGCATCGACGTCATCTTCGCCGATCCACCCTACAATCTGCAGCTCGACGGCGACCTGCACCGGCCCGACCAATCCAAGGTCGATGCGGTGGACGACGACTGGGACCGGTTCGAGAGCTTCGAGGCCTACGATGCCTTCACGCGCGCCTGGCTGCTGGCCGCGCGCCGGGTGTTGAAGCCCAACGGCACCATCTGGGTCATCGGCTCCTATCACAACATCTTCCGGGTCGGCGCCAAGATGCAGGATCTCGGCTTCTGGATCCTCAACGACGTCGTCTGGCGCAAGACCAATCCGATGCCGAATTTTCGCGGTCGCCGCTTCCAGAACGCGCATGAGACGATGATCTGGGCCTCCCGCGACCAGAAGGGCAAGGGCTATACCTTCAACTACGAAGCGTTGAAGGCGTCGAACGACGACATACAGATGCGTTCCGACTGGCTGTTCCCGATCTGCACCGGTGGCGAGCGGCTGAAGAACGACAATGGCGATAAACTGCACCCGACGCAGAAGCCGGAGGCGCTGCTCGCCCGCATCATGATGGCCTCGACCAAGCCGGGCGACGTCGTGCTCGATCCCTTCTTCGGCTCCGGCACGACAGGCGCGGTGGCCAAGCGCCTTGGCAGGCATTTTGTCGGCATAGAGCGCGAGCAGGCCTATATCGACGCCGCCAATGAACGCATCGACGCGGTGCGGCCGCTCGACGGCGCGGACCTGACCGTGCTCACTGGCAAGCGCGCCGAGCCTCGCGTCGCCTTCGTCAGCCTGATCGACACCGGGCTGGTGACGCCCGGTGCTACGCTCTACGACGCCAAGAAGCGCTGGGCGGCCAAGGTTCGCGCCGATGGCACGGTGGCGATCGGCGACAGTGCCGGATCGATCCACAAAATCGGCGCCGAAGTTCAGGGCCTGGATGCCTGCAACGGCTGGACCTTCTGGCACTATGAACGCAGCGGCGGCCTGACCCCGATCGACGAACTGCGTCGCATCGCGCGTCTCGGCATGGAAAGGGCAGGGGGCTGACCCTGCCGATTGCCGCGGCTTTGGCGTTGGTTCAAAGTCTCAACGAAGTACTGGAAGCGATTCAAATCACGCCTTGATTCCGAGCCGCTCAAGGTCTGCTTGAAGTGTCTTGGCATCGGTGAACAGCACTGCTTGCCAGCCGGCCGCTTTGGCGCCGTCGACATTCTTCTGGCTGTCGTCGATGAACAGCGTCGCGGACGGTTCGAGCTCGAACGCGGCGACGTGATGGTCGTAGATGTCGCGATCCGGCTTGATCTTGCCGATCTCACCCGAAATGGTGACACCGCGCGGACGATTGAGAAAATCGAAGCGTTTGCGCGCTTCGGCCAGCGTATCGGCGGCGAAGTTGGTCAGCATGGTGACATCGTGGCCGCTGTCGATCAGGCCGACCATGATGGCGACGCTGTCGTCATAGGCATGCGGCACCATGTCGTGCCAGTGGCGGCGAAAATTGCGGATGTTATCCGCGTGATCCGGGTGGTCCGCGATCAGCAGCGTTTCCGCCTCTTCCCATGTCCGGCCGCGGTCCTGCTCGATGTTCCAGTCATGCGTGCAGACATTGTCGAAGAACCACTTTCTCTCGTCGGCATCGGGAATAAGCCGGCTGAACGGGATGTTCGGGTCGTAGTGGATCAGCACTTTGCCGATGTCGAACACGATGTGGCGGATTTCAGTCATGGGGCCTCTCTGCACTGTTCGGTGACGGCTTTTTCGTCGCGCCGGGTATCGCAGCCTCGATTGCCTTTTTCATGACAGTGGGCAGCGCTTCACCCGAAATGTCCGATGGCAGCGACCAGAAATGCCCGGCGGGCGTCTCGCCGGTGCTTCGGGCGAGGAAGATTTCGAGCTCGAGCGCAAAATGGGTGAAGACATGCGCGATCCGGCCGGCTTGTCGCCAGTCGCCGGGAAAGGGTGCGGCCGCCGCTGTGGTCGCGCCGTCCAGCCGCGCCGTCCAGCCGGTCGTCGGCACCTCGGTCATGCCGCCGAGCAGCCCTTTGTCGGCGCGTTTGCGCAGAAGAATGGCACCGTCGCTTCGCACGGCGACGAAGGCTGCGCCGCGCCGCAGCGGTTTGTCGGCCTTGGGCAGGCGCACGGGATATTGTTCAGGATCGCCTGAAACGACCGCGCTGCAGCCCTCGCGCAGCGGGCAAAGCATGCAGCGCGGTCGGCGCGGGGTACAGATCGTGGCGCCGAGGTCCATCATCGCCTGGGCGAAATCGCCGGGCCTCGTCGTGGGAACCATGCGCTCGACACGGGCGCGAATGTCGGCCTTGGCTTCGCTGAGCGGCGTGGCAATGGAGAACAGGCGGGTCACGACACGTTCGACATTGCCATCGACGACGGCAGCCGGCCGGTCGAAAGCGATCGCCGCGATCGCCGCCGAAGTATAGGCGCCGATGCCCGGCAATTCCTTCAAGCCGGCTTCCGTATCCGGAAACCGGCCGTCGCGCCCGGCCACCAGATCGGCGCAGGCCTTGAGGTTGCGGGCACGGGAATAGTAGCCGAGCCCTGCCCAGGCTTTCATCACGTCCTCGACGGGCGCCGCCGCCAGCGCCGCGACATCAGGCCATTTCTCGACAAAGGCGCGAAAATAGGCCTTCACGGCTTCAACCGTGGTCTGCTGCAGCATGACCTCCGACAGCCAGATCCGGTAAGGATCGGGCCGCACGCCACGGGCATTGTCGCGCGGGGTCACGCGCCACGGCAACTCGCGATGATGCACGTCGTACCATGCGAGCAGGCGGGATGCGGTATCGCCAGCTTTGCTGCTGTCCCCGGACGCAGCTCTGCTGCTGTCACTAGACGCAGCTTTGCTGCTGTCACTAGACGCAGCTTTGCTGCTGTCACTAGACGCAGCTTTGCTGCTGCTGTCCTCTGATATGGCCTTGCGGGTCTGCTCGTGCGGTGCCATTGATCTCGTATCGGCCTCGGCCGGGAAGAGTGGAGGTGGTGGCTGGAGAACGCACATGGCAGGGAAAAGGCCCTTCGGCAATCCCGTTCCGGTGAGCGATCTCGCCACCGCGATCCTCGACCCGGTGCTGCGCAAGCGGGCGGGCATTTCGGTCAGCCTGGTCCAGTCGTGGGAAGAGATTGCCGGTTCGCGCCTGGCCGGCCATTCGCGCCCTGAAAAGATCCAGTGGCCTCGGCGGCTGCACGAAGACGACCCGTTCGAGCCGGCCGTGCTGGTGATCGCCTGCGAGGGCATGGCGGCGCTCCATCTGCAGCATGAGGCCGGCGAGATCATCAATCGCGTCAATGCATTTCTCGGCTTCACGGCCATCGGCCGCATCAGGATAGTGCAGAAGCCGGTTCTAAGTGAAAAGGCGCGGCCGAAACCACCCGTCAGGCCTCTCAATGAGGCGGAAAAATCAAGACTGTCGCACATCGTCGGCAAGATAGAAGACGATGGCCTGCGTGCCTCTCTGGAGCGGCTCGGCGCCACTATTCTGGGACAAAGAAAGTCATAGCACCGTCGCCAATCTCGCGATTTCGTGATTATAAGCTTCAAGTTTCACGATTGGATTGGGGACGGCGATGCCTTAATTCGCGCCAACTCTCGCCTTTTCGTGCCTTTGCGTTGCAAAATCCAACCCCTGTCAGGTGATTCGTATGAACCGTCCTCCGTTCGGCAAAAGCTTGTCCCGCAGAAACCTGCTGTCTTCGCTGGCCGCCATTCCGGTGGTGGCCGTGCTTGCGGCATGCAGCGACTCTGGTGAGGAAGCCAAGGCGGCCGATGTGAAGCCTGCCGCTCCCGCCGCACCCGCGACATCGGCCACGCCGGCCGCCGTCAAGGCGCCGGAGGCTCAAGGCACCGTCGACATGGCCGAACTGCTTAAGCCCGGCGCATTGCCCGACAAGCAACTCGGCAAGGACGACGCCAAGGTCACGATCGTCGAATACGCCTCGATGACCTGCCCGCATTGCGCGCATTTTGCCGAAACCACCTTTCCGGAATTGAAGAAGAAATACATCGATACCGGCAAGGCGCGCTATATTCTGCGCGAATTCCCGTTCGATCCGAGCGCCGAGGCCGGTTTCATGCTGGCGCGCTGCGCCAAGGACAACTACTTCCCGATGGTGGATGTCCTGTTCAAGCAGCAGGCGAACTGGGTGGGCGTGTCCAACACCAAGGATGCGCTGCTGCAAATCTCCAAGCTCGCCGGTTTTACACAGGAGTCCTTCGAAGCCTGCTTGACGGACCAGAAACTTCTGGACGATGTGAGGGCGGTCCAGAAACGCGGCGCCGACGAATTCAAGGTCGACTCGACGCCGACCTTCTTCATCAACGGAAAGACCTACAAAGGGGCGATGTCGATTGAGGAAATGTCGGCCATCATCGACCCTCAGCTCTGACGTCCTGGCGATGCCGAAGCGGCAGCGCTTCGGCATGCGTGGCCTTTGGCCGTGCTGCGCGCCGCCGCAAACCCGCGGCGCGTTTTCGCAAAAGTCGCTTTCAGGGCGGCGTGAATGAAGTTTTCGCGCCTTCGCCTCCTCGGTTTCAAATCCTTCGTCGAACCAGGCGAGTTCGTGATCGAACGCGGCCTGACGGGCATTGTCGGGCCGAACGGCTGCGGCAAGTCTAACCTTGTCGAGGCGCTGCGCTGGGTGATGGGCGAAAGCTCCTACAAGAACATGCGCGCGTCCGGCATGGACGACGTGATCTTTTCCGGCTCGGGCACGCGCCCGGCACGCAATACCGCCGAGGTCACGTTGTTCCTCGACAACAGCGATCGCTCGGCGCCGGCAGCCTTCAACGACGCCGACGAATTGCAGGTCTCGCGCCGCATCGAGCGTGAGGCGGGCTCGCTCTACCGTATCAACGGCAAGGAAGCGCGCGCCAAGGACGTGCAGCTTCTGTTCGCCGACCAGTCGACCGGCGCGCGTTCGCCCTCGATGGTTGGCCAGGGTCGCATCGGCGAGCTGATCCAGGCCAAGCCCCAGGCGCGCCGCGCCCTGCTGGAAGAAGCGGCCGGCATTTCCGGCCTGCATACGCGCCGCCACGAGGCCGAACTCAGGCTCAAGGCCGCCGAGCAGAACCTCGAGCGCCTGGATGACGTCGTTGGCGAGCTGGAAAGCCAGATCGAAAGCCTGAAGCGCCAGGCACGCCAGGCCTCCCGCTTCAAGAACCTGTCGGCCGACATCCGCAAGGCCGAGGCGACGCTGCTCCATCTGCGCTGGACGCTGGCCAAGGCCCAGGAAGGCGAGGCACGTTCGGCGCTGGCCGTCGCCACCGCCCTGGTTGGCGACCGCGCCGCCGCCCAGATGGCGGCCGCCAGGGAGCAAGGTATCGGCGCGCATCGGCTGCCCGATTTGCGTGACGCCGAAGCTGCGGCGGCCGCGGCCTTCCAGCGCCTGTCGATCGCCAGATCGCAGATCGAGGAAGAAGCCGGCCGCATCCGCGCCCGTCAGGCGGAACTCGAGCGCCGGCTCCAGCAGCTCGACGGTGACATCGCCCGCGAGGAGCGCATGGTGCGCGACAATGCGGATATCCTCGAACGCCTGCGCGCCGAGGAAGCAGCGCTCAACTCCGAAAATGCCGGCGCGGCCGAGCGTGAAGCAACCACCCGCGCCGCCTTCGAACAGGCAGCCGCGACGCTCTCGCAGAGCGAAGCCAGGCTTGCAGCACTTACCGCCGAGCGGGCCGAGGCCGCCGCTTCGCGCAATCAGGTCGAGCGGACGCTGCGCGAGACCGCCGAGCGTCGGGACCGTTTCGCCCGCCAACTCGCCGATGTCGACCGCGAATTGTCGGAAATACTCTCCAAAGTCGCGGGCCTGCCCGACCCGGCCGAGAAGCGACTTCTGGTCGAGGACGCGCTGGCGCGGCTCGAAGAGAGCGAGGCCGGCGCGATTGCCGCCGAACAGGCGGTCGCCGAGGCGCGCGCCGCCGAAAATGCCGCCCGCCCGCCATTACAGGACGCCAGGGCCGAACTGGCGCGCATCGAAACCGAAGCCCGCACGCTGGCCAAGATCCTGAACGCAGCCAGCGGCGATCTCTTCCCGTCCGTGCTGGAACAGATCAGCGTCGAGCGCGGCTATGAGACGGCCTTGGGCGCCGCCCTCGGCGAGGACCTTGACGTGCCGCTCGACCGCAGCGCCCCGGTGCATTGGGGCGAGAGCGCGATCCAGGCCGATGACGCCGCGCTTCCCGAAGGCATCAAGAGCCTGGCCAGCGTGGTACGTGCCCCGGCGCAGCTTGCCCGCCGGCTGGCGCAGATCGGCATTGTCGAAGCCGCCGACGGCCGCCGCCTGCAAGGGCTGCTCGCGCCCGGCCAGAGGCTGGTCAGCCCTGAGGGCGCGCTGTGGCGGTGGGACGGGCTGACCGCCAGCGCCGACGCGCCGACCGCGGCCGCGCAACGCCTGGCGCAAAAGAACCGGCTGGCCGAGCTCGATGCCGAAGCGGTGCAGGCGACGCTTGTGCTGCGCGAGGCCGAGGCGGTGCTCGCACAGGCCGAACAGTCGCTTCGCGAGGCCAGCGAGGCCGAGCGCGCCGCGCGTCAGGCCGGACGCGACGCCCAGCACGGGCTGGACGCCGCCCGCAACGCGCTGGCCGAAGCCGAAAAGGCCGGCGGCGAGTTGGCGAGCCGGCGCGCCGCCCTGGACGAGGCCCGCGCCCGTATTGTCGACAGTCATGAAGAAACTTCGGCCGCCTTTGCTGAGGCGGAAATGCTGCTGCAGGACGCGCCCGATCTCGGCGACCTGCAGATACAGCTCGAGCAATCCTCGGCCAATGTCGCCCGCGACCGCGCCACGCTCGCCGATGCGCGTGCCGTCCATGAAGGGTTGCGGCGGGAGGCCGAGGCGCGGTCGCGCCGGCTCGATGCGATCGGCGCCGAGCGCAGCAACTGGCTGGAGCGCGCCGAGAACGCTTCGACGCAGATCGCCTCGCTGGGCGAACGCAAGGCAGAGGCCGAGGCCGAACGCGAGAGATTGGCCGACGCACCCGACGAGATCGATGCCAAGCGGCGCGCCTTGCTGTCACAGCTCACCGAGGCCGAGACCTTGCGCAAGGCGGCGGCCGACCGTCTGCAGGAAGCGGAGAACAGGCAGGCCGAACTGGACAAGGCGGCCACCAGCGCCATCCAGTCGCTGGCCGAGGCGCGCGAGACCCGTGTCCGCGCCGAGGAGCGCTTGACCGCGGCCGACGAGCGCCGGCTGGAGGTCGAGGCGCGCATCCAGGAGACGCTGAACACGCCGCCACATCTGGTCATCCGCCATACCGGGCTGGAGGCCGACGATCCGATGCCCGAAATGGCCGAGATCGAGCGCCAGCTCGACAGGCTGAAGATCGAGCGCGAGCGGCTCGGCGCCGTCAATTTGCGCGCCGAGGAGGAGCAGAAGGAGCTTTCGGACCGGCTGGAGACCATCGTCTCGGAGCGCGAGGACATCATCGAGGCGATCCGCAAGCTCAGGCAAGCGATCCAGAGCCTCAACCGCGAAGGCCGCGAGCGGCTTCTCGCCGCTTTCGACGTGGTCAACGGTCATTTCCAGCGGCTATTCTCGCATCTCTTCGGCGGCGGCACGGCGGAATTGCAGCTGATCGAATCCGAGGATCCGCTCGAGGCAGGACTTGAAATCCTTGCCCGTCCGCCCGGCAAGAAGCCGCAGACCATGACGCTGCTGTCCGGTGGCGAGCAGGCGCTGACGGCGATGTCGCTGATCTTCGCCGTGTTCCTCACCAACCCGGCGCCGATCTGCGTGCTCGACGAGGTCGATGCGCCGCTCGACGACCATAATGTCGAACGCTTCTGCAATCTGATGGACGAGATGGCCAAGACCACCGAGACGCGCTTCGTCATCATCACCCACAATCCCATCACCATGGCGCGCATGGACAGGCTGTTCGGGGTGACCATGGCCGAGCAGGGCGTCAGCCAGCTCGTTTCGGTCGATCTGCAGGCAGCCGAAGCCATGCGCGAGGCAAGCTGACTTCACCTTCAACGTGCCGTGCTGAAGCCTGATTTTGAGCGTTGTCTTTCGCGGTAAGGCAAGTCGGGTTCGGCTTCTTCTCACCTTTCGCGTTGCACGACCCAGGTGGCCCAGATCGCGGCCAGCAGACCGCATGCAATGCCAATGCAATCGGCAACCCAGTCGAGCACGTCGAAATCGCGGCCTATCGCCGTGGTGCCCTGGAGAACTTCTATGGCAGCGCCGACAAAGGCGAGGAAGACGATCAGCGCCGGCTTGTGCCGCGGCCAGCCGAGGCTGCCCAGGAAAGCCAGCACGGCGAATGCGCTGGCGTGATTGAGCTTGTCATAATGGAAGCCGATATCGATTCCGAATTGCTTGAGGCGATGTGCCGGCAGCAGCGCGAGAACGAGGACGGCCAGGAGCGTGACGACAAAGGCAATCCGCTCGGCGACGGAATAGATTCTCATTCTGCTCCAACAACATGTCTCCGGTATAAACCGTAACCTATGTGTCCGGAACGGACCTTGCGCGCTTGGCTGGGGCGCCAGGATTCGAACCTGGGAATGTCGGTACCAAAAACCGATGCCTTACCACTTGGCGACGCCCCAGCAGCTGACATGCGTCGACTGCGCGCGGCCTTATAGGCTGTGCCGGTGGAAAGCTCAATGCCTGGAGATTGCGACTTTCCTGCTGATCCACGACTCCGTTGGCGACGGTCGTCTCATGCGCCGGTCGTGCCGCCTATTCTCCCCACACCGCCATCTCGTTTCCAGCCGGGTCGGCAAAGTGGAACCGCCTGCCGCCCGGAAACGAAAAGATCGGTTTGATGATCGTGCCGCCGGCATTCTCGACGGCTGCCAGCGTCTCTTCCAGATCCTGGGAGTAGAGCACCGGCAACGGCTTGGCGGTGGCGTCGCCGCTGTCGGCCTGGAAACCGCCGTCCAGTCCCTCGCTAAAGGCCGAATAAGTCGGTCCATAGTCGGTGAACGACCAGGCGAAGGCGGCGCTGTAGAAGGCTTTCACACTGTCCAGCGTCGCGCCGGTTGCCGGCAGTTCCAGATAGTCGAGTTTTCCGGTGAGCTTCATGATGCACCTCTTCGTTCCCTGTATGTTCTAGTCTTGGACCGTTGCACTGGCAAGTCCTTTTGCCGCAGCTTTTGCTTAATCGATTGTAGCGGCCAAACGGCTTTGCCGACGCCTTGCCTTTCGCATTGCAGCATCATATCCGTCCAAAGTCGGGATATGGCGGGGCTTTCTGTTTCGTCAATCTTTCCAATCTCCTGCAACCGGAGAGCAAAGCATGACCAAGTGGGTTTTCACCTTTGGCGATGGTGCGGCCGAAGGCCGGGCTGGCGACAAGAATCTGTTGGGCGGCAAGGGTGCCAATCTGGCCGAGATGTGTAGCCTTGGCCTGCCGGTGCCGCCGGGCTTCACCATCACGTCGGAGGTCTGCAACGCCTACTATGCCAACGGCCGCGCCTATCCGGCAGGGCTTGAAGCGGACGTCGCCGTGGCGCTGGACCATATCGGCCGGCTCACCGGCCGCCGTTTCGGCGATCCGTCGAAACTGCTGCTTGTGTCGGTGCGCTCCGGCGCCCGCGCCTCGATGCCTGGCATGATGGACACCGTGCTCAATCTCGGCCTCAACGACGAAACCGTCGAGGCGCTGGCCGCCGATTCCGGCGATGCGCGCTTTGCCTATGACAGCTACCGGCGCTTCATCCAGATGTATTCCGATGTCGTCATGGGGCTGGACCACGAGGTGTTCGAGGAGATCCTCGAGGATCAGAAGGCCAGCCTCGGCCATGAACTCGACACGGAACTGACGGCTATCGAGTGGCAAGGCGTCATCGCGCTCTACAAGGCCAAGGTCGAAGAGGAGCTCGGAAAGCCGTTCCCGCAGGATCCGCACGAACAGCTCTGGGGGGCGATCGGTGCCGTGTTCTCGAGTTGGATGAACAACCGCGCCATCACTTACAGGCGCCTGCACGATATTCCCGAAAGCTGGGGCACGGCGGTCAATGTCCAGGCCATGGTGTTCGGCAATATGGGCGAGACCTCGGCCACCGGCGTCGCCTTTACCCGCAATCCCTCAACCGGCGAGAAGCAGCTCTATGGCGAGTTCCTGGTGAATGCGCAGGGTGAGGACGTCGTCGCCGGTATCCGCACGCCGCAGAACATCACCGAGGCGGCTCGCATCGCCGCCGGCTCCGACAAGCCGTCATTGCAGAAACTGATGCCGGACGCCTTCCAGTCCTTCGTCACCATCTCGGACAGGCTGGAAAAGCACTACCGCGACATGCAGGACCTCGAATTCACCATCGAGCGCGGCAAATTGTGGATGTTGCAGACGAGGTCCGGCAAGCGCACCGCCAAGGCGGCGCTGAAGATTGCCGTCGAGATGGCCAGGGACGGCCTGATCTCGAAAGAGGAGGCGGTCGCCCGCATCGATCCCGCCTCGCTCGACCAGCTCCTGCACCCCACCATCGATCCGAAGGCCGCGCGCGACGTCATCGGCGTCGGCCTGCCGGCGTCTCCAGGCGCCGCCACCGGCGAAATTGTCTTTTCCTCCGCGGACGCCGAGGATCTCAAGACACAAGGACGCAAGGCTATCCTGGTGCGTGTCGAGACCAGTCCCGAGGACATCCACGGCATGCATGCGGCGGAGGGCATCCTGACCACGCGCGGCGGCATGACCAGCCATGCCGCGGTCGTGGCGCGCGGGATGGGCAAGCCGTGCGTTTCGGGCGCCGGTTCGCTGCGCGTCGACTATAAGGCAGCTACGCTGATGTCGATGGGGCAGACCTTCCGCAAGGGCGACATCATCACCATCGACGGCGGCAACGGGCAGGTGCTCAAGGGCGCAGTGGCGATGCTCCAGCCTGAGCTTTCCGGCGATTTCGCCGCGATCATGGAATGGGCGGACGCGGTGCGGCGCATGAAGGTGCGCACCAACGCCGAAACCCCGCTCGACGCGCGCATGGCGCGCTCCTTCGGTGCCGAAGGCATCGGCTTGTGCCGCACTGAACACATGTTCTTCGATGGCGCCCGCATTGTCGCCATGCGCGAGATGATCCTGGCCGACACCGAAAAGGACCGGCGCGCCGCGCTCGCCAAGCTGCTGCCGATGCAGCGAGCGGATTTCCTGGAGCTGTTCGAGATCATGGCCGGCCTGCCGGTGACCATCCGCCTGCTCGATCCGCCGTTGCACGAATTCCTGCCCAAGACCGAGGCCGAGATAGCCGAAGTCGCGGCGGCGATGAATGTTGCGCCGGACAAGCTCAGGCAGCGCACCGAGGCGCTGCACGAATTCAACCCGATGCTCGGTCATCGCGGCTGCCGGCTTGCGGTGTCCTATCCCGAGATCGCCGAGATGCAGGCGCGCGCCATTTTCGAGGCCGCCGTCGAGGCCGGCCGTAAGGCCGGCGCGCTGGTGGTACCCGAGATCATGGTGCCGCTGGTCGGGCTTGTGAAGGAACTCGACTACGTCAAGGCGCGCATCGATGCGGTGGCCAAGAGCGTCATGGACGAGAGCGGCGTCAAGATCGACTACCTGACTGGAACCATGATCGAGCTCCCCCGCGCGGCGATCCGCGCCCATGTCATCGCTGAATCGGCCGAGTTCTTCTCTTTCGGCACCAACGACCTGACCCAGACGACATTCGGCATCTCGCGCGACGACGCGGCCTCGTTCCTGGAGACCTATCGCCAGAAAGGCATCATCGAACAGGATCCGTTCGTGTCGCTGGACATCCATGGCGTCGGCGAACTGGTGC
Organism: Mesorhizobium sp. BR1-1-15; assembly: GCF_020165475.1. Classification (NCBI taxonomy): domain Bacteria; kingdom Pseudomonadati; phylum Pseudomonadota; class Alphaproteobacteria; order Hyphomicrobiales; family Phyllobacteriaceae; genus Mesorhizobium; species Mesorhizobium sp. BR1-1-15. Next base: position 295,026 of record NZ_JAIUIF010000001.1, on the reverse strand, counting down.
GCATGGCCGCCGAGAAGGGCAGGGCGACGCGGCCAGGGATCAAGCTCGGCATTTGCGGTGAGCATGGCGGCGATCCGGCCTCGATCCGCTTCTGCGAGGAGGTCGGACTGGACTATGTGTCCTGTTCGCCCTACCGCGTGCCGATCGCCAGGTTGGCGGCCGCGCAGGCGGCCGTTCAGGTGGCAAAAGCGGGCCGCGGCTGAGCGCTTGCCGCCGATCGGAACGAGGAGCTGCCGCAAGACGGTCAGATTGTCGCGTCTGGTGCTTTTCTGCTATCCAGCTCCGATTCTCGCCTTCATGCGGGTCTTGGGATGCCTGCGTGAAACGCCCGATTGGAATTGGATTTGATTCGCCTGCTGCAAAAAAATCTCTGCATTGTCGCCATGTCTTTGGCCGTGGTGTCCAGCGGCCATGCCGCATCGCTGGTCGAACCGATCCTGCACATCAAGCCGGATACAGGCGGAGCCGGGCGCATTGCCTTGACCCTCGATGCCTGCGGCGGACGGACCGACAACCGCATCCTCTCGGCGCTGGTGGAAAACAGGATACCTGCGACCATCTTCGTCACCGGCATCTGGCTGAAGCGGAACGCCGCCGCCGTCGAGATCATGCGGGCGCATCCCGACCTGTTCGAACTGGAAAACCACGGCGGCCGTCACATCCCGGCCGTCGACACGCCGCAGAAGATCTATGGCATACGCAGCGCCGGCAGTCCGGAAGCGGTTCTGGCCGAGGTCGAGTCGGGCGCCGTCGCCTTGGCCGGGACTGGCGAGCCAGCGCCGAAATGGTTTCGTGGCGCGACCGCGGAGTATAGTCCGTCGGCGATCGCCATGATCCGCAAGCTGGGCTTCAAGATCGCCGGCTTCTCGATCAATGGCGACGGCGGTTCGCTGCTCGGCGCCAGGGAAACCACAAGGCGCATAGAAGCGGCCAAGGATGGCGACGTCATCATCGCCCATATCAACCAGCCGACCCATGCCGCCGGGGAGGGCGTCGTGCAGGGCCTGCTGGCGCTCAAGCAGAAGGGTCTGACCTTCGTGCGGCTCGACGATGCCGAAGGCTTCGGCAATAACGGCACCACCGACTGACCGGCAGGACGGCAGGTCCGGCCTCCTCGTTCGTCCGTTCAGCCTGGCTTGGCTTCGATGCTGACCTTGCTTGCGTAGAACGCGCCGTGGTTGCGGATTTCAGCCATTTCGTCGAAAGGCTGCTCATAGGCCCACATCGCATCCTTGCCTGCCTCGCCGGCAGGCAGCACGCTCCAGTAGCTTGCGTCGCCCTTGTAGGGACAATGGGTGGAGGATTGCGTGCCGCTCAGCTTGTTGAAATCGATGTCTGCGAACGGGATGTAAAAGGCGGCCGGATAGGGCGCTTCCGTCAGCACCTTGGCGTTCGTCGAGGAGGCGATAACAGTGTCGCCTGCACGCACGGTGACGGTGCCCTTATACGGTTCGACGGTGATGACCTTATCGGGATTGCGCTGGAAGCCGGGTGCCGGGTTGGCGATCTTGTCCATGCTGTTTCTCCTCGTCTCAACTTTAAGTGTGTCGACGAGGTGGTTTGCGCAAGGGCGACTGTCGCCGGCAATTCCGCAATCGGTCTCCAGCCGTAGGCGCTACCGACGGCATTTTTAGCGAAGACCTTGTCCGGCGAGGCTCAGGCGGCGGTTCTGAACGCGTCCATCAACCCGGCATAGGCGGCCGCGATACCGGCCACGGGATTGCTGCTCCTGGATGCGGTCTCGACTTTCAAGTGGCCGCCGCCGGTCGGCAGGGTGAGCAGCAGGAATTGACGATTGCCGCCATCGCCCACGGACGCCGCGGCGACGTGCTCGCCTTCCCCTTCGCTCTGAACGCACATCTTGAACAGCAGCGTGCCGCCGACCGCTTCGAGCGCACCGCCGACAACTTCAACAAATTCATCTTCGGAAACAGTCTTTGTGTCCGGCACCAGATCGCCCAGGCTTTCGGCAAGCGTGCTTTCCAGTGCCTTATCGTCGAGCTGCGTGTCCATGCGAACCTCTTTCAGTCGCCAATCGCACCCCTTTGCCCATTAACGAAACTTAATGCCGACGATGGCCGGATTGTGGCGGATTCTCCTCTCGGTCGAGTAATTTAGACTTCTCTGATATAATGGATTTCAAGGCCGCCGGTCCTATGACATGAGCGCCAGGCATTCGGACCTCCAAGAAAGACGCGATTCGATCGCTTGCCTGCGCGACCGGCATCCGGATTTGCTTCGCCACCCGGCGGTGGCTGGACAATCCACCGGTTCGCTTCACAATGGCAACAAAAGCGAGGAGCGTAAGGGAGGAACGAATGCTGGGGCTGATGCAGGAATGGCCGCTTCTTTGCCATAAGCTTATCGACAACGCAGAGCGGCAGCATGGCGCGCGAGAGATCGTATCGCGCTCGATCGAAGGTCCGATCGTGCGCACAACCTACGCCAGCATCCACCGTCGCGCCCTGAAGGTCTCCCAGCGCCTGGAGCGTGACGGCTATCGGCTGGGCGACCGCATTGCGACGCTGGCCTGGAACACGGCGCGCCACATCGAGGCCTGGTATGGCATCATGGGCATCGGCGCGATCTATCACACGCTCAACCCGCGGCTGTTTCCCGAGCAGATCGTCTGGATCATGAACCATGCCGAAGACAAGGCGGTCTTTGTCGACCTGACTTTCCTCCCTTTGCTCGAGAAGATCGCCGGCGCGGTCAAGTCCCTGAAACAGGTGATCGTGCTGACCAACAGGGCGCATCTGCCGCAGACCACGCTGCCCAACATCGTCGCCTACGAAGAATGGCTCGACGAGGCCGATGGCGATTTCGCCTGGAAAGGCTTCGACGAAGGCACCGCCGCCGGCATGTGCTATACGTCTGGAACCACTGGCGATCCAAAGGGCGTCGTCTACAGTCACCGCTCGAATGTCCTGCACGCCATGATCGCCGCCATGCCCGACGCGATGGGCCTGTCTTCGCGCGACACGATCCTGCCGGTGGTTCCGATGTTCCACGCCAATGCCTGGGGCCTTGGCCAGAGCGCACCGATGATCGGCGCCAAGCTTGTCATGCCGGGCTGCAAGATGGACGGCGCCTCCATCTATGAATTGCTCGACACCGAGAAAGTAACCTTCAGTGCCGCCGTGCCGACCGTGTGGATGATGCTGCTGCAATATCTGGAGGAGACCGGCAGGAAGCTGCCCTACCTCAACAAGGTCGTCATCGGCGGCTCGTCATGCCCACGCATCATCACCAAGAAATTCCAGGACAATTACGATGTCCAGGTCGTCCACGCCTGGGGCATGACCGAAATGTCGCCGCTCGGCACACTGTGTACGCTGAAGCCGGACTATGAAAGCCTTCAGGGTGACGCCCGGCTCGATGTCCAGGGCAAGCAGGGTTACCCGCCCTTCGGCGTCGAGATGAAGGTGACGGACGACGACGGCAACGCGCTGCCTTGGGACGGCAAGACATTCGGGCGGCTGAAGGTGCGCGGCCCCGCGGTGGCCAGCGCCTACTACGGCGGCGCCGGCTCGGAGCAGTTCGACGAGGACGGCTGGTTCGATACCGGGGATGTCGCCCACATCGACGCTGGCGGCTATATGCAGATCACCGATCGCGCCAAGGACGTCATCAAGTCCGGCGGCGAATGGATTTCGACCATCGACCTGGAGAATCTGGCCGTCGGCCATCCCGATGTCGCCGAGGCAGCCGCCATTGGCGTCCCTCATTCGAAATGGGGCGAGCGGCCTTTGCTGGTGGTTGTCCGCAAGCCGGGGAAGGAACCGACCAAAAGCGATATCCTTGGTTTTCTCGACGGTAAGGTGGCCAAATGGTGGATGCCCGACGACGTCGCTTTCGTCGGCGAAATTCCGCACACCGCCACCGGCAAGATCCAGAAGATCACCTTGCGCCAGCAATTCAGCGACTATCGCTTGCCGACGGATTGACGGGATATTGCGTGTCTCGGCCTGATGCGGTCGTAAAAGGACAGTGCAGCGACGTGCACCTTTCCGGCAGGGCACGATAGCATTTCCAACTGGCGCACGATCCTCCTCGAAAATCGATTCCGATTTTGGTGGCCATGCGCTAAGTCTTCTTCGGCTTGGGATGACGCAGAGAAACATGGTCAGCATTTCGGAACGGCAAACGTCGAAGGCTGCCGGATGGTCGCGGCGCACCGCTGCTTTTTCGGCGGTGCTTTTGCTGACCGTGTTCGTCGGCCATTATTTCAACCTCGTTGAAACGCCGGTGTTCCTGTGGGTGTTGGCTATCGTCGCGCTGTTGGCGGCGCTGGCGCTGCTGTTCGCCGGATTTGCCTTCTCGAGGGTGTGGAATTTTGGCGACTATGGCGGCCGCGACATCACGGTCGGCGTCTTGCTGGCAGTGCTGGTGCTGACCCCCTATGGCATCGCCGCCTATTGGGCGACAATCTTTCCGCCGCTCAGGGATATTTCGACCGATTTCGACGAACCGCCGGCACTCGACGTCACCGGTCGCACGAAGGACATGAACGTGCTCTCGCCGCCGACGCCCGGCGAGCAGCGGTTGCAGACCGACAGCTATCCGCTTGTCACCGCGCGCAGCTACGACCTGCCGTTCGAGACCGTCGTCACTGCCGTTGAAACCGTGCTCGACCGCCGCAATTGGGATCTTACCGGACCCTATCCCGAACTCGCCGGGCAAAGCGACGTGACGATTACCGCTGTCGCCAGGAGCTTCGTGTTGGGCCTCCCCGCAGATGTGGCAATTCGCATCACGGACGACGGGGATACGGTTCTCGTCGACATGCGGTCGGCTTCCCGCTACGGCCGCTACGACCTCGGCGACAACGCTGCGCGCATCACCGACTTTCTGGCGGAGTTGGACCAGGAAGTCGCCGGCCAGGTCGGCGCGGCTCCGGCCGAATAGATGCTCGGGCCTAAGGGGCTGGCCTAAAAATGCCGTCTATGGCCGGCGCGGCGTCTGTCGCGACCAGGCCGCGCGCCACCAGATCCTCCAGATGGGCAAGCACCGACAACCCGGCGGCGCCATGCAGCCGCGGGTCGGTATCCCTGTAGATCGCCTTGACCATGTCTGCGATCGTGCGGTCGCCCGCGCGGATCCGCTCCAATATGGCCCGTTCGCGCATTTTGCGATGGGTCTTCAATCCGCGCATGAAGCCTCGCGGTGCCGTCACCGGCCCGCCGTGGCCGGGCAGCAGCAGGCGGTCACCGCGTTCGATCAGCCGGTCCAGCGAGGCCATGTAGTCCGCCATCGCCCCGTCCGGCGGCGCGACGATGGAGGTCGCCCACGCCATGACGTGGTCGGCCGAAAACAGGATGCCGGTGCCCTCCAGCGCGAATGCCGCGTGGTTGGCGGTATGGCCGGGGGTCAGGACCGTGCGGATTGCCCAGCCGTCGCTGGCGACCAGCGCGCCGTCCGGCAGCGCGAGATCGGGAACGAAAGCGGTATCGGCGCTGGCATCGAGCGCGTTGATCTCGCCAATATGCAATGGCCTTGCCGGCCGGTGCGGCCCTTCCGCCATCACCTGGGCTCCGGTCTCCTGCTTCAGCCGTGCCGCCAGCGGTGAATGGTCGCGATGCGTGTGGCTGACGAAGATGTGGCTGACCGGCCTGCCGGCGATGACGTCGAGCAAGGTGCGAAGGTGAGCTTCGTCATCCGGCCCCGGATCGATCACTGCCAGCGTATCGCGTCCGACGATGTAGCTGTTGGTGCCGTGAAAGGTGAAGGGACTTGGATTTCGGGCCGTGACGCGCTGCACGTCGTGCGCGACGCTGACGCCCCCGCCGTAGCAGGGATCGAAGCTGGTATCGAATTCGAGGGCCATGGCGGTGTCGATGCCTGTTGCGGGAATGGCAAAACCGATTGCCGCATAGCACGCAAGCCAATATAGGAAAACGCAAGACCGCGATCATCGGATGGCGGCACTCGGATGGGGAAGACCATGGCAACTGCAACGACGATGCGCCCGCTTGTTTCTCTGGCTCTGCCGCAAGATGGCGCGGCGCGGCTGGCAACGCAGTTCTTCCTGGCGATAGCCGGGACATTGCTCCTGACCCTGTCGGCCAAGACCAAGGTGGTTCTGGGGCCCGTCGATATTTCGATGCAGACGCTCGCCGTCCTGCTGATCGGGGCCGCTTTCGGCCTGCGGCTCGGCGTCGCCACCCTGCTGCTCTATATGGCCGAGGGCGCGATGGGCTTCCCGGTCTTCCAGAGCACGCCGGAAAAGGGAATCGGCATTGCCTACATGCTCGGCTCGACCGGCGGCTATCTCGCCGGCTTCGTGGTCATGGCGGCGATCGCCGGCTGGGCCGCCGATCGCGGCTGGGATCGCCATCCGATCAAGCTTTTCAACGCGATGCTGGTTGCCGAGTTCGTCATGATGGCCATGGGCTTTGCCTGGCTGGCGATGCTCATCGGTCCGGAAAAATCCTGGCAGTTCGGCGTCGTGCCGTTCATCGTCGGTGATCTGATCAAGGTTGCTCTGGCCGCAAGCCTGGTGCCCGCCGTCTGGTCGCTGCTGAAGCGCTCCTGAATTTAAACGAGGTTCCGGGGAAGTACCTGGTCGTTGGTCCGGGTCGGACAGATTTGACTGGCAGGTCCTGCCCAAGCAGCCAGCCAGTCACCAGAGATACGAACATCCATTTACCTTCATGCGTCCAGACATTCTCGATGGCCGGCAGTAAGCCTATCTATTAGCGATAGCTTTTAAACCGCATTCAGCGACGCGATTGATAAAAAATCCTGCCGATTGCTACAGTGTAAATAGATACTTGCTGGTATCGTTACAGTGTCGTAGCTCTTGATCTTCGACTGAGTCGAACAGCCAGTAACGACAGGCCCGATTTCGCTTTGCGAAGGAACGGCCAAGCCAAGCGCATTATTGCCATGGCAATCGCGGACATGGCAGCTTCGAGGGGGGAAGAAGTTGAATGTCGCAACATCAACTCTTGTCGGAAGCCGGCACTTCCTGTTCAGAATTCGCTTTCAACTTATTGGCGGACTGACGTTCGCGATCGTCGCGCCGGCCCTCATCCGGATCGCCTTCAAACCCGATGCGGTCTACGTCGCCAATCTCCAGGTAACCGTCGCTGCCGCGGTCATTGCGCATGTAGCAGGCTTCCTTGCCTATCGGCGTATCGGGAATTTCCCCGGCGTGGCCGCTGCCAGCTACATCCTGCCGACGTTTGTGCTGTCCTACGGGCTTGTTTTCCTGACTATTTTCTTTTTTCGTTTCGAGTACAGCCGGTTTCAGGCGGCTGCCAGCTTCACCCAGTCCACGCTCTGGTATTTTGGCCTGAGCCTCATAACGCGGCATCTCGAGCCGTACCGGCTGGTCGTCATTCCCGGCGGGGACGTAGAGCGCCTAAGGACACTGCCAGGAGTGCACTGGTTCTGGATCACTTCGCCTGGCACCGTCATCGAACGGGCGAATGGCGTGGTTGTCGATCTGCGGGCCGACCTTGACGCCGAATGGGAACGATACATCGCGGACCGGGCTCTGTCGGGCACGCCGGTCTACCACGTCAAGCAGGTCAGCGAGTCGCTGACCGGCCGCGTCGAGATCGAACACCTGTCGGAAAACACGCTCGGCTCGCTCAATCCGAACCAGGCCTATCTCAAGATCAAGCAGGCAATCGACTGGATCTCCGCGCTTGTCATGGTCGTGGCTCTTTCACCCTTCGTGGTGCTGATCGCGCTGCTGATCCGGCTGGACTCGGAGGGCCCGGTGCTGTTTCGCCAGCCCCGCATTGGCTACAGGGGCCGGACCTACACGGTCTACAAGTTTCGCTCGATGAGGCAGCAAGCCGGCATTGGCAGCGACAAGGACAAGGCGATCACGAAACGTGACGACGATCGCATCACCCGGATAGGGCGTTTTTTACGCAAGTTCAGGATCGACGAGCTGCCGCAGGCCATCAACATCCTGCGCGGCGAAATGAGCTGGATCGGGCCACGGCCCGAGGCTGTCGTCCTGTCGCACTGGTATGAGGCGGAATTGCCGTTCTATCGCTACCGGCACATCGTCAGGCCAGGTGTGAGCGGGTGGGCGCAAGTAAACCAGGGGCATGTTGCGGCGGTCGACGATGTGATGGAGAAATTACACTACGATTTTTACTACATAAAGAACTTCTCGCCTTGGCTTGATGTTCTCATCACCCTCAGAACCATCAAGACGATGATTACCGGCCATGGTGCGCGATAGCGGAGGCCGTGGCTGATTAAGGCTTGCCGGACAGGAAGCAAATGGACCTCGGCTCCAGGAAAATAGCTGTCATCGGGCTTGGCTATGTGGGTTTGCCGCTGGCGGTGGCCCTCGGAGCGATCAGGGACGTCGTCGGCTTCGACATCAGCCAATCGCGCGTGGATGCGCTGAGGCGTGGCGAAGATCACACGCTTGAGGCCAGCAGAGATGAAATCGACGCCGCCACGCGGCTGCGGTTCACCAGCGACAAGGCCGATCTGCGGGATTGCGGAGTTTTCATCGTCACTGTCCCCACTCCGATCGACAGGGCCAACCGGCCGGACCTGAAACCCCTTGTCATGGCGTCCGCCACGGTCGGCGAGGTGATCTCCCCCGGTGCGGTGGTAATCTTTGAATCGACCGTCTATCCCGGCTGTACGCAAGAGGTGTGTGCGCCGCTGATCGAGAAACATTCCGGTCTGCGCTACAACGAAGACTTCTTCCTGGGCTACAGTCCTGAGCGCATCAACCCCGGCGACCGCGAGCACCGGCTGCAGACGATCGTCAAGGTGACCAGCGGCTCCACGCCGGAGGTGGCGGACGCTATCGACGCGCTCTATGCCTCGATCGTTCCCGCCGGCACGCACCGTGCCTCGAGCATCGCGGTCGCCGAGGCAGCCAAGGTCATCGAGAACACGCAACGCGATCTCAATATCGCCTTGATGAACGAATTGTCGCTGATCTTCGGCAAACTGGGCATCGACACGTCGGAGGTGCTGGAAGCGGCCGGCACCAAATGGAATTTCCTGCGCTTCAGCCCTGGTCTCGTCGGCGGCCACTGCATAGGCGTCGATCCCTATTATCTGACCCACAAGGCTCAAGAACTCGGCTATCATCCCGAGGTGATTCTTGCCGGTCGCCGCATCAACGACGGCATGGGCCGGCATGCAGCGGACCAGACGGCCCGCCTTATGATGCGCAAGGGCATACCTGTCGTTGGCAGCCGGATTCTGGTCATGGGCGCGGCCTTCAAGGAAAACTGTCCGGACCTGAGAAACTCCAAGGTCGCCGACATTGTCGCGCAGCTGAGGCAGTACAATGCCGGCATCGATATCTGGGATCCTTGGGTCGATGCGCAGGAATGCGCGCGCGCCTTTGGCGTAACGAGCGTTAAAGAGATGCCCGCCGCGCGTTACGATGGCGTTGTCGTCGCCGTGGGGCACGGGCAGTTTCACACCCTGGGCGTTGCCGGTCTTCGGGCGCTTTGCAAGGACCCTAGCGTCGTCTACGACATCAAAGGTCTATTCCCCAGGGATGTTACGGACGGGCGGTTCTGATGAAGGTTCTGGTCACCGGCGCTGCCGGCTTCATAGGCTATCACGTCGCCAGGCGGCTGCTGGAACGTGGCGACGAGGTCGTCGGCATAGACAGCATCAACGACTACTATGATCCGCAGATCAAGCAGGCGCGGCTGCGGCTTTTGGCCGAAGCAAGCCGCAACACCAATGCGGGCTACCATTTCATCCACGGTAATCTCGCAGAGCGAAACGTGGTGGACGGCTGCTTTGCCGATCACGCCTTCGACAGGGTGATCCATCTCGCCGCCCAGGCCGGCGTCCGCTACAGCCTTGAAAACCCGCACGCCTATGTCGAGAGCAACATTGTCGCCTACGCCAATATGCTGGAGGCCTGCCGCAACAGTCGTGTCGGCCACCTGACCTATGCCAGCACGTCGAGCGTCTATGGCGCCAATACCGACATGCCGTTTTCCGAGCATCGCCCGGCCGACCATCCGCTGCAGTTCTACGCCGCAACCAAGCGCGCCAACGAGCTGATGGCGCACAGCTACAGCCACCTGTTCGGGCTGCCGACCACGGGCTTGCGTTTCTTCACAGTGTACGGCCCTTGGGGACGTCCCGACATGGCGCTGTTCCTGTTCACCAGGAACATCCTGGCCGGCGAGCCGATCAAGCTGTTCAACAACGGCAATCATACACGCGACTTCACCTATGTCGAAGATATCGCCGAAGGCGTGATCCGCGCCAGCGACAGCCCCGCCGCGGCTAACCCCGCCTGGGATTCCGATAATCCGGATCCTGCGACGAGCAGCGCGCCTTGGCGCATTTTCAACATCGGCAACAACAACCCGGTGAAGCTGACCGCCTATGTCGAGGCGCTTGAAAACGCGCTTGGCCGCAAGGCCATCGTGGAGCTCTTGCCGCTGCAGGCCGGAGACGTGCCTGACACTTTTGCCGATACTTCGGCGCTGCAGGCGGCGGTCGGCTATCGTCCCGGCACGTCCGTGACGGAGGGCGTCGGGCGGTTCGTCGAATGGTACCAGGCCTATTTTGAGCGGAGGTAGGGGGGAGGTCACGTCTTGTCCACGAAATCGATGACGGGATAGCGTCGTTGCTGCGGGGCTTTGTTCGCACGAACGTGGCGGTCTCAGAATGTCTGGACCGAGCCTTGCCGCTACGGCTGCGCGTGGATGGCAACCACGCCTTTGCTGCGGAAATCGCACCGGTGCTCTTTACACCTAACGCACTGGTCTATGATCTGGGCGGAGGAGCAAGGCCGCTTGTAAGCCTAGCCGAGAAGCGTCGTCTGGGGCTGGTTGTCGTCGGGGTGGACCGCGATGCCAAGGAACTGTCGAAGGCTCCGGGCGAGATCTATGACGAGCGGATCGAGGCGGATCTTACCTCGTTCAGGGGGAAGGGAGATGCCGATCTGGTCATATGCCAGGCCACTCTGGAGCACGTCCGCGACGGCGAAGGCGCATTTCGCGGCATTGCCAGCTGCGTAAGGCCCGGCGGCACGGTCGCCATTTTCTCGCCTTCACGCAACGCCGTTTTCGCCAGGCTCAATCGGGTCTTGCCCGAGGCGATCAAGCGTCGCCTGCTGTTTGCGGTCTATCCCGACAAGGGCAGAGGGCACGACGGCTTCCCAGCCTTCTATGACAGATGCCTGCCGAGCGAGGTGGAAAGGATCGCAGCGCAAAATGGCCTGGAGCTTGTCCAGCGTCATCTGTTCTGGAGGAGTTCATACTTCTACGCTTTCGTGCCGGCCTTCCTTGTCTGGCGCCTCTGGCTAGGTCTCTCGGCGCTTCTCATTGGGAAGGATGCGGCCGAAACCTACGCCTATGTCTTTCGGCGAAGACATTGATCACCCGAGGATATTCTCCGCTTTGGTGGACCCGAACGCGACGGGCTGTCTCCCTGGTATCCGGGTGGAGCATCGCTCATCGCGCACGGTCAGGCGCAAGCAAAAAGCTTTCGCCGTGACCGGCCAGGAAAGGTGGCGAACCGAGTGATGTGCACGCGCCAAGACAAGAGATCGCCAGGCAACCCAGCAGCTCGGATTGCTATCTTCATTCCCTCTCTTCGTGCTGGCGGCACCGAGCGGGCAATGCTCACCCTGGCCAGCGAATTTGGCCGGCGCGGCTTGCCGATCGATCTGGTGCTTGGGTGTGCGACGGGCGAGTATCTCGCTTTGGTTCCGAAGACGATAAGGATACAGGACCTCCGGGCCTCGCGGTTGCTGTTTTCCGTATTGGCTTTGATCCGGTATTTGAGGCGGGAGCAGCCGCGGGTGATGCTGACGGCGTTACCCCATGCCAATATCGTTGGCATCGTCTCGTCCATGCTCTCGCTGCGCCGGACACCGATCGTGATATCCGAAAGGAGCAATCTTTCCAGGACCGTCGCCGATACTAAGCTGGTTCGTGAGAAGTTCCTGCCATTCCTCATGCGGCTGACCTATGGTCGTGCCGACACGATCATCACTGTATCGCATGGCGTCGCGGAAGACCTGATCCAGAGCATCGGGGTCCACCGGAGTTCCGTCAAAACGATCTACAATCCGCTGGACATCAAACATGTTGAAGAGCAGGCGGATGAGCCGCTCGATCACCCCTTCGCGGTCGAGGATGGCAGGGTCTTGCTGGTGGCCGTTGGGCGGCTTGATTTCGCAAAAGACCATGCCACGCTCATAAGCAGCTTCGCGCGGATTGCGACGAAGAGGCCCGTCAAATTGGCCATTGTCGGGGAAGGACCGCTGCGGGGATCGCTTCAAACCCTGATCGACGAACTCGAGCTGAATTCTTCGGTCGCTCTGGTCGGCTTTTCGAAGAATCCGTATCCGTGGATGCGGCGGGCAGCGTTGTTTCTTCAATCCTCCCGCAGGGAGGGATTTCCAAACACGATCATCGAAGCAATGGCTTGCGGGACCAACGTGGTGAGCACCAACTGCGAAAGCGGTCCGGCCGAGATTCTGGAGGACGGCAAGTGGGGGCGTCTCGCCGCGGTCGGAGATGCCCAGGGTTTTGCGGCAGAAGTGATGGTCGCCCTTGATGAAGCTGATCCTCCGGACGTCAGGCGTCGGGCGCGGGATTTCAGTGTCGAAAAGGTGGCCGACGCCTACCTGCTCGCGATGGGTGTCGATCCCACGAACGCCGTGGGGAAGGAGCGGTCGTATTAAGATCCTGCACGTCATCACCGGACTTGAGAACGGCGGCGCCGAGGCAGCGCTATACCGCCTGTGCACGGCCGAGCGCAGCCATTCCCATTTTGTCGTCTCGCTTTCGGGTGACGGTAAATATGGCCCGTTGCTTCGCGCGGCCAAAATACCGCTCGCCTGCCTGGCGATGCCAAAGGGAAGGTTGAGTCTCAAGGGGCTCGCCTCGCTCAGGCGCGTGTTCTCGACCTATCGGCCGGACGTGGTTCAGTGCTGGATGTATCACGCCAACCTCGTCGGAGGCGTCCTGGCGCGGCTTGGCGGCATCAGTCCGGTTCTTTGGGGGATGCACAATTGCGGACTGGATCCGCGGGCGGCCTCCTTTACGACCAGGACAGTGGACAGGATATGCGCTCTCATATCCGGTATCATCCCGGCTCGGATTGTCAGTTGCTCGCAAAACGCGTCGCAGCGCCACATCCATGCAGGATATTCGAGCTCGAACTGGACGATCATACCGAATGGCTACGATCTGGCCGTGTTCGAGCCGGACGACCGGGCGCGCGCGCGGCTCCGTCGGGATTGGTCGATAGGTGATGGCCAGTTCGTTATCGGAAACGTCGCTCGCTGGCATCCCGACAAGGACCACCAGAATCTCTTCGCTGCCCTGTCCAGGCTGTCGATGCACAAGAGCCTTCCCTTCAAATGTGTTCTTGCCGGCCCGGGTATGACGGCTGAAAACACTGCGCTTGCCGTGCTGTTGGAGCGCTACGATGTTCGCCACAAGGTGAAGCTTCTTGGGCCGAGCGACGACATTGCCGGTTTGATGAATGCATTCGACATTCATGTGCTGGCCTCCAGCAGCGAAGCCTTTCCGAACGTGGTTGCTGAGGCGATGGCATGCGGCACGCCATGCGTGGCAACGGACGTCGGGGACATCGCGATGCTTGTCGGCAACACGGGATTGATCGTTCCGCCGCGGAACCCTGACGCGTTATCGCGTTCCATCGAGATTATGGTTTCGGAAATTCAGGATACCCGGTCTTGGGCGAGCAGGCGGCAAGCATGTCGCGACCGCATCGCTGCGGATTTCTCGCTTGAGCGGATGGCGCACTCGTATGGCTTGCTGTGGGAGAAATCGTCCCTGGGCCGCTAAGGGGTGAGAACAATACGAATATTCAGATGGCGATGGAACGAAAGTGAAGCACCTCAAACGAGATTATTTTGTTTCGCCATTTGCGCTCACGCCGCAAATGTTGTTGCTTTTGTCGAGCTTGGTCTACTTTGTGCCATTCGTCACCGGGGGATTTCAGTATGTTGATGTCGGCAGAAGGAAGTACGATTTCATATATGACGCGGGCACTGGATATGCCATTGCGCTTTCTCTTTCTTGCATTGCTGCCGCGATGCTGGTCTTCATGCCAAGGCGTCAAGATTTCGAAGTCGAAGGCGACGTTCGGGGAGAGTCGATCGTAATAATTGTGATGCTGGTGGTGTTCGGTGGGATTTCGATAGCAAATCCGGCACTTTTTTCGGCCTCAAAGGCCGATGTTTTGTCATCTACCGGGCGGATCCAGTATGTATTTTACAACAGCTGCATCATCGGCATGGTGTTCGGAGCCCTGTCGGGGTGGAAGAAATCCAGGCTGGTCATCATCTTGAGCTGCCTGGGACTGATGCTTACGCTCTATATCGGGCATCGCTCTTCGGTTGCCATCGCGATTTTAGCTTGTTTGTACATAAGGTACAGGAACATTTCCCTGCTTTTGATCAGGAAAAGATACATAATTGGAGGAATTGGCGCATTCTTTTTTCTTGCAGTGTACAAGGCAGTATATGCAGCAATAAAAGCAGGAAATTTTGAACTTGTAGGTCAGAAAATACAATTCGACCAATTGTCCGATTCCGCTCTCGTGGGGCTGGAGCAGTTCGTGACATTGGCTCACCTGGATCTGGTCGTGAAATATGACTACACCTTGCCGTGCTCGAATCTTTGGCTGGTGCCTCTTTCTCTGTTTCCGTTCTCGGATACGGCCTTTGGCAAGGACGGATGCACCTACAACGAGCAGGTTCAGCCGTTCCTATTTCCGGGTTACAGTGGTGGCGTCGCTGCAAACATCTGGGCGGAGTTCTTTGCCAATTTCGGGTATGCCGGATTTCCGCTGCTCGTTGTCATTCTGTCGCTCGTGTGTGTTGCCGTCGAGGCGATAATCCGCAATGTGCGCAGCGCGACGCTCAAGGCCGGGCTGATCGTGGCCATCGTCCATCTCGCATTCTACATCCAGCGCAAGGAGCTGCTTGGCGCCTTCATCTCCGCCAAGCGAGCCGTTCTCGTTGCGCTTTTCATTTTTGGCTTGGTTTATGTGCACCGGAAGTGTTTTCCACCGGCCCCCGCCGAGGTGATGCCGCAGGGGGCGCGGGCCTTGCGCCGAGACAATGGCTGAGGACGTGACGGCGGTCGCCAAGCCTTCCGGATGGATGCGCGCGCGGCGGATTGCCCGCGACGTTACGTTTACGACGTCCGCAAGCGGAGTGGCCGCGTTGTGCTCCATCCTTGCACTGGCGCTCAACGCACGGTCGCTGGGTCCGGGGAATTTTGGCACACTCGCCGTAATTCAGGCCTATGTGGCGTTCGTTTCCGGCCTATGCACGTTCGAGAGCTGGCAGCCCGTGATCAGGCTGTGCGCGAGGTCGCCTTTGCGTCTGGGACCGGCGGCATCTTGCGGAATTGCCCTCGATGTTTCAGCCGCCCTTCTCGCCACGGTCCTGGCGATAGGCGGGATCTTGCTGTTTGGAGAAGCTGTTGGCGTGTCGCGGGATAATCGCCTTCTGGCGATTATCTACAGCCTCACCTTGTTGGCGAGTCTTTCGGGTACGCCGAAAGGTGTGCTTCGGCTGAACGGCCGGTACGACGTCATTGCCGGCAATCAACTCATGCAAGGGGTTGCCGTGGTGGTTGCCTCTCTCGTCCTTTGGATCCTCGATGCCTCATTGCCGGCCTATGTAATCGTGCTGGCAGCGGTCGGCGCATTCTACAACCTGACGCTGTTCGTTCGCATGCTGCTCTATACCAGGCAGGAGCACATCGAACTGCTCAACCCGCTTCGCTCCCGGTCCAAACGCCGTTTCTTCTGGGCGTTTCTTGCCATGGCCACGGGGACCAGTCTGCTCTCGACGCTTGTGAGCGCCAGGCGGCATCTCGCATTGTTCCTTGTCGCGGGCCTGCTGGGAGAGGTCGCCGCGGGCTCTTATTCGCTCGCATCGCGCCTGGCGACGATGGTTTCCCGGCTGACCGGTCCCTTGAACCAGGTGATCTTTCCCGAAATCGCGAAACTGTCGAAGCAAGAGCCTTCTTCTCGTCTATACCGCTTGAACGCCCGCATCACCGTGGTTTCGGCATGCGCCGCCGCCGGCATGGCGGTTGGGGGGGTGTTGCTGCAAAACCCCATCGTCCTTCTGGCTGGCGGTTCGGCCTACGCCGAAGCTTCGCTGCTCTTTGCCATTCTGTTCGCTTCAGAATGCTTCGGCCTGGCTGGAATGCATCTCAATCCGTTGATCCAGGTCCTGGCCGGGACGAAGCCGCTTTTGAAAATCACGGCGCTGGCGATCGCCATCTATGTTCCGCTTTGCCTGGCTTTGTCCGGATGGATCGGAATTTCAGGCATCGCCTGGGCCGGCTTGCTGGTATCGGCGGCGGTTTATGCAGCGATGATGGTGGTTTCGCATCTATTGTTGAAAAAGCGGATCCGCCCGGCGGAAGATATCTGAAGGCTGATGTTTTGAGATACCTGTTTTGCCTGCCAAGATACCACACCAATGCGGCACCCTGGGTTCGCATTCTGACTTCGGCGGGGCACCATGTTGCGGTCGACGTAGTCGAAACGAGCGTCACCGAGAATCACGCTCTTGTTTCTCCCAACGTGATGGCTCCATCCGCGCTGTCGCGGATGATCATGCGTCGGCGCTCGAGCAACATTCCGAATTCGCCTTTTTCCTTTCCCGGCGTCTTTTCCTACTGGAGGCGTTTGCAGGCCGAAGACCCCGACGTGGTGATCATCCGCGGAGTGACGCGATGGTTTTGCAGGGTCGCGGCACTCTGTTCAATCCTGCAAGGGCGCAGACTGGTCATCTACGACCAGGAGGACGCCAAGCCCCGCGCATGGAGTGGCACTTGGGTTCGAAGAGCCATCTTTCAGGGGCTGGGCATTCCGCATTTCACCTCGCGGCTCTCACCGAACCCTGGCCCGCTCAGGGTCGGCGATGCCATGTCCCTGCCATTCGGGAGCCCTTTCGAGCCGGCCCGGATCGAAGGCCTGGAAAGCAGGCCATTGCAGTGGCCGCCTCGAATCCTGATGGTGGCAAAATACCGGGAGCGCAAGGGGCACAGTTTGCTTCTGAGGGCGTTGTCCGCGATTTCATCCATGCCCTTCTCCCTGACATTCTGCGGCGAGGAGGCAACGAATGCCGACACGGCTTTTTGTCAGGCCTTGCGGCGCGAGGCTCAGGCGCTTGGCGTGGCGGACAGGCTTCGGTTTCAAAACAACATTGCCCATGACGACATGATCTCGGTCTTCTCCGGTCATGATCTCTTGATACTGCCCTCGCGGGCTGAACCCGCGGCGGTGTCTCCCATCGAGGCGTCCTGGGCGGGATGTGCCGTGCTGATGTCGCGAGACAGCGGCACGAGGCACTACATGCCCGAGGGGGCCGCTTTCGATTTCAACCCCGACGATCCGCAAGACATCGCACGCGCGGTCGCGAGGCTGATCGCTCGGCCACAGGATCTGGGGCCTGCAAGGGACGCCTGCTTCGCCCGCATCTCATCGCTCGCCAGTGACGACGAGATCTTGCGGCTGTTCGAGACCTTTGGGCCGGGCAGGGCACGACTGCATACAAGACGGTGAGCGAAACGGCATTGGGAGGCGGGGACGATGCTTGGGATCGGAAGAAAGATAATCATCTCCATCAACACGTCCTGGAATGTCGTCAATTTCCGCAAAGGCCTCATCGAGGCGCTGCAAGGGCGGGGCTATGAAGTGGTGGTTGCGGCGCCCAGGGACGAGTATTCGCGCCTGATCCCGCCGATGGGCTGCCGGTATGTCGAAATCGAGATGGATAATTCCGGCACCTCGCCGTTTCGCGACATGGTGCTTCTGTGGCGCTACTGGCGCCTGCTGCGCCGCGAGAGGCCGCTGGCGTTTGTCGGCTTCACCATCAAGCCCAACGTGTTCGGATCGCTGGCGGCAAACCTCAATGGCATCCCGGTCATAAACAATGTTTCAGGGCTCGGCACGGTTTTCGTCCGTGGCGGCCTTCTCCAGAAAATTGCCAAGGTCCTGTACCGGCTGGCGTTGGCCCGTTCGAAAATAGTCTTCTTTCAGAATGACGACGACAGGATGCTGTTCGTCGGCGAGCGCCTGGTCCGCAAGGAACTGACCGCGCTGCTGCCGGGCTCCGGGGTCGACCTTATTCGCTTCTCTCCGGCGCCCCGCCAAAGCCAATCGTCCGGCGCGATCGTCTTTCTGCTGGTGGCCAGGCTTCTCTGGGACAAGGGCGTGGGCGAGTTCGTCGAGGCAGCTCGTGAGATGCGCCGCAACATGCCCGGCGCGCGCTTCCAGCTTCTTGGATTCCTCGATGTCGAGAACCGCACAGCGGTCAGCCGTGCGCAGGTCGAGCGATGGGCAGGCGAAGGCCTGGTCGAGTATCTCGGAACCACCGACGACGTCCGTCCCTTCCTGGACGCGGCCGATTGCGTCGTCTTGCCCTCCTACAGGGAAGGAACGCCGCGCTCGCTGCTGGAAGCAGCCGCGATGGGCAAGCCGCTGATCGCGTCAGATGTGCCCGGCTGCAGGGAGGTGGTGGACCACGGCGTCAACGGCCTGCTGTGCAAGGTGAAAGACGCAGGCGACCTCGCAAGCAAGATGCTCGAATTCGCAACGATGGACGCCGCATCCAGGAACAGGATGGGTATGGAGAGCCGAAGCAAAGTGGAGCGGCAGTTTTCGGAACGGATCGTCATAGAGTGCTACATGACGCAGATAGGGAAGCTCAATGCCTCGCCATGCGATGAACCGGGCCGGCGTGTAGTTGAACGCGGTTGAAGTTCGAGCGGCGCTAAGCTTGTCTTGCTGCATTGCAGATCGGGACTCAGCTTTCGAGGGTGCTCGGCCTTGATCAAGTTGGCTCGGTGTAATCAGCATGAAAAGGGAATCGTAACTTCTCTTTGGAGGGCCAGACATCCATCGCCGACAGCTCGGGATTATTTATACGTAATTGCTAAAATGACGTGTTGTTCAGGTCAAACTTCTCCGCATCGTGCGACACGGGTTGGAATTGTGGCAAAAAAATGTTAGGCGCTGATGTCACACCTTTTGATCTGGCATATCCGGGATGATTTGAAGGAAAGGCGAAGCGGATGAATGTCATCATTAGAACCGCAGTGAGCGCGTTGGTTGCCGCGAGCGGTTTCACTTCGGTTTCATCTTTCGCCCAGGACGTATCCTGCAGCTGCGCTGCCGCCTATCGCGGCCCGGCGAGTGCGATTGGATCCATTCGTTCCGCCGATGGCGAGGTGATGGTCTCGCAGTCGGTCGGCTATGGTCCTGCAAAGGCGGGGAGCACTCTCGGCCTTGGCAGTCGGGTGGTAGTCGGTACCGAGGGTTCGGCATCCGTACTTGTTGGCGGCTGCAACATGAATGTACCGGCGAATTCCAGTCTGGATGTTTCACGCGTGGGCGGCAACATCTGTCTGAAACTCGTGGGTTCAGAACGGACGGCGGCCATCCAGCCGTCCGGTGGCACAAGTGGGTTTGGCCTGCCCGAAGGGATTTTCGCCGGTGCGCTTGTCACCAGCGGTGTGTTGGCGGCGACGCAGGATGACGACAAAGCGGTCAGTCGCTGAGGGGCGGACCACCGTGAGTGCTGGTGAGTTCTTTGAGTGTTGTTGATCGAAGGGGTGCGTAAGCGATCCGTTCCGGGGGCGGGTCGTTGGTTCGAAGGGGGGTAGAAATGACCGGGCATCATCGGGTTGGGGTTGTCTTCGCTTTTATCACGCTCGCCGGGGGAGGTGCCTGGTTTACAGCGTCTGATGCTGTTGCCCAGTCGGCACAGACATGTTCGTGCCTGGCCGCTGCGCCCGTGTCTGGCATTGTCGGCCAGTTCACCCAAGTCCGGGGTGATGTGCAGATGTCGCAGGCCGGCGGTTACGCCGGGGTGGGCGCGGGAGCGCCGATTTATCCAGGCGCGCGCATCATGACCGGGCCGCAAGCATCGGCTTCTTTGGCCATCGGCGCCAATTGCGCGCTTGATGTTCCGGCCAACGCGACCGTCAGCATCGATCCGGTGCAAGGCGGTATGTGCGTCTCGCTTGATGCGCAGGAAGCTGCTACCGGACCTGCCAATTCCGGGCCCGGCATTTTGCCGGTGCTGTTGGGCGCCGGCGCGGTTGGTGGCGGTGCCGCACTGGCTATTGGATTACAGGATGACGACGACGCAGTCAGCCGCTAGCCAAGGTCTGGTCTCGCCGGTTTGCGCAAGCTCGGGCGCGATAGTGCAGAACCAGTTGCTCACGCCATTGGAAAAACGAGCGAAGAAGCCGGGAGCCAGCTGTGCGGGCCATTTCGATGGACTGCCCAAGCTGTTCAAGAGTGGGGCTCTGTGATGGGCATTCTCGATCTCGGGGGAAGTGGCGCGGGGATGCCGGCACTGCTTGTATTGCTCGCCCTCTCTGCTTGCGCGAGCAGTTCATCATCGTCCACGGGCTCTGTCGATGCGCTGCAGCCGACATCGTCCTCAACGGCGCTTGCCGGGGGCGGCGCGCTACAGATGGTGAAGGATCTGCCGGCACCGCAGAATACACAAAACGGCAGCGAGCAGCCGCTGTCTGCCAACGATGTACTCGAAGTCAGCGTATTCCAGGTCGACAACCTGAACAGGACGGTTCAGGTGGACGCCGGCGGCCAGATTTCCCTTCCGCTTATCGGGACGATGACAGCGGCCGGCAAGACGGTCCGCCAGCTCGAAAAGGATATCGAGACAGCCTATGGCGCAAAATATCTGCAATCGCCGGATGTGACGATTTTCGTCAAGGAATCGATAGGCCAGCGCATCACGGTCGACGGTGAGGTCAACAGGGCCGGCATCTATCCGGTGTCCAGCAGCGCCTCCTTGCTGGATGCGATCGCCCTTGCCGGAGGCTTCAACGCCATCGGCGATGCCGGCAAGGTCTTCGTCTACCGCAATGTCGGTCAAAACAAGCTGGTCGCAAACTACAATGTCGAGGAAATCCGCGCCGGCAAGAATCGCAACCCGCGTATCTATGGCGGCGACGTGGTCGTGGTTTTCGCTTCGAAGTCGAAAATCGCAATGAACAATTTGAAGGATGCCCTGGGCCTCGCGTCGAGCGCGGCCCGAATTGCGGTCATTCCGTAAGGGAGGCCTGGCCGGCCAGGGTACGGACAACCAGGATCACCTCGCGCATGCTCGATCGCAACAGGCAGCCCCAAATCGCCGGTCCTCGACATGGCCAGGCTTTGTCCGCGGACCTCTATTATGACGGGGCGCAGAATTATAGTCCTTACGGTCGAGACTATGCCGCTCACGACGAGAGATTCAATCCGCTCAAGCTGCTTTTCTATGTCGTGCAATATCGCTGGCTGATTGTCATGATGGCGGTGGCTGGCCTAGTTGCCGGTATCATAGTGACAATGATGCAGACGCCGAAATATCAGGCAACGACACAGCTGGAAGTCCTGGTCCCTTCGGCAAAGGTTTTTCAGGACATCGAAGTGGTTTCCGAAAACAGCGACTTACGCGCGTTTCTGACCGCTCGCGAGAAACTGAAGAGCCGTGCGCTGGCCCAGCGCGTCGTGTTTCAGCTGGGGCTCTCCGAAAAACCGGATTTCCTGTTCCCAACCCCGAGCTTCTCGCTCAGCAACATCCTCTACCGTGCATTCGGAATTTCCAAATCGCCTTCGATCCAGGAAAAGACCCCCGAAGAGCGAGAGGCAATGGCGATCAAGCGCGTTCTGAAGGATCTGACGGTCAACCTTGTGACCAACACCAGCTTGCTGTCGATCACCTTCATCGACCAGAAGCCCAGATACGCAAGCGACGTCGCCAACCAGGTCGCGCAGAGTTTTATCGATCAACGTCTCGACCAGACCAGCGAGACGTCCGATCTGGCGAGACAGTTCATCCAGGAACAGGTCCTGCAGGTCAAGCAGAAGCTGCAGAAGTCTGAGGAGGAGCTGGTCGCCTATGCGAAGGATGCCGGCATCACCGTCACCGGCGACGACAAATCGCTGATCGGATTGAACATCGAGGCGCTGAACACAGCGCTCGCGACCGCTATCCAGGATCGTCTTGATGCCGGTCGCGTCGTGGACCAGATAGACAAGGGGCGAGGCTCCAGCCTGTCGCCGGTTCTGGAGAGTGATGGCTTACAAAAACTCAGCGAAAAACTCGCGGACCTCAAGAGCCAATATCAACAGAAACTGAGCATTCTGAAGCCTGGCTTTCCGGAGATGCAGCAACTCCAGTCGCAGATCAAGGAGCTGACGCGGCTCTATAATAACGGCGTCCTGGCGATAACCGATTCGCTGCGCCTGAAGTACCAGGAAGCAC
The DNA here is from genome assembly GCF_020165475.1 of Mesorhizobium sp. BR1-1-15. Lineage (NCBI taxonomy): Bacteria > Pseudomonadati > Pseudomonadota > Alphaproteobacteria > Hyphomicrobiales > Phyllobacteriaceae > Mesorhizobium > Mesorhizobium sp. BR1-1-15. Next base: position 272,765 of record NZ_JAIUIF010000001.1, on the reverse strand, counting down.
AGAACAAGGAAGCCGACCTCAAATCCAAGCTCGCCGAGATGGAAAAGCAGCAGGTCGTCTTCAATGACAAGAACATAAAATACACCATCCTCAAGCGCGAGGTCGATTCCAACCGGTCGCAATATGACAGCCTCATCACCAAGCTGAATGAAGTAGGCGTCAGCTCCGAGCTCAAAACGCAAAGCGCAGCCATCGTCGATTTCGCGACCCTGCCCGTAAGTCCCTATTCTCCGCGCCTGATCATCAATCTGGCGATCGCGCTAGCGCTGTTCATGGCTCTCACTGCATCGATCATCTACATCATCGAGCTGCTGAACAACACCTTCACCAACCCCGAGCAGGTCGAAAGGGAGCTGGGGCTGGCCATGCTCGGCATCCTGCCGCTCGTCGGTGACCGCGAACTGACGGCCAGCATCGCCGACCAGAAGTCCGGGCTATCGGAAGCTTATCGTTCGCTGCGAACGTCGCTGCAATTCTCCGGCGCGGAGGGCGCGCCGCGTTCGCTGCTGGTGACCAGCTCCGAGCCTTCCGAAGGCAAGTCGACGACCTCGTTCAAGCTCGGCCAGGATTTCGCCGCCCTCGGTGCGAAGGTCTTGCTTATCGACGGCGATCTGCGCAAACCGAATCTTCATCGGCTGTTCGGTCTCGACAACGCGATCGGGTTGAGCAATCTCCTGACGAATACCGTGCGCAAGGAAGATGTGGCGGGCATATTCAGGACGACCAAATATCCCAACGTGACCGTGCTGACGTCCGGAACGATCCCGCCCAACCCTGCGGATCTGCTTTCATCGCCGAAGATGGCGCTGATCGTCACCAATCTCGGCAAGCGTTTCGATCTCGTCATCATCGACGCTCCGCCGATCGTCGGCCTGTCCGATGCGCCCATTCTCAGCCGGCTTGCCGAGGGCACACTGGTGGTCATTTCCACGAACCAGGTGACGCGCAAGGCGGCCAAGACGGCGCTGAAACGCCTGCGCGCAGCCGGAGCGAACGTGATCGGGGCGGCAATGTCGAAATTCGCGGTGAACAAGTTCGACTACAACTACGCCTATAAATACATGAACTACCAATATTACGAACATGGCGCGGGCACGCCGAAGATTGAGGGCAAAGTCGATGACGGAGCAGGCCAGCCCTCTCATGCAAAATCTCCTGCGTTCAAGCGTTTGGTTCGTCGCCTCCGTTCTGGTGTTGATGGCTTCGTCGATCGGGCTAAGTCGGCTCCTTGAGGAGGGAACGCCGAGCGTGTCTCTGGCACTGGACCCGCTGAACGCAGATGCCTTGATAGACGAAATTGCCGGCGAGCTGAACGAAACGAGCGTCGATCTCGGCGCCTTGGCCGCCAAGGCCAAGAATGCGCTTCGCTTCAATGTCGCGGACGCCCGTCTCTACAGCCTGATCGGTGAGATCAGATATCGGCAAGGCGAACAGGCCCAGGCTTTCGAACTTTTCGACCAGGCGCGAAAACTGTCCAAGACTGAAATCCATGCGCTGCAGAGGTCCATCGATCGCTCGATCGCGGCAGGCGATCTGGCGAGGGCCGTGGGCGAGATCGACACCTTGCTGCGCCGGTGGCCAGACCAGTTTTCGGCCATCGCCCCAGGCTGGCCTGCCATCCTTTCCAATTCCGACGGCTATCAGGCCGTGCTGGCAGCCCTGGAGGCAGAGGCGCCGTGGCGTGGTAAGCTTTTTCTCGCCCTTGGCCAGAACCCGCAAAGCCTGGGACCTGCAAACCAGCTGCTGCTCGATCTCGGACGCACGGATGCGCCCCCGAAATCCAGCGAATTGTCCGCCGTTATCACCGGTTACATCAAGCAGAAGGACTACGGCCCGGCCTATCGGCTGTTTCTTTTCAGCCTGTCCGATCGGGAGCGGAAGCTGGGCGGCTATATCTTCAATGGCGGCTTCGAGCCGCTCTTCAGCGGCAAGCCGTTCGACTGGGTGATACACGACCGATCTGGGCTGGAGATCACCTTTGCCGGATCGCAGGGCGCGGGTGAAAGTGAAAGCGACAGCAACAGCGGGGCGACGGTTCGATTTCTAAACACGCCGGTCAAGAACGCTGCGCTTCAGCAATATGTCGAATTGCCCCCCGGTTCTTACCGGATGTCCATGACCGTGTCCGCAACAAATCTCAAACTGCCAAAGCAGCTGTTCTGGTCCGTCAGATGCGCGGACCCGTCAAGCGAGATAGCGCGCTTCAACATACCGGAAGGCACATTCAACCGGCGAAGCCTGAGCCTGGATTTCACCGTCGGACCGGCTGCGTGTCCGATACAGTTGCTGAGGCTGGAAACAGCCGCAATTGCCGAGAGCTGGCGGTTTCGATACGTCGGCACGCTGGTCATGCACAGATTGAGCATCGAGAGGGTGTCGTCGTGAGAGCACGGTCACGGCAGCCCGGGCAGTGGGACAAATACCTGCTTGGGTCGGTTCTTTTCCTGTCCCTGCTGATTGGCGGCGGCACCGCGAGCAGCCTCTACACCGAAACGCTGATCGAGATCGCGGCGATTCTCTCGGCCGCGGCCATCCTGTCGCGGCCCAGCGGACAAACAATTCCCTGGGCGATCTTGTGGCTGATTGCTCTCGGCCTAGCCGTGTTCTGCTTCCAGATCGTTCCGCTGCCCGGGGCCTTGCTGGACGGGTTGCGGCCCGAGGTGCTGCTTGTCAGACCCTGGCTGGATGGTGAAACGCAATCGCGCTTCGTCAGCGTCGGCGTCGGGCGCACGATCGAGTGCATGTTGTATTTCGCCGCCGCCGCGGCATTTTTCCTCGGCGTCACCCGCCTGCGCACCGAGGAGGTCTACGGCCTTGTTCCCTTCTTTTTCATGGGCGTCATCTGCAATGGCCTGGCCGCGGCGATCCAGTATTCGCTCTCCGATACCGTCGCCATAGAAGGATTGCTGCCGTTTACGATCAATGCGGGCCTGTTTGCCAATCAAAATCACTTTTCGGCCTTGCTCTTCGTCTCCATCCCATTCGTGGTCTATTATGGCTTGTTCCGTGGACATTTTCTGTCCGGATCGCTTGGGCTGACGATGCTCTTGCTGCTTCTTCTGGCAGCCGGCTCGCGCGCCGGCATTCTGATCGGACTGGTGATCACCGCGATATCAGTTGTCTTCCTGTCCGCTCGCTCAAGGGCGGGCGGATATGGCATTCTTGCGGTTTTCATCGGGCTTTCCGTCTACACGATCGGCGCATGGGCGAAGATCGATGCGAAAGTGGTCGATCCGGCTTTCGGCAGGGCGGAGTTTGCTCGCACCACGATCGATGGAATGAAAGAGAACTGGGTGACTGGCGTTGGTTTCGGCAGCTTTCCGAAGGTCTATCAGATATACGAAAAAGCCGGAATGATTTTCAGAACTTATGTAAATCATGCCCACAATGACTACCTCGAATTGGCACTTGAGGGCGGCATACCGGTCGTTTTGTTAATGATTGTGTATGCCATATTGCTTTTCGCCTCGTCGGTCCGGATTCGCCGGGAGCCGTTACAGAAGGCTGCATTTCTGTCGGTGTCGTTTTTGCTCGTTCACTCTCTTGTCGACTATCCCTTGCGAACCGCAGCACTCGCGATGACGTTTGCCTATTTGAATGCGATCGTCTTTCACAAGGGTTTTGCCGAGCGGCTGAACCAAAGGCGCGAGATGGGCGAGGTAGGCCATCACGATGAAGACAATCTGCTTGTCCCGGCCAGGACCTCGGGCCCGGCAAGGCAAGGGCGGTTGGCGGGGGCCGGGGACACTCGCTCGGCCCCTTCGTCGGGCACCAGATTGACAAGCCACGGCATGAAACCTAAGCACGGGCGGCTTGTGTCAGGGGAGGGGACTTAGGCATGTCAAGGAGAGTTTCTTGAAAGGAATTATCCTTGCTGGAGGCAGTGGAACGCGCCTTTATCCGCTAACGTTGGCGGTCTCCAAGCAAATCCTCCCGGTATACGACAAACCGATGATCTATTACCCGCTGAGCGTTTTGATGCTTGCGGGGATTCGAGAGATTCTGGTCATATCCACGCCGCGGGACCTGCCGGTTTTCCGCGAGCTGTTGGGCGATGGATCGGAATTCGGGCTTGAGTTGTCCTACGCCGAGCAGCCGCAGCCCAACGGGCTTGCGGAAGCGTTCATTATCGGCCGCGATTTCATCGGCGCGGACAGCGTTTCGATGATACTGGGCGACAACATCTATTTTGGCGACGGATTGTCCAAGCTTTGCCGCACCGCGGCATCGCGCGAAAGCGGCGCTTCGGTGTTCGCCTACCATGTCGAGGATCCGGAGCGCTATGGCGTGGTGTCCTTCGACAAGACCACTGGAACCGCGCTCACGATTGAGGAAAAACCACAGAAGCCGAAATCCAACTGGGCCGTCACCGGCCTTTATTTCTACGACAACCAGGTTGTCGATATCGCCTCAAGGATTCGGCCCTCGGCTCGAGGCGAGCTCGAAATCACGGCGATCAACAATGCCTATCTCGAGCGTGGCCAGTTGCAGGTGCATCGGTTGGGGCGCGGCTATGCCTGGCTCGATACCGGCACTCACGACAGCCTGGACGATGCTTCTTCGTTCGTGCGTACAATCGAACGTCGCCAGGGCATCAAGGTCGCCTGTCCGGAGGAAATCGCCTTCGAACAGGGCTGGCTGAGGGCCGATGAAGTGTTGCAGCGGGCAACCCGCTTGGGAAAAAATGAATATGCCGCTTATCTGCGCCGTCGCGTGGTCGAGTTGTCGGAGGACTAGATGCTGGAGGTGAGACCCCTTGGCATCGAAGGTCTGCTCGAAATCATTCCGAAGCGGCACGGCGATGCCCGTGGCTACTTCACCGAAACCTGGAACGCCGCACGCTTCGCCGAGGCCGGCCTCGAACTCGCCTTTGTCCAGGACAATCACTCCTATTCCGCCGCGGCCGGTGTCGTCAGGGGATTGCACTATCAGTTGCCGCCACGTGCCCAGGACAAGCTGCTGCGCGTTGTCAGAGGCAGCGTCCTGGATGTCGCGGTTGATATCCGCCGCTCCTCGCCGACATTCGGAAAATGGGTTGTCCTCGAGGTCTCGGCCGAGAAGGGCAACCAGATCCTGGTGCCCAAGGGCTTCGCCCACGGCTTCATGACGCTCGTGCCCGATACCGAGGTGCTGTACAAGGTGACCGACACCTATTCGCCCGAACACGACCGCTCGATCCGTTTCGACGACCCCGCCATTGGCATCGAATGGCCGCCGCCGCCTGGCGGCTTCCAGCTTTCTGACAAGGACCTCAAGGCGCCGCTGCTCGCCGCCGCCGAGGTGTTTGCCTGATGAACATTGCCAGATGCACGGGGATAGCGGCATGAACTTTCTGGTGACGGGCGGGGCCGGCTTCATCGGTTCGGCGGTGTGCCGGCATCTGTGCGCCAACCCGGCCTACCGGGTGACCAATCTCGACAAGCTGACCTATGCCGGCAACCTGGCCTCGCTGCGGCCGATCGAAAATGCACGAAATTACAGCTTCGCCCAGGCCGACATCTGCGACGAGCGGGCGGTGCTCGACATACTGCGCCGCGGCGATATCGACATCGTCATGAACCTCGCCGCCGAGAGCCATGTCGACCGCTCGATCGATGGGCCGGGCGCCTTCATCGAGACCAACATCGTCGGCACCTACCGGATACTCAACGCAGCGCTGGAGTACTGGCGCGGCCTTTCCGACGACAGGAAGGGCCGTTTCCGCTTCCATCACGTCTCGACCGACGAGGTGTTCGGCGACCTGCCCTTCGATGGTGGCATGTTCGTGGAAGAGACGCCTTACGCGCCGTCTTCGCCCTATTCCGCCTCCAAGGCGGCCTCCGACCATCTGGTGCGCGCCTGGCACGAGACCTATGGCCTGCCGGTGGTGCTGTCCAATTGTTCGAACAATTACGGGCCCTACCATTTTCCCGAAAAGCTGATCCCGCTGGTCATCCTCAACGCTCTCGACGAGAAGCCGCTGCCGGTCTACGGCGCCGGCGCCAATGTGCGTGACTGGCTGTTCGTCGAGGACCATGCGCGCGCGCTGGAACTGATCGCCACCAAGGGGCAGCCGGGCGAGAGCTACAATGTCGGCGGCAATTCGGAACGCACCAATCTGGGTGTCGTCGAGACGATCTGCGATCTGCTCGACGCCAGGCGCCCCCGGGCCGGCGGCAAAAGCCATCGCGACCTGATCTCTTTCGTCACCGACCGTCCCGGCCATGATCGCCGCTACGCCATCGACGCCTCCAAGATCGGCCGCGACCTCGGCTGGGCGCCGAGGGAGAATTTCGACAGCGGCCTGGCAAGGACGGTCGACTGGTACCTGGACAACAAATGGTGGTGGGGACCGATCCGCGAACAGCGCTATGCCGGCGAAAGGCTGGGCGAAGCCCGCAAGGCGGCCGTGTGAGGCTCGCTGTCACCGGACGCGAGGGCCAGGTCGCGGCAAGCCTTCTGGGGGCTGGGCGCGGGCGCGAAGGCGTCGAGATCATCGCCATCGGCCGGCCGCAACTTGACCTCGCGCGGCCCGGGACCGTGATCGACGCCATAGCGGCCGCCAAACCCGATGTCGTCGTGTCGGCAGCCGCCTACACGGCGGTGGACCAGGCCGAGGACGAACCTGAGCTCGCCTTTGCGGTGAACGCCGCCGGCGCCGGCGAGGTGGCGCAGGCGGCGGCTCGGCTCGGCGTGCCCGTCATCCATCTGTCGACCGACTATGTCTTCGACGGCACCAAGGACGGTCCCTATCTGGAAACCGACGCGACCGCGCCGATTGGCGTCTACGGCGCCTCCAAGCTTGCCGGCGAACAGGCGGTGGCATCAGCCAATCCGCGCCACCTGATCTTGCGCACGGCGTGGGTCTACAGCCCGTTCGGCAAGAATTTCGCCAAAACCATGCTGAGGCTGGCCAGCGACCGCGACGAGATACCGGTTGTGGCCGACCAATGGGGAAATCCCACTTCCGCGCTTGATATCGCTGACGCGATCCTGCATGCGGCAGCACGGCTGCACCGCAACGAGGATTTCGCCGCGTGGGGCATCTATCATCTGGCCGGCACGGGCGAGACCAACTGGAGCGGCTTCGCCCGCCATATCCTGGACATAAGCGGTGGGCTCGGTGGCCCCTCCGCGCGGGTGCGCGATATTGCTGCGACGGACTATCCGACCAAGGCGCGCCGCCCCGTCAATTCCCGGCTGTCGAGCGCGAAGTTTGCCTCCGTGTTTGGATGGAGTGCGCCGGTACTGCGGAAGTCGGCGCGGGAGGTGGTCCGTCGTCTCCTGAGCAGGTGACCTGACGGGCTTTGACTGCATCAACAACCAGCAACCGGCGGGGATTCACCGGCTGCCACAGTGCGAAACCGTATTCAGCGTCGGCGGTTATCGAGTTGGTGATAGAGATCGGCGTATGTTTTTCCCATCCTGTCAGCTGTAAAGAGGCGAACGTAGCGATCGCGAGCAGCTCGCCCCCAGTTCGCTGCCTCGACCGGCGAATCGACGACCTGGTTGATGGCTTCGGCAAGGCGTGCTGGATCGGAAGGCGGTACGACCAACCCGGTCTCGCCGGCTTTGTTCACATAACTTGTTCCCGTTCCGATCTCGCAGGAGATCATCGGTTTACCGCACATCGCAGCCTCGACGAGAGAAAGCCCGTAGGCTTCCGACCTCTGGTTTGACGGAAAAACGAACCCCAGGCAGTTGTGGAGGAGCGCCATCTTGTGCCGCTCGGCCACCTCGCCGAGGAATATCACATTGTTGCGACGCAACGTTTTGGCCTGAAGCTTGAGCCGCTCTTCGATAGGCCCTGATCCGGCAATAACGATCTTGCACCTGACTCTGTCGGCCGCCTGAACCAGCACGTCCAGCCCCTTATAGTAGCGCAGGACGCCGACGAAGAGCACGAAAGGCTCCGTCACCGCCGCTTGGCACCATCTGTTGTCGGCTTCGGTCGGCGTGGGATAATCGGTTTCATTGATGCCGATTGGGATGATCGCCGATTTGCCCTCCAAGGCTCTGAGAACGGGGCTCGATTTCAAATAGTCCGGAGATGTCGCGACGATAGCGTCCACATCCCTGAGGAAGCGCAGCATCAGCGGCCGATAAAGAGGCAGCAAAAGCCTCTGTTTGACGATGTCGGAATGGTAGGTGACGACGGTCGGTTTGCCATGACGGGATTGAAAATGCACCATGTCCATGAGTGGCCATGGGAAATGGTAATGTATGAGGTCGGCTTTCCCGGCGAGCGCTCCGAACTTCCGAAAGACGTCAAGCGAAAACCCGGTCGACGCCAGTTCGAAATCCAGCCTGGCTTTTCGGGCCATGTGCCCGTCGAGATGCTGCGTGTTCTCGTTCGGAGCACGGCTCAAGGAGAGCACTTCGGTTTCGATGCCGCGGCTGGCGGTGCTTTGAGCGATGGCATGTATCGTCCGCTCCACCCCGCCAAAGGTATCGGGCCAGTATGTCTTGAAGAAATGCAGCACTTTCAAATGTTGGTCTTCCGTCTTTGCTCGATGGCGAGTTCAAAAATCTGAAGCATACCCTTGTCCGTGTCAGCGCTTCCTCGCGGCGAGGGCCAATTCGAACACCGCAACTAGGTCTAAGGCACTTTTTCTCCAGTCGAACCGGAGCGCGTTCAGGGGCGCTTTCTCAGCCAGCCGCGAGCGCAACGCATTGTCGAGTGCCAACCGGCCCATCGCGGCGGAAATATCCTGGACGTTGGTCGGGTCAACAAGAATGGCAGCTTCGCCAGCCACCTCGGGCATGGAAGACATATTTGAAGTTACAACAGGCACCCCAACCCCATTTGCTTCGATAATTGGAAATCCAAAGCCTTCGTATAATGACGGCATGACAAGAAACTTCGCTCGGCGATAGAGGACAGCGAGATCGCTGTCCGTGACATATCCCGTAAGTCGCACATCCGATTCGATTTCGAGGCGCACCATGCGCTCGCGCAGGTCGCCGAGACGCCACCCCTGACCCCCCGCTACGACGAGCAGCAGATTTTTCCTGACCGGCTCCGGAAGCAGCGCATATGCTTCCAGGAGACTTGGCAAGTTTTTGCGGGGTTCAAGTGTGCCGACAAAGAGGGCGTATTCGCGGTCGATGCCTTTGTCCGCAAGCACGCTGTTGGTCCCGCCATCCTCCAGGCGCGTTAGTCCAGGGTACACCACGTGCAGCTTCTTGGAGACCTGTGGATACAGCATTCGAATGGCATCGGCCGTAGAGCGCGAGACTGCGACGATCTTATCCGATGAAAATATTGCAGGTCGCATGAGGAAGCGATCGCCGAGCCAGCCCTGCAAACGCATTGTCGATGCCGCATGGTGCCATACGAGATCGTGAATGGTCACAACGCGGGGGATATCCGGATCCAAGCTAAAGGGCAATCTGTGTGCAGGCCCCCAAAAGATGTCGATTTTGTCGCGGGCGGCCAGTTTGGGCAAGATGGTTTGACCCCAAACCATGCGCCTGAAATTGCCTGCATGATCAGATATCCGAAACGTACCGCCCGATAGACGAGACAGATCCGACACCGGTCGCTCCGGGAGATACAGAAAGATTTCGTGACCGGCTTCCGCCAACCCACGGCACATCTCCAGCACATAGCGGCCGATGCCTGTGAGATTGTGGACAAGGTTGCGGGCATCAATGCCGATTTTCATGAATCGGACCGTTTTTTCTGTTCGAGCCTGAAAGGAAAGCGGCTGGCGCTGTCTAGCCGTGGGCTCGACGGGCCGGCGTGCCTGTATACACGCCGGGCACTTCAATGTCTCGGACGACCGTTGCGCCAGCGCCGATGATGACATTGTCACATATGCTGATCCGATCAATCACGGTCGCACCTGCGCCAACCAGAACCTGTGTGCCTATTCGGCAGCGGCCTGCAACGGTCGCATTGACGGATATATGCGAAAAATCACCGATCACGCATTCGTGGTCAACGACTGCGCCGCTATTGATGATGACGCCCGGCCCGATCTTTGTAAGCGGTCCCAAATGGGCCTGATGAGCGACCAGTGAGCCTTGCCCGATCTCACATTGCCTCCCGACAGAGGCAGTCGGTGCGACGAGCGTCGCAAGAGGAAGAAGCGCGCTCCCGCATTGCGCGCGTCGCCGCGCATTGTCACCCGAGCCCGGAAACATGAGCCAACCGGCGCCGGCGGCATTGCTGGGAAGAACAGCGACAGCAGGAAAGCCCGCAAATTCCTCACCGGCCTTCGCCTGGTCATCGATGAAAATCAAATCATCGAACCCTGACGACAGCGCTATATCCCCTACGCTACGCGCATGGCCGCCAAAGCCCAGAATGAAAAGGCCTTTGCTCATAGTGACGGCGTCATGCCTTTCTGCTCTGCTATGACATCAAGGATGCGGATATGTTCCTTAACAACATCCTTCCACGTACGTTTCGCGAGAACATCAAAAAATTGGCGCTGCTGAGCGTAGAGGGCATCCCGGTTTTGAAGTGCCCATTCGATCTTGTCGGCCATTGCCTTCCAATCATATGGGTCGAACAAGGTGGATTCTCGCAGTGCCGGATCGACAACAATCTCCCTGGTCACCTCAATGTCGCCCATGACAACGGGAGTTCCTACGGACAACGCCTCTGTAATCGTGAATGGCATTCCACCTTCGGAAAGCGATGGATTTACCGCAAGGTCAGCGCACTTGTAGAGGCGGCAAGCTCTACCGGACCCCGGGATGAACGCCGACCAAGACAGATTGGGTGGGCATCGACATCACTGCGCCAATCCATTCACTTTTTTGTATGCCTTGATCGCGGGCCCTATTGCGCCGTCAAACGCAACCGCTCCATGATGAAAAACAACACCTCGCTCACAAATGGAACTCAGCGTGCCAAAGTCGTGTGAAGCGAGCAACAGAATCTCCGCCTGCTCGACAAGATCCAGGATGCGTTTGCGCGCTTTTCCCATAAAATTCGCATCACCGGCACCGATCACCTCGTCGAGGAGGAGAATGTCACCGCCGACCGCTGTCGAAATCGCGAAGGCGAGGCGCACCTGCATGCCAGCGGAATAGGTTTTGATCGGATAGTCGATAAACTCCCCGATATCGGCAAAGGCGACAACCTCGTCCTCTATCGAGCGCATGAATTTGGGCGAGAGACCAAGGAGAAGTCCGCGGTACAGGATGTTCTCCCGGCCGGTGGCATCAGGCTCGAAACCCAAACTCAGGTCAAACAAAGACCGGACGGTCCCCTCGACCACGCGCTTCCCGGAAGATGTCGGGTATAATCCTGCCACCATCTTGAGGAACGTGCTCTTGCCGGCCCCATTGTGTCCTAAAAGGCCAACGCGTTCGCCGGGACCAATGTCCAGACTAACATCCTTCAATGCGTGGATGTCGACGATCTTCTTGCCTCCTCCGTTCAACGTCGCGAGCGACGCCAGCATGGATTTCAACGACCGCTCGCTGAAGCCGACGGATGCATAATGGAGGTTTACCGACTCGAGGTGAATCCGGTTTGTCATAGGTAGAAGATCACCCTCTTTTCGGCGGACCTGCCCACGAGTGCTGCGATCAGCATGAGCACTGCGATAGTCCCGAAGCACCACAGGTAATTGGCAGCGACGGGCCATTCACCATGCAGGAGTGGAGCGCGTACGATCTGGAGGAGGTGATAAAGCGGATTGTAGTCCAGAAGGACATGCAGATTGCCTTTGCGGAACACCGAAGTCTCGAAATAGATTGGTGAGACAAACCATAGGGCTTGCAATATCAGGCCAAGCGCATGCGGCAGATCGCGAAAACGGGCAGAAAAATATGCCATTATCGTCGCCCACGGCCAGACAATCAGACCGATGATCGGGAATATCGTGAGGGCGGCAAGCCAAGACCAGCCGAAATTCTGCGGCATAACGACAAGCACCCAACCGATGAGGCTGATGCTGGCCAGGGCAAGCACCATAAGCCCGGAAATAACGTTTCGAAGCGTATATATCGCTAACGGGTGACGTGTCTGCTTGATGTACGCGTCGGCTTGGACGAAAGCCAATGCGCCTCCACTTACATTGAAGACGATGTACTCCCAGATGATGACCCCGGAGAGAATGTAGGGCGCATATTCCGAGATCGCGGCGTCGAAGATGCGACTGAATACGATGGAGATAAGGATCGTTAGGCCCAGAGGCTGGATAATCGACCACAGGACACCGAAGAAGGACCTTCTCCAGCGACCGCGCAGATCGGACATCGCGAGATGCATCCAAAAATATCGCGCGGCCCAAATGCCCCTAAGATACTCGTTCACAGGCCATTTCCTTAACGCAAAGTCACCGCGGTCGATCCTCGAAATAACCGATGATCGAAGAACATATGCGGTTCAACTGTTCCTCGGTCAGTCCGGGGTAGCTCGGCAGATTGATGCCACGCTTGCTTACGCTATCGCCATTCGGAAAGGCCCGGTCAGAATAACAGTGCGGCATGTGGCTGGCTAAGGGGAAAAACGGGCGTGTCTCGATTTCGTCGTCGGCAAGACGCGCACGCAACCGATCTCGATCCTCAACGTGGTCAACGACAATCGAACACATCCAGTGCGAATGATTAACGTCGCCCACGGGATCATGGGTCCTCAAGGGAAGCCCGGACAGTCGGGTCCGGTATATCTCTGCGATCTGCTGCTTGCGGTGGATGATCTCTTCAGCCATCTCGATCTGGGCAAGCCCGATCGCCGCCTGGATATTGGTCATCCGATAATTGTAGGCGAGCATGTCGTGCCAGTATTCGCGGGTCGGCGAGACACCTTGGCTTTTCAGGCGCCGACACTTGTCCATCACCTCAGCCGATCGCGCCAGAACCATTCCGCCTTCGCCAGTTGTGATTGTCTTGTTCCCGAAGAAACTGAAGGTGGCAACATCACCAAACGTGCCGACATGCCGGCCTTTCCACCGGGTCCCGAAGCCTTCCGCGCAGTCCTCGATGAGCAAAAGATCGTGATCGCGGCAAAGGCCCGAGATCGCATCCATATCACAAGGATGGCCATACAAATGCACCGCCATGACCGCGCGGGTTCTCGGGGTTATAGCGTCACGTATTGCCTGCGGATCCACCTGCAGCGTGTCTTCCAACGAATCGACGTAGACCGGCGTCGCGCCGGTCTGCAAAATGGTGTTGACCGACGCTATGTAGGTGAAGCTTGGAACGATGACCTCGTCGCCGGCACCGATGCCCAATGCATCCAACACAAGGTGGATGGCTACGGTACCGTTTGCCACGCTTGTCGCCTCTTTCGCGCCTACATACTCCGCAAAAGCCTTTTCAAATCGGGATATGAAGGCTCCACGTGAGGAAATCCAACCCGTAGTCAAGCACTCGTTGACATACGCCGGTACGTTTCCGCTGAGGTATGGCTCATATACTGGAATTCGTGCCATGGTTATTCTGCGCGAGTGAAGCGTTGATAGCCATGCGTTGTAAGCAGCTTTTCCTGCTCGGCACCCTTAAAGTCCTCGCGAATCATTTCTTGGACCAGCTCGGTGAATTTAATTCTAGGTTCCCAGCCAAGGTTCTTTCGAGCTTTACTGGCGTCGCCAAGAAGCGTTTCGACTTCTGTCGGCCGAAAGTAAGCCGCATCGACAGCCACTATACATTGACCGCTTTTGTTATCGTACCCTTTCTCGTCGACGCCTTTTCCCTCCCATCTTACGTCAATATCCAGTTCCGCAGCCGCCAGGGTCACAAATTCGCGCACGGAATGCTGCTCGCCAGTTGCGATAACGTAATCCTCAGGCGCCTCCTGTTGCAACATAAGCCATTGCATCTCAACATAGTCTTTGGCATGCCCCCAGTCGCGCAGTGAATCTAGATTACCCAGGTAAAGCTTCTCTTGCATGCCTAGCTTGATCCGTGCCAGCGCTCGCGTAATCTTACGCGTCACAAACGTCTCACCTCGCATTGGGGACTCGTGATTGAACAGAATGCCGTTACACGCATAGATGCCGTATGCTTCGCGATAATTGATCGTAATCCAGTATGCATACAATTTGGCCACGGCATAAGGAGACCGTGGGTAGAATGGCGTGGTTTCCTTTTGCGGCGTCTCTTGCACGAGCCCGTACAGCTCAGACGTAGACGCCTGATAGAAACGGACCTTCTTCTCCAAGCCGAGAATTCGGATGGCTTCCAAAATTCTCAACGCCCCTAGAGCGTCGGAGTTGGCGGTGTATTCAGGTTCCTCAAATGAAACGGCTACGTGACTCTGTGCCGCCAGATTGTAAATCTCATCCGGCTGAACGAGCTGAATGATCCGCATCAGACTTGATGAGTCAGTCAGATCGCCATGATGCAACGTCAGATCTACACCCTTTTCATGTGGATCATGATACAAATGATCGATGCGATCCGTATTAAAAAGGGATGTGCGGCGCCTTACGCCGTGAACGGAATAACCCTTTTCCAGCAGGAATGCCGCCAGATAGGCGCCGTCCTGCCCGGTGATGCCGGTTATCAGTGCTTTTTTTTTCATCAATGTTCTCGATGTATCCGATTTGTGTCCGCCCAGCCCCTAAGGCTTTGCCGCCCCCAGCACCGTGAGCCAATGGATCGTCAGGCGCGGCCGTATACGTCGTCAAAACGCACGATATCGTCCTCGCCGAGATAATCGCCGCTTTGCACTTCAATGATCACCAGGTCAATCCGGCCCGGGTTTTCCAGCCTGTGTTTATGACCGCAGGGGATGTAGGTTGACTCGTTGGTCGCCAGGAACAGCTCCTGGTCGCCATTGACTATTTTCGCGGACCCGCTGACCACGACCCAGTGCTCGGAGCGATGGTAGTGCATTTGCAGGCTCAAACGTCTGCCGGGTTTCACCTCGATGCGTTTGATTTTGAAGCGCTCGCCTTCCTCCAGAACCGTATAGGTGCCCCACGGTCTATGTACGGTGCTGTGGACCAAATGTGCCTCATGCCCGGAAGCCTTGAGGCCCTCGAACAACTTCTTGACGTCCTGAACGCGATCGCGGGAGGCGACAAGCAATGCGTCGGGAGAATCCACGATCACCAGATCGCTGACCCCGACCGTGCCGATGACGCGCTTGTCGGAACTTACATAGCTGCCGGTGGTGTCGACCATATGAACATCGCCGCGCAGCCTGTTGCCGCTTTCGTCAGGAGCGATCAAATCGGCCATCGCGTTCCAAGATCCGATGTCGTTCCAATCCATGTCGCAAGGAACCACGGCAAGATTGTTTGCCTTCTCCATAACCGCGTGATCGAGAGAGATTCGCGGAGCGGAGCCAAAATGCTCGGGCGCGAGTTCGATTTTGGCAAAGCCTTCGCCTTGACTGAATCGGCCGTTCTCATAACTGTCGGAAACCGCCTGGATCACTTCGGGGCAATGCAAAGCCATCTCGTCGAGCATGCGTTGCGCGCTGAAGCAGAATATCCCCGCGTTCCAGAAGAAGCGTTTGGAGGCGACATAGGCCTTGGCTGTGTCGAGATCCGGTTTCTCAACGAAGCGGACGACTTTCTCACCATCGGCTTCGATGTAGCCGAATGCCGTGTCCGGTCTGGTCGGGCTGATGCCCAATGTGGCAATCCGCCCCAGTTTTGCGTATTCGATGGCCCGGCCCATAACGTCTAGAAACGCAGGCAAGTTGCCAATCATGTGATCGGCCGGGAAGACGCATAGAATCGCATCAGGGCCCTGCGTTGCCTTGGCATGGACAGTGGCTGCCGCCACGGCAGCGGCAGTATCCCGGCCTTCCGGCTCGAGCAGAAACGTACGCGGCAACACAACCGAATCCAGTTCGTCGAAGTCGTCCTTCGTGAGGAAAAGGTGGTCCCCGGACGTTACAGCCACGAGTTCCACCACGCCCTCAATCGACGCGGCGCGCAGCACTGTGTGCTGAATAAGCGAATGCCCGTCCGCCACTTTAAGAAAAGGCTTGGGGTGCGATTGCCTTGAGGCAGGCCATAGTCGCGATCCGGCTCCACCGCTGATGATGACGGGAACCACTTTCATTAAATGACCTCTGCTTCGTTTGTGGATGCGATCGCCAGCGCCCTGTCGAGCGTCAGCGCCACAATCGCTCTCGCTCTGCCTGGGTCTGCTGCCTCCGAATAACAGCGAAGTTCAGGCGCGTTGCCGGACGGCCGCAGATGGATGATCTCGCCAGTCAGCATCTGTGTCCTTAGGCCGTCGGTCTCGTCAACTTCAGCAACAGTTCCGAACGGGGCCAGAAATCGCTGCAGTGCAGCCCGATCCGCGAGCCGGCGCATCAAGCTGCGCGAACTCTCCACCGGGAAATTCTCAAGGCGTTCGCTTGCACAAGCCGGAAGATTCCACAACGCGCGCAGACCTGACAGCGATTTTCTTGTCGATGCGACCATCCCGAGGACAGCCAGGATGGGGAGCAGTGAATCCCGTGTCGGCAATGCCGTCAATGTCTTGCCGTGTAGCGAACAGTCCGACCCCAAGAGAACGCCACCATTGGCTTCAAAGCCCACAACGATTTTCCCGGGGCGGTGTGAGGCTTCCATGGCTTCGACAACAAAGGGAGATCCGACCTTCGTTCTCAGAACCGTAAAACCGAAGGCTTTCGAAATACCTGAATTCGAAGTCACGGGCGTCACCACGATGTCAGCCCGCAGGAACAGAGCCGTGGCGAGGCCGATCAGGTCGCCGCGAAACAGGTCACCATTCTCGTCGGCAATCAGTGGCCGATCAGCATCGGCATCGGTCGACACGATGGCGTCGAGGTGGAATTCCCGCGCCCAACCCTTGAACTTTGCAATTGTGGTTTCGTCAACGGCTTCGGTATCGACGGGTACGAAGGTCTCCGATTTCCCGACAGGTGTCACATCTGCGCCAAAGGATCGGAGAACCTCCACCAGAAGATCCGCCGCGACCGAACTGTGCTGATAGACGCCGAGCCTCAGGCCCGAAAGGGACCCAGGCTCCAAGATGTCATCGGCGCGCGCGCGATAGGCGGCGATCGCATTGTCGTGATGTCCCGGCAAAGCCGTACCTATTGGCGGCGGGGGGCAATAGGCGTCTAGCCGTTCGGCAGCATAGTGTGCCATAGCGGCTTCATCGGCCTTGGTGATCTCGCCCCGCGGGCTATAGAACTTGATGCCATTGCGGTCCGCAGGGATGTGCGAACCCGTAACCATGAGCGCCGCTGCGTCATGCTGCCCGGCATACAACGCCAAGGCTGGCGTTGGAATGGCACCGCAATCGATCGGTTGAAACCCACTTGCCGCCAAGGCAGCCATGCAGTTGGCGGCGATCGTCGGACTGCTATCGCGCAAGTCGCGACCAACGAACACCTTGGCCTTCGATCGGACCCCATCGGCAACGAGACGCCAAGCGAAAGCCTCCGTATAAAGGCCGCTGGGTTTCCCGACTAATTCTGAAGCCAACCCTCGCAGGCCACTTGATCCAAACTTCATCACTTCGCTTTGGCTGGTAAAGGGAAGACCGTCATATTGCAGCAGACTTGGCTGTCAACCGCAAAATCGCTTCGGGCGGTTCACCTTTCCTTCCAGCTATCCACACTGCATTCCCAGCCGCGTCGACAGGGTGAGAGCCGTCTGGCGTCAAGGACCGAGCGATGGCCTCACGATCGCGCTGCCGGCATTCTCGAACCGCTTGATATCTGCGGAACCATAGGCCATAGGTCGAGAGCAGACCGCACCAGGGCAAAGAGTAGTCAAGGATTGACCTCTCCGGTCGACCCCTCTCTCTATCCTGAGTTGCTGTCGGACTCTAGGGCTCTTTGCAGTTGATGTGCAAGATCTTGATCAAACGGACTTTCTCTTCACCCGCCAACCTATGAAAAAATCTCTGGCGATGATTTCAAGTCCACGCTATGCGATACACGCGGCGGGGGCCGAAGATTTGGTACTAAAAAGAAGCCGCCGGTGACGGATGGTATTCGCTCTAGAGCCACTTTAGTATTGAAGTCTTCGCGCCTGGAGTTCAGTACCGTCCGATGAAATCCTATGTAGAAGCTGTACCCGGACTCCGGCCCACAATGCGTCGCGCCATCATCATGATTCAAGACATCGCCATGGTTCTGGTGGCGGTGGCGCTTAGCCTGACTTTATCGCAGTCGAGGCTGTCGTTCGAAGCGTTCTCTCCAGCGGGTTTCGCTTGCTGGGCGAGCATCATTATTCTTAGTCATCTGTTATTCAGATATTGCGGCCTCTACAATACTGTGTGGCGCTTCGCCTCGACGCCGGATTTCTTCAACATCCTGAAGGGCTGCGCAATACTGACCATCGTCCTTTACTGTGTTTCGCTTTTTGTTCGTTCCTTTCAGCCGGTGGCGGGCCTCAATGAGCGCCAGTTCATCGTCTTCTTCCTGGTTTCTTTCACGATCATCTCGGCGCCCCGGATTTTCTACCGGTTCTTTCGCGACGGCGCGAGCTGGCGCATTCTGAGTCGCGGCAAGGCTTCGACCAAGAGAGCGGTGTTTGTCGGCAAGCTGAGCGAGGCCGACGTAATCATCCGTTTCACGCGCACGACGCAGCCTGTAGAGTATTCAATTGCAGGGATTATGGCGATTGAGCACGGTGTTCCGCAGGGCACTCGGATCCAGGGCGTTCCCGTCGTGGCCACCCGCCCCCGCCTGATCGAGGTGCTGGAAGAATACGCCAAGGGTACGACAAGCCTGGACCTGCTGATTTTCGGCAGCGGCGCCGAACATGAGATCGAGGAGTATTCGGAGCTCGTCCGTGTTGCCCGGCAAGGCGACATAGCGGTGGTGCAGTTCTCGGGGCTTTCGCAGCTTGGCCAGGAAGGAAAGCTCGTTCTCGACGAGGTCGAGATGGAAACGATCCTGCGCCGCCCCACGGTTCCGTCCGACATCGAACGCATCGGGGCCTTCGTTGGCGGCAAGCGCGTCCTGGTCACCGGCGGCGCCGGTTCCATCGGCCGCACCCTGGTCAAGAGGTCACTGGAACTGGGCGCGGAGGCGGTGCTGGTTGCCGACAATTCCGAGTTCGGCATTTTCCAATTGAGCCAATACGTCGAAGAGAAGGACCATGACCGCCTCAAGGTCCGCATTGTCGATGTCGCCGACCGACGCCAGATGACGCGTGTCGTCACCGAGTTCAAGCCGGACATCGTTTTCCACGCCGCGGCACTGAAGCATGTGCCTTTGCTCGAGGAAAACTGGGATTCGGCCATCCAGACCAATGTCTTCGGAACGCTTGTCTGTGCCGAGGTTGCCGCCAAATGCGGCGTCAAGCAATTCGTGCTTGTTTCGAGCGACAAGGCCGTGGACCCGACATCCGTGCTGGGCCTGACGAAGCGGGCGGCCGAACAGATCGTCAGCGCCTTGCATGAAACGCCCGCCGGCGAGGCCGGCGCACGGCGCCCCGCCACCAAGTTCATAGCCGTTCGGTTCGGCAATGTCTTTGGCAGCAATGGCTCGGTCGCAACCATATTCCAGGCGCAGATCGAGGCCGGAGGTCCGGTCACCATAACCGACCGGCGCATGACGCGCTATTTCATGACCGTGGCCGAAGCCGTCGACCTCGTCATCATGTCGGCGGCCGATGCCGCCTCGCGGAAAGCCGGCGACGACTACGCCGTCTACATGCTCGACATGGGCAAACCGGTGCCGATCCTCGAAGTTGCCGAGACGATGATCCGCATGTCCGGAAAAAGCCCATACACGGACATCCCCATTCGCTTCACCGGAATCCGGCCGGGTGAAAAACTCCATGAAACGTTGCATGGTGAGGATGAGGAGCTGGTCGAACTCGGCATTTCCAAGATTTTTGGCCTGAGCACCGATGTCGCGGAATGGTCCGATGTCCAGGCGGCGCTTGCGGCCCTGCAGCAATCCGTGAAGAGCCAGGACAAGGCATCCTCGCTCGCTGTGCTTGCGGGTCTTGACCATACCAAGAAGGTAAGAGGGGACGTGCCTGAGGCCGTGATCCCGAAAGCGGCCGGGCAGGCGAACTGATGCTTCAAAAGACCCTGGCCTTCTTCGGCGCTTGAGCAATCTGCGCAAGAGCGGCATTTATCGGCGGACCTTCGGGACCCTGGGGCGCTGGCTGGCATTCCTCTGCGGGCGCATCCGAGCAGGCGAGGGGTCGAGCTTGGTCGAGCGATAGCCTCATGCTACGTCGAGCGGATTCGTATTTCGTCTTTGGTTTTGGCAACGAGCACTATCGGCGGTTCATGAAGACAGCCAAGCAAATCTTCGATCTTGCCGGCGCGGCGCTGCTGCTCCTGGTCACGTCACCCGTCCTGGCGCTCGCTGTCCTGGCTGTTCGTATATCGTCGCCCGGTCCGGCCATCTTTTCTCAAACGCGGGTTGGCCGCGATGGCGTGCTCTTTCGCTGTCACAAATTGCGCACGATGTATGTCGGCACGCCATCCTTGCCTTCGCACGAGGCGCCGGCGAATGCCGTGACGCCGGCCGGAAAGACCCTGCGGAAGTTCAAGCTCGATGAGCTGCCGCAGTTCTGGAATGTTCTGAAGGGCGAGATGAGCTTGGTCGGACCGCGTCCCTGTCTGCCGACGCAAACCGAGCTGATCGAGTGCCGCCGACGGCTGGGCGTTTCATCGGCGCTTCCCGGCATCACCGGCCTGGCTCAGGTCAAGGGCATCGACATGTCGGACCCGGCCCTATTGGCCGAAACCGATGCCGACTATCTCAAGGTCGCCTCGATCGGCCTTGATCTTCGCATCCTGATCGCGACGATTTATCCAGGTTGAGCTTGCCTGCTGCGCGCCGCGATTTCGCTTAGACGATCAAGCGTCGCTGTTTCCGGCAGCCAGCCCTGCGAGATGAGCAGGGAAGGGTCGCATATCTGTGTCGCCGTCATGCTCTCCCAAAACGCCCGCTTGCCTAGCGCCACCGCGGCCATCCGCATCAGGCTGGCCGGTACGGCAGCCAGGCGCACCGGCCGCCCAAGTCCCTTACGGAAGGCGCTTACGACGGCTGCCACCGACACCGGAGGCACGTCGCTGGCTATATAGGCAGGGCTGAGCGGCCCCGGATGAGCCAACAAATGCCGCACGGCTTGCGCGGCTGCGTCGGCCGACACCAGCGAGCGGGTTCCTGTCAGAATACCTGTCGGCAGCGGCAGGCCCGTATCGGCCAGGCGCATCAGCATTGCCAGATTGCCCTTCATGCCGCTTGCGTAGGCCGCCGGCAGGCGCAGCACGGCCGCGTCGGCGCGGCCGTGCCATGCATAGGCGTCCAGGACTCTGATCTCGCCCTCGCGTTTCGAGCGCCCGTAGGCGCATTGCGGATCGGGGACCGTATGCTCGTCGATCGTTGCGCTGACGCGGGCGCCGATCACGGCCCGGACCGATGACAGTTGGATGAAACGTCCGGTTGCCTGCGTGGCAGCCGCATGCGCCAGCCGCGCGCTCAGTTCCGCGTTGACGGCTCGGTAGTCGGCTTCGGTGGCCTCGCCTTGATCATTGTTCAAGCCGGCGCAGTGAACGACGTCCGTGACGTCACGGGTGACGGCAAGGAAGTCCTTGGCCGGCGCATCGAAACGCGGCAAGCCAACGATGTCGCTGCCCGAAGCGAGCCTTTCTGGGTAGCGCGAGGCGAGGCGAACCTCCACCCCTGCCTCGCAAAGCCTTTGCACGACAAGGCGTCCGATGAAGCCCGATGCGCCTGTGACCAAGACCTTCATTGCCTTGCCCGGAGCCGCTATTGCGTGACTGGCGGAAGCGGCATCTCTTCCGGCAACGGGGCCTGACGTCCCGACGCAAGATAGGTCCCGGATACCAGGAAGACCATGAACACCGAATCCAGGATGTCTTGGCCGATCAGGATGCCTGTCATCCCAGCCGTCAGGTAGGTGATCACCATGACGACGACCATGGTGGCGCCAAAGCGCTCGATCGGGTCGGCGCTGTTGCGCAGGACCAGGGCGGCGTTTCTGCCGGCGACGACAAAGATCGCCGCCAAAGTCACGGCGCCCAGGATGCCCGCCTGTACCAATGCCGTCAGGAAGCCATTGTGGAAATGATTGAAACCTGCCGTTTTCGCGAACAGGTCTTGGAAGCCCTGCCTGATCAAGAGCTGGTTGGCGCCCACTCCGTGTCCGAACAAGGGCATGTCGCGAAATGCCTTCAGGCCGATGTCCCAGAGGGCAACACGTATTCCAAGCGAGGTGTCGGAATTGCCGTGCGCCCCAAGCGCGTCCCAATCAGAGCGCAGAAAATCAAATCTGTCGGATATCGTATGGAATCCGATAGCGGCGACCGCGACGCCGATCGCAGCCATCAGAAGCACCAGACGGACGGCATTCTTCCCTTTCAGCCAATGCTGGTTGATCAACAGCACGGCAATGCCGGAAATCAGCAGCGCCAGCCAGATGATACGCGTGCCGGAATAGATGATGGCGATCGTTCCGCCGAGCGCTGCGCAGCTCAGCGCGCTCTTGTGCCTTTCGATGCCCGACAGGGCACCGGCCACGCAGGCCATCACTGCAAGGCAGACGACCGTGGCGAACACGATCGCATTTCCCGCTCCGCCCTCCGCCCTCATCCCGATCCAATATTGCTGGATGACCGCCAACAGCAGCGCGACGAAACAGGCGGCCATGCTGCTGAGGATTATGATCCGGACAAGGGTTGTTTTCTGCGTAATGCTCCAGGTTGAATAGGAGAGGGGGAAAAACAGGAAGGTAACGAGCGGGATCAGATGCGGCGCATCCCTGACAATTGCGTTATTGGCGAGCGAAGCCAGGAGATTTGCCGCGCAATAGGCATAGATCGCGATCGTGAGCGCCATCATCGCCCGGTCGATGTTGAAGCGCCTCTTTTTCGAGGCGATCAAAAGAACCGACCACAGGCCGCCGCCGTTGAACACGAAGCTCACCACAGACCCCAGGACCGGTGGAAAAAAGAAGCAAGCGATGGAAAAATAGATATTGATCCGCGCGGGCGAGAACTGCCGTCTTATCGATGAAAGCTGGCTCAAGGGCGGCTCACCATTCTCGGACGCTTCACACGGCGGATTGTCTGACGGCGGCGAACATAGCCCTGCCGAAATTGCCCGTGTCGCATCGTGCATCTGCCCGCTTTCAGAGGCCGGTATAGCGGCTTGGGTCTTTTTCTGAAAGTGCATCAAGGCCGATTGCCACGGAAAATCGGTAGTCGCTGGCAGACGATCGGATTGGGCGCGCGAAGACTGCGTGCTTTTCATCAAGCAATTTTTTCCCCCGCATTTTCTCAGCCGCCGGCGTGACAAGCAGGAATTTCCGCATTTTGACGCATGGATGGAAAATTCATTCCCGAACCACTCCTTGCCAGGCGCGTCTTGCATTGTTCTGGGCAGCGGCGATCTGCTAGAACGCCCGCAAGAATAACATTGTCCAGAAGCAAGCTTGAACCGGGCGGGAAGCCCGATGATTTGATGCCAGGTCTTCTGTCGGAAGGCACGAGAGAACGCTAGACAGGCCATGACAACAGCGCTTACGCACCTGCAGCGGCTTGAGGCCGAGTCAATCCACATATTCCGTGAAGTCGCGGCCGCCTTCGCCAAGCCGGTCATGCTCTATTCCGTAGGCAAGGATTCGTCCGTGCTGATGCACCTGGCGATGAAGGCATTCTATCCCGCCAAGCCGCCCTTTCCGTTCCTTCATGTCGACACAACCTGGAAATTTCGCGAGATGATCGCCTTTCGCGATCAGATGGCGCAAAAACTCGGTTTCGATCTCCTGGTTCACGTCAACCAGGATGGCGTGCGCGACAACATCAATCCCTTCGATCATGGCTCCAACACGCACACCCATGTGATGAAGACCGTGGCGCTGCGCCAGGCGCTCGACAAATACGGTTTCGATGCCGCCTTTGGCGGCGCCCGCCGCGACGAGGAAAAATCGCGCGCCAAGGAGCGCATCTTTTCCTTCCGCAACGCCCAGCATGTCTGGGATCCGAAGAATCAGCGCCCCGAAATGTGGAAGATCTTCAACACCCGCATCGCCACGGGTGAATCGATCCGGGTCTTTCCGCTGTCCAACTGGACCGAGCTCGACATCTGGCAGTACATCCTGCAGGAGAACATCCCGATCGTGCCGCTCTATTTCGCCAAGCAGCGGCCGGTCGTCGAACGCGATGGCATGCTCATCCTCAAGGACGACGATCGCATGAAATTGCGCCCCGGTGAGACCATCGAGAATCGGCTGGTGCGCTTCCGCACGCTCGGCTGCTACCCGCTGACCGGCGCCATCGAATCGGAAGCCGACACGCTGGAAGCTATCGTCGGCGAGATGCTGACCGCGCGCACCTCCGAACGGCAGGGCCGCCTGATCGACCGGGACGAAGCCGGCTCGATGGAAAAGAAGAAGCGCGAGGGGTATTTCTGACCATGCGCCACATCATGGCAAAGAGCCTCGCACCTACCGACGGCGTCCGCGATTATCTGGCGGCGCAGGAGAAGAAGTCGCTGCTGCGCTTCCTCACCTGCGGCTCCGTCGACGATGGCAAGTCGACGCTGATCGGCCGTCTGCTCTCCGACACCAAGCAGATTTTCGAGGACCAGCTTGCCGCGCTCGAACGCGATTCGCGCAAGCACGGCACGACCGGCGACGACATCGATTTCGCACTGCTGGTCGACGGTCTCGAAGCCGAGCGCGAGCAAGGCATCACCATCGACGTCGCCTATCGCTTCTTCGCCACGCCAAAGCGCAAATTCATTGTCGCCGACACGCCCGGCCACGAGCAGTACACGCGTAACATGGCGACCGGCGCGTCCACCGCCGACCTGGCAATCGTGCTGATCGATGCGCGGCAAGGCGTGCTGCGCCAGACCAGGCGCCACTCGATCATCGCCTCGCTGCTCGGCATCCGCCATATCGTGCTGGCCGTCAACAAGATCGATCTCGTCGATTTCGATAAGGCGGTCTTCGACCGGATCACGCAGGACTATCAGCAGTTTTCGCGCGATCTCGGCTTTGAGACCATCGTGCCGATCCCGATGTCGGCGCGCTACGGCGACAACGTCACCGGCCGCTCCGACAGGATGGAATGGTATTCCGGCCCGACGCTGATCGAACATCTCGAAACCGTTTCGGTCGACGAGGCCGCGGCCGAGTTACCGTTCCGTTTTCCGGTGCAGTACGTCAACCGCCCCAATCTCGATTTTCGCGGCTTCGCCGGAACGATCGCCTCGGGCGCGATCTCGCAAGGCGACGAGGTCGTCGTCGCCAAATCGGGCAAATCCTCCCGCGTCAGGCGCATCGTCGCGCAGGGTGGCGACCTCGCCCAGGCGGTTGCCGGCCAGGCCATCACGCTTGTCCTCGATGACGAGGTCGAGATTTCCCGGGGCAACATGCTGGTGGCGCCTGCGGCACGCCCGCAGGTCGCCGACCAGTTCGCCGCCAACATCGTCTGGTTCGACGAACATGCGCTGCTGCCGGGCCGCTCCTATATCCTGCGCACCGAGACCGACCAGACCAGCGCTACCGTCACCGATTTGAAATATCGGGTCAATGTCAATGACTTTGCCCGTGAAGCTGCCAAGTCGCTCGAGATGAACGAAGTGGGCATCTGCAACATCTCGACGCGCACGCCGATCGCTTTCGACACCTTCGCCGAGAACCGTACAACCGGCGCGTTCATCCTGATCGACCGCATCAGCAACGCCACGGTCGGCGCCGGCATGATCGTGCATTCGCTGCGCCGTGCCGAGAACATCCATTGGCAATCGCTCGATGTCGGCAAGCGGGTACGTGCCGACATCAAGAACCAGCGGCCCGCCGTGTTCTGGTTCACCGGGCTGTCCGGCTCGGGCAAATCGACCATCGCCAACCTGTTCGAGAAGAAGCTGTTTGCCTCCGGGCGCCATACCTACATTCTCGACGGCGACAATGTCCGCCACGGCCTCAACCGCGATCTCGGCTTTACCGACGCCGACCGCGTCGAAAACATCCGCCGCGTCGCCGAAGTGGCCCGCCTCATGGCCGATGCAGGGCTGATCGTCATCGTTTCCTTCATTTCGCCTTTCAGCGCCGAGCGGCGCATGGCCCGCGAATTGATGGCCGAAGGCGAGTTCGTCGAAGTGTTCGTCGACACGCCGTTCGAGGAATGCGCCAGGCGTGACCCGAAAGGCCTCTACGCCCGCGCGCTCAATGGCGAGATCAAGAATTTCACCGGTGTCGACTCGCCTTACGAAGCGCCGGAAAAACCGGAAATCCATCTGAAGACGCTCGGCAAATCGGCCGAGGAGATGGTAGATGCCCTGGAACACTGGCTGAACGAGCGTGACATTGCCGAAGACCAATACGACAATGGCGGCGGCATCTGACGACAGGTCGATGCTCGAAATTTTCGAGGGGCTCGCTTTGGCGGCCGGCCGCGAGGTCATGCGTGTGTTCCACGCCGGCTGCGCGGTCGACCAGAAATCAGATTCCTCGCCGGTGACCGAGGCGGACCGCGAGAGCGAGAAGATCATTCTGGCCGGATTGCGTGCCGCCTTTCCCGACATTCCCTGCGTGGCCGAGGAGGAAGCATCCGCCGGCATCGTGCCGCCGGACCTCGACGGGGCTTTCTTCCTGATCGATCCGCTGGACGGCACCAAGGAATTCGTCAATCGCCGCACCGATTTCACCGTCAACATCGCGCTTGTCCGCCACGGCGTGCCGGAAGTCGGCGTCGTTTTCGCGCCCTGCACGGGCCGGTTCTTTTCCGGGCTGCCGGGCAAGGCGGAATTCCTCGAAATAGATGGCGACTTCCGCATCGTCTCTCGCCGGCCGATTTCGGTGAGGGCGGCTGCGACGCCGCTGGCTGTGGTTGCGAGCCGCTCCCACAATACGCCCGAAACCGAAGCCTATATTCGCGACCTAGGCGTCGCTGAGATCGTCTCTGTCGGCTCGTCGCTGAAATTCTGTCTGCTCGCCAATGGCGAGGCGGACATTTATCCGCGCTTCGGTCGTACCATGGAGTGGGATACCGCGGCCGGCGATGCCGTGCTGCGCGCCGCCGGCGGCATCACGCGCACGCTGGACGGACAGCCCTTGATGTATGGCAAGCGAAAACAGGGCGGCGATGCGGATTTCGCCAATCCGCATTTCATCGCCAGCGGCAGGGCAGGGGCAAGCCCCGCCTGAAGCCGGCTGGTTACTCGGCCGCGGCCTGCGCCGAGGTCGATCCGATATAGTTGCGGATCGTCTCGATGATCCGGTCCTGATCGGCTTCGCTGAGATAGGGATGCATCGGCAGGCACAGGATGCGCTTGGGCAATTGCTCGGATACGGCAAGGCCGGTCGGCGTTCTCGGATAGTCGCGATAGGCGATCTGCTCGTGCAGCGGCTTCACATAGTAGATGACCGACGGAATGCCTTTTTCGCCGAGATGCGCCTTCAGCCCGTCGCGCTTGGGCGTCTCGATGGCGTATTGCGCCCAGGCCGAGCGGCTGCCGTCCAGGTTGCGGGCTGCCGTGACGACATCAGCAAGCCCTTCGGCATAACGGTTCGCCACCATTTGCCGGGCAACCATCTCGTCCTCGAGAATGGCGAGCTTTTCGATCAGGATCGCGGCCTGCAGCGTGTCGAGCCGTGAATTGATGCCGACCCGGATGTTGTCATATTGCGTCTCGCCCTTGCCGTGGAAGGCGAAGGAGCGCAGCTTGTCGGCCAAGGCGTCGTCGTTGGTGAACATCGCTCCGCCGTCGCCGTAGCAGCCGAGCGGCTTCGCCGGATAGAAACTGGTCGAGCCGACCGTGCCGAACGACCCGCACATCTTGCCGTCCGCCGAACCGCCCATCGATTGGGCGGCATCCTCGATCACCATCAGGCCTTCTCGGTGGGCGATCGCCATGATGGCATCGTAGTCGGCGGCAAGGCCGAAGAGGTCGACCGGAATGATCGCCCTGGGCTTCAGCCGGCCTTCTTTCTTGATCATCGTGATCGCCGCCTCGAGGCTGGCGATGTCGATGTTGTAGGTGTTGGGATCGACGTCGACGAAAACCGGCTCGGCCTTGGCCAGCGCCACCACTTCCGCCGTGGCGGCAAAGGTGAAGCTCGGAACGAACACGGCATCGCCCGGGCCGATCCCGGCGGCGAACAGCGGCAAAAGCAGTGCGTCGGTGCCGTTGGCGCAGGCCACGACGTGCTTGACGCCGACATAGGCGGCGAGCTTTTTCTCGAATTCGGCTACCTGGGGACCGAGGATATAGCGGCCGTCCTCGACGACATGGTCGATCGCGGCCTTCAGCCGGTCGCGGATTCGTTCGCGCTGTGCGCCAAGATCGATGAACTGCATGTCGTCCTCAAACGATTTTTAACCGGGCGGTCTAGCCTCGACCCGCTGGTATCAGAATTGCGCCTGCCGAGAAAGCCGGGCGCGCGGAGCGACAAATTGCCCGGTCGTGGCAGTCTGTTACCGCATTTTCCGGTGTCGGTCAGCCGGACGCCGGAAATCCGGGATTCGTGCGGCGCAATTACGGCCTTATAACCCCAGAGTCGACCCTGCTAAACATAAAGTGATCGGCCGGCTCAATCCATGTTGGGCCTTACCACGACCCGAACTTGGGTCAGCCAAGGCCTGAGAACGCCAGTCCGCAGTGCGGCAGCTATCCGAAGATAGGAATTTTTTCTTGACTGGGTGAAGGCAACCATGCTACATATTTGCCCATGGTGCTGAGTTGCGCCAAGGACCCGCCGCACAGGCGGGTTTTCTTTACTGCCTCATCAACAGCGCGCCGGCGAAGGTTCCAAGGAACCTGTTAATTTGGATTCGTTTCCTCTGGCGCGCCACTCAGGCGATCTCATGGCGCCAGGGCGGATTGGCGCCGGCCCGCGATACCGTCACCGCCGCCGCTTTGGCGCCGAGTGTCAGGGCCGCACGGATGGCGTCCTCGGAAAGGCCTGAAATCGCCGCTTTCGTTAGCCGGCCCTGCTCATGCAGCGAGGCGAGGATGCCGGCATTGAACGTATCACCGGCGCCGACCGTATCGACCACCTCGACTTTTCGCGGCGTTACGCTGACCGTGTGGTCCCTGGTGTAGCCGACGGCGCCTTCGCTGCCATGGGTGACGACGATCAGCTTGGGTCCGCGGTCGAGCCAGTTGCGCACGACGTCCTCGTGCGAGCCGGCTTCGTCGAACCAGTGAAGATCTTCATCCGAGAGTTTCACGATATCGGCCATCGCCATCATCTCGCGGATACGCTTCAGATGCTTTGCCTTGTCCGGGATGAAGTTCGGCCGGATGTTGGGGTCGAGCATCATGACGCGACGACCATGCTCGCGCTTCATCAATTCCTCGTAGGCGGCCCCCGCCGGGTCCGAAATAAGGCTGATGGCGCCGAACAGCATGGCCTCGATCTCCGGACCAAGTTGCGGCAGATCCTCGCCGGTCAGCATGCGCCCGGCGGTGTTCTCGTCGTAGAAAGTGTAGGTTGCCTGGCCATCGTTCAGCCGCACGAAGGCGAGCGTCGTCGGCCGGGGCGAAGTGTGCGCATAGGTGGAACTGACCTTGCTCGCCCCGAGCGCTTCGCGGAGCTGGCCGCCGAACAGGTCCGACGACAGGCCCGAGAAGAAGCTGGCAGGAGCGCCCAGCCGGCCGAGCGCAATGGCGGTGTTGAACACCGCGCCGCCGACATAGGGTGCGAAGGCCCGTTCTCCCTCCGTCGTCGTGCGCGGCAGCATATCGATCAGGGCCTCGCCGCAGCAAAGGATCATTGTCTTGTCGTCTCCGGCGGATGGATCACGCCCTTGCGGATGATGATGTTGGCGTAGAGCCTGGGTTCGCTGGTCGCGACGATGGCGTGCGCGGCCCTGACGCGTGCATAGAAGTCGGCACCGGCCAGCGCAACCACCTTGCGCCCGGGCGCGCGTTTTGCACACAGCACTTCGATTTCATGATGCACGGGATCGGCGAGCGAGGGGTCGCCCTTGGCCGAGGCGCGAAACAGCGCCTCCGGCACGACGTCATCGACGGGCAGCACGCTCAATATGGCGTCCAGCACCGGAATGAGATGGTGGCCGTCGGCCCGCACCAGCCGCTTTGCCTGCTCTTCGGCCGGGTAGTTTCCATCGACCAGGGCGATTTCGTCGCCATGCCCCATCGCACGCAGGATCGCCAGAAGCTCCGGACCGAGCAGCGCCGGAATTCCGATCAGCATTCAGATGCTCCTGGAAATCGTGGTCGAACCGATCAGGAAGCGCTCGGATAGTGGCAGGCTGGCGCCCCCGAGAGCGCGCGCGTGAATACCGACGGTGCCTTCGCGGACGTTTGGCAGTTTCAATCCCTCGGCATCGACCGTGTCGATGGTTGCGATGACGGCGTCGACCAGCCTGCGGCGCACCTGCGTCGGCATCCAGCCGTCGATCACCGCCGCCTCGAAGTCGATGACGGACGATGCCGCGACGATGGCATAGGCGAGCGCCCGCGAGGCGTTTGTAATCCAGTCGTCGAGCTCGGCGCCGATCTCGCCCCAGTCCTCGGGCGACGTCCACAGATGCGAAGCCTCGACGCCACGTGCATTGAGCGCTTTTTCGAGCATGGCGATCGAAGCCACGTCGATCAATTGGGTCGGCTTTCCCTCCGGTCCGGGCACCGGCATGGAGCCCAGCGCGCCGGCGTTGCCGGTCGGGCCGCCAAAGAGCCGCCCGTTGAGGACGATGCCGCCGCCGGCAAAGGCGCCGATATAGAAATAGACGAAATCACGCGGGGCGCCTGCCTGGCCGAAGACCAGTTCCGCGCCGCAGGCCGAAGTGGCGTCGTTCTGCAGATAGACCGGAAAATCGCATTGCGCCTGGATGTCGGCGCGGATATCGCGATGGCGCCATTCGTCCATGACGTCGCGCGGCGCGCCGGCGGTATCGGCCCAGTTCCAGAGCTCGAACGGCATGGCGATGCCGAGTCCCGCTATGCGTTTGTCCTGCGCGGGCGAAAGCTCGCCACGCATCTTCTTCATGCCTGATGTGACGAATTCCACCGTCTCGCGCGGGGCAGGGTAGCGGTAGGAATGCTGCAGCATCGAACGTACATTGCCGAGGAAATCGATCAGCACGAGTTCGGCGCTGCGGCGGCCGATCTTCAGGCCGATGAAGAACGCGCCTTCGGGATTGAGCGCCATGGGGATGGAGGGCTGGCCGATCTTGCCGCGCAGCGGCGCCTGCCGCAGCAACAGGCTTTCCTCCTCGAGCTCGCGCATGATCACGGAGACGGTTTGCGCCGACAGTCCGGTCATGCGGGCGATGTCGGACTTCGCCAGGCTGCCATGCTGGCGCACCAGCGACAGCACCAGCCGCTCATTGTGGTCCCGCATGCCGCTCTGGTTGGTACCACGGTGAATAAGGCTCTCATTCGCCTCGGGCGAACCATGCCTGGCAGTGGCCGTCTCCACCCCTGTTCCTCCCGTCATTTCCCCTCGAGGCTTCTGGAACAGAATGTGCGAACGGCGCAAGGCTGTCAATAATAAATAAGAGTGATTTAATTATTGACAGAGAGATTGGTCTGGTGTCATTTGAGGCAGGCATCCGTACCGGGAGAGGTTGCTTGGATGCCGGAGGGGTGCCGGTTGGCCGGCATCTGAAATGTTCCACTGGGAGGAAATCGTGACCAATACAAAACTGTTGAAGTCCACCGTTTTTGCGGCGGCCGCTCTGGGCCTGATGGCATTCGCCTCGTCCGCATCCGCGGCCGGTGTCGGCGCCTGCCTGATCACCAAGACCGACACCAATCCCTTCTTTGTCAAGATGAAGGAGGGTGCGACCGCCAAGGCCAAGGAGCTTGGTGTCGACCTCAAGACTTATGCCGGCAAGATCGACGGCGACAGCGAAAGCCAGGTCGCGGCGATCGAGAGCTGCATCGCCGACGGCGCCAAGGGCATCCTCATCACCGCGTCCGACACCAAGGGCATCGTGCCGACCGTGAAGAAGGCGCGTGACGCCGGCCTGCTGGTGATCGCGCTCGACACGCCGCTCGATCCGATCGACGCCGCCGACGCGACCTTTGCCACCGACAATTTGGAGGCCGGCAAGCTGATCGGCGCCTGGGCCGCCGCGACGCTCGGCGACAAGGCCAAGGACGCCAAGATCGGCTTTCTCGACCTGACCCCCTCGCAACCGACCGTGGACGTGCTGCGCGACCAGGGCTTCATGATGGGCTACGGCATCGACGTGAAGGATCCTAACAAGATCGGCGACGAGGATGACGCGCGCATCGTCGGCCATGACGTCACCAACGGCAATGAGGAGGGCGGCCGCAAGGCGATGGAGAACCTTCTGCAGAAGGACAACACCATCAACGTCATCCACACCATCAACGAGCCGGCCGCGGTCGGCGCCTATCAGGCGCTCAAGGCCGTCGGCCTGGAAAGCCAGGTGCTGATCGTCTCCGTTGATGGCGGCTGCCCCGGCGTGAAGTCGGTGGCCGAAGGCGTCATCGGCGCGACATCGCAGCAATATCCGCTGCAGATGGCGGCGCTCGGCATCGAGGCCATCGCCAACTTCGCCAAGGACGGCACCAAGCCGAAGCCGACCGAAGGCAAGAACTTCTTCGACACCGGCGTCAATCTGGTGACCGACAAGCCGGCCAATGGCGTGAAGTCCATCGACACCAAGGAAGGCCTCGCCAAGTGCTGGGGCTGATGCCGGTCTGACTGGCAACGAAAAACGGAGCGGCCGGACTTGATCCCCGGCCGCTTCGGGTGGACGATGGTCGCGTGACCGCGAACAATCCCGGCAGGAGACCGGAAAGGCGTGGACGGGTGTCGCCGCGTGGCTGATACCCTACGGGGAGGAAACATGTCTCAAGCTCAGGAATTCGAGAAGGTTCTCTCAGGCAGCGACACGAGCGTTGCCGCGTTTGACGAGCATAAATCGGCGGTCAGACGCATCCAGCATTTTCTGCATTCGACGCCGGCCGCGGTGCCGCTGATCGTTCTGGTCCTGGCGATCATCGTGTTCGGCCTCACCATTGGCGGGCGTTTCTTCTCGTCCTACACGCTGACGCTGATCCTGCAGCAGATCGCCATCGTCGGCATTCTGGGTGCCGCCCAGACCCTGGTCATCCTCACCGCCGGCATCGACCTTTCGATTGGCGTCATCATGGTGATTTCGGCCGTGATCATGGGCAATTGCGCCGTCAGCTACGGCCTGCCGAGCGTCCTTGCCGTAGCGATCGGACTTGCCGCGGGTGCTGCCTGCGGGCTGCTCAACGGGGTGCTTGTCGCCTACATGAAACTGCCGCCATTCATCGTGACACTCGGCACCTGGAACATCGTCATGGCGACGAACTTCATTTATTCGGCCAATGAGACGATCCGCGACACCGACGTCGACGTTCAGGCACCGCTGCTGCATCTGTTCGCGCTCAGCTTCAAGGTCGGCACCGCTGTGCTGACGGCCGGCGTGATTGCGATGGTCGCGCTCGTGCTGCTCCTTTGGTACGTGCTCAATCACACGGCATGGGGCCGCCATGTCTACGCTGTCGGCGACGACCAGGAGGCGGCGAAACTGTCGGGTATCCAGACCAAGAAGGTGCTCATGACGGTCTATACCCTGGCCGGGCTGATCGCCGCTTTCGCCGCCTGGGTCTCCATCGGTCGCAATGGGTCGATCTCGCCGTCGGCCGCCGTGACCGACTACAATCTGCAGGCGATCACCGCCACGGTGATCGGCGGTATTTCTCTTTTCGGCGGCCGCGGCTCGATCCTCGGCACGCTGTTCGGCGCGATGATCGTCGGTGTCGTCTCCATGGGCCTCAACATGCTGGGCGCCGATCCGCAATGGAAGGTGCTGCTCACCGGCGTGCTGATCATCGGCGCCGTGGCGGTCGATCAATGGATCAGAAAGGTTTCGGCATGACCCAGGACCCTATCCTCACCGCTCGTGGACTGGTCAAGCGCTACGGCCGCGTCACCGCCTTGGACAATGCCGATTTCGACCTCTACCCCGGCGAAATCCTCGCTGTTATCGGTGACAACGGCGCCGGCAAGTCGTCGCTCATCAAGGCGATTTCAGGCGCTGTGGTGCCCGATGAAGGCGAAATCCGGCTTGAGGGCAAACCGGTCGCCTTCAAGTCGCCCATGGAGGCTCGCGAAGCCGGCATCGAGACCGTCTACCAGAACCTGGCGCTGTCCCCAGCGCTGTCGATCGCCGACAACATGTTTCTCGGCCGCGAGATCCGCAAGCCCGGCTTTGTCGGCCAATGGCTTCGCATGCTCGACCGTCCGGCGATGGAAAAGCGCGCCCGCGACAAGCTGACTGAACTCGGCCTGATGACCATCCAGAACATCAGCCAGGCGGTGGAGACGCTGTCGGGCGGCCAGCGCCAGGGCGTGGCAGTGGCGCGCGCCGCCGCTTTCGGCTCCAAGATGGTCATCATGGACGAGCCGACGGCAGCACTTGGCGTCAAGGAAAGCCGCCGCGTGCTGGAACTCATCCTCGACGTGAAGAAGCGCGGCCTGCCGATCGTGCTGATCTCGCACAACATGCCGCATGTCTTCGAAGTGGCAGACCGCATCCACATCCATCGGCTGGGTCGTCGGCTGTGCGTCATCGATCCCAAACAACATACAATGTCCGATGCCGTCGCCTTCATGACCGGGGCAAAGACGCCGCCGGAGGCGACGCTGGCGGCCTGAACTGCCACATTGCCGCTGGGTAAGTCGCCTCCGACTTACTTAAATCGATTGAACGTTTGCTGCGATGCGGTAGCATGGGCTGGGATGAATGATGAAAGCCGGTATGATCGTGGCAACCGCACGAGAGGCAGCATGACGCGCACGATGACATCCGACCCCCTCCCGCCACTGCTTGAAAATCCCGACCCTAAGACGCTCGCAAGAGAAGTCTTGATGGCCCTCAAATACAGGGTCGGCAAGGACACCACCGTCGCCACCCAGTACGATTGGCTGACCGCCTCGATCAAGGTCGTGCGCGACCGCATCGTCGATCGCTGGATGCAGGCGACGAAAGAGGCCTACGCCCAGCAGGAAAAGCGCGTCTATTACCTCTCGCTGGAGTTCCTCATCGGCCGCCTGATGCGTGACGCCTTCTCCAATCTCGGCCTGATGGAGAACATGCGCGAGGCGTTGTCGTCGCTGGGTGTGGAACTCGACCTCATCGCCACGCTCGAGCCGGATGCAGCACTTGGCAATGGCGGCCTCGGCCGGCTCGCCGCCTGCTTCATGGAAAGCATGGCCACCGTCGATATTCCCGCGCATGGCTACGGTATCCGCTACGCCAACGGCATGTTCCGCCAGGAGATACATGACGGCTGGCAGGTAGAATTGCCCGAAACTTGGCTCGATCACGGTAACCCCTGGGAGTTCGAACGCCGCGAACGGTCGTTCGAGGTCGGGTTCGGCGGCTCGGTGGAATCGGTCACCACCAGGGATGGCCGGCTGGAACGCCATGTCTGGAAGCCGACCGAGCATGTGCTGGCCGTCGCCTACGACACACCTGTCGTCGGCTGGCGGGGGAACCGCGTCAACACCTTGCGGCTTTGGTCGGGCATGCCGGTCGATCCGATCCTGCTCGACAAGTTCAATGCTGGCGACCACATCGGCGCACTCGCCGAAAGCAACAAGGCCGACGCGTTGTCGCGCGTGCTCTATCCCGCCGATTCCCACATGGCAGGGCAGGAACTCAGGCTGCGGCAGGAATATTTTTTCTCCACCGCCTCTTTGCAGGACATCGTGCAGCGGCATCTCAGTCAATATGGCGACCTGAAGTCGCTGCCCGACAAGGCGGCAATCCACCTCAATGACACCCATCCGGCGATCGCCGTGCCGGAGCTGATGCGCCTCCTGATGGACGTCCACGGCATGGATTTCGACCAGGCCTGGGACACCACCAAACGCACCTTCGGCTATACCAACCACACGCTGCTGCCGGAGGCGTTGGAAAGCTGGCCGGTGCCGCTGTTCGAGCGGCTTTTGCCGCGCCACATGCAGATCGTCTACGCCATCAATGCGCAGGTGCTGCTCGAGGCGCGCGCCACCAATCAGTTCTCCGGCGAGCAGATCAGCCGCATCTCGCTGATCCAGGAGAATGGCGACCGTCGCGTGCGCATGGGCAATCTCGCCTTCGTCGGCTCGCATTCGATCAATGGGGTCTCTGCGCTGCACACCGAGCTGATGAAGGAAACGGTGTTCGCCGACCTGCACACGCTTTATCCCGACCGCATCAACAACAAGACCAACGGCATCACGCCGCGGCGCTGGCTGATCCAGTGCAACCCAGGTCTGACCGCACTCGCCCGCGAGGCGATCGGCGACCGCTTCCTGGATGACATCGACGCCATCAAGGGGCTCGATGCCTTTGCCGCCGATACCGCTTTCCGCGAAAAATTCGCCGGAGTGAAGCGGCAGAACAAGGTGAAGTTGGCCAATCTCGTCGCCGACCGGCTCGGCATCAGGCTTGATCCCTCGGCGCTGTTCGACATCCAGGTCAAGCGCATCCACGAATACAAGCGCCAACTCCTGAACATCCTCGAGGCGGTCGCGCTCTACGACCAGATCCGCTCGCACCCGGAGCGCGACTGGATGCCGCGCGTGAAATTCTTCGGCGGCAAGGCGGCGCCCAGCTACCACAATGCCAAGCTGATCATCAAACTGGCCAACGACGTTGCCAGGGTCATCAACCGCGATCCGGCCGTTCGCGGCTTGCTCAAGGTGGTGTTCGTGCCGAACTACAATGTCAGCCTCGCCGAGATCATGATGCCGGCCGCCGACCTCTCTGAGCAGATATCGACCGCCGGCATGGAGGCTTCGGGCACCGGCAACATGAAGTTCGCGCTGAACGGCGCGCTGACCATTGGCACGCTCGACGGCGCCAATGTCGAAATCAAGGAGTGCGTCGGCGACGACAACATCTTCATCTTCGGCCTGACCACGGCGGAGGTCGCCGAGCGCCGCAACAATGGCTACGATCCGCGTGGCGTCATCGAGGCATCGCCCGAACTGTCGCAGGCGCTCGCGGCCGTTTCATCGGGCGTCTTTTCGCCCGATGATCCCAACCGCTACCGCGATCTCATCAATGGTCTCTACGACAGCGACTGGTTCATGGTCGCGGCGGATTTCGACGCCTATGCCGCTTGCCAGCGAGACGTCGATGCCGTCTGGCGCAACAGTCCGGACTGGTACGCCAGGGCAATCCGCAACGTCGCGCGCGTCGGCTGGTTCTCTTCCGATCGCACGATCCGCCAATACGCGAAAGACATCTGGAACGTACCTGCCTGATGTGATTGCATGAGGCCACGAACGATGTAGTCCGGGGTGTGAGTTCAAACGCCGAATTTATACCTTAAAACAAACATTTGGTGCCCGGGGAGGGACACTGCCCGATGAGGAAACCGCGCGCGACCGCTGCGACAAGCGGGCCGGACGGATCGGCCCCGGCCAGCGATGTCGCGGCGATTGTCGCCGGCACGCACGGCAATCCGTTTGCGGTCCTCGGCGTCCATGAGGTGGGCAAGAACCTGTTTGCCCGCTGTTTCGTTCCGCATGCGGAGTTCGTCACCGCCTATACGCTGACCGGCATGATTGCTGGTGAACTGTCCAGGCGTGACGATGGCGGCTTTTTCGAAGGCAAGCTGTCGATCAAGAAGCGCCAGCCGTTGCGCTATCACGCCAGGAATGCCGGGGGCGACTGGTGGTTGACGGATCCCTATTCTTTCGGCCCGGTGCTCGGTCCGATGGACGATTACTACATTGCCGAGGGCTCGCATCTGAGGCTGTTCGACAAGCTCGGCGCGCATGTCATCGAGCACGAAGGCGCCACCGGCGTGCATTTCGCCGTCTGGGCCCCCAATGCAAGGCGCGTCTCGGTGGTCGGCGATTTCAACGACTGGGACGGCCGCCGCCATTCGATGCGCGATCGCCGCGACACCGGCATCTGGGAGGTATTCATCCCCGATATCGGCGCCGGCAGGCCCTACAAGTACGAGATCATCGGCCCCGATGGCGTGAGGTTGCCGCTGAAGGCCGATCCGTTTGCCTTCAAGTCCGAACTGCGCCCGGCGACCGCTTCAGTGACCGCTGCGTCGCCCGCCCATCAATGGGGCGACGAGGCGCATCGGACTTTCTGGCGCAATGCCGATCCCCGGCGCGAGGCCATCTCCATCTACGAGGTCCATGCCGGCTCCTGGCAGCTTCGCGACGATGGAACGTTTCTGTCATGGGATGAACTGGCCGACCGGCTGATCCCCTATGTCGTCGAGACCGGCTTCACCCACATCGAGTTCATGCCGATCTCCGAACATCCCTATGATCCCTCCTGGGGCTACCAGACGACAGGCCTCTATGCGCCATCGGCGCGCTTTGGCGACCCGGCCGGCTTTGCCCGCTTTGTCGACGGCGCCCACCGTGCCGGCGTCGGCGTCATCCTCGACTGGGTGCCGGCGCATTTTCCGGTCGACGAGCACGGCCTTGTCCATTTCGACGGCACTGCGCTCTACGAGCATGCCGATCCGCGCCAGGGCTTTCATCCCGACTGGAACACCGCGATCTACAATTTCGGCCGCCGCGAGGTGGTGTCGTTCCTGGTCAACAACGCGTTGTTCTGGGCCGAAAAATATCATGTCGACGGCCTGCGCGTCGACGCGGTCGCCTCGATGCTCTACCTCGATTATTCGCGCAAGGCAGGCGAATGGATTCCTAACGAGAAGGGCGGCCGCGAGAACCTCGAGGCGGTCAGCTTCCTGCAGAAGATGAACAAGGAGCTCTACGGCCACCATCCGGGCGTCATGACCATCGCCGAGGAATCGACCTCGTGGCCGAAGGTCTCGGCTCCGGTCCATGAAGGCGGGCTGGGCTTCGGCTTCAAGTGGAACATGGGCTTCATGCACGACACGCTGGAGTATTTCTCCAAGGAGCCGATCTTCCGCAAACACCACCACAACGACCTTACCTTCGGCCTGGTCTATGCCTTCTCGGAGAATTTCGTGCTGCCGCTCTCGCATGACGAGGTCGTGCACGGCAAAGGCACGCTGCTTGGCAAGATGGCCGGCGACGACTGGCAGAAATTCGCGACATTGCGCGCCTACTACGCTTTCATGTGGGGCTACCCCGGCAAGAAGCTGCTGTTCATGGGCCAGGAGTTCGCGCAGCGCCGCGAATGGAGCGAGGCGCGCGCGCTCGACTGGAATCTTCTCGATTTCCGCTCGCATCGCGGTGTCTGGCAGGTGGTGCGCGACCTCAACTATCTCTACCGCTCGCGACCGGCCCTGCACGGCCGCGACTGCGAGCCGGAAGGCTTTTCCTGGCTGATCGTCGACGACAGCCAGAATTCCGTCTTCGCCTGGCTGCGCAGCGCGCCGGGAGGCAATCCGGTCGCGATCATCTCCAATTTCACGCCGGTGCCGCGCGACAACTACCGCGTCCCGCTGCCGAAAGCCGGCACATGGCGCGAGATCATCAACACGGACGCTTCCGAATATGGCGGATCCGGCAAGGGCAATGGCGGCGCCGTCGAAGCGCGGGCGGAGGAAGGGGGCATCTCCGCAACGATGCTCTTGCCGCCGCTGTCGACGATCATGCTTGAACTGGTCGCGGAACAAGCCATGTCGAGACCGGGTAACTTGGGAGGGTAGAAAATGGCAAACTCGAAACGAACCCAGCCGCTGGCCCGCGACGCCATGGCCTATGTGCTGGCCGGCGGGCGCGGCAGCCGCCTCAAGGAACTGACCGACCGGCGCGCCAAGCCGGCGGTCTATTTCGGCGGCAAGACGCGCATCATCGATTTCGCGCTCTCCAACGCCCTCAACTCCGGCATCCGCCGCCTTGGGGTTGCAACCCAATACAAGGCGCATTCGCTGATCCGCCATTTGCAGCGCGGCTGGAACTTCCTGCGGCCCGAACGAAACGAAAGCTTCGATATCCTGCCGGCCAGCCAGCGCGTGTCGGAAACCCAGTGGTATGAAGGCACGGCCGACGCGGTCTACCAGAACATCGACATCATCGAGGCCTATGGCCCCGAATACATGGTCATCCTCGCCGGCGATCACATCTACAAGATGGACTACGAGCTGATGCTGCGCCAGCATGTCGACGCCGGCGCCGATGTCACCGTCGGCTGCCTCGAAGTGCCGCGCATGGAGGCCACGGGCTTCGGCGTCATGCATGTCGATGCCAAGGACAACATCATCGCCTTCGTCGAAAAGCCGGCCGACCCTCCCGGCATTCCAGACAAACCGGAGTTTGCCCTGGCCTCGATGGGCATCTACGTGTTCAAGACCAAGTTCCTGATGGAGCAGCTGCGCCGCGATGCGGCCGAGCCCGGTTCAAGCCGCGACTTCGGCAAGGACATCATCCCCTATATCGTCGAGCACGGTAAGGCGATCGCCCACCGCTTCGCCAAGTCCTGCGTGCGCTCGACCGCGGAAAATGAGGCCTACTGGCGCGATGTCGGCACCGTCGATGCCTATTGGGAAGCCAATATCGACCTGACCGACGTGACGCCCGAACTCGACCTCTACGATCGCGACTGGCCGATCTGGACCTATGCCGAGTTGAAGCCGCCGGCGAAGTTCGTGCATGACGAGGATGGACGGCGCGGTTCGGCCGTGTCCTCGCTGGTATCGGGCGACTGCATCGTCTCGGGTGCGACGCTCAGGAAAAGCCTGATCTTCACCGGCGCGCGCATCAATTCCTATTCGACGCTGGAAGAAGTGGTCATGCTGCCCGACGTCCATGTCGGCCGGAACGCAACGTTGAAGCGCGTCGTCATCGACCACGGTGTAAGGATACCGGAAGGGCTGGTGGTCGGTGAGGATCCCGTGCTCGACGCCAAGCGCTTCCGCGTTTCGGAAAAGGGCATCTGCCTGATCACGCAGGACATGATCAACAAGTTGTCAGCCTGATCAGTTTGATCAACAAGTTGTCAATCCGATCGGGTTGATCAACAAGCTGTCACTTTAGGGTGGTTTGTGCATGTCCTTGCCCCAGAACCGCTGCACGGTTTGGGCTACATGCACCAGGAGCGGTTCGGTAAGCGCATGCAGGTTCTGTCGGTCACGCCAGAGATCTTTCCGCTGATCAAGACCGGCGGGCTTGCCGATGTGACCGGCGCGCTGCCCGTCGCGCTGGCCGCCAAAGGCGTGACGATGCGCACGCTTATTCCCGGTTTTCCCATGGTGATGGACGCCTTCAAGAAGAAAAAGTCTGTCTACAAGTATCCGCTGCTGCAGGGCGGCAAGGCTTCGGTCCATTCTGTCCAGCTTGCCGGGCTCGATCTTTTCGTGCTCGATGCGCCGCATCTGTTCGATCGTCCCGGCGGTCCTTATGGCAATGCCGCGGGTGCCGATTGGCCGGACAATTGGCGCCGTTTCGCAGCGCTCAGCCAAGCCGGCGCCGACATCGCCGGCGGTGCCATCTCCGGTTACATGCCCGATATCGTGCATGCCCATGACTGGCAGTCGGCGATGACGCTGGCCTATATGCGCTATGGCAAGGCGGTCGGCACACCGTCGATGATGACTGTCCACAACCTCGCCTTCCAGGGGCAGTTCGGCGCCGGCATCTTCGGCGAACTCGGACTGCCGACGGCGGCGATGGCGCTTGACGGCGTGGAATATTATGGCGGCGTCGGCTTCCTCAAGGCCGGCCTGCAGGCTGCCTGGGCAATCACCACCGTCAGCCCGACCTATGCGCAGGAAATCCGCTCACCGGAATTCGGCATGGGTCTCGAC
Organism: Mesorhizobium sp. BR1-1-15; assembly: GCF_020165475.1. NCBI lineage: Bacteria > Pseudomonadati > Pseudomonadota > Alphaproteobacteria > Hyphomicrobiales > Phyllobacteriaceae > Mesorhizobium > Mesorhizobium sp. BR1-1-15. Next base: position 231,193 of record NZ_JAIUIF010000001.1, on the reverse strand, counting down.
GGCCTGATCAACATGCGCTCCAGCGATCTCTATGGCATCGTCAACGGCATCGACACCGCCATCTGGAACCCGGAGACCGACAAGCATCTGGTGTCGAACTATACAGCCGCCTCGCTCAAGGCGCGCGCGCCCAACAGGGCCGCTGTCGAGGGCCGTTTCGGCCTCGATCGCGACGGTAGCCCGATCGTCTGCGTCGTCAGCCGCCTGACCTGGCAGAAGGGCATGGACATACTGGCGACGGCGGTCGACGGCATCGTTGCGACGGGCGCGCGGTTGGCTATTCTGGGTTCGGGCGATGCCGGCCTCGAAGGCGCGCTGCTCGCCGCCGCCGCACGCCACCGCGGCCGTATAGGCGTCGTCGTGGGGTATGACGAAGGCCTGTCTCACGTCATGCAGGGCGGCTGCGACGCCATCGTTATCCCGTCGCGCTTCGAGCCTTGTGGACTGACGCAGCTTTATGGCCTGCGCTATGGCTGCGTGCCGGTGGTCGCCCGCACCGGGGGGCTCGCCGACACCATCATCGACGCCAACGAGGCGGCGATTGCCGCCGGCGTGGCGACCGGGTTCCAGTTCGCGCCCAGCGACGGCGGCGCGCTGCTTCATGCCATCCGCCGCCTGGCCGAGGCCCATGCCAGCCCCGCGATCTTCGAGGCCATCCAGCGCCAGGGCATGAAGACCGACCTGTCCTGGGACCGAAGCGCTGACAAATACGTTGAACTCTATCGCCTGCTGCTTTCGAAAAGGGTTGCTTGAAGCATGATACGCACCGTTCCCACCAAACCCTATTCCGACCAGAAGCCCGGCACTTCGGGGCTGCGCAAGAAGGTGCCTGTGTTCCAGCAGGAGCACTATGCCGAGAACTTCATCCAGTCGATCTTCGACGCGCTGGACGGGTTCAAGGGCAAGACTCTGGTGATCGGCGGCGACGGCCGCTTCTACAATCGCGAGGTCATCCAGAAGGCCATCGCCATGGCCGCCGCCAACGGATTCGGCAAGGTGATGGTCGGGCAGGGCGGCATCTTGTCGACGCCGGCCGCTTCGCATGTCATCCGCAAGTACAAGACGTTCGGCGGCATCATCCTGTCAGCCAGCCACAATCCGGGCGGCCCGCACGAGGATTTCGGCATCAAGTACAATGCCGGCAATGGCGGCCCGGCGCCGGAAAAGCTGACCGATGCGATCTTCGCCAGGACCAAGGCGATCTCCAGCTTCAAGACCGTCGACATCGATCCGATCGACATCGACGCGATCGGTACCGTCAAGGCCGCCGGCATGACGGTCGAGATCATCGATCCGGTCGTCGACTATGCCGAGCTGATGGAAAGCCTGTTCGATTTCGACGCGCTGCGCAAACTGTTCAAGTCGGGCTTTCGCATGCGCTTCGACGCCATGCACGCGGTGACCGGCCCCTACGCCAAGGAGATCCTCGAACACCGGCTTGGCGCGCCCGACGGCACCTGCCGCAACTTCAAGCCGCTGCCGGATTTCGGCGGCCACCATCCGGATCCGAACCTGGTCCATGCCAAACATCTCTATGACGAGATGATGGGACCGGACGCCCCGGATTTCGGTGCCGCTTCCGACGGTGACGGCGACCGCAATTTGATCATCGGCAAGGGCATTTTCGTCACCCCGTCGGATTCTGTCGCCATGCTCGCCGCCAACGCCCGCCTGGCGCCGGGCTACAAGGAAGGCCTGAAGGGCATTGCGCGCTCGATGCCGACCAGTGGGGCCGCCGACCGCGTCGCCGAAAAACTCGGCATTGGCATGTATGAGACGCCGACCGGCTGGAAATTCTTCGGCAATTTGCTCGACGCCGGCATGGCGACGATCTGCGGCGAGGAAAGTGCGGGCACCGGCTCCAACCATGTGCGCGAGAAGGACGGCCTGTGGGCCGTGCTTTTGTGGCTCAACATCCTCGCCGCGCGCGGCGAGAGCTGTAAGCAGATCGTCACCGAGCACTGGGCGACCTACGGCCGAAACTATTATTCGCGCCATGACTACGAGGAAGTCGAGAGCGGGCGCGCCAATGCGCTGGTCGACGAACTGCGCGCCAAGCTTGGCTCGCTGCCGGGCACCAGCGTGCGCGGCCTGAAGATCGCCAATGCCGACGACTTCACCTATCACGATCCGGTCGACGGTTCGGTGAGCGAGCATCAAGGCATCAGGGTGCTGTTCGAAGGCGGCTCGCGCGTCGTCTTCCGGCTTTCCGGCACGGGCACCTCGGGCGCCACCTTGCGCGTCTACATCGAGCGCTACGAGCCGGACAAGGCCAGGCACGATCTCGATACGCAGAAGGCGCTCGCCGATCTGATCGCGGCAGCGGATGACATCGCGGGAATTAGGAGCCACACCGGCCGCGACAAGCCGAGCGTGATTACTTGAGCGTGGCGGTGGCTTCACCCTCCCCCTTGTGGGGAGGGTCGATCCGCGTAGCGGGTCGGGGTGGGGGTGCTCGTAGAGGGCTTTGCCGGCGTCACCCCCCACCCCGCTCACTTCGTTCGCGACCCTTCCCACAAGGGGGAGGGTGGAGGACGCGCCGATGACCTCACTAGGCGCCACCATCACCCCCGACGGCATCCGCTTTGCCGCCTGGTCCTCGTCGGCGCGCCGCCTCTGGGTCTCGATCTTCGACGAACAGGGAAACCGCGAACTCGACCGGCTGGAGCTGAAAGCGGAAGGAGAGGGGGTGCATGCACTCTTCGTCTCCGGCCTTGCCGAGGGCACCCGCTACGGTTTCCGCGCCGATGGCGATTACGCGCCCGAGCGCGGATTTTGGTTCGACCCCGACAAGCTGCTGACCGATCCCTACGCCGCCGAGATCGATCGGCCCTATGCCTATCACTGGCGTCTCGCCGCGCGGCGCAACGAAGGTGCCGACACCGCGCCGCTGATGCCCAAGGCGGTGGCGAAAGCCTTGCTCACGGCTGTGCCTGTGCCGCCGCCGCTGTTCCGTCCGGGCGGCCTGATCTACGAAGTGCCGGTGCGCGCCTTCACCAAGCTGCATCCGGATGTGCCGGAAAAACAGCGCGGCACGACCGCCGCGCTTGCTCATCCGGCTATCGTCGAGCACCTGCGAAGGCTCGGCGTCTCCGCCGTCGAGCTGATGCCGGTGACGGCATCGATCGACGAGCGGCATCTGCCGCCGCTCGGGTTGAGCAACGCCTGGGGTTATAACCCTGTCACCTTCATGGCACTAGACCCGCGCCTGGCCCCTGGCGGCCTGGCCGAATTGCGCGATACCGTTGCCGCGCTGCGTGCGGCCGGCATCGGCACCATTCTCGACCTTGTCTTCAACCACACGGGCGAAAGTGACAGGCTCGGTCCGACATTGTCGCTGCGCGGCCTCGACAATCAGGCTTATTACCGGCACCGGCCGGATGGCAGGCTGGTCAATGATACTGGTACCGGCAACACGGTCGCCGGCGATCACCCGGCGGTGCGGGAAATGGTGCTCGACACGCTTCGCCATTTTGTCCGCCATGCCGGCGTCGACGGTTTTCGTTTCGACCTGGCACCGGTGCTGGGGCGCGTCAACGGCACATTCGAAGCGCAAGCGCCGTTGCTGGAGGCGATGCGCGAGGATGCGCTGTTGGCCGGCCGTGTGTTGATCGCCGAGCCCTGGGACATTGGTCTCGATGGCTATCAGCTCGGCAACTTCCCCTCCCGCTTCCTGGAATGGAACGATCGTTATCGCGACGATGCCAGGCGCTTCTGGCGCGGCGATGCCGGCATGGTTGGTACGCTGGCGACACGACTTGCCGGTTCGTCCGATATTTTCGGCAGGGGCGGCCAGCCCGCCAGCCGCACGGTGAATTTCATCGCGGCCCATGACGGCATGACGCTGGCCGACATCGTTGCTTATGAGGAGAAGCATAACGAGGCCAATGGTGAGCAAAATCGCGATGGCCACAACGAGAACCTGTCCTGGAACAACGGCGTCGAGGGCGCGACGGACGACGCGGCAATCGCGAAGGCGCGCTTCAGCGACCAGTGTGCGCTGCTCGCCACGCTGTTCGCCTCGCGCGGCACGATCATGCTGACGGCCGGCGACGAATTCAGCCGCAGCCAGCAAGGCAATAACAACGCTTATGCGCAGGACAACAACGTCACCTGGCTCGACTGGAAGGGGCGTGACCAGGCGCTGGAAGGCTACGCGCGTGCACTGGCCGCCTTGCGCCGCGCGGTGCCGGCGCTCTCTAATACAGATTTCCTCACCGGCCAGCCGCTGGCCGGGTCGGACACTGCCGACGCCGCCTGGCTCACCGAGACGGGGGCGCTGCTCGGCGAGGCGGAGTGGAACGATCCCGCCCGGCATCGCCTCGTCATGCTGCTCGGCGGCGTGGATGGCCGGCTTGCCGTCATGGTCAATGGCGATCGCCGCCAATGCATCTTCACATTGCCCGCGCGAGACGGATTCCGATGGCATCCCGCCATCGAAGCGCAAGCAGTTGATCTTTCTCGCGCGCTGCCGGGCCGCAGCGTGAATTTCATGATCGAGCGCAGGACGGAAGGGCCCAGACAGGGAAAGGGTCGTGATGACTGACGACAATGCCGAGCGAGCGGCCGACTGGTGGCGCGGTTGCGTCATTTACCAGGTCTACCCGCGTTCCTTCCAGGACACGACCGGCGACGGCAGCGGCGATCTCGCCGGCATCACATCAAGGCTCGCCCACATTGCCTCGCTCGGCGCCGATGCCGTCTGGCTGTCGCCTTTCTTCAAGTCGCCGATGGCCGATATGGGCTACGACGTGTCGGATTATTGCGACGTCGATCCGATGTTCGGCACGTTGGAGGATTTCGATACACTGGTTGCCGAAGCGCACCGGCTTGGCCTGAAAATCATCATCGACCAGGTGCTGTCGCACTCCTCCGACAGGCACGAATGGTTCGTCGAAAGCCGCGCCAGCCGCGACAATCCAAAGGCCGATTGGTACGTGTGGGCCGACGCCAGACCGGATGGTGGTGTGCCCAACAACTGGCTGTCGGTCTTCGGCGGCCCCTCGTGGGAATGGGATGCGACCCGCCGGCAGTACTATCTGCACAATTTCCTCGCTTCGCAGCCGGATCTCAACTTTCACAACCCGGAGGTCCAGGACGCGCTTCTGGATACAGTGCGGTTCTGGTTGGAGCGCGGCGTCGACGGCTTCCGGCTGGACACCGTCAACTACTACGTCCACGACCGCTGGCTGCGCAGCAACCCGCCCTTGGCGTCGAGCGTTGCAGGCACCAACACCGAGACCAACACCTACCTCTACCAGGAGCACCTGTTCGACAAGACGCAGCCGGAAAATCTAGCGTTCCTGCGGCGCTTTCGGGCGCTGCTCGACGAGTACGGGGATCGCGCCGCCGTCGGCGAAATCGGCGATGAGGGGCGGTCCCTACAGACGCTGGCCGCCTACACCTCCGGCGGCGACAAGCTGCAGATGTGCTACACCTTCGATCTGCTTGGCCCGCAATTTTCGGCGGCGCATGTGCGCGGCTGTGTCGAGGCTTTCGAAAACGCTGTCGTAGATGGCTGGGTCTGCTGGGCGTTTTCCAACCATGACGTCATGCGTCATGTCAGCCGCTGGACGCGGCCGGGCGGCGATCCTGACGTGGTGGCCAAATTCTCGATCATGCTGCTCTCTTGCCTGCGTGGCTCGATCTGCCTCTACCAGGGCGAGGAACTCGGTTTGCCGGAGGCGGAACTTGCCTATGAGGACCTGCGCGATCCGGTAGGCATCCGCTTCTGGCCCGGTGTGAAGGGAAGGGATGGCTGCCGCACGCCCATGGTCTGGGAGTCCGGCGCCGATAATGCGGGCTTCTCCACCGGTAAACCCTGGCTGCCGGTGCCGGAAAGCCATCGCGCTCGCGCGGTCGATGTACAGAGCGGCGATGAGCAATCGGTACTTTCCGCCTACCATTCGGCACTCGCTTTGCGCAAGCGGCATCCGGCGCTGGTCGGCGGTTCGATCCGCTTTCTCGACGCCGAAGGCGACGTGCTGGCCTTTGTCCGCGAGCATGGCGATGAGAGGCTGCTTTGTGCCTTCAATTTCGCCGGGGAACCGGCCAATTGGCCGCTGCCGCAAGACTTAGGAGCGGTTGCGAAACTTGGCGGCGATGCCTCGCTCGCCGGAGAAGCCGTGCTTTTGCTGCCGACACTCGGATGCTTTCTTGGACACCTTGCCTAGATCAGCGCGTGCCGGCCATCTTACTGGACAAGCACGGCACGTCCGCACGTTGCGCCGGTGACCCGGACGTCGGCTTCACCGAGACGCACGCCAAGAGCTCCGAGCAGATTGGTAAGCAACGTGTCGACCGGGGCCGCCACGCTGTTCAGAAGCGCCACCACCGGCGGCTTCACAAATCCCAGAAGGCTGTTCAGGTTCAGCGGCAGACCGAGTAAATTCGCCGTCAGCGACAAATCGCTGACCAGCGACGTAGTCAACGACTGGGTAAAATTTTGCGTGTAAGCGGTCCTTATCGTCTTGGCATCGATATCGGCCTTGTTGAAAGTCAACGTCGTCGGCGTGTTGTTGGCCATGTCGAACGCCGCTGAGCCCACCACCGACAGCACCGGGATGATCAGAAGTTTCACGCTCGCGATTTCCGTGTTGGAAAACGTCTCCTTGTTGGTGACATCGGCAAAGCCGGCGCTGCTGCTGTCGCCGAGATGCCCTTCGACGATACCGGGACGAGTGGCGATGGTCACCTTGATGCTGCTGGGGCCTGTCGGACAACTTATGTCGGTGAGCTTGGCCTCGGCATAGGCGACTTCGACATGCAGAGGCAGACTGACCGACACCAGGGTGATACCGCCTCCGACATTGCTGTTGCCGGCTCCGATCTTCACCACCAGCTTGATGCGGGTCTGGGCCGTCCGCACAATGGTGCCGACTTCGCCAACCTTCAGCCATGGCGAGGATTGCGGCGGTTCGCCGACGGCGATGACGAGCGTGCTCGACAGCACCCCCGGTATGCCGGTGCTGAGACCGAGGTCGATCTGCTTCGAACCGTTTGCCAGTTCGGCGGCGGCCATCAGCATTCCCATCGCGCTGGCGTCAACGCCAAGGCCGGCTGGCCTCTGCCCGAGGCCAAGTCTGCCGAGGGGGCCGAGGTCAATGAGATGGCTGAGCGGAATCTTGACCGTGTTAGTCGATTTGCTTGCCATGGTTTGCAAGGCGACCTTGGCCGTGTTGCCGAGCCCGGGAACATTGGCCATGGCGGTGGCGATCTGGCCGACTGTAGCCTTTGAGGCCAGAACGTCCGAATAGGTCACGCCCGTCAGGTTCAATTGCACCGCCAGGGCATCGACGAAGGAAAGCACGCTGACATCGGCGGAGATCAATCCGTTGTAGTCCATGACGCTGAGCGAGATGTTGCCGCCTAGGAGGCCGCCGAGAAGCGCGTTGAGGATGGGGCTGTTGCTGGTATTGACGCTGAGCAACCTCGATCCGACCGAGAAAGTGGCCTGTGGCGTCATGCTGGCGGTGGCTTCGGTGCCAATGATGGGCGTTGGGATCAGCGAGCTTGCGAAATAGCGGTTGGGGATCTTGCGCAGGGTCACATGAACCGCGTTGTAAGGGGTTACGCCTGCTTGGAAGCGTTGATCCACATTGACCGAGGATGCCCCTGCATATCGGCCCCGCGTGACCGTCACGACGGTTTTGCCCACCGCCGCGGGAATGGTTTGACCCGAGCCCTGAACGACGACACCTGGCATCCCGTTGTCGGTGAGCGTGGTCAAGACCGCGGTCTGGACGTTGTTGATGTTCGAAGCCGCGGTGATCGCTGCCAGGTCGACCATCGCCTGTGCTTCTCGGCGCTCGGTGTAAATGGAGGCCTCGTCGATCGCCACCGCTGCCAGCGCCAGCGCGACCGGCGCGCTCAACGCCGTCATCACCGTGAAATTCGCTCGCCGGTCACCAAGCATCAGGCGTGCAAGCCTGCCGACCTTCAAGTGCGCGCAGAGCAGCATTCAGATGCCCCCGACCCTGATCGATGATTGGCGTTTGATCGTTGTACCCGGCATGGCTATGCCCGGAAAGAGATTCCAGATCGGCAGGTTTCGGGCATCGTACTGGATCGACACCACGAACTGATTGCCGTCCGCCGTGCTGTCATTGGCCTGATAAGTCAGCTTGCTGGCGTCGACGAAGGGATATCCACCGGCATTATTGGCGAGAAACGAGGCCACGAGCGTCTGCCGCTCGGTCTGGTTCAGCCCCGAGATGGCCGTCCGGGCGGCGTCCGCCGCGATCTGCTGTATTGAATTGGCCGCGCCGAAATAGATACCGTATGCAACCATTCCGAGCAGGAGAAGGATGAATATCGGTGATAGCAGAGCGAACTCAACCGCCGAAGTTGCCGAAGTGTCTGTCTGGAATCGGCGCCCCTGGATCCGGCGAATGAGGTTCTGAACCATGCCGCCGAGCATGCCAAAGTTCGCATGCAAAAAGCGAAAACTCTAGGCGCAACCTGGAAGTGTGTATGATTGAAAAGCTACGCTAATTTAGCCGCGGCTTCTTTGATTCCTGGCTATTGACTTAGGGTCAATCAGTACTCGGTTGAAAAGAGCTTGCCGCCTGTCTAGTCTTCTGCCACCAGCCGACGGAGGGAACCGGCGGCGCGCTCAAAGGGGCCAGACATCGGTCCCGGGGCGTCAACACGCAAAGGCGCGCCGTTGGCAGCGCCGACAGGGAGAAACTTCATGCTGAAAAACATGCTGAAGGCGACGGCATTCGCCACAACCATGGCGCTGGCCGCCGGAACATTCTACACGCCGGCCTTTGCCGAGGTCGTCTACAACAGAGGCACTGCTGCCGAATCCGAGTCGGTTGATCCGCATAAGACCTCGACGGTCTATGAAGCCAACGTCTTGCGCGACCTGTTCCAAGGTCTGGTGATGCAGGACGAGAAGGCCAACGTCATCCCCGGCGCCGCCGAGAGCTGGACGGTGTCTGATGACGGTACCGTTTACACCTTCAAGCTCAGGAAGGACGGCCAGTGGTCCGACGGCAGCCCGGTGACGGCCGAAGACTTCGTCTTCGCTTTCCGCCGCCTCGAAGACCCGGCCACGGCAGCCGAATATGCCTCGATGCTCTATCCCGTCAAGAACGCCGAGGAAGTCAACACCAAGAAGGGCAAGCCCGAGAACATGGGCGTCAAGGCGATCGACGCGACCACCCTTGAAGTGACGCTGAAGGCGCCGACGCCTTATTTCCTCGAAATGCTGACCCACCAGGCGACCTATCCGGTCAACAAGGCGTCCATGGACAAGCTCGGCGCCGACTGGATCAAGCCGGGCAATCTCGTTTCCAACGGCGCCTATACGCTGGCCGAGTGGGTTCCCAACGATCATATGAAACTGGTCAAGAATCCGAAATTCTGGGATGCCGGAAGCGTCAAGATCGACGTCGTCAACTACATCCCGACAGAGGATCGCTCCTCGGCGATGAAGCGCTTCGAGGCCGGCGAACTCGACAGCTACGACGATCTACCGACCGAGCAGCTCGCCGACCTCAAGGCCAAGTTCGGTGATCAGATCAAGGTGGGGCCGTATCTCGGCACCTATTACTACGCGATCAAGACCGACAAGAAGCCCTGGGACAATGTCGAGCTGCGCAATGCCATCTCGATGGCCATCGACCGCGATTTCATTGCAGAAAAGGTCTGGCAGAATTCAATGCTGCCAGGCTATTCGATGGTCCCTCCGGGCATCGAGGGCTACACGCCGGCGATGGCCAAATATGCCGACATGTCGCAGATCGACCGCGAGGACGCAGCCAAGAAAATCCTCGAGAAGCTCGGTTACACGCCGGAGCATCCGCTGAAGATGGAGATCCGTTACAACACCTCGGAGAACCACAAGAATACTGCGGTCGCCATCCAGGAACAGCTGAAGCCGCTCGGCGTCGACGTCACGCTGCTCAACACCGACACCAAGACCCACTACTCCTTCCTCGAGCAGAGGGGCGACTATGACGTTGCGCGCGCCGCCTGGATTGCCGACTACAAGGATCCCGAAACCTTCCTGGGCATCTCGCGCAAGGCCAGCGGCAACAACTATTCGGTCTATGACAGCCCGCAATACGAGGCGGCCATGGACAAGGCGGCCGCCGCCGGCGGCAAGCCGGAAGAGCGCATGAAGGAACTCGCCGCCGCCGAGCGTATCCTCGTCGACGACGTCGGCCAGATCCCGCTTCTCTACTATAGCTACCACGATATCGTTTCCCCGAAGCTGCACGGCTTCGTCGACAACGTCATGGACGTGCATCCGTCCCGCTTCATCTCCAAGGATTGAAAACCTTGATCGACCCGCCGCCCGTTCAGGACGGCGGTTCGAGCTGTCGTCGCATGGGGCCCGAAAGTCGAAATCGATTTTCGCAGGCCATGGTGCGAAGATGAGAGGTGCCAGAGCGCTGCGGGCGTCCGGTTGGATGCCCGTCACCCTGGCCGAAGCAGGGCACCGCCGATGCTACGCTACATTTTCAGGCGGCTTCTGACCGCCATTCCAACGCTATTCGTCATCGTGACCTTGGCGTTCTTCCTGATGCGCGTCGCACCGGGCGGCCCGTTCAACCAGGAGCGGGGCCTGAGCCCCGAGATCAGGGCCAATCTTGAAGCCCAGTTCGGGCTCGCCGACCCGCTCTGGCTGCAATATGTCCACTATCTCGGCAATCTCCTGCGCGGCAATTTCGGCCCGAGCTACAATATGCCGGACTTTACCGTCACCGAGCTTTTCGCGAAGGGCTTGCCTATTTCCATTCAGCTCGGCGCCTCCGCGCTGATCTTGGCGCTGCTGCTCGGCAGCGTGCTCGGTACCATTGCGGCGCTCAACCAGAACAAACTTGGCGACTACACGGTGATTGCGCTGGCAACCGCGGGCAGCACCATCCCGACCTTCGTCATCGCGCCGATTATCCAGCTCGTGTTCGGATTGACCTGGAAGCTGTTGCCGATCGGCGGCTGGGGCGATGGCGCGCTTATCAACAAGATCGGTCCCGTGCTGACGCTTGCCCTGCCGCAGATCGCCATCGTCGCCCGCCTGATGCGCGGCTCGATGATCGAATCGCTGCGCTCGCATCACATCCGCACGGCGCGCGCGCTCGGCCTGTCCGACTGGTCGGTGGTGGTCAAGCACGCGCTGCGCGGCGCCGTCCTGCCGATCGTCTCCTTCACCGGTCCGGCTGCCGCCGCCCTGCTCACCGGCTCGATCATCGTCGAGACGATCTTCTCCATTCCCGGCGTCGGGCGCTACTTCGTCGATGCCGCGCTCAACCGCGACTACACGCTGGTGATGGGGACGGTGGTGGTCATCGCCATCTTCACCATCGTCTTCAACCTGATCGTCGACGTCATGTACGCCGTCGTCGATCCGAGGGTGCGCTATGACTGATATCGCGATCGCCGCACCGGTCGTCGGCCGTTCGCTGTGGGGCGATGCCTGGGCGCGCCTCAAGGCCAACCGCGCTGCCATGTTCAGCCTCTACTATCTGATCCTGATCGCCGTGATCAGCGTGTTCGGGCCCTGGTTCGTGCCGCACCAATACACCACCATCTATGGTGATTATGTGCGTACGCCGCCGAGCCTGTCGGCCTATCCGAAGGCGGACATGATCGAGACCGCGCTTAATGAGGCGATCAAGCGCATGCGTGTCGACATCAAGGACTGGCGCCAGGACGGCAATCGCGTCTTCGTCACCGTCACCTCCAGCAAGGCGATCGACGACCGCAACATCCGCTATCTCGACCGGTCCGACGCCTTCGACGACACCAGGATCGAAAGCAAGTCGCCTGACGGCCTCGAAGCGACGATGAGCGCCTCGGTCAAGCAGCAATATTTTCTTTTCGGCACCGACAACACCGGCCGTGATCTGTTGTCGCGGACGCTGATGGCCGGGCGTGTCTCGCTGGCCATCGGTCTGCTCGCCGGCGTCGTGGCCGTGGCCATCGGCGTGCTCTATGGCGCCACTGCCGGTTTTGCCGGAGGCAGGGTCGACGAGGTGATGATGCGCATCGTCGACGTGCTTTATTCGCTGCCCTTCATCTTCTTCGTCATCATGCTGGTGGTGTTCTTCGGCCGCAACTTCGTGCTGATGTTCCTGGCGGTCGGCGCCGTGCTGTGGCTCGACATGGCCCGCATCGTGCGCGGCCAGGCGCTGTCCATCCGCCGCCAGGAATATGTCCAGGCGGCCGAGGCCATGGGCGTCGGCCAGCGCGGCATCCTTTTGCGCCACGTCATTCCCAACCTGCTCGGGCCGGTGGTGATCTACATGACGCTGCTGGTGCCGCAGGTCATTATCCTGGAGAGCTTTCTGTCGTTTCTCGGGCTCGGCATCCAGGAGCCGATGACCAGCTGGGGCGTGCTGATCTCGGTCGGCGCCAAGAATATCGGCACTGCAAACTGGCTGCTTCTGTTCCCTGCCTTCTTCCTGGTCTCCACCTTGTTCGCCCTGAACTTCGTCGGCGACGGCCTGCGCGATGCGCTCGACCCCAAGGACCGCTAAGATGGACGCAGCAGAGACCATTCTCAGCGTAAAGGATCTTCGCGTGCGCTTCCGCACCCTCGACGGCGCGGTCGAGGCGGTGAAAGGCATCAACATCCACGTCAAGGCGGGCGAAACCGTCGCCGTGGTCGGCGAATCCGGCTCCGGCAAGAGCCAAACGATGATGGCGGCGATGAGCCTGCTGGCCTCCAATGGAGAAGCCACCGGCAGTGTCGATTATCGCGGCCGCAATCTTCTGACGCTAAGCAAATCCGAGTTGAACAAGGTCCGCGGCCGCAAGATCAGCATGATCTTCCAGGAGCCGATGACCTCGCTCGATCCGCTCTATTCGATCGGCAACCAGCTGATCGAACCGATTCGCCGGCATCGGGGCTTGAATGCGGCGCAAGCGCGCGAGGAGGCGCTCAACCTGCTCAGGCTGGTGCATATTCCCGATCCCGAACGGCGCATGAAATCCTATCCGCACGAAATGTCGGGTGGCCAGCGCCAGCGCGTCATGATCGCCATGGCTTTGGCAAACGATCCCGATATCCTGATTGCCGACGAACCAACGACGGCGCTCGACGTCACCATCCAGGCGCAGATCCTCATGCTACTTGCCGAGCTGCAGCGCAAGCTCGGCATGGCGATCGTCTTCATCACCCACGATCTCGGCATCGTGCGGCGCTTTGCCGACCGGGTCTATGTCATGCGCTCCGGCGAGGTGGTGGAGGAGGGGGACGCGCAAGCCATCTTCGCCAGTCCTCAGCATGCCTACACCAAGATGCTGCTGGCGGCCGAGCCGACCGGGACCAAGGCGCCGCCGCCGGCCAATGCGCCCGTCCTGCTCGAAGGCAGAAACGTCGAGGTCACCTTCCGCATCGGCGGCGGCTTTCTGGCCGGCGAACCGCTGATGCTGCGCGCCGTCGACCATATCTCGATCAGGCTGAGGCGCAATCAGACGATCGGCATCGTCGGCGAATCAGGCTCTGGAAAATCGACGCTTGGCCGCGCTTTGCTGCGGCTGTTGCCGAGCGATGGCGTGATCCGCTTCGGCGACCGCGATATCTCGACCGCCGACCGCCAGACGATGCGGCCGCTGCGGCGCCAATTGCAGCTGGTCTTCCAGGATCCGTTCGGTTCGCTGTCGCCGCGCATGACCATCGGCCAGGTCATTACCGAAGGGTTGCTGGTGCATGAACCGAACCTCTCGGGCAAGCAGCGCGACCAGCGCGCCGTCGAGGCGCTGCGTGAAGTCGGCCTCGATCCCAATTCGCGCAATCGCTATCCGCACGAATTCTCAGGCGGCCAGCGCCAGCGCATCGCAATCGCCCGGGCCATGATTCTCAAGCCCAAGCTGGTGGTGCTGGACGAGCCGACCTCCGCCCTCGACCGCTCGGTGCAGAAGCAGATCGTGGAGTTGCTGCGCAAGCTGCAGGCCGACCATGAGCTGTCTTACCTCTTCATCAGCCACGATCTGGCCGTGGTGCGCGCCATGGCCGACTACATCATCGTCATGAAGCAGGGCAAGATCGTCGAGGAAGGGCCGACGGAAGACATTTTCAGCAATCCGCAGGCCGGCTACACGCAGACGCTGATGAGCGCCGCAATCGATGTCACGCGGTTTCGCTTGAGTGCGTGAGGCGAGCCGGGGCGGCGGCGCCTCAGCTCAACTCGCCAGCCCTGGGCATTTGCGCGCCCTGGCGGCGGCCATGGCCGCTTGCTGCTGCTTCAGCCGATCGATCCTGGTCGTTTCGCGATTGGCGACGGCGGCCTTGACGCTTGAGCCGCCCAGCAGCCATCTCGGAACACTGGTGCTGGCGACCTTGCCCCGCGTGATGGCTGTCTGCGAGATGTCTTTGGCGGCTTCGCCTATGGCGCTGTTCAGTTCGGCGCATGTCATCTTGTCGTAATTCGCCGGATCGATCGATCCGCTGGTCGACGCGCAGCCTCCGACAAGGGCGAGGAGGAGCACGGGGATGAACGGCCTGCTGGGGGTCGAATGCAATTTCATGTCCACGACCTTACTCCAGCGTAAGCGACCATGGCCACCCTCCGATATGTCCGCATGCGTGCGTACGCCGAAACGAACCGGGGTCATTCACATTCACGACGGACACGAGTTCGACCTAGGCGGAACCCTTGAAAGAGAGCCTGCGAGCCCCATCTGCGTTGACAAATATTCCTGGTTGGTTGATGGCTGAGGCGATATCCTATATCAGCGGACAGAACGAGCTTGTCATTGCGCGGCTATTGCCTACATCGATCGTTTGTCGAAAATTTTGGATTCTTTTTGGCTGAAATGGAATAGTCATTCCATGAAAAGTTGGATCAAGAATTCAAAAGAGCCGGCAAAGGCGCTGCCGAAGGCTGGCAACGTACAATCAATACTCATAAATCAGACGAAGTTTATCGGGGATGTTGTTCTAACTTCGGTTCTGGTCAGGCATCTGCGGGCAGAGTTTCCGAACGCGACGATCACCATGCTATGCCAGGCGGCGCTGGCGAAATTCGTTCTGGAGCAAGGCATCGCCGACAGCGTGGTTTCGCTCGATCGCGGCAAAATGCGCGGCTCCCCTTTCGAGCGCATGTCCGGAATGACCAGGCTCCTGCACGATCTGAGGAAGTCGGATTATGATCTTATCATCGATCTGTCCGACTCCAAGACATCACGGCTTGTGATGCGCTTCGTCAAGGCGCCTTTTCGCGTAGGCTATGTTCCATCGGAGCAGCCCCTGAAATTCTGGGAGCGCCAAAGCGCCAACATCTTTGCCGCCACATACGGCCATGGCGGCGAGCATTATCTGCATCGGTACCTGTCGCCGCTGTTTGCCCTTGGCATTCCTGTGACCGATCCTATTCCGTCCCTCAAGCCAACCGAATCCGGTTCGCGTCAGGCAAAGCAGCTGCTTGCCCGACACGAATTGGAAACGAAGTCGTTTGTCGCCGTCCATGCCGGCGCCAGTTTCCCAGGCCGTTGCTGGCAGCCGGATCGTTTCGCATCGGTCCTGGGAGAGATTTACCGTCGAAAGGGTCTCCGGGCGGTCATCGTTGGCGGCCCGGACGAGGCAGGTATCGCAGGCAAGGTGTTGGATGCGGCAACATCGCCGATCGTAAATCTCGTTGGCCAGGCACCCCTGACCACCCTTTTGCCCCTGCTGGGCGAGGCCCTGATCTTCCTGGGCAACGAAAGCGGACCCATGCACCTGGCCGCGGCCATGAAAACGCCCGTCGTTGGCCTGTTCGGTCTGACCCAACCCGACATCTGGGGGCCTCTTGGCGTTCCCAACCGTACGCTGCAGCCTCCGATGCCATGCAAGTGCATAGCGCCGGGCCTCTGCAAGGTGGGCAATGCAGGGGGCGTTTATTGCGTTCAACGGCTTGACGCCGCCGACGTCACCAAAGCGGCAATCGAACTCATAGAACGCGTCAGCTAAACCAATTCCAGGAAAAGTGCGCAGCGGTTTTTCCGTCCGGAATTGCGTAAAGCGATGAATTGGAGCCGGAATTGCGTAAAGCGATGAATTGGAGCAGGCGACGATCAAACATCGAGCCGCTGCAGCGGGAACAACAAACACGCGTATCGCTTTGTTTTTCTGGTCGGAGTGGCAGGATTTGAACCTGCGACCCCCTCGTCCCGAACGAGGTGCGCTACCAGGCTGCGCTACACTCCGTGACCAGACGCGGGCTTATAGCCGCCGCATCTGGTTCCTGCAAGCGTCAATGGCAGCACTTCTGTCGCATTTCGCCAGCTTTCTTCGCGAGCCTGTTTCAGCGCCTCGAATAAACGCCGCTTAAAGGCTTCCGTGGTAGGGCACTCCTCGGCAAACGTTTGCGCGATTTGTGTTTCCAGCCGCCCGGAGATTTCCAGTCTTGACCCTCAGGATCGTTGGCGAAGCACGGCCCAACAGTTTCGGATTGCCGGAGCTTGTCGTGGTGGTGGAGAGCCCGGTATCGTCGCAGCGGCGCCGGCAGACGTTCGACGCGGTGCTGCGCCGTAGTCCGGAAGTCGGCGCCTACAACCAGATCTTTTGACAAGGGCATCATGAGCCAGCGCATCGTCAGTTTCGTCATGAGCGGCGGCGTCGGCTCGCGGCTCTGGCCGCTGTCGCGCGAGGACAATCCCAAGCAGTTCCACGACCTTTCGGGCGACGGCTCGATGCTGGCAAAGACCTTGCGCCGGCTGGCGTCACGGCCCAGCGGCGATACGCCCATCTTCATGATCGCTTCCGAACGCCATGCCGAGCGCGTCCATGCCGATCTCGCCGGCATAAACCTTGCCGGCGGTGGGCCGCTGTTCGAACCTACCGGCCGCAACACCGCCGCGGCGGTGGCGCTGGCAAGCCTGCGCACGCTCGCCGAATTCGGTGACGAACTGGTGCTGGTGGTGCCGTCCGATCACGAGATTTCGACCGCGCGGCAATTCTGGCAGAGCGTCGAGGCGGGCACCGCCGCTGCCAGCGCCGGGCGGCTGGTGGTGTTCGGCCTCAAGCCGACACAGCCGGAGACCGGCTATGGCTACATCGAAGTCGCCGCCGAAAGAGCAGGCGTGTTCGATGTCTCGCGCTTCGTCGAAAAGCCGGACCTTGCCACCGCCCAGGCCTATCTCGAAGCCGGCAATTTCCACTGGAACACCGGCATCTTCCTGTTTCGCGCCGGCGCCATGCGTGATGCTTTCGCAGCTTTCGAGCCGAAGATCTGGCAGGCGACCGAAGCTGCCTACAAGGCTGCGACATCGGACCTTTCCGGCTTCTACATGCCGCTGGACCTCTACGGCGCCATTCCTTCGGTCTCGATCGACTATGCCATCATGGAGCGGGCAAAGGACATCGCCATGGTGCCGGCCAGCTTTCGCTGGAACGATCTCGGCTCCTGGCAGTCGCTGCTCGATGTCGGGCCTGCCGATAGCCAAGGCAATGTCATCGCCGGCGACGTCGTCGCCATCGATTGCGAGAATTCCTACATTCGCAGCGATGGCCGGCTGCTGTCGGCCATCGGCATGAGAGATGTCGCCATCGTCTCGACATCGGACGCTACCTTCGTCGCCCCGGTCAGCCATAGCCAGCACGTCAAGAAGATCGTTGAGCAGCTCGAAAAATCCGGCCGGTTGGAAACCCGCTTCACGCCTGCCCACGACCGGGTCATCGAAAGCGGCGCTTGGCGTCGCCGCGTCCATCACTGGCTGCTTCAGGAGACGCTTCCGCTGTGGTCGACATCAGGCGTCGACGAACGCTATGGCGGATTCCACGAGGCTCTTGGCTTCGACGCCACGCCGCTGATGAAGCCCAAGCGCATGCGCACGCAGGCCCGCCAGGTCTACGCCTTTGCGGTCGCCAAGCAACGCGGCTGGGACGGCCCGGCCGACCGGCTCATCGCCCACGGCATCGACTTCATGGCCGGAAGCGGCCGAACGGCAAGGGGCGGCTGGGTGCGTACCCTCGACATCGACGGTTCGGTCGCCGACCCGGTCGAGGACGCCTACGATCATTCCTGCGTGCTTCTGGCGCTGGCGCATGCCCACATGTCGGGCCATCCGGATGCGCTGCGGCTCGGCGAAGAGACCTTCGCCTTCCTCGATGCCCATCTCGAGGATAGCCGCATGACCGGCTTTCTCGAAACCTCGGACGGGCAGGGCGAGCGGCGCTCCAATCCGCACATGCATTTTTTGGAAGCCTTCCTCGCCTGGCACGAGGCGACAGGCGAGCGCGCTTATCTGCGCCGCGCGGCACGCATCATCGACCTGTTCCGCAACCACTTCTTCGATCCCGAAAGCTGGACGCTGGGTGAATATTTCGACGCCGGCTGGAGGCCCGTGGCGGGCGAGAAGGGTACCTGGACCGAGCCCGGCCATCATTTCGAATGGGCCGCGCTGCTTGTCGATTTCGCCGCTCTTAGCGGCCAGGCCGAACTGAGTGGCTTCGCCAGGAAACTCTATGCCTCGGCCATCGCCAATGGCCTCAACCGCGCCACAGGCCTTGCGTATGGCGCCGTCTCCCGGCAGGGTCTGCCGCTGGACCTGGTCTCGCGTAGTTGGCCACAGGCCGAAGCGGTCAAGGCGGCGATTGCGTTGGACGGTTCTGGCGGACCCGATCTCAAGCCGGAGATCGAGGAACGCGTAGGCCGGCTGTTCCGCTGGCACATCGACCCGGCGCCGCTGGGTCTGTGGATCGACCGCGTCGACGAGCGCGGCCGCTCGCGGGCATCAGATGTGCCGGCCAGCATTTTTTATCATCTCGTGTGCGCGCTCACGCAGTATCTGGATGGGACTGCCGAGAAGGGCGGCTGAGAAAGAGGCGCTGTCCCGACGACATTTTGCTCAATAAGGGCTGACCACATCCCCGGTCTCGACATAAACCGCCTTCATCTGCGAATAGAGCGCCAGCGCGGCCAGTGAATTTTCTCGCCCAATGCCGGATTGCTTGACACCGCCGAAGGGGATTTCGACCGGGGTCAGGTTGTAGGTGTTGATCCAGCACGTGCCGGCCCGCAGCTCGGCGATGACGCGGTGGGCGCGCGACAGGTCGCGCGTGAACACGCCGGCCGCGAGACCGAACTCAGTGTCGTTGGCGCGCTCGACCACCTCGTCCTCGCCGTCGAATTTCAGCACGCTCATGACAGGCCCAAAGATTTCTTCGCGCGCGATGCGCATGCTGTCGCTCACCCCGGTGAACACCGTCGGCTCGACGAAGAAGCCGCCTTCAAAACCTTGCAGCGAAGGCACGTTGCCGCCGCAGGCGAGCGTGGCGCCTTCTTGCTTGCCCGCCGCGATGTAGGAGACGACCTTCTCCTGCTGTGCCTTGCTGACCAGCGGGCCCATCTGGGTTTCGGCATCGAGTGGGTCGCCGATGCGGATCTTCTTGGTTCGCTCGACGAGCCGGTCGACGAAGCGGTCATGGATGCCCTTCTGGACGAAGACGCGCGTGCCGTTGGAGCAGATCTGCCCCGTCGAATAGAAATTGCCGAGCATGGCGCCGCCGACGGCATTCTCGAGATCGGCGTCGTCGAAGACGATCAGCGGCGACTTGCCGCCGAGTTCCATCGTCGCGTGCTTCATCTTCGAGCCGGCGAGCGACAGCACCTTGCGGCCGGTCGGCACCGAGCCGGTCACCGACACCTTGGCCACGACATCGTGGCTGACTAGGCTGGCGCCGACATCGCCATAGCCTTGCACGACGTTGAACAGCCCGTCGGGCAGGCCTGCCTCGCTGTAGATCTCGGCCAGGGCCAATGCCGACAATGGCGTGTTTTCCGATGGTTTGAACACCATGGCGTTGCCCATGGCGAGCGCGGGCGCGGATTTCCAGCCGGCGATCTGGATTGGATAGTTCCAGGCGCCTATGCCGACGCAAACGCCGAGCGCCTCGCGCCGCGTGTAGGCGAAGGGCCCGCCCAGATCGACAGCCTCGCCATTGTAAGCTGCAACCGCGCCGCCGAAATATTCCAGGCAATCCGCGGCCGATGGCGCATCCGCCACCAGCGTTTCCTGAATCGCCTTACCGGTGTCGAGCGTCTCGAGGCGGGCAAGATCGGCGTTGCGGGCGCGCAAGATGTCGGCGGCGCGGCGCAGGATGCGGCCGCGCTCCACCGGCTTCAGCCGCGCCCAAGCCGGTTGCGCGGCACGCGCAGCCTCGATGGCGAGTTCCAGCACGTTCGGCGTCGCCGAGCGCAGCAGGGCGATGGTCTCGCCGGTTGCCGGATAGATGACCGGCAGTGGCGCGCCTTGCTCGTCGTCTATGTAGCGTCCGTTGACATAGTGCGATGCCGTTGGCTGGGCGCGCATGGGCTTCTCCAAATCGTCTTAGCGGCATGCCGATCGTGCGGTTGCACGATCATGCTCTATCTGTCGGACGCCTGCCAGCGGGGATTGATCCATGGTTCCTGGTTGGAAGGCGCCAGCGGCGTGCGGCCGAGAATGTGGTCGGAAGCCTTCTCGCCAGTCATGATCGACGGCGCGTTGAGGTTGCCGTTGGTGACGCGCGGGAAGATAGAGGAATCGGCTACCCGCAGGCCCTCGACGCCGATCACGCGGCATTCCGGATCGACGACGCTCGTGACCTCGTCGGCGCGGCCCATCCGGCAGGTGCCGCAGGGATGATAGGCGCTTTCGGCGTGATCCCTGATGAAGATGTCGAGGTCGTCGTCCGATTGCACGTGGCTGCCGGGCGAAATTTCCTGGCCGCGGAAGCCGTCGAAGGCCTTCTGGCCGAAAATCTCGCGCGTCAGCCTGATGCAGTGGCGGAACTCGCTCCAGTCGTCGGGATGCGACATGTAGTTGAAGTGGATCACCGGTTTCGAATTCGGATCCGGCGAGCGCAGCGTCACCGAGCCGCGCGACTTCGAGCGCATTGGCCCGACATGCGCCTGAAAACCATGCGACTTCGCCGCCGCCTTGCCGTCATAGCGCACCGCCGCCGGGATGAAGTGGTACTGGATATCAGGATAGTCGACGCCGGCGCGCGAGCGCACGAAGGCAGCCGCCTCGAAATGATTGGTGGCGCCAAGGCCGGTCTTGAAGAACAGCCACTGCGCCCCGATCATCGCCTTGGAGAACGGATTGAGCACCGAATTTAGCGTGATCGGCTTTGTCGATTCCTGCTGGATATAGAGTTCCAGATGGTCCTGCAGGTTGCGGCCGACGCCGGGTCTATCGGCTACCACCGCGATGCCGTTTTCCCTGAGATGCTCTGCAGGCCCGATTCCCGACAGCATCAGGATTTTCGGCGAGTTGATCGACGATGCCGCGACGATCACCTCACGTCGCGCCTTAACGACCTGAATCTGTTTGCGAGCTTCGATCTCGACGCCGATGGCGCGTTGATTCTCGATGATCACCCGTCGCGCAAAGCCCTTGACCAAGCTTACGTTTTTGCGCCCGAGCGCCGGCTTCAGATAGGCTGATGCCGCCGACCAGCGGCGGCCGCCGAAAATGGTCTGCTCCATCGGGCCGAACCCCTCTTGCCTGGAGCCATTATAGTCGTCGGTCAGTTCGAAGCCGGCTTGGCGGCCCGCCTCGACGAAGGCGCCATAGAGCGGGTTTTTCCGCGTGCCGCGCCGCACGTGCAGCGGCCCACCACGGCCCCGCCAGCCGTCCTCGCCGCCCTCCGCATCTTCCATGCGCTTGAAATAGGGAAGCACGTCGGCGAAACCCCAGCCGGCGGCTCCCTGTTCGGCCCAGTGGTCGAAGTCGCGGGCGTGGCCGCGCACATAGACCATGCCGTTGATCGAGGACGAGCCTCCGATCACCTTGCCGCGCGGCGTCGCCAGCACGCGGCCGCCGAGATGCGGCTCGGGCTCGCTGGCAAAACCCCAGTCGTAGAGGCTCATGTTGAGCGGGATCGACAGCGCCGATGGCATCTGGATCAGCGGCCCGATATCGGAGCCGCCGAATTCGATAACGATGACCGAGTGCTTGCCATCCTCCGACAGGCGATAGGCCATGGCCGAGCCGGCGGAGCCGGAGCCGATGATGACGAAATCCGCTTCAAGCATTGTTCATATGCGCCCATCGTTCATATGCGTGATGAAATCGGCGAGCGAGACATTGCCGCCGGTAGCCACCACAAGGACGGTCTTGCCGGCCACATCCACCTTGCCGCCGAGCAGTGCCGACAGCGAGGCAGCTCCGGACGGCTCAAGCACCAGCTTCATCCGCTCGAAGGCGATTTTCATTGCCCGCCGCACCAAGGCGTCGTCGACAGTGATGCCGCGAACGCCGGCGGTTCTGACCGCCGCGAACGGCGCGTCGCCGGGCCGCCGCGACATCAGCCCGTCACAGATCGAATTCGGGGCGAGCGGCATGGTCTCGATGCTGCCATGCGCCAACGAGGCGCCCATGCCGTTGAAACCTTCGGGCTCGACGCCGATGATTTCCGTGGCCGGCGACAGATAGTGGAAAGCGAGCGAAACGCCGCCGATCAGGCCGCCGCCGCCGACCGAGCAGAACAGCACGTCCGCCTTCGCGCCCTTGGCAGAAAGCTGCTCCAGCGCCTCCAGCCCGGCACCTGCCTGGCCGGCGACGATTTCCGGATCGTCGAAGGGATGCAGCAATGTCAGCGCTTCGGTCTCGGCGATCTCGCGCGCCTTGGCGGCAGCGACTTCCTCACGCGCGCGCTCGCCGTGATCGGTAAGCACCACGCGCGCGCCGTAGCCTGCTGTGGCGTCGCGCTTGGCGGCCGGAGCGTCGATCGGCATGACGATGGTGACGGGAATGCCGAGCGCCTGGCCCGCAGCCGCCAGTCCTTGCGCGAAATTGCCGGAAGAATAAGCGACGACGCCCTTCTTGGCTTCGTCGGGCGACAGCCGCTTCAGCCGCCAATAGGCGCCCCGAACCTTGAACGATCCCGCCCATTGCAGCGATTCCGCCTTGACGAAGACGCGAGCGGCGCCGGTTTCCCTGGCGAGCGCCGCCGATTCCAGCAGCGGCGTGATCTGCGTCGCCTTGGCGGTGACCGCATAGGCTTGCTGCAGGTGGTCGAGTGAGGGGACAAGCGTAGTCATCATTCGCCTCGCGGATACCGCTTGCTCTCCTCGAGAGTGTCGAGGTTCATGTGGTTGCGCATGTAGCGCTCGGACGCTTTCTGCAGCGGCTGGAAATCCCAGGGGTAGTAGGCGCCGTTGCGCAGCGCCCGATAGACGACCCAGCGGCGCGCCTGGCTTTCGCGCACCGCAGCGTCGAAAGCGGCCATGTCCCAGCGCGCCCGCACCTTGTCCATGAACGCCGCGACCAGCGGTTCGTTGGCCGGATCGGCCGCGAGGTTTTCCCGCTCCAGCGGATCGGATTGGAGATCGAACAGTTGCGGCGCATCGAGCTCGCAATGGACGAACTTGTATCGGCCCTCGCGGATAGCCACCAGAGGCGCGTATGAACCCTCAGCCGCATATTCCATCAGCACAGGCGCGCTGCGCCGCTCACCGTCGATCAGAGGCAGCAGCGATTGGCCATCGGTCCATGGCGCGACGGCATCGATGTCGATGCCGGCGAGGTCGCAAAGCGTCGGCGTCACGTCGAGATTGGAAACCGGCGCTTCGATCAGCCCGGCCGCAACGCCCCTGCCGGCAATCATCAGCGGCACCCGCGCCGAGCCCTCGAAGAAGCTCATCTTGAACCATAGGCCGCGCTCGCCGAGCATGTCGCCATGGTCGGAGCAGAACAGGATGGTGGTGTCGTCAAGCATGCGCGTTCGCTTGAGGACGTCCAGGAGCTCGCCGAGCTTGTCGTCGACATAGGAAATATTGGCGAAATAGCCACGCCGCGAACGGCGCACCTGCTCAGGGGTGATCTGGAACGACGGATAATCGCTGGCGACATACAGCCGCTGCGAATGCGTATCCTGTTCGTCATACGCAATGAAATTGGTTTCCGGGTCGAGCGCCTGGCAATTTTCGTAGAGGTCCCAGTACTGCTTGCGCGCGACATAGGGGTCGTGCGGATGTGACAGCGAAACGGTCAGGCACCAGGGCCGGCGCTCCTCATCATCCTGCTCCCGCGAAAGCTGGTAGAGCTTCTGCGTGGCGAGGAACACGACCTCGTCGTCATATTCCATCTGGTTGGTGGTTTCCGCAATGCCGGCCCCGGTCACCGAACCCAGATTGTGATACCACCAGTCGATGCGCTCGCCGGGCTTACGATAATCCGGCGTCCAACCGAAATCGGCGGGGTAGATGTCCGTGGTCAGCCGTTCCTCGAAGCCGTGCAACTGGTCCGGCCCGACGAAGTGCATCTTGCCCGACAGGCAAGTATGGTAGCCGGCGGCGCGCAGATGATGAGCGAAGGTCGGGATCGACGAGGCGAACTCGGCGGCGTTGTCATAGACTCCGGTGCGCGACGGCAACTGGCCGCTCATGAACGAGGCACGGCCCGGCGCACAGAGCGGCGAGCCGGTGTAATTGTTGCGGAAGCGCGCCGAGCGGGCGGCCAACGCCTTCAGATGCGGCGCGTGCAGGAAGTCAGCCGGCCCGTCCGGAAAGAAAGTTCCGTTGAGCTGATCGACCATGACGATCAGGAAGTTAGGGTGCTTGCGTGTCACTGCGTCTGCCGTCCGCTGAGTTTCGTTTCGAGATAGTCCTCGACCAATGCGATCGCGGTCGCGGCATCGGGCACGCCGTCCTTGAGCGCGCGCCTGATATAGAGCCCGTCGATCATCGCCGCCGTCGCTTCGGCGACGCGGTCGGCCTCGGCTCGGGACAGGATGCCGGCCAGCCCGCTCATCAGGTTCGAATGCAGCCGCCGCGCATAAATTCTGAGCAGCCGGCGCAGCGCAGCCGATTTCTGCGCCTCGACATAGAAGGCGAGCCAGGCGGCGATCGTTTCGGCACGGAACTGGATCTCGGAGAAGTTGACGGCCACGACCGCCGAGACGCGTTCGCGTGGGGAACCGGTGGATTGAAGCGCGCGCCGCATGTCTGTGGTCAGTTCGGCCAGGATATGCCGCATCGTCGCGAACAGCAGCTCATCCTTGACGCCGAAATAGTGATGGGCCAGCGCCGACGACACGCCGGCGCGCCCGGCGATCTCCGACATCGTCACGTCAAGCGAGCCGCGCTCGCCGATCGCCGAGATCGTCGCGTCGATGAGCGCTTTGCGGCGCAGTGGCTCCATTCCGACTTTCGGCATGCTGTTCCCATTGTTTCGGTGAAGATTATTTTTTATTGACGGGTCAATCAACAAAAATTCAGCCCAAACAACAACCGATTGTCGGCTCTGGCTCATCCCGCGGACTGGAAAACGGTTCATTATTGAACAATATTGAGTGCTCAGGCCGCGATATGACGTGTTAGGATCCGCGGCAAATGGAGGTTGCCATGACCGCATGCATCGTTGGCTGGGCGCATTCGCGCTTCGGCAAGCTTGAAGGCGAAACATTGGAGAGCCTGATCGTCAAAGTGGCAACCGAGGCGCTCGACCATGCCGGCATTGGCCCGGACGACGTCGACGAGATTGTGCTCGGACATTTCAACGCCGGCTTTTCCGCACAGGATTTCACCGCCAGCCTTGTCCTCCAGGCCGACGACCGGCTGCGCTTCAAGCCGGCGACGCGCGTCGAGAACGCCTGCGCCACCGGTTCGGCCGCTGTCCGGCAAGGCGTCCGCGCCATCGATGCCAATGCCGCCCGCATCGTGCTGGTGGTCGGCGCCGAGCAGATGACGACGACGCCCGGCCCCGAGATCGGCAGGAACCTGCTGAAAGCCTCCTATTTGCCCGAGGATGGCGACACACCGGCCGGCTTTGCCGGCGTCTTCGGCAAGATCGCACAAGCCTATTTCCAGCGCTACGGCGACCAGTCGGATGCGCTTGCCATGATCGCCTCCAAGAATCACAAGAACGGCGTCGACAATCCCTATGCGCAGATGCGCAAGGATTTCGGCTACGAATTCTGCCGCCAGGAGAGCGAGAAGAACCCCTTCGTCGCTGGCCCGCTGAAGCGCACCGACTGCTCGCTGGTCTCCGACGGTGCCGCCGCTCTCGTCCTCACCGACACAGCGACGGCACTGAAGATGCGCCGCGCCGTCACCTTCCGCGCCAATGAGCACGTGCAGGATTTCCTGCCGATGTCGAAGCGCGACATCCTGACCTTCGAAGGCTGCGAGCAGGCCTGGAGCCGGGCGCTCAGGAATGCCGGCGTGACGCTTGATGATCTCTCCTTCGTCGAGACGCATGACTGCTTCACCATCGCCGAATTGATCGAATATGAAGCCATGGGCCTGGCGAAGCCTGGGGAGGGCGCGAGGCTGGCGCTGGACGGCACGACCGCAAAGGACGGGCGGCTGCCGGTCAACCCGTCCGGCGGCCTGAAGGCGAAGGGTCATCCGATCGGCGCCACCGGCGTGTCGATGCATGTGCTGAGCGCCATGCAGCTCGTCGGTGAGGCCGGCGGCATCCAGGTGCCCAACGCCAAGCTTGGCGGCATCTTCAACATGGGCGGCGCGGCGGTCGCCAACTACGTTTCCATTCTCGATCGGATTCGGTAAAAGCGACCCGCATCCGCGGGGGCAACATGACAAATCCGGTTCTGATCGAAGTTCTGCGTGGCGCCATCGTCGAGAGCGCGCACCGAGGCGCGGTCGCGGTTTTCGATGCCGATGGCAAGCCGGTTCTCGAGATCGGCGACACATCGAGGCCGGTGTTTCCGCGCTCCGCGGTCAAGGCGATCCAGGCGCTGCCCCTGGTCGAAAGCGGCGCCGCCGATGCCTACGGCTTCGGTAACCGCGAACTGGCGCTGGCCTGCGCCTCTCATTCGGGCGAACCGGCCCACGTCGAACTGGCGCGGTCGATGCTCGCCAGGGCCGGGGTGGACGGGTCGGCGCTTGAATGCGGCGCGCATTGGCCGTCGAGCCATGACGCGACGATCGCACTCGCCCGCGCAGGCGGTTCCCCGAACGCCTTGCACAACAATTGCTCCGGCAAGCATTCCGGCTTTCTTTGCACCTGCGTCCATTCAGGCATCGAGCCTCAAGGCTATGTCAGGGCGGATCACGCCTTGCAGGAAATGGTGCGCGACGCCATGCAGGCGGTGACAGGAGCTCGCCACGGCGCCGACGAACGCGCAACCGATGGCTGTTCGATCCCGACCTACGCGGTGCCGCTCAGGAGTTTTGCGCTTGGCTTTGCCCGCATGGTGACCGGCAGGGGCTTCGCGCCCGGGCGCGCCAGGGCGGCAAAGCGATTGTTGTCGGCTTGCATGGCCGAGCCGTTCTTCGTCGCCGGCACAGGCCGCGCCGATCTCGCGCTGATGCAGGCGGCGCCTGGCCGAATATTTGCGAAGGGCGGCGCCGAAGGGGTCCATTGCGCGGCGCTTCCCGAGCTTGGCCTCGGCATCGCACTCAAATGCGATGATGGTGCCGGCCGGGCCGCCGAATCCATGGTGGCCGCAATCATCGCCCGACTGCTGCGTGCGGACGAGGTTTTGGCGGCGAAGCTGCTCGAAATGGCGAATGCACCCATCGAAAGCCGGATAGGCGCCACGGTCGGTGCGCTCAGGCCGACGGCGGCACTGGCCTGAGACAGACGTTTCTCAACTGACGTGATTGCGCTCGACGGTCAGATGCGGAAAGCCGGTATCGGCTGACGCGGCGAGATCGCCCGTGGCCGGATCGGCCCAGCGCTGCCCGACAATGGCGCCATTGCGTGCGCCGTCGATGACATTGTCGGAGATGATGGCGGTTCCGGCACCGTCGACCACGCTGACGACGATGCCGGTGCCCGCTTTGCGGATGATGTTGCCGGTGGCCACGACGTTGCGCAGATACGGTCCCCAGCCGATCGACATGCCGTAGAGCGGCGCATTCTCGATGACGTTGTTGGACACGGTGGTGTCGGCCTCGACGCCGATGCCGACGCCGAATCCCGGCGGGTCGGCGGGGTAGGGGCCTGATGTCGACAGGTTGCGCACGATGTTGCCCGAGCAAACACCCATGCGTCCGCCTTCGTTGAAATTGACGATCGAGATGCCGTTGGCGGCACCATCGACGATGTTGTTGCTGATAACGGCGCCCTCGAACGAGAATTCGGAATAGACCGCCGTTTCGCCGGAACGCATGCAAGTGTTGCCCGATACTTGCAGATTGCTGGCGCTGTTGGCGCGGATGGCGGAGAATGCGCAGTCCGAAACAATATTGCCGGAGACGATCACGTTGGCGGCGCGGAAGGCATTGATGCCATTGCCGTTCTGGCCAGTGCCGCCGCCGCGCGCCGCGATGCGTTCGACCCGGTTGCCGGTGACGATGGTGCCGTCCTCCGCCGCTTGCCAGCGGTGCACGAGGATGCCGCCATTGGCGCAGTCGGAGACGGTGTTGCCTGTGATCGCCAGCCCTGCGGCCTCGACCGAATAGATGCCGGCGTCCGCCGCTCCGGATATTTCCGTGCGCTCGACCCGGCCCGCCGCGTGCTCGAGCGCCAGCCCGTTCTTGCCGCTGCCGGTTATCTGGCAATTATCGACGATGAGATGCGCCACGCGGCGCAGATCGAGCAGTCCTTGCGCGTAGTCGCCCATCGAGCGGTTTGAGCCGTCGAGGACCAGGCCGCTGAGCTCGATGTGATCGGCTTGTTCGGCCATGAACAGGTGGCCGTCGCCACCATAGACGATGCGCGTTGCGCCAGGCACGCCGGTAAGGCGCACCCGGCCGGGCAGCGTCAGGTTGGACACGACATAGGTGCCGGGCTGCAGGAAAACCGGCATGTCGCGATCGCTGGCCTCGCGCAGCAGCTTGGCGAAAGCCTTGCTCTGATCGTCAAAGGTGCCGGGTTGCACGCCAAGCTCGGTGGCGTTGATCGATCCGCGCATCGAGGCTTTCTCGACGCCGGGCAAGCTCGCGGCGGCTGCCTTGCCCAGCGAAAGCCCGAACACGGCAAAACCGGCTGTCCGGACAAGCAGCTTGCGTCTGTTCAACATCGGCACAGGTCCTGGCTTTTGCCCATCTAGTGGCAGGATTCGTGCCAGTCAGGCACCTGCGTCCCCGGCGAGGGCAATGACTTGTGAAGTCGTGAGGGCGGGCATAAGTTCAAGGAATGAGCAGAGCCTTTACCCGCGAGGAAGACAGCGAAAACGCCATCGCAGGCGTCGGCGAACGGCCGATCAGTCAACACCGCAACCTGGTGACGGAGCGTGGCCTGGCAATGATCGACGAGAATCTGGCCGATCTGCGCGACATATTGGCCAAAGCCGAGCGGCGGGGAGACCGCGAGCGCATCGCACTGGTATCTCGCGACCTGCGCTATTGGACCGCGCGGCGCGAAAGTGCCGAGCTTTCGGTGCCCGAGCCCGGGAGCGACGTCATCCGCTTCGGCATGGGCGCCACGCTCGAAGCCGACGACGGCAAGAAGGTGCACTGGAAGATCGTCGGCGAGGACGAGGCTGATCCATCGAAAGGCAGCATTTCCCATGTATCGCCAATGGCGATTGCTTTGTTTGGCAAGAAGGTCGGCGATGTCGCCACCGTCAATGGCAAGGAATGGGAAATCGTCAAGCTGAGCGCGGGCGGCTGAACCCCAACATCAGTCCTCGGTCTTCACGATGTGGTCGCGAAAGAACGCGACTGCACCCGCTTCATCGATCTCGCCGGCGGCGATAGCCATCACGAATTCATAAAGCGTGCCGTTGTCCGCCGTCAGGACCTGACCGTTGACGATCAGGAAGGCGCCGGCGGCGACAATAGCCGTGCGTTTGTTGCCGTCGACAAAGGCATGATTTCTGGCAATGCCGAAGACATAGGCTGCTGCAAGATCTGCAATCGACGGAGTGCCGTAATTAGCCTTGTTCTCGGCCCGGGCCAGTGCCGATTCAAGTGCATTTTCATCCCGCAAACCTTGTGCGCCGCCATGCCGGCGCAATTGTTCGGCATGCATCGCCTCCACCGCGCGGCGCGACAGGAACTCCCAGTTCATTCGGCGAGCTTCTGAAGCGCGACCTTGTACTTGTCCATGACCTTGCGAGCAGCTTCCATCTGCCGCTCGAAACTATCGTCGACCGGTTTGAGGACGATGTCCTTGTCTGTTTCGAGAACCTGAAGCTGATCACCGGCTTTGAGATTCAGGCGGTCGAGTAGCTCCTTGGGCAGGATCACACCTTCGGAATTGCCGATCTTGCGAATGGTGGTGTTCATGCTGGATTGCTCCTGTTGCAACGTCAATTATAACTCGACCGCCGCACCGTTGCAACAGATATTATAACTTACGAATGGGAGGAAGGCCCGGACACACTCGTTGCCGATAACTCAGGACGCCAGCAGCCGGTCGATCAGCCGCTCCGCTGCTTGCGGGATCACGGTACCGGGCGGGAAGATTTCCGCCGCACCCGCTTGCAGCACGGCATCATAGTCCTGCGGAGGGATCACGCCGCCGGCAACGATCAGCATGTCGCTGTGGCCGAGCCTCTTCAGCGCATCCCTGAGTTCCGGGATCAGCGTCAGATGTCCCGCCGCCAGCGACGACGCGCCGACAATGTGCACATCCTGCTCGTGGGCGAGCTTCGCGATCTCCTCCGGCGTCTGGAACATGGCGCCGACGGTGACGTCGAAGCCGAGGTCGGCAAAGGCTGTGGCGATCACCTTCTGGCCGCGGTCATGTCCGTCCTGTCCCATTTTGGCGACCAGGATGCGCGGCTTGCCGCCGGTCTTCTTTTCGAACGCGCCGATCTTCTCCTGCAGCCGGTCGACGGCCGGATTGTCGCCGAGCGCCTGGCGGTAGACGCCGGAAATCGTCTGCACCGACGCGATGTGGCGGCCAAAGACCTTTTCCAGCGCCAGCGAAATCTCCCCGACCGTCGCATTGGCGCGCGCGGCGTGGATGGCGAATTCGAGCAGGTTCTCGCCGCTCTCGGCCGCGCGGGAGAGCGCTGCGAGCGCATTCTCGAGCACCGCGACGTCGCGCGTGCCCTTCAGCCGCTGCAGCTTCGATAGCTGCCGGGCTCTTACCTCGGCATTGTCGATCTTCAAGACGTCGACTTCGATATCCGCACCGGGCCGGTGCGCGTTGACGCCGACCAGCACCTGCTCGCCTGAATCGATGCGCGCCTGGGTGCGGGCGGCCGCCTCTTCGATGCGCAGCTTGGGAATGCCCTTCTCGGTGGCCGCGGCCATGCCGCCGAGCGCCTCGACCTCCTCGATATGGGCAAGCGCACGCGCTGCCAGATCATGCGTCAGCCTCTCGAGATAAGCCGAACCGCCCCACGGATCGATGATGCGCGTGGTGCCGGATTCCTTTTGCAGGATCAGCTGCGTGTTGCGGGCGATACGGGCCGAATGATCCGTCGGCAGCGCCATGGCCTCGTCGAAGGAATTGGTGTGCAGCGATTGTGTATGGCCCTGTGTGGCGGCCATCGCCTCGATCATCGTGCGGATGATGTTGTTGTAGGGATCCTGCGCCGTCAGCGACCAGCCAGAAGTCTGGCAGTGGGTGCGCAAGGACAGCGAACGCTCGTCCTTCGGCGAAAAATTCTTCATCATCAGGCTTGACCACAGCAGCCGCGCCGCCCTGAGCTTGGCGACTTCCATGAAGAAGTTCATGCCAACAGCCCAGAAGAAGGACAGGCGCGGGGCGAAGCGGTCGATGTCGAGCCCGGCCGCGACGCCGGCGCGGGCATATTCGATTCCGTCGGCAATCGTATAGGCGAGCTCCAGGTCCGCCGTCGCGCCGGCCTCCTGCATATGGTAGCCGGAGATCGAGATCGAGTTGAATTTCGGCATGTGCCTGGATGTGTAGGAGAAGATGTCCGACACGATCCGCATCGAGGGCTTCGGCGGATAGATATAGGTGTTGCGGACCATGAACTCCTTCAGAATGTCGTTCTGAATGGTCCCTGCGAGATCCTTCTGCGCAACCCCTTGTTCCTCGGCCGCCACGATGTAGAGCGCCATGATCGGCAGCACCGCGCCGTTCATGGTCATCGACACCGTCATCTCGCCGAGCGGAATGCCGTCGAAGAGCTGGCGCATGTCGAGGATGGAATCGATGGCCACGCCCGCCATTCCGACATCGCCGGCCACCCGCGGATGATCGCTGTCATAGCCGCGGTGCGTGGCGAGATCGAAGGCGACCGACAGACCTTTCTGGCCGGCGGCAAGATTGCGCCTGTAGAAGGCGTTTGACTCTTCCGCCGTCGAGAAACCGGCATATTGCCGGATCGTCCACGGCTGCTGGACATACATGGTCGGATAGGGTCCGCGCACGAAGGGCGGCATGCCCGGATAGGTGTCGAGATGCGGCAGCCCCTTGAGATCGCCCTGATTGTACAGATGTTTGACGGCAAGGCCTTCCGGCGTCATCCGCTGGCCCTTGATCTCGACCGGCGCCCGCCGAGGCGGCGCCCAGCCGACCTGGCTGAAATCCGGAATCAAGAAGCGGCTCCGATCGCTTGATCGATGCGGACCGGAAACAGCGGCTCGCACATGACGATGCCTTCCGTGAAGGCAGATCGCCGCTCCGCGGCCAGCGTCTCGACCGCGCGCTCGGTTTTCTGCGGATAGAGCGTGGCGCCGACGATGGCGCGCTCGCGGGATCGGAAGGCGGCAGCACGCTGGGCGGCGGCGGTGCGAACACGTTCCTGTATGCGTCCGTCCTGAAGGCTGGACAGCACGCCGCCCTCGGCCTCGATCGCCTGCAACTCGGACCAGGCCGCTTCGCAGAGGCCAGCGGTGAGCGCTTCGACGCCACCGGAGCCGCAGGCGGGATCGGCGACCTGATCGATGTGGCTTTCATTGGCCATGATCAACTGCGCGTTACGGGCCACGCGGCGTGCGAAAGGCGCCGGCAGGCCATGCGCGACGGTGTGCGGCAGGATAGCGATCGAATCGGCTCCGCCCGCCGCCGCGGCGAAGCAGGCGATCGTCGTGCGCAGGATGTTGGTCTCCGGGTCCAATGCCGTCATCATCCGAAACGACGTCTCGGCGTGAATATTGGCCGTCGAAGTCGGGATCGAGCAGGCTTCTTGGACGCGAGCCCACAGCCTGCGCAAGGCCCTGACCTTGGCCATCGACAGGAACTGATCCTGGTCGGCGCTCAGCGCAAACCCGATATGGGGCGCTGCGTAGACGAGCGGTTGCCGCGCTTTCTCGAACATCCTGAGATAGGAGACGGCCGAAGCGAGCATGATGCCAAGCTCCTGCGCCTCCGTGGCGCCGGCATTGTGGAACACCCGCCCATCCGCCTCGAGCAGCACGCCGGGCACGCCCATTGAAAAGAAATGTGCCAGCGATTGCGGCATGGATTCCTGCAGCGCCTCGATCGACATGCGCAACCGGCCGGTTCCGGCCAGGATCGCCGCCGGATCGATGCCGAAGGAGAGGTTGAGCTTTGCCGGATCGGAGCGGCGCTTGCCAAGGAACGCCACCAGCCAGTCGGCCATGGGGCGGCTCCATGGGTGGGCGTCGATCCGGATCTGGACGCGGTTTAACGGGATGCCGTCCAGAACCGTCTCCAGCGCCTGCGCCGTTCTCGGCAGGCCGTAGCCGAAGGCGTTCGGGGCACCTTCGAAGACGAGCGACAATCCCGTCGCGCCCTGCGCGACGTCCTCCAGCGCCTGGGCTTTGGCGCGACCAATGTCGGGATCGTCGATGCGCTGGCTGACGATCCACGGCGATCCGGGGTTGGCGCGCACGATCGGCTCGGCCGCCGCCGCGCGCTCATAAAGCGGTTCCACGCGGATGCCGTCATCGGTGTGCGAGACCAGTTTTTCCTCGAAAGATGCGCCGGCGAGCGCCTTTTCAGCCAGGGCCAGCCATCGCTGCCGGTCGGCATTCGGAACTTCGTTATCCCTGGTCAAGGCTCCGGCGCTCATCCACTGTCCTCGTCACTATGCGGCCGCATCAGCCTGGAGCACTTCAGTCTACGGGTCCCGGTGCGATACCGCAATGCAATGCGCTTCCAAGACTCGAATTCGATCCCTCGAGCGTACACCAGCCTTCGAGCACGAAGCATGAACGATTGCCAAACATGGGCACAATCCGCAAGCTCCAAAAAAGGCCATTTTCGCCGATCGCCATTGTCGCTGTGCAAGGCCCCCACTATACCTTCGGGCGAAGGGCTGGTTTTATACACAGCAGTTGCGGAGACCGGACATATGGCTGACGACACCATTTTCATCGGCGCCAGCCGCAAGCCCGACGACAGCTATCAGCGTCCCGAAAACCTGCTTTTGCACTATGGCAACCGTCACGGCCTGGTGACCGGTGCCACCGGCACCGGCAAGACGGTCACCTTGCAAATATTGGCCGAGGGATTCTCCAATGCCGGCGTGCCGGTGTTCTGCGCCGACATCAAGGGCGATCTCTCCGGTATAGCCATGATCGGCACGGCGCAGGATTTCCTGGTCAAGCGCGCCGAGCAGGTCAAGCTCGACCCCTATGACTTTCAGGAATTCCCCGTCATCTTCTGGGATCTGTTCGGCGAACAGGGCCACCCCATCCGCGCCACCATCTCCGAGATGGGCCCGCTGCTCTTGTCGCGGTTGATGAATCTGTCCGAAGCCCAGGAAGGCATCATGAACATCGCCTTCCGCATCGCCGATGAGGAAGGGCTGCTGCTGCTCGACCTCAAGGACCTGCAGGCGCTGCTCGCCAATATCGCCGGGCGCGCCGAAGAGATCAGCGCCCGCTACGGCAATGTGACGAAACCCTCGGTCGGCGCCATCCAGCGCACGCTGCTGGTGCTGGAACAGCAGGGGGCGGCGAATTTCTTCGGCGAGCCGGCATTGCGCATCGCCGACATCATGCGCACCACCCGCGACGGCCGCGGCGCCATCAGCGTGCTGGCCGCCGACAAGCTGATGATGAATCCGCGACTCTACGCGACGTTCCTGCTTTGGCTGATGTCGGAACTGTTCGAGGAGCTGCCCGAAGTGGGCGATCCCGACAAGCCGAAGCTGGTCTTCTTCTTCGACGAGGCACATCTGCTTTTCGACGACGCGCCGAAGGTGCTGATCGACCGCGTCGAGCAGGTGGTGCGTCTGATTCGCTCGAAGGGCGTCGGCGTCTATTTCGTCACGCAGAACCCTCTGGATATTCCTGAGAAGGTTCTGGCCCAGCTCGGCAACCGGGTCCAGCATGCGTTGCGCGCCTACACGCCGCGCGAGCAGCAGGCGGTAAGGACCGCGGCCGAGACGTTCCGGCCAAATCCGGATTTCGATTGCGCGACCGTGATCACGCAACTGGGCACCGGCGAAGCGCTGGTTTCAGTGCTGGAAGCCAAGGGCATCCCGTCCATGGTCCAGCGCACGCTGATCCGTCCGCCATCGTCACGACTTGGGCCCATAACCCCAGCCGAGCGGCGGAAGCTGATCCAGGAAAGCCCGGTGATCGGTCAGTACGATGAGGGTGTCGATCGCGAATCGGCTTTCGAGATGCTGCAGAAAAAGGCCAAGGACGCGGCGGATGCCGAGGCACAGCAGGCCGACGCCGGCCGTTCACGCTGGACCATTCCGGGCTTCGGCAATGATGCTCCGCCGCCGCAACCCGGCGGCAGACGCCCGCCTCAACCGCGCCCGTCCAACCGCCAGACGGTGGCGGAAGCCGCGATCAAGTCGGTGGTGCGCTCTGTCGGCTCGTCGGTCGGCCGCGCCATCGTGCGCGGGATACTCGGGAGTCTGTCGAGGGGCAGATAGGGAAGCGCGATCGCGCAACGGCCATGCAGGGATAGGCTGATGTGGAGGTGAAGGCGGCGAGTCGCCGCATTCACCCTCGCTCCCATCAGAAAATCGCGTCGCTCACCGCTTTCACCGGGCCAAGCAGCACCGATCCGTCCGGCACGCCGGCATCGATCGGGATGGCTTTGTGATTCGCGGTCGCCACCATGGGCTGGCTGGCGTCGCTGGTCACGATGACCGGGGTCTTCGAAGGCACGCGATCATATAGGTCTATAATGTCCTGGTTCATCAGGCGCACGCAGCCCGACGACACCGACTTGCCGATCGAACGCCATTCCGGCGAGCCGTGCAGCCGGTAGAGCGTGTCGACGTTGCCCTGGAAGAGATAGAGCGCACGTGCACCGAGCGGGTTTTTCAGCCCGCCCGGCATACCGCCATTGTCAGCGCTGTATTGCCTCAGTTCCGGCTGCCGGGCGATCATCTCGTCCGGCGGCGTCCATTTCGGCCACTTCTGTTTCCACTGGACGACGGCATCGCCCGACCATTCGAAGCCGGCGCGGCCGAGGCCGACGCCGTAGCGGATCGCCTGGCCGCCCGGACGAACCAGATAGAGGAAGTGGCCGGTCGTATCGACGACGATGGTTCCCGGCTTCTGGCCGGTCGGGTCGGGCACGATCTGGCGCAGGAATTGCGGATCGATCCTGTCGACGGGAATGGCCGGCACTTCGAAACCGCCATCGCTGACGGCGGCGTACATCGTCACGTAGTCGGCGAGCGGCGGCTCGACATAGGCCGGTGGCGGTGGCTCGACTGGCCCGGACCCGGTGGTGGCGCATGCGGAAACCGCGATCGAGGCGGCGCCCAGGGCTGCGGCATTGAGAAAGCCGCGACGGCTCAGGCGATAGGATTCGATTTCGGCTGGGAACATGGTTGCCTTCTTTAAGTCTGAAATCGCAACAAAGCATGAATATGCCGACCGTTGCGAGGGTGCCTGATCAACACTTGGGCGCGATAGGCGGTTCCGAATCTGGCCTCAAGGTGGACAAACAAAGGCGAAGCTGTGACCGCGTCGCCACTGTGGCGCTACGGTCACAGGAGCGAAAACCAGGATTACTTTTGGGCCGCATGCGTTAGCCACCTGTGACAAGGGCATCGAGCGACGGCAGGATCAGGGCCGGTGGAAAATCCCGATACTCCTCCGGCTGGTTGGAGCGGTTGATCCACACGGTGCGGAAGCCGAACTTGGTCGCGCCGGCAATGTCCCAGCGGTTGGACGACTGGAAGGAGACCGCACCCGGATAGAGGCGCCAGCCTGTCGTGACCATGTCGTAGACCGACGGATCGGTCTTGAAGCGCCGTACCGCATCGACGGAATAGATATCGTCCAGCACCTGATCGAGCGCCGCGGATTTAACGGCTGCCTCCAGCATTTCCGGTGAACCGTTGGACAGGATTGCCAGCTTGGCGCCGGACGCCTTCAGCGCCTTCAGCACGGCGGGCACTTCCGCATAGCAGTCCAGCCGCCAATAGGCATCCAGCAATGCCGCCTTGAGGCCGGGATCGGCAGAGGGCACCTTGTGCAACGCGAAATCAAGTGCCTGCTCGGTGAGTTGCCAAAAATCGGCATAGGCGCCCATCAACGTACGCACCCAGGAATATTCGAGTTGCTTGGCGCGCCAGATCTCGGACAGCAACTGGCCGTCCGGTCCGATGGCGTCGGCGTGGCGGCGCACGGCGGCATGAACATCGAACAGTGTGCCGTAGGCGTCGAAAACATAAGCGGCGTATTGCATGGCAACAGTTTTGAGGCGAGGCGGGGCAAGGTGCAAGTCTTGATTGCAGCGCGCCGTCTGTGGCCTCAACAAAACTCCCCGATGCTGGTTGACGACGCCGGCCAAAGCGTCATCCAATGCTGCAACACGAGATTGATCGGAACGGGACAAAGCAATGACACTGGCGGCTGCCGCACTTTCCGCGACATGGACTTTCGTCGACGGCGACTGGTACGAGGGCAATGTCGCCGTTTTGGGCCCGCGCAGCCACGCAATGTGGCTCGGCACCAGCGTGTTCGACGGCGCCCGCTGGTTCGAGGGTGTCGCTCCCGATCTTGACCTTCATGCCGCGCGCGTGAATGCCTCGGCGATCGCGCTCGGTCTCAAGCCTTCGATGACGGCCGAGAAGATCGTCGGGCTGACCTGGGACGGATTGAAGAAATTCGATGGCAAGACGGCTGTCTATATCAGGCCGATGTATTGGGCCGAGCACGGCGGCTATATGGGCGTGCCGGCCGATCCCGCCTCGACCCGTTTCTGCCTGTGCCTCTACGAATCGCCGATGATCTCGCCGACCGGCTTTTCCGTGACGGTTTCGCCGTTCCGGCGCCCGACTATCGAAACCATGCCGACCAACGCCAAGGCCGGCTGCCTCTATCCCAACAATGGCCGCGCCATCCTCGAAGCCAAGATGCGCGGCTTCGACAACGCCCTGGTGCTCGACATGCTGGGCAACGTCGCCGAGACCGGAACCTCGAACATCTTCCTGGTCAAGGACGGCCACGTCCTGACGCCGGCGCCGAACGGCACCTTCCTGTCGGGCATCACCCGCTCGCGCACGATGACGTTGCTTGGCGAGTACGGGTTCAAGACCACGGAAAAGGCGCTGTCGGTGCGTGAATTCCTCGAAGCGGATGAGATTTTTTCGACCGGCAACCATTCCAAGGTCATTCCGATCACGCGCATCGAGGACCGCAGCCTGCAGCCCGGGCCGGTGGCCAAGAAGGCGCGGGAGCTCTATTGGGATTGGGCGCATTCGACGTCGGCGGGCTGATCCGTCCAGGCTTTTCGTCGCAATGCGCCCGGTTTCCGGAAACTGTGTGACAGTTCTCCGGAACCCGCTTAGAAAGAGCACCCGGCGCTTCACTTTTCGGAGTTGTCCGAACCCAATCCAGACCTATCTTAGTCCGGTATCGACACCGGATTTCCTTGAGGGAGTACCTTCCATGGCTTTTGAATTGCCCGCTCTGCCTTACGACTATGAGGCCTTGCAGCCCTACATGTCGAAAGAGACGCTGGAATATCACCACGACAAGCACCACAAGGCCTATGTCGACAACGGCAATAAGCTTGCCGCCGAAGCCGGCCTTGGCGATCTGTCGGTAGAAGAGGTGGTCAAGCAGTCGTTCGGCAAGAATGCCGGCCTCTTCAACAATGCCGCCCAGCACTACAATCACATCCATTTCTGGAAGTGGATGAAAAAGGGCGGCGGCGGCAACAAGCTGCCGGGTGCGTTGCAGGAGGCTTTCGACAGCGATCTGGGTGGCTACGACAAATTCAAGGCCGACTTCATCGCCGCCGGCACGACCCAGTTCGGTTCCGGCTGGGCCTGGGTTTCGGTCAAGGATGGCAAGCTGGCGATCTCGAAGACGCCGAACGGCGAGAATCCCCTCGTCCATGGCGCGGCGCCGATCCTCGGCGTCGATGTCTGGGAGCACTCCTATTACATCGACTATCGCAACGCCCGGCCGAAATATCTCGAGGCCTTCGTCGACAGCCTGATCAACTGGGATCATGTTCTCGAACTCTACGAAAAAGCGAAAGCCTGATCGAGATTCAGAAAGCCCCGGCACCCCCGGGGCTTTTCTTTTTCTGTGCCGAGATCCCACAGCAAAGGTCTGCAAAATCGTCGGGGGAAGGGAATATTCCTCCCGCCACGTCCGTTAACGTCCTGTCCCGAAATGCCCTCATCATGGAGCTAATTGAATGAGAAAGCTTGTCGTCGCCATCTCTATGCTCGCGTTCGCCGGTTCGGCGGCCTTTGCCGACCCGATCCTCGACCGCCAGGCCCTGATGAAGGAACGCGGGAAGATCGTCGGCGGCCTGTCGAAAGTGGTCAAGGGTGAGGAGCCCTTTGATGCCGCCGCAGTACTGACTGCGCTGCAGGCGCTCCAGGCGAACGCGGAAAAATTCGACGCCGACGTCCTGTTCCCGGCGGGCAGCGACACGGGCGACACCACGGCGGCGCCGAAGATCTGGCAAGACATGGCCGGTTTCAAGGCGACAGAAGACAAGTATCTTGCCGACGTCAAGGCCGCGGTCGCCGCGGCCCCAGCCGACGTGGATTCCCTGAAGACGCAAATCGGCGTCATCGGCTCCGACTGCGGCACCTGCCACAAGGGCTACAGGGTCAAGAAAGGCTAATCGCCGGCCATGGCATGGCTGAGGAAGTTTGTCGGCGCCGCACTCGTGCTCGGCGGCGTCGGCGCGGTTGCCGCGTGGACGCTTTCGGCGCCGGTGAAGCTCGATGCGGAAACCCTGGCCAAGCTCGCGCCTGGTGACGCGGCCAGGGGCAAGCGCATTTTTTATGCCGGCGGCTGCACCTCCTGCCATGCAAAACCCGGTTCGAAAGGCGATGAGCGGCTCGAACTTGTCGGCGGCCTTGAACTCAAGACTCCGTTTGGCACGTTTGTGCCGCCCAACATTTCGCAAGACCCCAAGGACGGCATCGGCGCGTGGTCGGCCGAGGATCTCGCCAATGCCATGCTGAAGGGTGTCTCGCCGTCGGGCGAGCATTTCTATCCGGCATTTCCCTATACGTCCTACGCGCGCATGAAGCCCGCCGACATTGCCGATCTCTATGCCTTCCTGAAGACGCTGCCGGCGGTTGCCGGCCGAGCGCCGGCCAATTCATTGAGTTTCCCGTTCAACATCCGTCGCGGTATCGGCTTGTGGAAACGGCTCTATCTCAGCGAGCAGCCTGTTGTGTCCCTGCCCGAAGGCGCGCCTGGTCCTGTGATTGCCGGTCGCTACCTGGTCGAGGGACCGGGTCATTGCGGCGAATGTCACACACCGCGTGACCTTGCGGGGGGGACAAAGAAGAGCGAGTGGCTGGCTGGAGCCACAGCCGCCGAAGGCAGCGGCATCGTCCCCAATATCACCTCCGGGGAGGGCGGCATCGGCGACTGGTCGCAGGCCGATATCGCCAACTATCTCGAAACCGGCTTCACGCCCGATTTCGATTCCGTTGGCGGGGCCATGGTCGACGTGCAGAGGAACATGGCCGAACTGGCGCCCGAGGACCGCGCGGCGATCGCGGCCTATCTCAAGGCGGTTCCGCCGCATCCGAACGGCTATCCGGCGCGCAAAAAACCGGCGAGCTGACTACGGGTGGCGATCGCCCAGGAAGTCGAAGCCCGCCGCGAAGAAATGATTGTAGTTGCAGGTCAGTTCCTCGCCGGCCGCGATGTCGCGCAACGCAAAGCTTTCCTCCGGCGAGGATACGTCGCAATTCGGCTCGTCGGCGTGGTTCATGTAGCGTGCATCGTCGGCCTCGAAGACGATGTAGTTCGGATCTCGCCTGTCCGGATAGGCATAGCGATCGAGATAGCTCTTCACCGGTCCTGTCTGGCTCTCATAGGTCTCGACCTCGATGAGCCGGTCGAATCTCGGATCCAGCTTCCAGATCATCGTGCCGCGGGAAATGGGATTCTTGGCAAAGACACCAATGCCCTGGATGGGGGATTTGTCGAGATAGACGTCGACGAGCAGCATGGCAGGCCCTTGTGCGATTGTGGGCTGTCATGGCCCGGGACAAAACGCGCCTTGGGTAGCGCGCGGGCATCGCAATTGCGAGCGAAAACCAGCAACACGGAATTCAAAAACCAATGATTGCCCGGCTCGCCGAGAAGGCCGCGCCGGTCACCGTTTCGCGTCAGCGCTGCTGAAGCGCCAGCCGCACGCCCAGGCCGCAATAGATGCCGCCGACAATCTTGCCCTGCCATTTTAACACCGTGGGATTTCGACGCAGGAAAGTGCCAAGCCCGCCTGCGCTCACCGCGAAAACCACTGTGCTGAAGAGGCCCAGCAGAACAAAGATGATCCCCAATACCGCCAGTTGGAGCATGACCGATCCGTTTTCGGGCCGGACGAACTGTGGCAGGAACGCGAGGAAGAAAAGCGCCGTCTTGGGGTTGAGCATCTCAGTCAGTATGGCTTGCCGAAACGCCTTGCCCGCTGAGATTGGGAACCTGCCGGCGGCGAGATCGGCCGGCGTCTTTTCCATGATCGCGCGAATGCCGAGATAAACGAGATATGCCGCACCGAGATACTTCACGGCGCTGAACAACACCGCCGATGCGGCGACGATCGCCGAGATGCCGACCATGGCCGTGAAGGTGTGAAACACGTCGCCGGCCGCGATCCCTGCGCCGGTTGCGATGCCGGCTTTGGTTCCCGAACTCGTTGCCCGCGCGACCGTCAGCAGCGTGGCGGGGCCGGGAATAAACACAAAACCGAGCACCACGGCGACATAGGTGGTCAATGTGGCCAGGTCGATCATTGCTCGCATCCTCCTCGGCGTTCGTCGCCGATCAAGTCACGCCAGGGGCCGAAGGGCAATGACCGCTTCAGCCCTGCGGCCCTGTTGCCTTGCCTGTCACTCTCAAGGCGAATGAATATGTGTAGGCGATCTCCTCCAGCCGGGAAAACCGGCCGGACGCGCCGGCATGGCCCGATTCCATGTTGATCTTGAACAGGACCGGATTGTCGCCCGTCTTGCGCTCGCGCAGCCGCGCCACCCATTTGGCCGGTTCCCAATAGGTGACGCGCGGGTCAGTGAGACCGGCTAGCGCCAGGATCGGTGGATAGCCGAGCGCGGCGACATTGTCATAGGGCGAGTAGGCGGCGATCGTCCGGTAATCGTCCGCCGACGCGATCGGATTGCCCCATTCAGGCCACTCCGGCGGGGTCAGCGGCAGGCTGGCGTCGAGCATGGTGGTGAGCACGTCGACGAAAGGCACCTCGGCAACGATGCCGCCGAAACAGTCCGGCGCCATGTTGGCGACCGCGCCCATCAGCATGCCGCCGGCGGATCCACCTTGCGCGACGATGCGGTCATGCACAGTGTAGCGTTCGGCGACCAGATGGCGTGCACAGGCGATGAAATCGGTGAAAGTGTTCATCTTGTGCGCCCGCTTGCCGTCATCGTACCAGCCATAGCCCTTGTCCTTGCCGCCGCGGACGTGGGCGATTGCAAAGACAAAGCCGCGGTCGACCAGCGAGAACCAGTTGGTGTTGAAGGCCGCCGGCACCGTGATGCCATAGGAACCGTAGCCGTAAAGCAGGCAAGGCGCGGAGCCGTCCAGCGGGGTATCGCGGCGGTACAAGAGCGAGACCGGCACCAATTCGCCATCAGCCGCGGGCGCCATCAGCCGACGCGTGACATAGCGCTCCGGGTCGTGGCCGGACGGCACCTCCTGGGTCTTGAGCAACACGCGCTCGCGGGTGCGCATGTTGTAGTCGAAG
The DNA here is from genome assembly GCF_020165475.1 of Mesorhizobium sp. BR1-1-15. NCBI lineage: Bacteria > Pseudomonadati > Pseudomonadota > Alphaproteobacteria > Hyphomicrobiales > Phyllobacteriaceae > Mesorhizobium > Mesorhizobium sp. BR1-1-15. Next base: position 188,353 of record NZ_JAIUIF010000001.1, on the reverse strand, counting down.
ACCTGCGCCGGCGTCGTCATCGATGAATAGGTGAAGCGCATGATCTCGGTGTCGTATTCCAGGGATCCCGACAGGCCGAGCGAAAACGCCTCCTCGTCGAAGGAGATCAGGTGTTCCTCGCCGGTTGCACGGTCGCGCACGACGATGCGCGGCAGGCCCTCCTTGCGCTCCAGCCTGACCATATGGTTCTTGAAGCCGATCACCGACAGGATCAGCCGGCCGGCCTCGTGCGGAACCAGTTCCTGCCAGTTGGCGCGGATCGGATCGCTCGCCGGCGCCGTCATGATCTTGAAGTCCTTGGCCCCATCGGCGTTGGTCAGGATGAAGAAAATGTCGCCGCCTTCCTCCATCTCGTATTGAAGACCGGTCTCGCGCGCCGCCACCAGCTTCGGCTCGCCAAACGGCTCGCCCGCGCTCAGCAGCCGGTATTCCGATGTCTCGTGGTCGTTGATGGCAACCATGATCCATTCATTGGAGCGCGTGCCGCCGACATTCATGAAGAAGCCGGGATCATTTTCCTCATAGATCAGCCGGTCGCTTGCCGGATCCTGCCCAAGCGCATGGAACAGCACCTTGGAGGGACGGTGGTTGGGGTCGAGCCGGGTGTAGAAAAACCCGTCATTGGCGGCGTTCCACACCCCCGAACCGCCGGTGTCTGGAACCGTGTCCGCGAGTTCCTTGCCGTCGGAGAGGTCGCGCACCCGAAGCGTATAGAATTCGGAGCCCTTGTCGTCGAACGCCCATAAAAGCTTGCCATGGTCGGCCGAATGATCGACGCCGCCAAGCCGGAAATAGGCCTTGCCTTCGGCCTCGGCATCGCCGTCGAGCAGGATATGCTGCGCGCCGCCGTCCCGCGGCATGCGGAAATAGCGCGGCTGCTCGCCGCCGAGTTTGAAGGAGGAGCCATACGCGTAGGGTCCGTCCTTCATCGGCACGGAAGAATCGTCCTCCTTGATGCGACCCTTCATCTCCTTGAACAGCCGCTTCCGCAAATCGGCCGTGTCGGCCATCAGTTTCGACTGGTAGGCGTTCTCGGCTTCGAGATGGGCGCGGATGCCCGCATCGAGCAATGCGGGGTCCCTGAACATCTCCTGCCAATTGTCGGCCCGCAGCCAGGAATAGTCGTCCGTTCGCGTGATACCGTGATGCGTGTCGAAAACCGGCCGCTTCTCGGGCGTTGGCGGGGTGACATCCGGGAATGCAGAAGTTTTGGTCATTGCGTCTCGCTTTGGAAATGTCCTGAATGGCCAATGAACACGCCGATCAGCGCGGGTTCAAGAGCCGGGTCTTATTGCTGCGCCGGGCTCCAGAAAGCGGGCCGGGAGGAGAAATAATGTATATCTATGCTCGCACCGTCGCGGCTCTCGCCGTCGTTTCCGCAACTATGGCCATCGCCGGCCAATCTCATGCGACCGTATTCGCCGCTTGGCAAGTGGCCAACGTGCCGTTCGGCGACACGCTCAACGTGCGCAAATATCCCTCGGGCACGTCCCAGAAACAGGCCGCATATCCGAACGGCACCGTTTTGCAGATGACCGGACGATGCACTGGCGGGACGAACCTGCTCGACATCGCCAATCAGCCGGCATGGAAGCAGCAGCAGGCGGTTCGCTATCGCTGGTGCGAAGTCTGGCATGATCCGGCGAAGAACGGCGGTTTTGTCACCGGGTGGGCCTATGGCAAATACATCGCCCCGTATTGAGTGATCCGAGCTGGTCGGCTGCACGACGCGTGAGGGCCGGCAATGGCCGAGGTGGGGCAACCTATGGTTTTGTGAAAGGGGGTGAGCAACCAAGATTGCCGGCGCGATCGCCAAGCAAAGCGAAGCACTCGGAGATGCTTTGTGAGTTAGCGCGAATGTAACGGTTAGCTAACGCTGCGTCACCGGTCGCTGGTTTCGCCTGGGAAATATCGAAAAATTACATCGTGCACGAAAGATTGAAGCTGATCCGAAAATATTTGATCAACATCGTTCAATATAGTGCAAGGATCGAATTGACTTACTTGCTAGGTAGGTTCATTGATGCCCCCGCGACACGAATCGCAGAAGCTCTGTCTGCACAAAATTCGTGCAATGCCTTGCCTGTAAAAAAGGGCGCACTAAACTAACTCTCGTTGGGGCCTGAAGACCATGGATATTGTCGAAACACCTTCCAGAAACAGCGACGCGCTGATCGAGCTGACCGCCGACGTGGTGGCCGCCTATGTCAGCAACAATCCCGTGCCGGTCGGCGAACTGCCGAACCTCATCTCCGATGTCCATGCTGCTCTCGGGCGTGTGGGCGGAACCGCCGAACAGCCGCCCGCCGACAAGCAGAAGCCGGCAGTGAACCCGAAGCGCTCGGTTCATGACGACTACATCGTTTGCCTTGAAGACGGCAAAAAGTTCAAGTCGCTCAAGCGTCACCTGATGACTCATTATGATCTGACGCCGGATCAGTATCGCGAAAAGTGGAACCTCGACCCGAGCTACCCGATGGTTGCCCCGAACTACGCGGCCGCCCGCTCCCAGCTCGCCAAGAAGATGGGGCTCGGCCGCAAGCGCAAGGCCCGCTAAGCATTTGCTGCCAGGTGAGTACACTTGGTATCGCAGAATGCGGCTCAAACGATAGATAGAGCCGGACGGAAGGTTCAACGATCGACATCGGCGCCTTCGGGCGCCGTTTTACTTTGCCGGCCGGGCCGGACAGCGCTGGTACCAGTGCGCGGTATGATGCGATCGGCTGATCGCGGAGGCGATATCAGGCCGTCTGCTCGAGTGCGGCCTCTGCGTCGCGCCTGATGCGCTTGACCATCGAACGAAGGCCGTTGGCGCGCTGCGGCGACAGGTGCTCGTCCAGGCCGAGCGCCTTCAGCGTCGCTTCCGCATCGATTTTCTGGATCTCGCTGGCGGTCTTGCCGGAGAACAGCGCCAGCATGATCGCCACCAGCCCGCGTACGATATGGGCGTCCGAATCGCCCCTGAAGGTGATGACCGGATCGCCGCCCGGTCCCCGTTCGGTGGTCAGCCAGACCTGGCTGACGCAGCCCGGCACCTTGTTGGCGGCGGTGCGTTCCTCATCCGGGAATGGCGGCAGCGCCTCGCCGAGTTCGATGACATAACGATAGCGGTCCTCCCATTCGTCAAGGAATGAGAAGTCGTCGCGGATCGTCTGGATCGTGGTCGTCATGACAGGGATATAGTCATCCACCGTCGCCGCGTCACGGAAAAACAAAAACACCGCGGGCGTCGAGAGGCAGACTGCCCGCGGTGCGCCGTCGAAACGGCTTAATTCTTTACCGGCAGGTTGACTGTCTCGGGCAAGACGACTTCTTCGGGAACGCTGCCGGTCATTGTGGAGATGTCGGGGCCTGCGGACTTGTCGTCCAGCATGGCGGCCGCGATCTTGGCTGTCTCCTTGGCCCTTGCGGTGATGGTGTGCATTGCCGACTTGCCGGTCTCACAGACATCGGGCTTGCGTTCGCAAATACCGGCGATGTCGCCGACCGCGTCGCGGGCTGCGAACAGGGCCTGGATCGGTCCTACGCTTTCCTGGCCCGGCTCGCCGGGACCGACGCCCAGCGGCAGTGCCAGCAGCACCAGCGAAAACCAGAAAGCCATTCTCATCAGGAAGAACATGCTCGCCTCTTGTCGTGACCGGATCATGCAGCCATGAGCATGACCTCTTTTGTGGGCGGGATATTGGCACACAGGCGCAAAGGACGGCTTGCGGGTTAGCCGAGAATTTTCTTCAAATTTGAGGCAAATTCGAAACGAAGCGTTTTGCTGTCGATTTGTCTCAGATTGGAACCATTTTTCTTATCATCCATCAGCCATATATTCCTTTGTTTCTGTTGCGTTTTCCACAAAATCAGGCGGTCGGTGCGCTGCGGCTGGCCACGCTGCGGGCGGCCCCTGCGGATAACCCTCCGTTTACTATGGTGGCATTTGCCCGCCTTTTCGGGCGCTCCCATCCCGATATTCGCCGTGGGCCGGGCCTTGGGTCGGCCCTGCCTTATCCATTCTTTAAAGGCTGGGTGCGAGTTTCAGAGTCAATCAAAACGATCTGCAAAAGCAGAGCTGTTCACGACGAGTGCGGGTGCGTTGAGTTGATGCCGATCAAGGCCAGATACGTTGAATTGCCTGGGGCAATGGCCGCCGGTTGTGAACGTATGGTCCATCCCTCCATTCTTGGGCTGGACGACCGCGAGCGTCAGCGTCGCTTTATCGGCGCCATGCTGGCCGCTCCGTTCTTTGCCGCCGGTGCCGCGGTCACGCTCGTCACGTCAGGCATGGGCGCAGCCGTCACCGTGGCCGCCATCTTCGCGGCCTTTGGTCTTTGCTGGTTCATCGCCTTGCTGGTGGCCGCGACCGGCAGGATGGATCTGGCCGGCCGGGCCGCGCTGGCGATCGCGGGACTTGCGCTCGCCGGTCTTGTTGCCGCTGCCGGCGGGCTGAGCTCTCCGGTCGCGATGCTTTTCGTGGCGCTGCCGTTCGAAGCCTGGTGGATCGGCGCCTCGCGCCGCGCAGCGCTGTGGGGAGCCGTCTGCGCCGTCGTCGCCATTCTGTTGCAGCCTGTGACGGCAACCGTCCTCCCGCACGCCGCGGTGCCGATCGCCGCGTGGCACTGGCTGCTGCCATTGGCCTGGGCGCTGACGCTGGTGCCGCGTATATCGGCGGTTCGCAACACGGCGGCTGCGGCCGACGTAGGGGACACCGGCGATCGTCTGGAAGACATGATCGACGCGGTGGTCCTGCGCGTCGCCCGCCATGGCGAGGTTATCGATGCCTCGGCAAAGGCGCGTACGCTGTTGAAGCTGCCCCCGCAACTGCTTTGCGGAACCGGGCTTTTCGATCGCGTGCATCTCTCGGATCGCGTCTCCTATCTCAGTGCCTTGGCCGACATGCGAGACGGGGCGCTGTCGCGCAGGCTGGAGTTGCGCGTCAGGCTGCCGCAGGACGGCAATGGACAGAATGGCAATGGCGCGGCAGACAACTATCGGCCGTTTTCGCTCGAACTGATGCGCGCTCAGGAGCAGGGCGACGTTTTCACGCTTGTGCTGCGCGAGAACGACGAGGTCGCCCGGTTGCGCGAAGACCTCGGCGCCGCCAATGACGCGGCCGCCGCCGCCGAAGTGGCGAAAGGGCGCTTCCTGGCGGTGGTGAGCCACGAACTGCGCACGCCGCTCAATGCCATCATCGGATTCTCCGACATGCTGCTGCACGAGATGTTCGGCGCCTTCAAGGATCCACGGCAGAAGGAATATGTCGGCCTGGTGCGCGATTCCGGCCAGCATCTGCTTGCCGTCGTAACCTCCATTCTCGACGTGTCGCGGATCGAATCGGGCGTCTATGCGACCGAACCGGAGCCATTCCGCTTCATGGAAGCTGTCGACATGTGTCAGCAGATGATGCGGCTCCAGGCGCAGGCCAAGAACATCGATCTCAAGGCGCAGATCGCGCCGGACGCCGGCGAAATCAACGCCGACCGGCGCGCCGTGCAGCAGATCCTCATCAATCTCGTCTCGAATGCGATCAAGTTCACGCCCGATGGCGGCGATGTCGTCGTCGGCGCCAAGCGGATCGGTTCGCGCCTGCATTTCTGGGTGCGGGACACCGGCATCGGCATCGCCGAGGAAGATTTCGCCAATCTCGGCAAGCCGTTCATGCAGATCCAGAACGACTATACCCGTCGTTTCGAGGGGACCGGCCTTGGCCTGTCGCTGGTCAAGGGACTGGTGGCGCTGCACGAAGGCACCATGTCGATCGAAAGCATGCCGGGCGAGGGCACCACGGTCACCATCGGCCTGCCGGTGAACGGGCCGAAAGGGCGGCCGGCGGACAAGGCCGGGGTGCTGACGATGCCGCTGGCCAGGGCGAAAGGGGACGGAAATGGCGCGCTCCGCAAAACAGCCTAAGGCGGCCAAGCGCCGCAGCAACGCCTTCCAGGACGGAGCCGTCGCCATCGGCGGCATGATTTCGCGCAATCCCGTCCTGGCGGGAGGGTCGACGGCATTCCTGGTGACGCTGTTCTACGTTTCGGCGAATGCGCTGTGGTACCAGCCTTTTCCGCATGCCGGCGCCTTCTTCGCGACCCGCAGCATGCAGGGCGTTCCGCACGCGGCCGCTGATGAGCCGGAGACCACCTTCAACATCGTGCGGCCAGGTACCGCGCCGGCGCCGGTCAAGGGCGATCCGGTGGTGGAGCAGGTGCAGGGCATATTGAAGGATCTCGATTTCTACGCCGGCACGGTCGACGGCATTTCCGGACCCAACACGCGCAAGGCGATCCAGGCCTATCAGCAGAAGGTTGGGCTCAACACGTCCGGCGAGATCGACGCGCTGCTGCTCGATCAGCTGGGCGCGACCCCGAAAACCCCCGCCGTGCCGAAACCGCAACCGCGTCCCGAAGTGTCGCAGGCGGTTCCAGTGTCGCTGCAGACCGATACGGCTTCCCAAGCGCCGGATCCTCGCATTGTCAAGATACAGGCCGGGCTCAAGGCCTTCGGCAATGACGACATGCAGCTCGACGGCGTCGTCGGCGCCCGTACCAAGGCGGCCATCAAGGAATTCCAGTCGCTGTTCGGCCTGCCGCAGACCGGCGAGCCCGACGAACTGGTCTATGTCAAGATGCGCGAGATCGGCCTGACCAACTGACGGCGCAAACAACGGCTCGCCCAGCGGTGTAAATACCGATAGATAGCCCGCATGCTGTCCGGACTTTTCTCATGCGCGTGACCACGGATCTGTGGGTATCGGCCCTGTTGCGTCGGGTTTTCGGCGCGGGCGGATTTGCCGCCGTGGTCAAACGCGGCGCGACCGAAGCCGGCGCCGTGTTCGTTCTGACGCGGAGCCGGCTTGGTGAAATCGCTCTCTATGGGCCGGCGCCACAGACGAGCTACGATTCGGCCAAGCCCGACGACCGTTTCTTTAGCCTTCTCGCCACCGCCGCCGATGCTTCGGTGCTGGACGCCAGGCTGGAACGCGAGAAGAAATTCGATCCCGACATCTGGGTGGTTGAGATCGAGGCCGGCGCTGTTCCTGTCGAGGAGCTTATTTCCGTGAAGATGTCCTGAGGCCAGGGAAGGCCGCTGCATCGTCACTGTTCGACGCCTCGCGGCTGGCGCTGTTGGTGGGGGCGGCGTCGCGAACCACATCGGACAGGGTCACGGCCTTCCATTCCCGCACCTTGTCCAGCGCCGCGTCGCGGTGCAGGAGCCGGTAGCGATCGAGGAAGGTGCGGATCGCCTGCGGATGCGGAAACTCGCGGGAGTAGACGGCAACCGTGATCAGGAATGCCCGGTCCTCGCTGAGGTCGAGCGAGCGCAGCGCCGCCAGCAGCGGCATGTAATTCTGGTTCGCCGTCAGCAACCTGGCCGTCGAGAAATCGATATCGAGCGCATCGGCGAGCGCGGTCTGGAAGAAGGCGGCGTTTCCGGTCAGCGCCGTCTCGCGCAATTTGGCATAGGTGTCGGCTCCGGTGAACGGATCGACCTGCGCCGCCTGCGCCTCCTCGCCGGTCCGCATCATGGAGCGCAGTCTGCGCCGCGCATTTTCGGCACCAACGCCCGGCGTCTGCTGCTTCGCCACGCTGTCGGCGGCCGGCGCCTTCGAGGGAGCGGTTTGTGCCGGAGAGGCTTCCGCTTCCGGATCGCGCACCCGCACCAGCGTCGGCCTTTCCAGTGCCCTGATCAGATCGGCGATAGTCGGATTAAGGTTCTTGCGGCGCGCGATCGCGCGCGCATGCGGCAGTCCGTGCCGGCCGATCAGCGCAATGAGGTCGATGTCACTGACTGCGCGCGAGCGGATGAGCAAGGGGGCGGCGATGCCCACCGGCTCCTCGCACAGGCGCCGCACCAGCCCGGCCGGAGCATATTCGCATTCAGAGAGGGCCGCCGCCACGTAGCGGCGCGATTCGGCGGACACGTTGTCGAACAGCGGCAGCGTCAGATCTTCGAGCTGGCCAATTTCACGGCGGGATGGCCGGGTGAGCGAGCAGAACGCAGACACCGCTGCGCGGAACAGCCTTTCGGCCTTTCCTGATTCCGTCCTTGCCGCGATTTGCCTGAAGTCCGAAGATGACACGAGGGATACGCCCGATACTCTATACACGCTTGACCATGCTCGGAACCATGTCGGTTTCGCGATTGCCAAAAACAAAGATCAAGTTAGCTGGGATCCGTTAGCGCTCCGTTAACCCTCTGCCGGCCTTAATGATATTTGGAGGCGTTGCGTTGTGCTCCGGGGCAACCGAGAGGAATACGCGAACCATGGGCATGGTACTGTCTTTCGTGCCGAGAACGGCACCGACCAATCGAGCAAAGCAAACCACCGAAATACCGGCGGCGGTGATCATCTTTCCTGGCATCCGCTATGAGCGGTCCGCCGCGGGGGAGGCGCGGCCTGCCGGCCCTGACAAGCCGGGATCGCCGCGCACGCCAGTGCCGCACCACTGAACGTTCTTGAGGCCGAGGCGGGAATCATCCCTGCGGCACCGCTGTTGATTGTTCTGATGCGGATTGTTCGGGCCGCGGTCTAAAAGTCCTGCAGCTCGCACGAACTCTGCTCCAGAAAGCGCGACACGATCGACTTCCAGCTGTCGTCCGGCACGAAGCTGCGGATGACGAATATGCCCTCGTCGATCGGCGCTTCGACGAAGATCGCTCCCTGAAGCTCCTCGGGAAGGTCCCTGCGTATGTCGATCATCTGCGCCGGCGTCAGCACCACGGCATCCAGCTTGCCCCCGGTCGCCGTGTGGTCGTTGAATGAATAGATGTTGTGGCCGTTGCGGTCATAGACAGACACCGACCAGAAGGGCACATTGCCCGGCGCCCTGATCCTCACCATTCCCTCATCGAGGTCGAACCGGCAAGCCGTCGCATAAAACAGCGGGTCGACCGATTTCACCACCGGCGCGCCGCCCGCCTCCGCATCGAGCCGGGTCATCCGGTAGAGATCCGACGTCATCGACAGCCGCGACCAGGCATCGCGTTCCGAGAATTCAGGCACCAGAAGCAGCACGACGATATGCACGATGCCGGCGCCGACGAGGCCGAGCAGGACGGCATGTAGAAGTCTGCGCGTCGCGGCATAGACACTACGCATCGCAGCCGACCTTGGTGATCTTGGGCAGCGAAACGTCCGACAGGCCGGTGCTGCTGGCGATCGGCGTGTCGTAGAATGTCAAAACGAAATACATCCTGCCGGAACCGTCGGTCAGCAGCCAATTGCCGGGCATCGGGTGATGGCCGACGGAAATGAGCACCGAATTATCGGATTGGCGCAGCACGCCATAGGATTGAAGCGCGGCAAGCCGCGATTTGCCGGTCTCGACCACGCCGAGCGATTGGTCGGCGGCGTAGAGGGTCCAGAATCGGGCGGTCGGAAATCCGCCTTCGATCGTGTAGGTACATTCGCGCCTGAGTTCTCCGCCAGCTGCGTCCTCCTCGGCGACAAAGGACAGCCCTTCGGCGCGGCCGAGCGCGAGCACGCCCTCGCGCGCCACGCGGGCCTTGGAATAGGGGTCGGCTGCGGGTGTGCCGATATCGGGAAAGGCGGTCCACTGGCCGATCCTGATCGCCCCGACGCCGTCCTGCATTTTCAGCGCATACCAGACGCTGGCGCCGCCGCCGCCGATGGCTATGGCAAGCGAAAGCAGCGTCAGGAAGGCGTTCTTGAGCATGAAAGGCCGGGCGCATGAAGAATTGCCGCTCGGGGATATCGCGGCGCGGGGTCGTGTGGCAAGCCGCAGGACGCGGATTCGCAAGGTGCGGCTTTTCCTTCTTCCAGAAGACAGAAGGGAAAAGGCGCCGCGATCACAGCGCCGAGAGCGTTTCGGGCGGAGCCGATGCGCCGAGTCTGCGCGCCGTTTCGAACAGGTGGGTCATGTCCCTGAGCGTCTGTGTCGTCCGGCTGGACAGCACCGGCGGCCGTTCCGCGGCGGCATCGGCCGCTGCCTGTTCCTCGCTCTTCTTCTGCGCTTCCGCGGCCTTGGCCGCGATCTCCTCGTCGACGAAGGGCTTGTCGATGCCAGGGATAGGCTTGAGGTCGATGTTCTGATGCGCATAGACCATGAGCCGCTGCCACACCATCGCCGGCAGCGAGCCGCCAGTCATGTTCTTGGTCGGCGTGAAATCGTCGTTGCCCAGCCAGACGGCCGCCGTGTAGTTGCCGGTGAAGCCGACGAACCACGCATCGCGGTAGGATTGCGTCGTGCCGGTCTTGCCGGCGACGACGATGTTGGGGATCTGCGCGCGCCTGGCGGTACCCATCGCCGGTACCGCGACAAGCATGGTGTTCATCGATTTCAGCGCCTGCTCGGACAGCACGCGATGCGGCGGCGGCGCATCCTTGGCGAAATCGTAGACCACCTCGCCGGTGCGGGTGACGAGCTGCGTGATCCCATGCCTGGAGCCGACAAAGCCGTTCTGCGCGAACACGCTGTAGCCCGTCGCCTGGTCCATCACTGTCATGCCCGAGGTGCCGAGCACCATGGTCTTGTGCGCTTCGAGCGGCGATTCCACGCCGAACGATTCCGCCATCGCCTTGATCGGCCCGATACCGAGATAATCCTTGGCAAGCCGCACGGGCACGGTATTGATCGACTTGGCCATGGCCACGATGAGCGGAACCTTGCCCGCCGGCTCGCCGCCGTAATTGTGCGGCGACCAGCTGCCCCAGCTGATCGGCCCGCCCGATACGATCGAATTCGGCGTAAAGCCGTGCTCCATAGCCGTTGCATAGACATAGGGCTTGAAGGAGGAACCGGTCTGGCGCAGCGCCTTGGTGGCGCGGTTGAACTGGCTGGCGCCATAGTCGCGGCCGCCGACGATCGCGCGCACCGCGCCGTTGGTCTCGATGACCACCACGGCCCCTTCGGTGACGTTGTACTCCTTTCCGAACTGGCGCAGGTGGAACTCCACCGACTCTTCCGCCGCCTTCTGGATGTTGGCGTCGAAGGTGGTGTGCGCCACCAGCGAGTGCTGGCCGGGCTTGGCGATCTTCTTGACCTCGTCGAAGGCCCAGTCGAGGAAATAATCGGGGCTCTTCTGTTCGCCGCGGTCGACGACATCGGCCGGATGCAGTCTTGCCTGCAGCACCTGGCCCTCGGTCATGAAGCCGGAATCGACGAGATTGGACAGCACCACATTGGCGCGCGCGCGCGCGGCCGGCAGGTTGATGTGCGGCGCGTATTTGGTTGGCGCCTTGAACAGGCCTGCAAGCATCGCCGCCTCGGCGAGATTGAGGTCCTTGACGCTCTTGCCGAAATAGAAGTCCGCCGCCGCCTCGATGCCGAACGTGCCGCCGCCCATATAGGCGCGGTCGAGATAGAGCTGCAAGATTTCCTTCTTCGACAGATTGGCTTCGAGCCACAGCGACAGGAAGGCTTCCTTGATCTTGCGCTCGAAGGTGCGCTCATTGGTCAGGAACAGGTTCTTGGCCAGCTGCTGCGTGATGCTGGAGCCGCCCTGGACGACCGAGTTTGCCCGCACATTTTCGAAGATTGCGCGCGACAGGCCGAGAACGTCGATGCCGTAATGGTCGAAGAAGCGCCGGTCCTCGGTGGCAAGCACCGCCTTGATGACGTGGTCCGGCATTTCGTCGACCGGCACGGAATCGCGCTGGATGATGCCGCGCTGGCCGATCTCGTCGCCATAACGGTCGAGGAAGGTAACGGCGAAGTCGCCCTGGGCGCGCCAGTCGCCGGCCGTGTCCTGGAAGGCGGGAATAGCCAGCGCCAGCATGACGACGATGCCGCCGGCGCCAAGCGTGAAACCTTCGCTCAACAGCTCGACGATGCCACGGCGCCAGCCGTTGACGCGAAAGCGCCGCGAGAAAATCGTCGCGCCCTCCCAGAACTGGCGCGCCTTGAACCCGATCTCGTAGAGAGAGGAATCGATCCATGCGTCGAGCGCCAGCAGCCGAGCGGCGATCGCACCTCTTCTCTTGCGTGGTTCAGGACTGACCATTCAAAAACCCGGACGGCTATGGCACGGCCTGAAAACCAAGCGGGCAGTTTCAGGGCGACGCCGCCCTGACTATTCATCCATTTGCGGACGCCCACAAGGGTGGCGAGGACACACCTGCGGGGTTTGTTGATGGGGGCGGTTACAAACCGCCATTCACCCGCCTGACGCTGATCAGGCCGGCGAAGATGGGGGTTGCCGTTCCGGGCTCAGGCCGCCTCGCGCTTCAGCGCCTGCGCCATGCAGTGGATGCCGCCGCCGGTCTTGGAGATCTCGCTCATGTCGACGGCCGCCACCTCGAAGCCGCGCGCCTTGAGTTGACCGATCAGCGACTGGCTGGATGTCGGCGCGATCACCCTGTCCTTGCCAAGCGACATGAAGTTGCAACCGAGCGCCATCGTGTCCTGGAACGGCACGTCGATGATCTCGTGCCCTTTGCCCTTCAGCCAGTCGACGATCCCCGGCTCGGTGCAGGCGAGGCAGACGGCGGTGAGTTTTTCGGCGATCGGCACCACCATCAGGTCGATATGGACATAGTACTCGTCGATGAAGGCGATGCGTGTTTCCCAACCTTCTTTTTCGAACCAGGCCTGCACCTGCCGGGCGCCTTCTTCCTGCGTGCGGGCGCCGCCGCAGCCGATCAGCACAACGCCGTCCTCGATGACGTTGAAATCGCCGCCCTCGAAGGTGCCTGCGGTGACCATGTCGTAGATCGGGATACCGAGTTTTTCATAGGTGCGGATGGCGGCGTAATTCTCGCCGCGCCGCCACCAATTGGCCATGGCGGTGATGATGGCGCCGTAGGGCGTCATTACGCTGGAATCGCGGGAGTAGACCTGCATCGGCAGCTCCGGCGTCGGCTCGTGCCAGTGGATGTTGACGCCGAAATGCTCGTAGGCCGCGACCAGATCCTTGTGTTGTGCCTGCGCGATCTGGATGTTGCAGGGCGCCTCGCGCAGGTGCTTGCGCGACAGGGAGCTGGTCGAGAGATGGCGCAGGAAATTGGGCGAGCCGAGCAGCACATCGGTCAAGACGTCGGTCTCGTTGGCGAAACCCCATGATGTCAGCGGCTTGGTGCCGCCGGCTGGGTTGCGGCGCTGCAGCGAAAACGGCTCGGCGATGATGCGGTCATGAACGGTCATGCGGTTCTCCTCGTATGGGCGTTTGCGGTCATTGCTTGCTTGGTATCCACCAGTCGCGGCCGCGCGGCGTGGTGACATATTCCGGCCAGCGGAAGTTGATGGGCGGATCGTAGTCGCAGAGCGGGGCGATCCAGGTCGAACCGCCAATGCCGCCGCCGGTTCGGGTGACGAACTCGTCCATCGCCATGTCGCGCGCGGCCTTGTCTTCCAGCAGGCGAAGGGCGGATAGCGCGACGGTCTTCGCCGCGCAGATGACCATCGGGTCGATGGTCGCCGGGATGCCACCCAGCGCGTTCATCGCCCAAGCTGGAAAAACATGACCGTTTGCCGAACGCAGGGCAGGGCGGGCGACATAGAAACGCGCCGTCGGCGTGTGCCAGCTCATGTCGGTGTAGTCGTCCGAGGTCGAGTTCACCTGCGACGGCGGCAGGTCGCGGCGCAGGATCGCCTCTGCCTCCTGTGGTGCAATCAGCCGCTCCAGCTCGTCGATGAAGGGGTTTTCGCTCGCCACCCCACCGGCATTGACCTGGATCTCGCGGGCGATCTTCTTCGCCGCCTCGTCCCAGCGGGGCGGGCCGACGCTCGCCAACGCCTCATAGGCGATCCCGGCCATGGCATGATTGGCCAGCCCCGGCCGCGACTTCGAAACCCAGTGCCGTTCGTAGCGGCAGCCGCTGATCGCGGCGGCGGCCGAGGCGTTTCGGTCGAGCACGGCGGTGACCTGCTCGGCCATGGCGATGGTCGGAACACGGATCATGTACTGGATCTCGGCAAGGCCTGCCGGCAGATTGTCGGCGGTGGCCTGGCCCGCCGTCAGGATCGCCTCGCTGATCGACCAGCCGCCCTGGTGCGGCAGCATGGAATCGCGCAGCGCCTTGGAGGCTATGTACATCGTCATCAGCGCGTCGTTGGCGCCGGGCGCGCGAACCGCCGAATGTGCCTGCGGGATCGGGGCGCCGTCGCCGGCGGCGCGTGCCCAATTCTCGGGCTCATCGCAGATGAAGCGATAGATCATCGCGTAGGCAGCGCCGCAATGGGTGTCCCAGCGCGCAGTGTTGCAGAGCGGCAGCATGTAGAAGGGATGGAAGGAGATCATGCCGGCAAGGCCGTCATAATAGCCTTTGGCTGCATGGATCGGTTTCGAGCCGCGCACCTTCTCCGCCGGCTCGCCGGTGAAGCGCAGCGTGCCTGCAATGCCGTGGCGCTGCATGGCGGCCTTTGTGGCGAGCAGACCGCCCAGGCTGGCCATGCCCAGGCCCGAGTGCGGATCGGTATGGCCGCCGGCTTCGGAGCCGAGCCCTGGGCGGGGCCGCTTCACCGTGGCAGCGTCCTGGCAGTTGCCGGGCACGGCGTCATATTCGGCATACATGCCGATGGTCGGACCGTCTCCATTGGTCCAGTGGGCGCAGAAGGCCGTCGGCATGCCCGCGGAGCCTTCCTCGACCGCAAACCCCTCGCGCTTCAGCCGATCGACATACCAATCTGCCGACTGGTACTCGCGCCAGGCGGTCTCGCCGAAGTCGAAGATGGTGCGCGTCCAGGCCGACAGCAGCGGCTGGATGCCGTCGAGGCAGGCAAGAGCGGTTTCTTGCGCCGATGTCGTCACCGGTTTTTCCATGCGCCAAAGAAAGCAGTGAAGCGGCTTGCCAAAAAGTGATATGTTTTCCCGGTTCGTGCAAATTCGGTTCACCTCTTGAGAATTCCATCGACGCAGGCGCTGCGCGCCCTCGACAGTTTCGCCCGTCATGGCAGCGTCTGGCGCGCCGCCGACGAATTGCACCTCACCCGCAGTGCGGTCAGCCATCAATTGCGCTTGCTCGAACGCGACCTCGGCTTCGATCTGCTGGAGCGCATCGGCAAGGGCGTGGCCCTGACGCCGCGCGGCCAGCGCTATGCCGCGGACGTGCGCAAGGCGCTGACCGTGCTCGGCGACGCGGTGGCGCAAAACGCCGGCACCGGGGTCGGCGGCTCCTTCGCAGTCTCATGCACACCAGGCTTCGCCTCGCTGTTCTTGTGCACCCATATCGGCGAGTTCCGGCAGATGTATCCTGATGTGGCGCTGAGCATACTGACGCCCCGGCGGCTCGACGACGTCAGCAATCCGGACGCCGACGCCTTCATTGCCTTTGGCGTCGGCAACTGGCCGAACCGCGTGGTGGAACTGCTGTGCGATATCTCGTTCACGCCGCTCTGCAGCCCGACGCTACTCAACAAAGTGGGCGGCTTTTCCAAGCCCGCCGACGTCCTGCGCGCCAACCTGCTGCATCTTGGCGATACGGAGGACTGGGCGCGCTGGCTGGCGCTGGCCAAGGTCGAGAACCCCGACACCGAGGGCGGCATCTTCTTTTCCGACATGAACCTCGTTTTCTCGGCGGCGATTGCCGGCCAGGGCATCGCCATGGGGGACGAGCTGACCAGCCGTCGGGCGCTGAGTGAAGGCCGGCTGGTCAAGCCGTTCGAGACCTCGATCCCGTCGCCGCGTTCCTATTTCCTGGTTTCCGAGCACGCGAAGGCGGGTCACCCTGTGCTGGAGGCGTTTGGGGGATGGTTGAGATCGAAGCTATCGGAAAACAGGCTGCGGACATATTGAGATCAGCCGATCTCCCTACGAGGGGTGAAATCGGCGGCTCCAGCGTCGCCGGTATTCACCATAGATGAATCAAATTTGCCGATCCGGCGAAAACTATTCGGTTGCGGTGAGCCTTCGCGCTGCCTACGATTTCCCAGCCACCAAGGAAGAGGCAGGATGCAGCAACCCGGCCGGGCCGCAGAGATCAAGGCGAACGGGATCGGCAAGAGCTTCGGCTCGTTCCGTGCGCTGGACAATCTGACGCTCAATATCGGCCGCGGCGAGTTTTTGACGCTGCTTGGCCCCTCCGGCTCCGGCAAAACCACCTTCCTGATGATCCTGGCCGGCTTCCTGCAGCCCAGCGAGGGCCGCCTGTTCAGCGACGGCGTCGATATTACCGACCGGCCGGCCGAGCAGCGCGCCGCCGGCATGGTGTTCCAGGGCTATGCGCTCTTCCCGCATATGAGCGTCGAGCAAAACATCGCCTTTCCCCTCAAGGTGCGCAAGAAATCTGCCGCCGAAATCAAGCGTAGCGTCGGCGAGATGATAGAGCGCGTCGGTCTGCTCGGCCACGAGAAGAAGCTGCCGGCGCAGCTTTCCGGCGGCCAGCAACAACGCGTGGCGCTGGCCCGCGCGCTGGTGTTCGAGCCGGGCGTGCTTTTGCTCGACGAGCCGTTCTCGGCGCTGGACAAGAGCCTGCGCGGCCAGATGCAGGCCGAGATGAAGCGCCTGCACCAGGAGACCGGCACCACCTTCGTCTTCGTCACCCACGACCAGAGCGAGGCGCTGGCGCTGTCCTCGCGTGTCGCCATCTTCAACCATGGCAAATTGTTGCAGGTCGGAGCGCCTGACGAGGTCTATGACCGGCCCGCCAACCGCTTCGTCGCCGAGTTCCTGGGCGAGATCAATATGCTGCCGCTGAAGGGCGTGCGCGTCGCCGACCATGGCGCGACCGCGCTCTGCGAAGACCGGGCAATCAAGCTGCGCGGCAACGCCGAAGCAGTGGATGGCAATGCCATCCTGGCGATCCGGCCAGAACATATGTCGATAGCGCGCGAGGCGGCGGCAGGCGAGAACGGCATAGCTGCCACCGCGATCGGATCGACCTATCTGGGCGCGGCGACCAAACTCGACCTTACGACACGCCAAGGTGCGAAGGTGACCGTCTCTGTGCCGAACGAGGTCGCGGCCGCGGCACTCAGCAAAGGCAATTCCGTCTGGCTGACCTGGCCGGCGGAAAAGGGTTTCCTCCTTCCGGACGGAGGGCAATGAGCACCGGCGCGGCCTGAATTCGCCGCACCGGATTCCGGATTCGATCAACGAAAACAAAGGGGAACTAACATGAACGATACCAAGAAACAGGCCATCGAAACGCTCTCCGAAAGGACAAGGCGCGGTGAGATCTCGCGCCGGCAATTCACGCAACTTGCAGGCCTCGTGCTTGCCGGCACGCCGCTGCTGCTGCGCTCGACCAAGTCCTTCGCCGCCGCGAAGGAACTGGTGCTGGTCAACTGGGGCGGCGACGCCATCACGGCTTACGACGCCGCCTATGGCCAGGCTTTCACCAAGGACACCGGCATCACCGTCAAGATGGATGGCTCCGGCCCGACCGAAGGGGCCATCGCGGCACAATTTAAAAGCGGTGCGCCGACCTGGGATCTTGTCGACGTCGACCCGTTCTCGGCCATCACGCTTGGCGCGCAAGGCATGCTCGAGCCGATCGACTACACAATAGTCGACAAGAAGAAGATGCGGCCGGGTTTCGGCTGGGATTACGCCGCCTCGACCTATTTCTTCTCCTATGTGATCGCCTACGATTCGCAGAAATACGGCAGCAATGCCCCGACCGGCATGGCCGATTTCTTCGACGTGAAGAAATTCCCCGGCAAGCGCTCCCTCTACAAATGGGGCGTGTCGAGCTGGGAGGCGGCTCTTCTCGCCGACGGCATCGCGCCGGCGTCGCTCTATCCGCTCGACCTCAAGCGCGCGCATGACAAGATCGCCGCGTTCAAGGAGAACGTCGTCGCCTATTGGGGCGGCGGCGCGGAAAGCCAGAGCGTGTTGCTCAACGGCGAAGCCTCGATGGCGATCGTCTGGTCGACGCGAGCCTCGCTGATAGAGCAGGATTCGGGCGGTCAGATCAAGTTCATCTGGGACCAGGGCCTGATTTCGCCCGGCGCACTGGCCGTGTTGAAGAACAACCCCGGCGGCAAGGACGCGGCGATGAAGTTCATCGCCAGCGCGCAGGACCCTGCAAAGCAGCTTGTCATGTTCGACAAGCTCGGTCAGGGCCCGGCCAACCCGGCTGCCGACGCTCTGGTTCCCGCCGACAAGAAGCGCATCAACCCGGTCGATCCCGAGAACATGAAGAAGCAGATCCCGCTCGACATGGACTGGTACGCCAAGAATTACGGGGCGGCGCTGGACGAATATACCAAGATCATCTCCGCCTGACCGGCGCTGGGCTGACATGAGAGGCGTTCTCTCGGATAGGATGGGCGCGGCGCTGCTGATGGCGCCGCTGCTCCTGTTCCTTGGCCTCGCCTATGCCTGGCCGTTCCTCGGCGTGGTGAAGTGGAGCTTCACGCTGCCGACGCCGGGGCTTGGCCAGTACGGCGCGCTGATAACCGACCCGCTGGTACAGTCGGTGTTCGTCCGCACGCTGCGCATCGCGGCGATCGTCACCGTTGTGTCGGTTGCCGCTGCCTACGCCATCACCGTGGTCTGGGTGCGCGGCAGCCCGGCGCAGCGGGTGCTGGCCGAATTCTGCATCCTGGTGCCGTTCTGGATATCGGTGCTGACGCGCGCCTTCGGCTGGGTGGCGCTTCTCTCCAACCGCGGCCTGATCAACACCTGGCTGCAGTCGATCGGCTTCATTAGCGAACCGCTGACGCTGGTGCGCAACGAATTCGGCGTCATCGTCGGCATGACGCACTTCCTCATTCCTTTCGCCGTCTTTCCGCTGGCGTCTTCCATGCGCAGCCTCGACGAGCGTGTGCTGCTCGCCGCGCGCGGGCTGGGTTCCAGCCGCATGCGCACCTTCTGGACGGTGTTCGTGCCGATGACGCGCTCCGGCATCATCGGCTCCGCGCTGATCGTCTTCGTCTTCTCGCTCGGCTTCTTCGTCACGCCGGCGATCCTTGGCGGTGGCCGCAGCGTCATGATCGCCGAATTGATCTATCTCCGCATCTTCCAGAGCCCGGACTGGGGGCTGGGTGCTGCCATCAGCGTGGTGCTGGTGTTGTTCGTCGGCATCCTGATGGCGCTGCTCTTCCGCTACGTCAGACCGAAGCAATTGGTGTAGCCTATGCCGACCTATCGCCCCGGTCCCGTCTCGCTTGCCCTCGCCGTCATGGTGGCGCTGTTCCTGCTCCTGCCGCTGCTGGCCGTGATCCCGGTCTCGCTGACGCCCAGCCGGATGCTGGCGATGCCAACGGGCGAGTTGTCGCTGCGCCACTACCGCTCGCTGGTCGAGGATCCGCGCTGGCTCCAGTCCATCCTGCTCTCGATCAGGATCGGCATCGTCAGCAGTGTCATCTCGACGGTGCTGGCACTGTGCTTCAGCCTTGGCGTGTGGATGTTCCAGCCGCGCTTCACCGCGGCTCTGGTCGGCTTCGTGCTGTTGCCGATGGTGGTGCCGCCGGTGGTCTCGGCGGTGACGCTCTATTTCCTGCTCACCTCGATCTCCGGCGTCAGTTCCTTTTTCGGCTACGACACCTGGCTGGGTGTGGCCATGGCGCATTCGGTGATGACGGTGCCCTTCGCCACGGTGCTGATCCTGGTCTCCCTCAGCCAGCTCGACCGCCGTATCGACCTCGCAGCGCGTGGCCTTGGCGCCAGCGTCTGGGAGCGCGCCACGCGCATCATCATGCCCAACATCAAATTCGGCATCGTCACCGCGGCACTGCTGTCCTTCGTGCTCTCCTGGGAGGAAATCGGCGTCACGCTATTCATCACCTCGGTCAACGCCATCACGCTGCCCAGGCTGATGTGGATGGGTCTGCGCGACAATATCGACCCGGCGATCGCGGCACTTTCAGTGATCCTGATCGTCATCACCGTGCTGGTGCTTGCAGTGCGCAGCGTTGTGGTGCGGCTGCGTGGAGGACAATGACCGGGGGCCTGTCTGCCTCAGGGGATTGTCACAGGGGCAAAACTGCTAGCAGAAGCGCACCGAGACCCGGCCGAACCTGCCCAAATCGCCGATGACTTCGTCGCCGGCCTCGACATTTATCGGCGTCACGCAGGTGCCGGTTATCACCACTTGCCCCGGCTGGAGCGTTATGCCCAGCCCCGACAGTTCGTTGACGATCCAGGTCAGCGCAACACGCGGATCACCCAACACGGCTGCTCCTGATCCGATATGCTGCGACCTTCCAGAGACAGAAGCGGCCACCGGGTGCTTCGCGAAATCTACGTCACGCCAATCGTCTTCCGCCGCCTCGCCGATGACGAACAGATTGGCACAAGCATTGTCGGCGATGAGCTGCGGCGCGCCGACAGCGCAGAAATCGTCATAGCGGGAGTCCGGTATTTCGATCGCCGGATGCAAACTCGCCACGGCGTCCATTACATCACCGATTTCATAAGGCCCCGGGCGAGGCGGCAACTGACGGCTGAACCGGAAGGCGAATTCGATCTCGGCGACACGCATCTTGCTTGTCGCCAGGGAAACGGAGCCACCGACCTCGACCGCCTTCTCGGCGAGGAGGCGCCCGGCCATCGGGCCGTCGACGTTGATATGCCGCTGGCCGGCCAGGCTGGTTGCCGCGATCTTCCAGCCGAAGAGCGGAGCCACTGAGCGATCCATGACGTGCGACTGGATGGCGTAGCCTTCGGCCCGCGTCTTCGGCCGCAATTCCTCGGGTATGGCGTCGAGGCGGGTGCCCTTGTCCCAATGGCCTACCAGGAGGCGCGACGCGGCCCTGGCCTTTTCTGGATCGAGCATGGTCAGCTCCTGAAATTAGGAAATGCGGCGCTGCCGGGTGTTGCTGATGCTTGCGGTGCGCAAAGGATACCCGCTATTCATCGTCGCTGACGAGATTGTCGGGAAGTCGTATTTTCGAGATCATCGACATTCATCATCGTGACAACGAATCGGCAATCGTGTTCGTTCGGTAAATGGCTTTATATGGCAAAGCGTCTGGAGTGCGGAAGAGCTTCTGGCGAGCAGGGTCGATAGCGCACCGGGTGAGGGAGAAACGATGACGGCGCCCGGCGATTTGCAACAGGCACTGTTTCTGAGGCTAAAAAGCGATCCGTCCCTGTCGGCTCTGCTGGGCGGCGCCGGACTGCGCGAACAACCAACCGACAACGTCGCCTTTCCCTATGTCACATGCGGCCAGACTTGCGCCTTTGACTGGGACACTGGCGCCGAGAACCGCGACGATCAACTTATTACGCTGCATGTCTGGTCGAAGGCCCATGGCGAAGCCGAAACGCGGGCCATCATGGATGCCATCGAGGCGCGCCTTGCCGACGCGGTGCTGGAGGTCGGTGCTCGCGGCCAGACACGCCTGTCGCTCGAATTCAGCGAGGCGCGGTATGACGAGGAACTGCTTGTCCATCACGGCCTGCTGCGTTTTCGGGCGCTGACCCAGGAAAACGCCTGACGCGCGCTTTCAATATGAACGAAACGGAGTCTAGACTGGAACTTCATGGGTTTCATCGGGTTGGGCGGTGAAATCTCAATTTGTTTGTCTCGCATTGCAGGGGTGGCGAGCATGGTTTCAGCGGCGATCACCGTTCATTTCACGTTCAGCGCCGATGCGTTACAACGCTGGCCATGAGAACGCTTCGCTCCCATTTCCGAACCGCGACCCTGGCGCTCTGCGCCGGGCTGCTTGCGGTGCCGGCAAGCGTTGCGCCGGCAGCCGCGCAGGATGAATCGATTGTCGTGGCGGCGGCCGACTGCTACGCGATCGGCCAGCAGGTGGCCGAGCAGAATGGCGGGACGCTTGCCAAGGCCTCGCAGTCGACGCGAGGCGGGCAGCCGGTCTGCGTCATCGTCGTGCTCGTTCCGGGCAAGAACGGGCAGCGTCCGCGCCGCTCCGAGATCGTCGTCCCGCAGAACTGACCCCGTCGTTTCCCAGGCCGGCGGAATCGGCCTATAGCTGAAGCAATCGGTCAACAGGCAGTGGTCTTCGCATGCGCGTACTGGTCGTCGAGGATGACAAGGATCTCAACCGGCAGATATCGGATGCGCTGGTCGACGCCGGCTATGTCGTCGACCGGGCATATGACGGCGAGGAGGGCCATTTTCTCGGTGACACCGAGCCCTACGACGCGGTCGTGCTCGACATCGGCCTGCCGCAGATGGACGGCATCAGCGTGGTCGAGCGCTGGCGGCGCGGCGGCCGCAAAATGCCGGTGCTGATCCTGACCGCCCGCGACCGCTGGAGCGACAAGGTCTCCGGCATCGACGCCGGCGCGGACGACTATGTCACCAAGCCGTTCCACATCGAGGAGGTCCTGGCGCGGGTCAGGGCGCTGATCCGCCGCGCCGCCGGCCACGCCTCATCCGAACTGACCTGCGGGCCGCTACGCCTCGACACCAAGGCCTCGAAGGCCGACGTCGCCGGCGTGCCGTTGAAGCTGACATCGCATGAGTTCCGCTTGCTTGCCTACCTGATGCATCACATGGGCGAGGTCGTCTCGCGGACCGAACTGGTAGAGCATCTCTACGACCAGGATTTCGACCGCGATTCCAATACGATCGAGGTGTTTGTCGGACGGCTCCGCAAGAAAATGGGCATCGACATGATCGAAACCGTGCGCGGCATGGGTTATCGCATGCGGGAGCCGGAGGCGTAAGGCGAAACCGCTCCCTACCAACCCAACCGTGAGCAAGCGGCTCTCGCTGCGCCTGTGGCCGCGCTCGCTGACGTTCCGCGTCATCGCCTTTTCCACGGTCTGGGCGATCCTGACCCTCATCGTCATTTTCACCCTCATTACCACGCTCTACCGCCAGGCCAGCGAGCGCGGTTTCGACAGCCTGCTTTCTGCGCATCTGTTCAACCTGATCGGCTCCATCGGCATTTCCGACACCGGCGCGCTCACCGGCGCTCCGGATCTCGGCGACCTCCGCTTCTCGGAACCGAATTCGGGCTGGTACTGGTCCGTCGAACCCGCCTCGGAAGGGGTGCACGGCAATCTCCACTCATCGTCGATGACCAAGACGATCCCGTCGCCCGATGTGGCGGACGTTCCCTTCAACGCCAATTTCCAGCGCAGCTACGCGGCGCAAGGCATCGATGGCGAGGAGTTGGTCGTGTTCGAGAGCGAATTCGTTCTCGATGCCAAGAACCGCGCCGCCCGCTTTCGCGTCATGGGCAACAAGACCGAACTGGAACAGGAGATCGCCACCTTCCAGCGCCGCCTCCTGACCTACCTTTCCCTGTTCGGCGTCGGCATGATCGCCATCAACGCCATCGCCATCCTGCTCGGCCTGCAACCGCTGCGAAGGGTCAGGAACGCGCTCGCCATGGTGCGCGAAGGCACCGCGCAAAGACTTGACGGCCAGTTTCCAGCCGAGATTGAACCGCTTGCCAACGAAACCAATGCCTTGATCGAGAACAACCGGCGTATCGTCGAGCGCTCGCGGACTCAGGTCGGCAATCTCGCCCATTCCCTGAAGACACCGCTGGCGGTGCTGCTCAACGAGGGGCGGGCGCTTGGTGGCGCCAAGGGGCAACTGATCGCCGAACAGGCCGCTTCCATGCAGAAGCAGGTCGATCACTATCTCCAGCGCGCCCGCGTCGCGGCGCAGCGCGACAGCGTCGTCTATCGCACGCCGATAGCGCCGTTGGTGCAGCGCATGGTCAGGGTCTTGCAGAAGCTCAATCCGCAGACCAACCTGTCGTTGTCGCTGCCGCCGATCGAGATCGTCTTTGCCGGCGAGCGCGAGGACCTCGAGGAGTTGCTCGGCAATCTGCTCGAAAACGCGATGAAATGGGCGAAGAGCGCGGTTTCGATTTCCGTCGTTCCCGTGGGTGACAAGGACGACAACATGTTCGAGATCGCCATCGAAGACGACGGACCGGGCATACCCGAGGAAAAAGCGCGCGAAGCGTTGAAACGCGGACGACGCCTGGACGAGACCAAGCCGGGCACGGGTCTCGGCTTGGCCATTGTCGCCGACCTCGTCAACGAGTATGGAGGCATACTGCTGCTCGAACGGTCCGGCATGGGCGGATTGAAGGCGGTAGTGCGATTGCGGAGCCTTCAGTGATGCCTTTCCCCGGCCGATCGACATTGACGGGCTGGGCATGTTATGGCGGCGCACCGATTGGCTCCGTAGCGGGCCCAACGGCCAAATTTCCGACAAATATCAACATTATAGGCTCGCCGACTTCTCCGATGACGCGGCCCCCGGCTCATCCATGACAGGCTCCAGCTCAAGAAAACCGGTTGTTGGCATGAAGATTCGCGTCGCGCTTGTTTCCGCATTGATGGCCGTTTCTGGCTGCACCACCTTGGGCGGCAAGGCTCCCACCATCGCTGCGACGCCGGCCTCCACGCCACCCAGCAGCGGCAAAGTCGCCACGACGATCATTTCGGCGATGGGCGGCGGCCTCATCGGCGGGTCGGTCGGCAGCGGCCTTAGCGAAGCCGAGAAGCGCAGCGCGCTGGAGGCTGAATACAAGGCGCTCGAATACACCACGAGCGGCCAGAAGGTGACGTGGAAGGGCACCCAGGCGTCCCGCTATGGCGAAGTGGTTCCGGCTCAGCCCTACCGCGTCGGCTCACAGGACTGCCGCCAGTACACGCAGACCGTCTTTACCGGCGGGGCAGGCGTCACGGCGCGTGGAACGGCTTGCCGCAACGCCGATGGCAGTTGGACGCCGCTCACCTGACAGGCTAGCCGGTCCATTTCGGACCCGGCCGGTTGATGTCGATGAAGGATATGCGGCGCGCCCGCCGTCAAAGCGTCGCAGTATGCTTGTGTTGGCAGGGCAAGGCTCTGCCGTTATTGGAAGAACCATGCTGTTCTGGGTCATAGCCGCAATCCTAACGCTGGGCGCCAGCCTGGCGGTGCTGCTGCCGCTGGCCGGTGGCGCCAGAAGCGCGTCTTCGAGCGGCGAGCACGATCTGGAAGTTTATCGCGACCAACTGTCCGAACTCGACCGCGACGCCGCCCGTGGCCTGATCAAGCCTGCCGAAGCCGATGAGGCGCGCGCCGAGATCGCCCGGCGCATCCTTCGCCTCGACAATGCGGACCAGACCGGCAGCGCATCCGTCGGACGTACATCCGTCGCGACGCGGCTTGTCGCCACCGCGGCCGTGCTGGCGGTGCCGCTGGTCAGTTGGGGCCTCTACATCAACATAGGCTCGCCCGATCTGCCCTCGCAGCCGCTCAGCGAGCGGCTGGCCAAGAATCCGGCCGACAGCTCGGTCGACGAACTTGTGGCTCGCGCCGAAGCCCATCTTGCCGCCAATCCGTCCGACGGCAGGGGATGGGACGTGCTGGCGCCGGTCTATCTGCGCATGCAGCGCTTTTCCGACGCGGTCGCCGCCTATCGCAACGCCATTCGCCTCGACGGCGACAGCGCTGTTCGCCGGGCCGGTCTCGGCGAGGCGATCGCCAGCGCGGCCGGCGGCATCGTTTCGGCGGATGCCCAGGAGGCCTTCGAGGCGGCCCTGAAACTTGACCCGGCCAATGCCAAGGCCGGCTTCTACCTGGCTATGGCCTTGGCGCAGGAGGGCCGCAGCAAGGAGGCGGCCGCGGCCTGGCAGGCGATGCTGGGCACGCTGCCGAAGGATTCGCCATGGCGCGGCGCGATCGAGCAGGCGCTGGCCAAGTCCGATAGTTCCGGCGCCGGCAATGCAGGCGTCGCTTCGAGCGAGCCGGCAAACGGACCGACCGCGGGCGATATCGATGCCGCTTCATCGATGTCGCCGCAGGACAGGGAAGCCATGATCAACACCATGGTCGCCGGGCTCGACGAGAAGCTGCGGCAGAATCCGCGCGACCCGGAAGGATGGATGCGGCTCGTTCGTTCCTACATCGTGCTGGGCAAGGCCGACCAGGCGCGCGAGGCGCTGAGCCGAGCTATTGCCGTCTTTGGAGCCGACAGTGACGAAGCCAGGAAATTCACCGCTTTTGCCGCTTCGCTCGGCCTGACGGCGACGCAATAGGGCTGGACCGGACAATGACACGCAAACAGAAACGATTGTCGGTGATCGCGGGCGGCCTGGCCTTCCTCGGCGCCGCCACCGGCCTGACATTCTATGCGCTCGGCCAGAAGGCGTCCTATTTCTACATGCCCGCCGATCTGGCCACGGCGACGGTGCAGCCGGGCCAGCGCATCAGGCTGGGCGGCCTGGTGGAAAAAGGCACGATCCAGCGCGGGCAGGGGGCGACAGTGGCGTTTTCTGTGACCGACACCCATAAATCGGTCAAGGTCACCTATACAGGCATCCTGCCTGACCTATTTCGCGAGGAGCAGGGGGTCATCACCGAGGGCACGTTCGGCCCGGATGGCGTCTTTGTGGCCGACAGCGTTCTGGCCAAGCACGACGAGCGCTACATGCCCAAGGAAGTGGCCGATGGGCTGAAGGCCAAGGGCGTTTGGCAGGAGAGCAAGAGTGAATAGGCAGGCTCGATATAGCCGGGTTGGCGATCATGGTTGAGACCGGACATTTCGCGCTGGTCCTGGCCTTCGCGCTGGCGCTGGTGCAGACGGTGGTGCCGCTGTTTGGCGCCCGCACCAACAATCAGCGCCTGATGGCGGTCGGCGCTCCTGTCGCGATCACCGGCTTTGCCCTGACGGCGCTGTCCTTCGCCGCACTGCTCAGCGCCTATGCGAGTTCCGATTTCTCGGTCGCCAGCGTCTGGGAAAATTCCCATTCGCTGCAGCCGATGATCTATAAGATCACTGGAACCTGGGGCAATCACGAAGGCTCGATGCTGCTCTGGGTGCTGATCCTGACCTTTTTCGGTGCGCTGGTCGCCGCCTTCGGCTCCAACCTGCCGGCGACGCTACGCGCCAACGTGCTTGCCGTGCAGGGTGCGATCGGCGCGACATTCTTCCTGTTTATACTGGCAACGTCCAATCCCTTCGCCAGGCTTTCGCCGGCGCCCATCGAAGGGCGCGATCTCAATCCCATCCTGCAGGATCTCGGCCTCGCAGTGCACCCGCCACTGCTCTATCTCGGCTATGTCGGCTTCTCGATCTGTTTCTCCTTCTCGGTAGCCGCGCTCATCGACGGACGCATCGATGCGTCCTGGGCGCGATGGGTGCGGCCGTGGACCCTGGTCGCCTGGATGTTCCTGACCGGCGGCATCGCCATGGGCTCGTACTGGGCTTATTACGAGCTCGGCTGGGGCGGCTTCTGGTTCTGGGATCCGGTCGAGAACGCCTCCTTCATGCCCTGGCTCGCGGGCACCGCGCTGCTCCATTCGGCCATCGTCATGGAAAAGCGTTCGGCGCTGAAGATCTGGACGCTGCTGCTCGCCATCCTGACCTTTTCACTGTCGTTGCTCGGCACCTTCCTGGTGCGTTCGGGCGTCCTGACCTCGGTGCATGCCTTCGCCACCGATCCGACGCGCGGCATCTTCATCCTGTGCATACTGACGCTGTTCATCGGTGGATCATTGACGCTGTTTGCACTGCGGGCCTCGAGGCTGACGGCCGGCGGCCTCTTTCATCCGGTTTCGCGCGAAGGCGCGCTGGTGCTGAACAATTTGTTCCTGACCACGGCCACCGCCACCGTACTCGTCGGTACGCTCTATCCGTTGGCCGTCGAGGCCCTTTCGGCCGACAAGATTTCGGTCGGCGCGCCGTTCTTCGACCTCACCTTCGGACCGCTCATGGTGCCGTTGCTGGCCATGGTTCCGTTCGGGCCGCTGCTGGCCTGGAAGCGCGGCGACGTCTTCGCCGTCGCGCAGCGCCTGATGGCAGCTTTCGCGGCGGCGCTTCTGGCAACGCTGGTCACCGCCCTGTTCATCAACGGCGCTTCGGTATTCGCAGCCCTTGGCGTGGGTCTTGCCGTCTGGCTGATCCTCGGCGCTCTCACCGACCTCGCTGTCAAGGCGGGGTTCGGCAATGTGGCTGCGAGGGTCATGGTCAGGCGCCTGCTCGGCCTGCCGCGCTCGGTCTTCGGCACAGCGCTTGCCCACCTCGGTCTTGGCCTGACCACGCTTGGCATCGTCGGCACGCTTTGCTTCGGCACCGAGAAGATCCTGTCGATGCATGCCGGGCAAACCGTCGAATTGTCCGGCCACACTCTGCGTTTCGTCGGGCTCCATCCGGCGCAGGGACCGAATTACAGCGAGGATCGCGGTCGCTTCCAACTGATCGGTGTCGGCGGCAGTCCGGTTGGCGAAATCAGCTCGGCCAAGCGCTTCTATCCGGTACGCCAGACGACGACGACGGAATCAGGCATCAGGACGATGGGCCTTTCGCAGCTTTATATTTCGCTCGGCGACGAGGGCAATGACGGATCGGTCGTGGTGCGCCTGTGGTGGAAACCGCTGGTGACGCTGATCTGGGGCGGCGGCCTGGTCATGATGGTTGGTGCGGCCATGTCGCTGATGGACAGGCGCCTGCGCGTCGGCGCACCCTCGCGCCGCCGCAAGCAGGCCGGCGCCATGAGCCCCGCGGGCCTGCCATGAAGGCGAAGTTGTCCATCGCGTCGCTCGTGATGGTGCTGGCGCTGTCCTTTGCCGGCACGGCGCTGGCGGTGAAGCCCGACGAGATGCTTGCCGATCCGACGCTGGAAGCGAGAGCGCGAGCGCTGTCGGAAGGGCTGCGCTGCATGGTCTGCCAGAACCAGTCGATCGACGAATCCGATGCCGATCTTGCCCGTGACCTGCGCGTTCTGGTGCGCCAGCGCCTGGTCGCTGGCGATACCGACAAGCAGGTGATGGACTATGTGGTTTCGCGCTACGGCGAGTTCGTGCTGCTGAAGCCGCGCTTCGACCTGCGCAACGCTCTGCTTTGGGGCACGCCGGTGATCCTGCTTTTGGCCGGTGGCCTGTTCGTCGTGCTCAGCGCGAGATCGCGCCGGACACTGGCGACAAAATCCCTCTCCGCCGACGAGCGGGCGGCACTGGAGGCGATCCTGCGCCGCGATTGAGTGCAGGCGGCGATCGTTCGCCAACATTACCAAAGTTTCATGCGTCGGAAATGGCGTCGTAATGTACGCCGCTCTAATTCTCTTCCTCAGGATGCCGACAAGGCGCGTCCCTTCGAAAAGAGGATACGAGACCCCATGAATATTGCCCCCAATTCATATTCCCGCACCCGCAAGCGTCTCCTGGCTGCCGTCGCTTCCGTCGCCGTTGCCGGCGCGATCGGCGTTGGCGCGTTGACCAGCGGAACCAGCCCCGTTTTGGCCGATGCCGTGCGCGTCGAGGCGCCGCAGGTCCCCAGCTTCGCCGATGTCGTCGAGCGCGTTTCGCCCGCCGTTGTCAGCGTCAAAGTCAAGGCCAAGGTCCAGCCCACCGCCGATGACGGCTCCGACGACCAGGACGGTTTCGACAATTTGCCCAACAATCCGCAGCTGCGCCGCTTCTTCAAGGAATTCCGCGGCTTCGGCGATCAGGGCGGCCAGAACGACGATGGCCACCGCCGGTTCGGGCATCGTGACCGCGGTAATGGCGAGCCGCGCCCGGTGGCTCAAGGGTCGGGCTTCTTCATTTCCGAGGATGGCTATCTCGTCACCAACAACCATGTCGTCGAAGAGGGCACCGCCTTCACCGTGGTGACCAATGACGGCAAGGAACTCGACGCCAAGCTGGTCGGTACCGACCCGCGCACCGACCTCGCGGTGCTCAAGGTCGAGGGTGGCGGCAAATTTACCTATGTCGACTTCGCCGACGACTCCAAGGTTCGGGTCGGCGATTGGGTCGTGGCCGTCGGCAACCCCTTCGGTCTCGGCGGCACCGTCACCGCCGGCATTGTCTCGGCGCGGGGCCGTGACATCGGCGCCGGTCCCTATGATGATTTCATCCAGATCGACGCCTCGGTCAACCGCGGCAATTCTGGCGGCCCGACCTTCAACCTCAGCGGTCAGGTGGTCGGCATCAACACCGCTATCTTCTCGCCTTCCGGCGGCAGCGTCGGCATCGCCTTCGACATTCCTGCCTCGACCGCCAAGCAGGTCGTCGAGGATCTGATGAAGAGCGGTGCCGTGCAGCGCGGCTGGCTCGGCGTCGAGATCCAGCCGGTCACATCAGATATCGCCGAATCGCTCGGCCTGAAGTCCAACAACGGCGCACTGGTATCCAGCGCACAGGACGACGGCCCCGGCAAGAAGAGCGGCATCACCGCCGGTGACGTGATCACCCAGGTCGACGGCAAGGATGTTGCTTCGCCGAAGGAGCTCGCCCGCCTGATTGGCGCCTATTCGCCGGGCAAGTCGGTTGACGTCACGGTCTGGCGCGACGGCAAGAGCCAGAGCGTCAAGGTGGAGCTCGGCAAGCTGCCTTCAAGCGACAAGCAGGCCTCGGCCGACGACAAGCCTGCGGCTCCGGCTAAGGCCGATACGCTCGCCGATCTCGGTCTGACCGTCACCAAATCCGAGAACGGCAAGGGTTTGGTGGTGACCGATGTCGATCCCGACAGCGATGCCGCCGACCGTGGCATCCAGCCGGGCGACATCATCACCGCGGTCAATTCGATGGAAGTCAACGGCACCGACGACGTCACCAAGGCCATGGACGAAGCGGTGAAATCCGGGCGCAAGGCCGTCCTGATGCAGATTACCCGCGACGACAACAACCGCTTCGTGGCGCTGCCCGTCGCCAAGGGCTGACAACGACTTTTCCAGTGCGGCGGTTCCAAACACCCCCGAGCCGCCGCACGGGAAGTATGGAGCCGAGCACGTTAGTCAGTCATCGTGCTCCCCTCCGGCGGCAGCGGGCTTCCCATCGCCCGCTGCCGCACTCACCCCGCGGGCCATGCGCTCAGGCTGAGCGAACAAGCGGAGCGCTTTGGTGGCAACGGCATGCCGGCAGCATGCTGGGACAGTAACACCAGAGAACCAAGACTTTATCGCGCGCGGCCTGGATCATCTTGATCGCGATGCGCTTTGGCGAAGGCTAAAATGCAGATGCCGGCTACTCAATCTTCCAGCGAAATCGCGTATAACGGTCCTATGAAGATTCTCGTCATAGAAGACGATCGCGAGGCTGCGGATTATCTGCAGAAAGCCTTTACCGAGGCCGGGCACACCGCGCATGTCGCGGGTGACGGCGAGACCGGCTTCGCGCTCGCCGATGCCGGCGACTACGACGTGATGGTCATCGACCGGATGATGCCGCGCCGCGACGGCCTTTCGGTCATCGCCGGCCTGCGCTCCAGGGGGAACGCCACGCCGGTACTGATCCTGTCGGCGCTGGGCGAGGTCGACGATCGGGTCACCGGCCTACGCGCCGGCGGCGACGATTATCTGACCAAGCCCTATGCCTTTTCCGAGCTGCTCGCCCGCGTCGAGGTGCTGAACCGCCGGGCCAGCGCCAAGGAAGCCGAAACCGTCTACCGCGTCGGCGATCTCGAACTTGACCGGCTTTCGCATTCGGTCAGGCGCGCCGGACGCGAGATCACGCTGCAGCCACGCGAGTTCCGCCTGCTTGAATATCTGATGCGCCATGCCGGTCAGGTGGTGACGCGCACCATGCTGCTCGAAAATGTCTGGGATTATCATTTCGATCCGCAGACCAACGTCATCGACGTCCATGTCTCGCGACTGCGCGGCAAGATCGAAAAAGGCTTCGACAAGCCCATCCTGCATACGATTCGCGGCGCCGGTTACATGCTTAGGGCCGGTTAGGCGGCGGCATGGCCCTTTCCGTGCCTGCCATCATGAAGACGACGGCTGCGCGGCTCTCGGCGCTCTATCTCTTGCTCTTCGCGCTCTGCGCCGTACTGCTTGTCCTCTACATGACCTCGCTTTCGGCGCGCATGCTGACCGCGCAGACGCAGGAGACCATCAACGACGAGGTGCTCGGCCTTGCCCGCGCCTACCAGCGCGGCGGCCTGCCGGTCCTGGTGCGCGTGGTGGAGCAGCGCTCGCGCCAGCCCGGCGCCAATCTCTATTTGATCGCCGACGCCAACGGCCAGATCCTGACCGGCAATGTCCAGAGCCTGGAGCCGGGGGTCATCGAAACCGAAGGCTGGACGACCGAGCCGTTCTCCTACCGTCGTTTCGGCGAAGGCGAACTCGACCGGCAGCGCAGCACACCTTCCGATCAGGCCACGCCGCAGGCCGGCGATACGGCGGTCCGATCCGAAGGCGAGAAGGGCCACAATGCGATCGCCCTGGTGCTGCGCCTGCCGAACCAGATGATCATGCTGGTCGGCCGCGATCTGGGCGAACCTGAGCGGTTCCGCGCCGTCATCCGCCGCTCCCTGATGCTGGCGCTCGGCATGATGGGGCTGGGCGGGCTGTTGATCTGGTTTTTCGTCGGCCGCGCCGCGCTGAAGCGCATCGATGGCGTTTCGGAAGCCAGCCGCCGCATCATGGGCGGCGATCTTTCGGGCCGGCTGCCGGTGACCGGCGCCGGTGACGAATTCGACCGGCTTTCCGAGAACCTCAATGCCATGCTGGCTAGGATCGCCATGCTCAACGAGGGGCTGAAGCAGGTTTCCGACAACATCGCGCATGATCTGAAGACGCCGCTGACCCGGCTGCGCAACCGCGCCGAGGCGACGCTTTCGGGTAAGCACAAGACGTCGGACTACCGCCAGGCGCTGGAAGGCACCATCGCCGAGTCCGACCAGCTCATTAAGACCTTCAACGCCATCCTGATGATCTCCCGGCTGGAGGCGGGTTATTCCTCCGAAAGCACCAGTCGCGTCGATCTGGCCGCAGCCGTGCGCGATGTGGTCGAACTCTACGAGCCGGTGGCGGAAGAGGCTGGCGTTTCGCTCGAAGCCGCGGTCGATGGCGCATTCCTTGTCGACGGCAACCGCGAGCTGATCGGCCAGGCGCTGTCCAACATCGTCGACAATGCGATCAAGTACTCGACCGATTCCACCTCCAAGCCGACTGTCCGCGTGACGCTCGAACGCACGCATGGCGAAATCAGGCTTGTCGTCGCCGACAACGGCCAGGGCATTCCGGACGATGCCGATCGCGCCCGGGCGACGGAACGGTTCGTGCGGCTCGAGAAGAGCCGTTCCCAGCCAGGTTCCGGGCTTGGCCTCAGCCTCGCAAAGGCGGTCATGACATTCCACTATGGCCGGCTTGATCTGTTGCCTGGTAATCCCGGATTATCCGTGGTCATGAGTTTTCCCGCGCGGGAGGATCATTGATGACGGCGGCTGCAAAGCGGACGGCGAAGGACTGGCTGTTGAAGCCCGCGGCAAGGCTTGCTCCTCTGGACGACAGCCGGGCCCGGCAGGAGCTGGCCGAGATCGCCACCTTGGCACGCGAAGAAGGATTGACACGGCTGGCGAAATTCCTGGCTGGAACGGGTGAGGCGCAGGACTTCCTGGCCGCTGTCTTCGACCTGTCGCCGTTCCTGCGTGACATGGCGCGTCGCCGGCCGCAGATATTGGATGGGCTTTTCGACCAGCCGGTCGAGGCCCGGCTGAAGGCGATCATCGTGGCGATCGACCGGGCATCGTTCTCCGAGACGATCTCCGAATCCAGATTGATGATGGAACTGCGGCAATGGAAGGCCGATGCGCATTTCCTGATCGCGCTGGCCGATCTGGCCGCCGAGGCCGAGACCTCGCTTACGGTGCGGCGGTTGAGCGACCTTGCCGATGCGTGCACGCGCGCCGCCGTCGATTTTCTGCTGCGCGACGCGCATGGCCAGGGCAAGCTGAAGTTGCCGGATCCCGCCAATCCCTCGAACCGGTCGGGCTGGATCCTGCTCGGCATGGGCAAGCTTGGCGCGCATGAGCTCAATTTTTCCTCCGATATCGACCTCGTGGTCTTCTTCGACCCGGAAGCGTCGGCCGTCGTCGATCCGCTCGATGCGACGGAGCTGTTTTCGCGGCTGACGCGCCGTCTGGTGCGCATCCTGCAGGACCGCACCGAACATGGCTATGTCTTCCGCACCGACCTCAGGCTGCGTCCCGATCCCGGTTCGACCCCGCTGGCGATCCCGGTAGAGGCGGCGCTGCGCTACTACGAGGCGCGCGGCCAGAACTGGGAGCGCGCTGCCATGATCAAGGCGCGTCCTGTGGCCGGCGATCTGGACGCCGGCACCGCTTTCCTCAAGGAGCTCCAACCCTACATCTGGCGCAAATACATGGACTATGCCGCGATCGCCGACGTCCATTCGATCAAACGCCAGATCCACGCCCACAAGGGGCATGGCGAAATCGCGGTCAAGGGCCACAACGTCAAGCTCGGGCGCGGCGGCATCCGCGAGATCGAGTTCTTCGTCCAGACGCAGCAGCTCATCGCCGGCGGCCGCTTCCCGGAACTGCGTGGCCGCGAGACCGTGCCGATGCTCGGCGAGCTGGCCGCGCGCGGCTGGATCACCGCCGAGGCACGCGACGCACTGGCCCGGCAATATTGGTTCCTGCGCAGGGTCGAGCATGCCATCCAGATGGTGGCCGACGAGCAGACGCACACCCTGCCGGAGGATGATGAAGGGCTCGATCGAATCGCGCGCATGCTGGGCTTTGCCGATGCGGCTGCTTTTTCCCTGGGCTTCCGAGCCTCGCTGCAGCAGGTCGAACGTCACTACGCGGCGCTGTTCGAAACCGCACCGGAGCTTTCGGCAGGCATCGGCAATCTGGTCTTCACCGGCGACGTCGACGACCCCGATACACTGCAGACGTTGCACGGTCTCGGCTTCCAGCGAACGAGCGACATCTGCCGCGTGATCCGTGGCTGGCATTTCGGTCGCTACCGCGTCACCCAGTCGGCTGAGGCGCGCGAGCGACTGACGGAACTGACGCCGGCGCTGCTCAAGGCTTTCGGCCAGACGCGTCGGGCCGATGAGGCGTTGATCCGTTTCGACGAGTTCCTCGCCGGCCTGCCTGCAGGCATCCAGCTCTTCTCGCTGCTCCAGTCCAATCCGGCGTTGCTGAAGCTTATGGCGACGATCATGGGCGCCGCGCCACGACTGGCCGCGATCATCACGCGTCGGCCACATGTGTTCGATGGCCTGCTCGATCCCGCTCTTCTCACCGAATTGCCGGATCGTGGATATCTATCGGCACGGCTTACCGCTTTCCTCGAAGGCGACCGCGCCTATGAGGACGTTCTCGATCGTTTGCGCATCTTTGCCTCCGAGCAGAAATTCCTGATCGGCGTGCGGCTGCTCGCCGGCTCGATCGATCCGGCCCG
Organism: Mesorhizobium sp. BR1-1-15; assembly: GCF_020165475.1. Lineage (NCBI taxonomy): Bacteria > Pseudomonadati > Pseudomonadota > Alphaproteobacteria > Hyphomicrobiales > Phyllobacteriaceae > Mesorhizobium > Mesorhizobium sp. BR1-1-15. The sequence goes on along the minus strand of NZ_JAIUIF010000001.1, from coordinate 153,439 downwards.
CGCAGGCCGCGCCTTTTCTGACCTGGCCGACCTCACCATCGAGGCCGCGTTGCGCGCTGTTATGGCCGAATTCGAGGCGCGCCATGGCACAATCGCCGGTGGCGTGGTTTCGCTGCTCGGCATGGGCAAGCTCGGCAGCCGTGAATTGACGGCGGGGTCGGATGTCGACCTCATCCTGCTCTACGATCACGATGCGGACGCCGAGGAATCCGACGGTGAAAAACCGCTGGCGCCCTCGCATTACTACACCAGGATGACGCAGCGCCTCATCTCGGCCGTTTCCGCGCCGACCGCGGAAGGCGTGCTCTATGAACTCGACCTGCGGCTGCGGCCGTCCGGCAACAAGGGGCCGGTGGCCACCCACGTCGACGCCTTCAAGAAATACCAGCGCCAGGAGGCCTGGACCTGGGAGCACATGGCGCTGTCGCGGGCGCGCGCCATTGCCGGAGATGCCAGGCTCTGTGCCGAGGTCGAAGCCGACGTTGCGGCGGTGCTCGGGCAATTGCGCGACGCAGCAAAGGTGAAAGCGGAAGCGTCCGACATGCGCGCCATGATCGAAAAGGAAAAGCCGCCGCGCGACCTCTGGGACATCAAACTCATTGCCGGCGGCCTGATCGATCTCGAATTCATCGCCCAGGTGGCCGTCGTCACGGGCAATGTCGAGTCCGGCCGCAGGGTCACGGCAACCGCGGAGGTATTGTCGCGCCTTGCGCCACAATTCGCAGCCGCCGATGTCAGGGAGGAGCTTGGCGAGGCCTACCGCCTCTATCTGGCGCTGACCCAGATGATCAGGCTTTGCCTCACCGGCCAGTTCGAGCGGGACGATGTGCCGCCGGGGCTTTCGGATCTGCTTCTGGCGGTCACCGACTTGCCGGATTTCGGTGTGCTGGAAGCACATCTCAAGGAGACGTCGCGGAAGGTCAGGAAGGATTTCAACCTTCTGCTTCGTGCCGGGCGGCCGTGATCAACGGCCGTGCGGATCGCATCGGGGGTGACGATGCAACAGGAGAAGACCATGAGAAAGACAACCAAGCTCGCGTTCGCCTTCATCGCGTTGGCAGGAGCCGTCGGCACTGCGGCCTATGCCGAGAACATCGACAGCGCAAACATGCGTGAGCGCACGATGATGCGCCTCAACAAGGCGATGAAGGACAATGACGGCACCATCAGCTTCGACCAGTTCTCAAGCGTCATGGATTCGCGGTTGAAGAAGCTGGTCGCCGACAATGGTGGCAAGCTCACGGTGGAGCAGCTCACCGCAGCGCTGGAAAAGGCCCGCTTCGAGCACATGGCCAGGCGCATCATCGCGCGTTACGACAACAACGGCGACGGTACGCTGACGACGGACGACATCGCCAGTCGCGACAAGAAGCTCTTTGCCCTGCTCGACAAGAACAACGACGGAAAGATCAAGAAGGGCGAACTGCCAAAGGGCGGCCGCTTTGGCTTACACCGTCAGTGGGATGACGAAGGCGACGACGGCAGCATGCAATAACGCCTTCCGGCACGGGCTTCGGCGACATCGCCGGAGCCCGTTGCTTAAGCCGCGACCTTGACCACGGGCGTCGCCTTCTTCACGGGAATGCGCACCGACACGATCGTGCCGACACCTTCGGTTGAGCGGATTTTCAGGGCACCGCCTTGCAGTTCGGCCAAAGAGCGCGAGATGGCGAGGCCGAGGCCGGACCCGGCATGGCTCTTGGAGAACTGGTTCTGCACCTGTTCGAAGGGCCGTCCGAGCTTGCCGAGCGCCTCCTTCGGGATGCCGCAGCCATTATCCTCGATCGTCAGCACCAGCGCCCCTGAGGTATTGCGGGCCCTGACCGATATGTGGCCGCCTTGGCCGGTGAATTTCACTGCGTTGGACAAAAGGTTTATGACGATCTGCTTGATCGCTCGGCGGTCGGCGAACAGCGTCAGCGCGTCTGCGATGCGGGTCTCGACGGTGATCGCCTTTTGCGCCGCTTGCAGCGAGACGACCCGGACCGTCTCGCTGATCAGCGGGCCGAGATCGATCTCTTCGCGGTCGAGCGAGAATTGGCCGGCCTCGATTTTCGACATGTCGAGAATGTCGTTGATGACGCCCAGGAGATATTTGCCGCTGCTGTTGATGTCGGTGGCGTATTCCTCGTAGCGCTCCGATCCCAGCGGGCCGAACAGCCCCTGTTCCATCAGTTCGGAGAAGCCGATGATGGCGTTCAAGGGCGTGCGCAGTTCATGCGACATGTTGGCCAGGAATTCGGACTTGGCCCGGTTCGCCGCTTCGGCGCGCTCGGTTTCCTTCATGTATTTGCGGTTGAGCTCGACCAGTTCGCGCGCGCGCTCCTCTTCGGCGCGGCGGGCGAGGCTGAGATCGTGGATGGTTGCCATCAGCCGGCGCTCGCTGTCGACCAGCTTTTCCTGATGCAGCTTGATCTGGGTGATGTCGGATCCGACCGAGACAATGCCGCCGTCGCGGGTTCTGAGCTCGTTGACCTGCAACCAGCGGCCGTCGGCCAGCTGCCGTTCGAACGTCGCGCCGCCCAGCGGCCCATTGCTGTTGGCAAGCCGCCGATCGGAAGCGAAAGCGAGCATGCGCTCTTCCAGCGTGGCGCGCACGGCGCCTGGCATCACGTCACGGTCCGAAAGGCCATTGTCCTTCTGGTATTTGGAATTGCACATGATCAGCCGCTCGGCGGCATCCCACAGCACGAAGGACTCGTTGATGTTCTCGATCGCCGTCCTCAGGCGCAAATCGGCTGCCTCGGAACGAAGCGCCAGGTGACGCTGCTCGGTGACGTCGACGGCGATGCCGATCAACTGGATTTCGGGTGCTTCCGGATCCATGACCTGCGCCCTTGCGCGCATCCATACCCACTGCCCGTCGGCATGCCGCATCCGGAACACCTGATCGATATGATCGATCTCGCGCGCGACGATCTTGTTGGCGAGCTGGAACAAGTCGCCATCATCGGGATGGATGATCTCGTCGACCTCGCCGAAGGACAGCATCGTGTCGCATGGCTCGTAGCCCAGCATGTCGTACATCGAACGCGACCAATACATCTTGCCGCGCACCATGTCCCAGTCCCACAAGCCGCAGCGGCCGCGTACCAGCGCCATGTCGATGCGTTGATGCGCTTCGAGATAGATGCGGTCGGCCGCCTGCGCGCGCGCCGCCTGGCCGAAATAGGCATAGAGGATGATGATCAGCACGCCGGCCGTCAGTACGAACAGCGTCACATTCAGCGAGACTGTCTTGCGCCAGGCGTCGAAAACCGCGTCCTGCGGCACCAGCGCCGCTGCCGCGCCTTTGCGACCGTTCGTCAGGCTGACCGCTGCATACCAGTCCTGCCCGCCAATATCGACCTCCATCACTCCGGCGCGGTCGCCGAACATGAACAGAGGCTGGCCGCCCTGGGCGAGGCTATCCAGCGAACGGCCTTGCCAGGACATCGAGCGCGGCGTCACCGCGGTGATCTTGAAGGCGCTGTCGGTGATGACAAGAACGTGGCCGCGGCTCATCGCGCCCTGGCGGCTGGTCGTTTCCAACAGGTCCTGGATGGCGCCCGGCGCGGTGTCGGACGTGGTGGCCAGCGAACTCGCCAGTTGACCGGACGCCAGCATCAGGATCGCCTTGGCGTTGCGCTCGATATCGTCGCGTTCGTTCATCAGCGACAGGACGCGCAGCGCCGCGATCGCGATCAGGAAGATGACGATGAGAGCCGGTATCGATCGGCGCAGCAATGGCTCCGCCGCCAGAAGCCGCTTGTAGGCCGGTTCGGCGATGAGCCGCGTATTCCCGGCAAGGCCGTCGCCTCGCGGCGTCTCGCGACGCGCAAAAGCTATCCCTCCGGGCGCGCCCCACGCGTCCGCCTTCGCCATAAATGGCACTCCCCGATTTGCCTATGCTTGATGATCCGGTAAACGCCGCACTTCCGAATCGCCATTAAAGAATCAAAGGTGATTCGCCTTGTCCAGTGGTCCGGCGAAAAAAGATTAAAAATCGACTAAAATAGCGGCTTTTCCGCCAACCGAGCAGAGGCATGCGATGGCGATTACCGTGGAAAGGGAATAATATTAGAAATCACGCATATTCCGTGCGGGATTGCACATCGGGAGGAAAGCATGAATCGCAGAACTGCAATTGCTCTCGGCGTGTCAGCGGCAGCGGTAACGCCTTTGTTCGCCCTGGCGGCGTCGGTAAAAACGAGGACATACGGCCCGAAGGAGGGCAAGGAGATTGCGCCCGGCATCAGAGTGGTGGAGGTAGGCACGGGAAACTCAGACATTCCTGCCTACAAAAGCATCTCAATCGTCGATGTCGTGTTTCAGCCCGGCACACATGCGCCGGCGATGGTGATGGACAACGACATGGTATGCACCATCACTGCGGGCGAATTCACGATCAAGAAGGCCGACAAGGAGTTCAAGCTCAAGGAAGGCGACATATACACTTGCGCCAAGGGCAAGACCGACGAGGCGACGAATACGAGCGCCGAGGTCGGCGTGCATCGCATCGCCATGTTGATACCCGCGTAGGGAGGCGGGAATCCGTTCGAGCAGCAGAAGCACAGCCTGACGGGCCGGTGGCGTTGCCTTGGCATTGCCGCCGACCACCATGGTGGCCGCTCGGGTCTGGCTCACGCCAGCGTACGCTCGACGATATCGCTTAAATCCGCCGACAGGTTTTCGGCATTGGCAATCGAAAGCAGCGCTTCCCTGGCCTTGGCCTGCCGGCCAGGTTCGAGCGAACGCCACGACCGGAGCGCCGTTGCCAACCTTGCCGCCACCTGCGGATTGCGTTTTTCGACCTCGAGCACGGTCTGCGTGAAGAATCGGTAGCCTTCGCCGTCGGCGCGGTGGAATCCGGTCTGGTTGGCACTGGAGAATGTGCCGATTAACGAGCGCACCCGGTTCGGATTGGCCATCGAGAAGGCCGGATGCGTGGTCAGGGCGCGAACCGTCTCCACCGCCTGCGGACCGGGTACGCTGGCCTGAATCTGGAACCATTTGTCCATCACAAGCGGGTCGGACGCATATGTCGCTTCGAAAGCCGCCAGTGCCTTGTTTGCCTCCGGCGAACCATGGTGGCGGTGCGCGAGCACGGTCAGTGCCGCCGCGCGGTCAGTCATATTGGTGGCCGACCGGAAGTGCTCCGCCGCAAGCCCGGCGCCATCTGACAGCAGCGAGAGATAATCAAGCATGACGTTACGCAACGCCCGCCGTCCGGCGGAAGCTGCGTCCGGGCTGAACGGGCCGGCGTCGGCAAGCCGCTCGTAGAGGCCGGCGAACGCGTCGCGGTTAGCCCTGGCGATTGCCAGCGCCAGCGCCTCGCGCGCAGCGAAGATGGCGTTGGGTTCGATGTTTTTGCCGATGTCGCGCGCTATGTCGGTCTCGCCCGGAAGCGAAAGCGCCAGCGCCCGGTAGGCCGGCTCCAGCGTCTCGTCGCTCGCGATCCTGCCGGCAAGCTCGGTCAGCCGCGCGGTGAAGCCAGGCTCGGCGCCGTCGAGAATCTGGCGGAAGGCCAAGATCAATGCATCCGTAAGCAGCGTGTTGAAGGTCTGCCAGCGCGAGAAGCTGTCGCTGTCGTGGCCGGCAAGGAAGAACTGGTCGTCGGTCTTCTGCTCGACGGCAAGCGTTATCGGCGCCGAGAAGCCGCGGTTCAGCGAAATCGCCGGACGCTCGGCGACGCCTGAGAAGCGCACCACATGCCGGCGCTTGCGGATGTGGATGATGCCGTCCTCGACGCTGGCGCCGTCGACCGCGTCATAGGCGACCGGCTCGCCGCCGGCGCCAATCAGACCGAAGGCGAGCGGTATGTGCATCAGTCGTTTGCGGCTTTCCGACGGGGTTGGCGGCACCGATTGCTCGATTTCCAGCGTGAATTCCCGCTCCGCCCAGTTATAAGTCGAGCTCACCGCCAGGTTAGGGGTGCCGGCCTGATGGTACCAGAGCGCGAATTGCGACAAGTCGCGGCCGGACACCTCCTCGAACACTGTCAGGAAATCCTCGATCGTCGCCGCCGTGCCGTCGTGCCGCTCGAAATAGAGGTCCATGCCGGCGCGAAAGCTATCAGGCCCGAGGATGGTACGGATCATGCGCACCACCTCCGAGCCTTTTTCGTAGACGGTCGCCGTGTAGAAATTATTGATCTCGCGATAGCGGCGCGGCCTGACCGGATGCGCCAGCGGCCCCTGGTCCTCGGGGAATTGATGCGCGCGCAGCGTGCGCACCTCGGCGATGCGCTTGACCGCACGCGAACGTTGGTCGGCGGAGAATTCGTGGTCGCGATAAACGGTCAGCCCTTCCTTCAGGCAAAGCTGGAACCAGTCGCGGCAAGTGATTCTGTTGCCTGTCCAATTGTGGAAATACTCATGCGCGATGATCGCCTCGATATTGGCGAAATCGGCGTCCGTCGCGGTCTCCCGGTCGGCCAGCACATATTTGTCGTTGAAGACGTTGAGGCCCTTGTTCTCCATCGCCCCCATGTTGAAGTCGGACACGGCGACGATGTTGAAGACATCGAGGTCGTATTCGCGGCCGAATGCCTCCTCGTCCCATTGCATCGATCGCTTCAAGGCATCCATGGCGTAGCCGGCGAGCTTCTCCTTGCCCGGCTCGACATAGATGCCGAGCTCGACCGTGCGGCCGGACATGGTGACGAAACTGTCGGCAACCCGGCCGAGATTGCCGGCGACCAGCGCGAACAGATACGATGGCTTGGGGAAGGGGTCGTGCCAAATGGCATAGTGCCAGCCATCGCCGAGATCGCCCTTGTCGACCGGGTTTCCGTTGGACAGAAGCAGCGGCGCCTCGTCGCGGCGGGTTTCGATCCGCACGGTGTAGACGGAAAGGATGTCGGGGCGGTCGAGGAAATAGGTGATGCGGCGGAAGCCCTCTGCTTCGCATTGCGTGCAATAGACGTTGCTTGAGCGGTAGAGGCCCATCAGCGCTTCATTGCCCGACGGCGCCAGCTCGGTCTCGATCGACAGCCGAAAGCGACGCGCCGCCGGGGGCCTGAGGATGGTTAGTCGGTCGGGCGTCACGGCAAAATCCGTCGGCTTGGCTTTCCTGCCGTCGATCTCGACGCGCCTGAGCGTCAGCCCGTCGCCATCCAGCACAAGCGGCGTAGAGGCCGCGACGCCATCCCGGCGCTCGACGGTTAAAATTGCCGTGACGATCGTCGCGCCTGGCGAAAGACGGAATTCAAGGTTCGTTTCCGGAATGAGATAGTCGCTGGGGCGATAGTCTTCGAGTTTGAAGACCTGGCCAGTGTCGGTGCGCATTCCTTGGTTCCTGTCTTTCCGGGCCTGTCCTGCCCGTCCAAAATTTTGAAGTCCGCGCTCTTTACACGAACCGGCGGCTCGACAAAACTGCGACAAGGTCTATTCAGACCTTCCTTTCCAGCATCGCGAGGCAGTCATGGCCGCCGTCTACGACGTCAGGCATATCGAGAGACCGGCGACGCCGGCGCGCACCTGGGCAACCACGCGGGAAGCGGCGGGAGCGTGACAGCAGGCCGCGACAACAGTGACAATACCGTAGGGCACAACACGCTCACCGGCATTATGCTGAAGATCGTCTCGGTGGCGGTCTTCGTCGGCATGTCGACCTGCATCAAGGCGGCGGGCACTGTGCCGGCGGGACAGATCGTCTTCTTCCGCTCCTTCTTCGCTATCTTTCCGATCATTGCCTTTCTGGCTTTCAAGGGAAATCTCGGCACGGCTTTCAGTACAAGCCGTCCGTTCAACCACATCGCGCGCGGCGTCGTCGGCGTCTGCGCCATGGGGCTCGGCTTCTTCGCGCTGACGCGGTTGCCGCTGCCAGAAGCAATCACGCTGAATTACGCCCAGCCACTGTTGGTGGTGGTGTTCAGCTCGATTTTCCTCGGCGAAGCCATTCGTGTCTATCGCTGGAGCGCGGTCGCCGTCGGCCTCGTCGGTGTGCTGATCATCTCCTGGCCGGAGCTGACGCTCCTGAGTTCCGGCGAGGCGCTCGACGACCAGGAGGTGCTCGGCGTCATCGCCGCATTGATAGCGGCGGCGATTTCGGCCGTCGCCATGCTGCTCGTGCGCAATCTCGTGCAAAGCGAGCGCACCGCCACGATCGTGCTTTGGTTTTCGGTCACCGCGAGCGTCATGGCGCTGCTGTCGCTGCCGTTTGGGTGGCAGGCGCTGACGCCGGGGCAGGCGGTCCTTCTTGTCGCCGCCGGCTTCTGCGGCGGCCTTGGCCAGATCCTGATGACCTCGGCTTACCGCCATGCCGAGGCATCGGTGGTGGCGCCGTTCGAATACACCTCGATGATCCTCGGCGTCTTGGTCGGCTATCTCGTCTTCGGCGATGTCGCCACGCTGAACACGCTGACCGGCGGTCTGATCGTCGTTGCCGCCGGCATCTTCATCATCTGGCGCGAACGTCAACTCGGCCTGGAACGCACCCGCACGCGCAAGGCCGCCCCGCCGCAGGGGTGATCAGCACCGTTAGGCCCGCTCTTTCGCCAATCTTACCAGCGCCGTCCGCGTCTGCTCGTCGGCCGGAAAGAAGGACTCGATCGCCAGCTCCGACAGCGTCACGTCCAGCGGCGTGCCGAACACGGTGATGGTGCTGATGAACGACAGCACCTGATCCCCATGGGCAAGCCGCAGCGGATGCACGATGCCGCTCGGCTCGACCCGCGCCGGCCGCCCACTCTTCAGGCCGGAGGGATAACCGCGCAACTCACGCTCCAGTTCGATCAGCACCGGATCGCCTGACGCGTCGTTCTGGTGCTTCAGGCGTTCCAGCAGGTGCGCCCGCCACTCCGCGAGATTGACGATGCGCGGCGCGACACCTCCAGGGTGCAGGCTGAGCCGCAGCACGTTGACTGGCGGCTTGAGCAGCGAGGGCTCGGAAACGTCGGCCAGGAACGGCCCAATGGCAGCGTTTGCCGAAACGAGGTTCCAGTGCCGGTCCACCGCGAGCGCCGGGAACGGCTCGTGCCCTCGAAGCACCGTCTCGACCGCCGCCATGGCCGGTGCCAGCGAAATGTCGGTCAGCGGCCTTTCGCTGAAGCTCGGCGCAAAGCCCGCCGCCAGCAAGAGCTGGTTGCGCTGGCGAAGCGGGATCGAAAGCTGCTCGGCCAGGTGTAGCACCATGTCGCGCGACGGCGCGGCCCGCCCGCTCTCGACGAAGCTCAGATGCCGCTGCGAGATATCGGCTTCCGTGGCGAGGTCGAGCTGGCTCATCCGGCGTCGCGTGCGCCATTCACGGATGAGGCTGCCGGCGGAGGTTTGAGGAGATATCATGAGGGCATGGTTAGGGCGACGGCAGGCGCATTTCAATTACCCGCGAGGTCATGGAGAGGTGAGCGCTCTTAGCTTCGCCTTCACCTCGAGAAAATCCCGCCAAGCCAGCTTCTTGTGCGCCGGCGTCCTCAGTAGATAGGCCGGGTGCAGCGTCGGCATCGCCGGAATAACGACGCCGGACGCTGTCGTGTGGGCGCGCCAGTTGCCGCGCAGCCGCAAGATGCCTTCGCTCGTATTCAGAAGGGTTTTGGCCGAGGGCCCGCCGAGATTGACCAGCACCTTCGGCTTGACCAGTTCGATCTGCCTTTCGATGAACGGCCGGCAGATCTCGGTTTCGTGCGGCGTCGGCGTGCGGTTTCCCGGCGGCCGCCAGGGGATGACATTGGCGATGTAGACGGATGTCCGGTCTAGCCCGATCGCGGCCAACATGCGGTCGAGCAGCCGGCCGGAGCGGCCGACGAAGGGCAGGCCTTCTATATCCTCGTCACGGCCGGGCGCCTCGCCGACGAGCATCACCGATGCATCCGGGTTGCCGTCGGCAAAGACCAGGTTCTTGGCGGTGAACTTCAGGTTGCAGCCGTCAAAAGTCGACATGTGCTGGCGAAGCTCGTCCAGCGTCGAGGCAGCCGAGGCCAATTCACGCGCCAGCGCCGCCTGCGCCTCGTCGGGTACCGCCGAAATGGGCGGGCGCGCCGGCGGAGCGTTAGGCACGGCGCTCGCATCGAGACGCGGTTGGGCGGGCCGCTCCGGTGCTCTGCTATCGCTCGGCGCGGCAGCCAGCATCCGCTCCGCCGGCTTGGGCGCGGCTTCCGCGAAGCGGTTCACCGGCGCGTCCTCCAACGCCTCGTCGACGCCCGCGCTGGCATAGAAGGCGAGCAGCTCGGCGATATCAGGTCGGCTGTTTGGGGAAGCGGCAGTCATGGCGCCACCATCGTTCGACTGGTCGCATATTGCAAGTTGGTGATTGGGGACATTGGCACAACCGGGCAATGACGGCCTGTCTGTGGCAGCGTCATACGCTCACCGCAACCTAACCCGTCGGTATGCGCGGGTCCTGCACCAGATAAAAGGTCCAGCGCGGCGTATAGTCGGTGATCAGGAATTCGAACCTGGCGGTCTTTAGCGGGTCGACCTTGCCGTTCTTGAACAGCAGACGGTCATACGGTTCAAAATCGCGGTCGAAATCGGCAAAATTGCTCGACCAGATATTGTCAGGCGTCTTGTTGCGCTGGTCGAACGAAAGCCCGTCGCCGAAGACGCTCGGCTGATTCAGGACCTCCTGAAGCTCGAACTGGAATTCGATCCAGGCCTGGCCGCTGTTGTTGAGCACGTCCAAGCGCAAATACATGATGCCGTTGGCGAACTCGCCCGCCTTGCCGAACGCCTGGATCGGCTTGGTTGCACGGATGGTCAACGTCACCGGCGTCGCTGAATTCAGCTCTTCGGTGATGACGAGCGGATCGTCCTTGGTGCCGGTGCCGGAAGCGCCGCTGATTTCGAACCCGCCAAGCTCGTCGGAGAAGGAGTAGGCACCGGTGGCCCAGACCTTCACCTCGTCTGCAAAGGCATGGACCGGCGCCAGCAGGGGGAGGGCCGAAAGGAACGCCCGGCAGGCCCTGCCGGGCGTCGATGGGAAGCGCGTTGATGAGAAGCCGGCTGGCCCAGGAATGCGCATGGTGCGAAGTATGGCCGATAAGCAAGCCGTCGAACAATTAAAAACGTACGCGTTGCGGGCAGGCCGGCGCAAAACGGGTGTCCTTCGGCACGATGCGCGACTTTTTGGCCAAATCCGCGTTGTCACAGGCGCGCCGGTTTCCTGTCGCGACTTGATGCGCTATGCAGCGCAGGAGCCAGCAAGATACGCGCAATAGCGACAAGCCAGTGCGGAGGGGTTGATGAGCGATATCGAACGCGAAAGCATGGAATTCGACGTGGTGATCGTCGGTGCGGGCCCGGCCGGCCTCGCCGCCGCCATCCGCCTGAAGCAAGTCAATCCCGAGCTTTCCGTGGTCGTGCTGGAAAAGGGCGGTGAGGTTGGCGCCCACATCTTGTCAGGCGCCGTCGTCGATCCGATCGGCATCGACCGGTTGCTGCCGGGCTGGCGCGACGAACAAGACCATCCATTCAAAACGCCGGTCACGGCGGACCATTTCCTGGTGCTTGGCCCCGCCGGCTCTTTCCGCCTGCCCAACATAATGATGCCGCCTCTGATGAACAATCACGGCAACTACATCGTCTCGCTTGGCAATGTCTGCCGCTGGCTGGCGGCCAAGGCCGAGGCGCTCGGCGTGGAAATCTATCCGGGGTTCGCCGCGGCCGGCCTGCTCTATAACGAGGAAGGCGCCGTCACCGGTGTTGTCACCGGCGACATGGGCGTCGAAAAGGATGGCACACACGGCCCGGGTTTCGCGCCGGGCATGGCGCTGATGGGCAAATATGTGCTGATCGGAGAGGGCGCGCGCGGCTCGCTCGCCAAGCAGTTGATCGCCAGGTTCAGGCTTTCCGAGGGCCGCGAGCCGGGCAAATACGGCATCGGCCTCAAGGAACTGTGGCAGGTCAAGCCGGAGAAGCACAGGCCGGGTCTCGTCCAGCACTCCTTCGGCTGGCCGCTCGATCTCAAGACCGGCGGCGGCTCTTTCCTCTATCATCTGGACGACAATCAGGTGGCGGTTGGCTTCGTCGTCCACCTCAATTATAAGAACCCCTGGCTGTCGCCGTTCGAGGAGTTCCAGCGCTTCAAGACCCACCCGGCGATCAGCGGTACTTTCGAGGGCGCCAGGCGGTTGGGCTATGGCGCGCGCGCGATTACCGAAGGCGGTTGGCAGTCGGTGCCGAAACTGTGCTTCCCGGGTGGCGCGTTGATGGGCTGCGCCGCCGGCCTCGTAAACGTCCCGCGCATCAAGGGCTCGCACAATGCCGTGTTGTCGGGAATGCTGGCGGCCGAGCATGTCGCCGAGGCAATCGCCGCTGGCCGCGCCAATGACGAGCTCTCCGCTTACGAAGCCGCGTGGCGGGCGACAGACATCGGCAAGGATCTGAAGAAGGTGCGCAACGTCAAGCCGCTGTGGTCGCGCTTCGGCACCATCGCCGGCGTCGCCATCGGCGGCCTGGACATGTGGCTGAACACTTTGTTCGGCTTCTCGCCCTTCGGCACGCTGAAGCATGGCAAGGCCGACTACGCCACGCTAGAGCCCGCCGCGAAGCACAAGAAAATAGACTATCCCAAGGCCGATGGCGTGCTGACCTTCGACCGCTTGTCCTCGGTGTTCCTGTCCAACACCAACCACGAGGAAAACGAGCCGGTGCATCTGCTGGTGGCGGACATGGAGCTGCAGAAGCGTTCCGAGCATGACGTCTTTGCCGGACCTTCGACGCGCTACTGCCCTGCAGGCGTCTACGAATGGGTCGACAAGGACGGCAATGCCGCTGCCGATCCGGCGGCCAAGGACGTGCGCTTCGTCATCAACGCGCAGAACTGCGTCCACTGCAAGACCTGCGACATCAAGGATCCGAACCAGAATATCGACTGGGTGCCGCCGCAAGGTGGCGAAGGCCCGGTCTATCAGAACATGTGAGCGTGCCCGGCTAAGCCGTCACGAAAACATGCGAGCGGCGGCGGACTTGTCTGTCGCCGTCGACCGCCTGCCTCGATCAAGCCCGTTGAAGCCTTCCGCCGAGTGTGGTCTGCTCGGCTCCGACAAAGGAGGCGGACATGCGCCTGACCAGCCCGACGATGCTCGCCATGGCCTTCATGCTGCTTTGCGCATCAGCCGCGTCGGCGGGCACAAAGCTCACCGTTCACATCCGCACCTATGATGTCGCTGGAAATACCGGAGCCGCCCTTGTCGAGGCAATGGACCGGCTGGGACCCAAGCACGGCTATATGACGCGCGCCATCGCCGAAACCGGTTACGCCGTGCATTGGGATCTCGATATTGTCCGGGAGGATGGAGCCTGCCATCTGCGGCAGGCCAACGGGACGCTCAACCTGACCTACACTTTCCCGCGGCTCTCGTCGGCAAGCGCAGTCCTGCGCGAGCGTTGGGACCGTTTCATGGTCGGCGTTCGCAAGCACGAGCAGACGCATGGCGGTATCGCGAGGCGGATGATGCGGGCCACCGAGACCGCGCTTGCCGGACTGCGGCGCCCGGACAACTGGTTCTGCACCGGCACGCATCTCGAGGCGCGGCGCCGAATCAAGACCATCTATGTCGAATACGAAGCCAGGCAGAACGCTTTCGATGCGCGCGAGCATCGCGGCGGCGGGCCTGTCGAGCACCTTGTCGAAGCGTTGACCAAACCCTGAGAATGCCGAAGCATCAACCGCGCGGATTGTTTTCAAGGTCGCTCGCCGCGAGCGCGCTCTCATGCTCGTCATGGGGCAGCCTGTCGTCGGGGCGAAGCGAGAACTCCACGAGTACGGGAAGATGGTCGGAGCCGGTATCTTCCAGTCGCGTTGACGACAGAATGGTCACGCCGCCCTTGCTGAACGCCTGGTCGATCGGGAGGCCTGCATAGCGGCGCAGGAAGTCGGGCAGCTTCCGGTGAATCCAGGTCGACCCGGCCGACGGCATGACCGTCAGTCCGCCGAGAGCGGCGACGCGCCGCACCGCGGCGCTCCATGGCACCGCGTTGCAATCGCCGGCCATGATGGCGGTTTGGCCGAGCGATGAAAGCTGCTCCGAGAGTTCGCCGATCTGCCAATACTGTTCCCGCGGCCACGGCCAGCTGAGATGGATGGCGGCGACGTCGGCGCTCCTGCCGCCGAAATCGATGGTCGCAACGGCCATTGCGCCCCGGCGCTCGCAATGTGGCGCGGTGCCGGCGAGAAAGGGCCGCCGCGAGAGCAGCGCGACGCCGAATACGCCGTTGGGATAGGGACAGAGGATCCGGTATGGATAGGCGCTGGCGATGTAGCCAAGCTCCGTCGCCCACATCGTCGACACCTCGTCCAGGGTGATGACGTCGGGATTGGTCCGGCCGATCAGTGACAGCACTTTTTTCGGCGTCGGGTTGTCGTAGCGCAGATTCATCTGCAGCAGGCTGTAGACTACCTGGTCGGTGGGTTTGGCGACCGCCTGAACCGGCCACGGCCGGGGCAAGGCGGTCGAAGCGGTGGCAAGAGCGGCCACGGCAAAAACCAGGGCCGCGGCCGCTTGCAGGCGAAACGATGTCGCCAGCAGCGGCAGCGCGCAAAGCGCCATCAGCACGGCGAGGTGAATGCGGAAATGCGAAAAGGAATCGAGCGCCGGGTGCAACGCGCCTAAGAAGCCGGCCACCAGCGCGACCGAGAGCGTCATCATCACGATGAATACCAGTGAAGCCGCCATGTCTCGACTGCGTTTCATCGGATCAGATCTGCATGAGTTGCCTGCGATGGTCCCCGCCCGGTTATCGGCAAAAATGCGGCTCAATCAAGATAGCGAATTGCCGGCAAGATGGCGAATCGCCGGCAAGACGGCGAATGGCTCTGGCGGCGCGCAGATCGGCTACTGGAAGGCCGTTTCCGAAAAACTTCTGAGCTTGCGCGAATGCAGCCGCTCCATCGGCATTTCCGAAAGCTTTTCCATCGCCCTGATGCCGATGGTGAGGTGCTGCGCCACCTGCCGCTTGTAGAATTCGGTCGCCATGCCGGGCAGCTTCAGTTCGCCATGCAGCGGCTTGTCGGAGACACACAAGAGCGTGCCGTAAGGCACGCGGAAGCGGAAGCCATTGGCCGCGATCGTTGCCGATTCCATGTCAAGTGCGATCGCCCTCGACTGCGAAAGCCGCTGCACCGGTCCGCGCTGGTCGCGCAGTTCCCAGTTGCGGTTGTCAATGGTGGCTACAGTGCCGGTGCGCATGATGCGCTTGAGATCGTACCCGGACAGGCCGGTCACTTCGGCCACCGCTTCCTGCAATGCCACCTGGATTTCGGCCAGCGGCGGGATCGGCACCCAGACTGGCAGGTCGTCGTCCAGCACGTGATCCTCGCGCACATAGGCATGCGCCAGCACATAATCGCCCAGCGCCTGCGTATTACGCAGGCCCGCGCAATGGCCGAGCATCACCCAGGCATGCGGCCTCAGCACAGCGATATGATCGGTGATCGTCTTGGCGTTGGAGGGTCCGACACCGATATTGACCATGGTGATGCCGCCATGGTTCGGCTTCTTCAAGTGGTAGGCCGGCATCTGCGGCAGGCGCTGCGGCGCCACCCCTTCGCTCGGGGCGCTCTGCCCGGCTTTGGTGACCACGTTGCCCGGTTCGATGAATTCGGCATATCCGCCGCCGCCATTCTCCATCAGGTCACGGGCGCGCGCCACGAACTCGTCGATATAGAACTGATAGTTGGTGAACAGCACGAAATTCTGGAAATGCTGCGGCGTGGTCGCGGTATAGTGCGACAGGCGGTGGAGCGAATAGTCGATCCGCTGCGCGGTGAAGGGCGCCAGCGGCCTTGGTTCTCCGAACGCCACTTCGAACGTGCCGTTGGCGATCTGGTCGTCTGTACCGTCGAGATCTGGCACGTCGAACAGGTCTCGGATAGGCCGCTGGATACGCTCGGCCGCGGTTCCGTCGACATGGGTGCCTTCGAGAAAGGCGAAATGCAGCGGGATCGGCGTTGTCGATTCCGAGACCGTGACCGCGACCCCGTGGTTGCGCATGATCAGACGCAATTGCTCGACCAGATAGCTTTCGAACAGGCTCGGCTGGGTGATGGTGGTGGAAAAATGCCCCGGCGTCGGCATGTGGCCATAGGCTTGGCGCGAATCGATCTGGGTGAACGAGTTGGTCGTGACGCCGATCTCCGGGTAGAAGGCGCGGTAGCGCTTGCTGCTGTCGCCGCCGGCGGCAAGCGCCGCGAAGGAGTCGCGCAGGAACTTGGTGTTGCGGTCATAAAGGGCTTGCAACGCCGCGACGGCCTTTTCTGCGGTGTCGAAGCTTTGCCGGCCAAAAGGCTCGGGCATGACGACAGATTCGATGGCTTGGGGATAGATTCGCTTTTCCATGGCTCAATATAGAGATTTGGAAAGGCGGTTGGGAGGGGTGTCCCGATCGAAGGCGCAATTTATCCGCGCTGCAGGCTGACCAGCAGCACGAAACCGACGCCCGACTTCTTCAGTGCTGGCGCGTCGATCGTGGAACCGGCATCGGCACGCATCATCGGTACGGCCAGGACCGGCGCGGCAAGAAACGCCAGGATGAGCGCCGCCCGCGGCAGAAGCCGAACGGTTTTGAAGAGGTTGGCGGCGATGCGGTTCATGGTCTTTGCTTTTCTTTCGAGGTCTTGGTTTGGTCAGGTCTTTGGTTTCTGTCTCAGGGGCGAAGGGTGGTCGGGCAGGCGAGGCGGCAGGTTCTGGAACTGGCCTCGTCCCAGGAACGGGCCGGACGGCCCGCTTCGGCGACGAGGATGGCGAAGAACATTCCAAACAGGCTCACCAGCAGGCAGACGATGGTGAAGCGGCGGGCGAGCATTGGTCGTGTCTCCTTCAATACGCAGGAGAATGCCCGGGCACGACTGAACCGGCTCTGATGCCGACGTTCATCTGCCGTTCAAATCGGTTGATGGATTTTGAGGCGGCGCTGGCCATAAGGAGCATGGCTGCCGGCACAGCATGCCAGGATCATGAAACGAAAACGGGGCCTGCCGGCCCCGTTTTCATGTCGCAAGGATGGGGTCGATCAGAGCTTGTGCCAGGTCTGGCTCTTGCAGATCAGCCCGCCGAGCACGCAACCGCTCATTTTCAGCGAGGTGCCCGACAGTGTCGCCTTGCCGGAATAGGTCTTGTCGTTTGCCGGGTCGGTTATGCTGCCGGCGTATTTGTTGTCGCCGGACGCCTTGAGCGAACCGATGGTCTTGCCGGCATATTTGCCAGACTTCAGCGTGATGGAAAATGAACCGGAGCCCCCGATGGCCGCGGTATCGCCGGCCTGCGTCTTCCAGTTTCCCTCGATCGGATCGGCCCAGGCCACACCGGTCAGGATCAAAGTGGCCGCCAGGGCCAGGCTTGGTTTTCGAAACATCTTTCCTCCCTTGGATACCCGGCAGGAGGCTCCGCCTCGCCGGTCTGCCGCTTACGCAAACGTAAGCTAATCCAGCTCCCCGCAAAACAAAAGCGGTGCCGCAGCGGAAGCTTTGGCAATTCAGAAGCGCCGACGGAAGCAATGTCGGCAGGGAAATGAATGCATGCATGCGCGGCGTTTGTTTCGCGTGGTTAGCGGAGTGTTGATTCCGCTCGCGAAAATTTTCGTCAAATTTGGCGCTATCCGGCTGAATCGCTGGCTTTGTATCCTTAACGAATTTCCACGTTTACCTATTGTTTTAGCTTTGTTTTCCTCAAATTAAGCACGCCATTTAACGACGGATTCAAGCCTGCGCGGCATTCTCGAAAGCATCGAAAGAGCAGCCCGGGCAGACAAACGGAGGCAGCTCTCGGGAGCCAGACAGGGCCGGAAGAGAGGATTGAAAATGGCACGTTTTGAAATGCTTGAAGCAGGCTTCGGCGCCATGGGGGCAACTGCCCAGGCCGACATTCTTTTCGAACTGGGGATGATGTATGCGACGGGCCGCGATTGCGAGACCGATGTCGTCGCCGCCCACAAATGGTTCAACATCGCCGCGATCAAGGGTTCGGCCCGCGCTGCGGAATTGCGTTCGGAACTGTCGGCTGCGATGTCGAAGGTCGAGATCGCCAAGGCGCTGCGCGAAGCCCGCGAATGGATGACGATGCACTGAATTTAGAGATAAGGCAGGGCGGCCTTCTGGTCCGCCAGGCAAGGACAAGGCCGCGGTAAGACGGCCACGCGACAAAACCAAGAACGCGGCACGCCCTACAGGGCCAGCGGCGCGGCGGCCATGATCCGATGTTCGGTAGGATCAGGGCCAGCAGGAAGACAGGGAAGGCGAGTTGGGTTCGAGTGCGGGGGCGCTTGAGGAACAGCTCGACAGGCAAAGCCGCGACCGGCCGGAACAAGGCCGGCGCGGCTTTTGCCTTTTTGCTCCAGAGATGCTTCGCAGGCCTAATCGAGCGCCGCCAATGCGCCTAGACAGGCCACACGAAGGATGAAATTGTCCCGCCTCTCTGGAAGAAGCGTGGCCGGGGCGGCCGCGCGTGAGTGGAGGAGTCATACCGCAATGAAAAAATTGAGTATTTTGAACGCGGCCATTTTCGGCCTGATGATGAGCGCGCCGGTCGCCTATGCCGACGACATCACCTTTTCGGTGGTCGGTCCGATGACCGGACAGCTCGCCACCATTGGCGATCAGTTCAAGCAGGGCGCGCAGGCTGCCGCCGACGCGATCAATGCCGCCGGCGGTGTCGACGGTCGCCAGATCAAGCTCGATATCGAGGATGACCAGTGCGACCCGAAGCAGGCGGTTTCGGTCGCCAACCGTATCGTCGCCAATGGCGTCAAGTTCATCGACGGCCACGCTTGCTCGGGTTCGAGCATTCCGGCTTCCGCCGTCTATGCCGAAGCCGGTGCCCTGATGATGAGCCCGGCCTCCTCGAACCCGGTGCTGACCGACGCCGCAGCGAAGGCCGGCTGGCCGACGATCATGCGCCTCTATACGCGTGACGATGCGCAGGGTGCCTTCATCGGCCCCTGGATCGCGAAGAAGTATGCCGGCAAGAACGTCGTCATCCTGCATGACAAGAGTGCCTACGGTCAGGGCGTTGCCGATGCGGTCAAGGCCACGATGAATGCCGGCGGCCTGAAGGAAGTGGACTATGAAGGCATCAATGCCGGCGAAAAGGACTATTCGGCGCTCGTCACCAAGCTCAAGGACCTCAAGGCCGACGTTGTCTATTTCGGCGGTTACCACCCGGAGGCTGGCCTGATCCTGCGCCAGTCGGCGGAACAGGGCATCAAGTTCCAGCTGATCATGCCGGATTCGATAGCCTCGCCGGAATTCTGGCAGGTTGCCGGCCCGGCCGGCGAAGGGACCATGTTCGTCTTCCCGTCGGATCCTCAGGCAAAGCCGGAAGCCAAGGCAGCCGTCGAGAAGATCAAAGCCGGCGGTTTCGTGCCGGAAGGCTTCACGCTATTCTCCTACGCCACGATCCAGGCCTTTGCGGAAGGCATCAAGCGTGCCGGCAGCGATGATCCGGCCAAGGTCGCCGAGGCGCTGAAGAACGGGCAGCCAATCAGCACGGTTGTCGGCAATGTCACCTTCGACGAGAAGGGCGACCTCAAGAACGCCAGCTACGACATCAACCAGTGGCACGACGGCAAGTATGCGCCGATCCAGCCGTAATCGCTGCCTATATCGATGAAATGGCCGGGCTCGTCCCGGCCATTTCATTTCTGCCTGTGTGTCTTGCCATGGACATATAACGGCGGTCGACATTCTACGGCGCCTCTCTCTGTCCGGCAGGACAGGGACGCTTGGCATCCGGCAGCGAGGCTGTCAGCCTTGCATATCCTCGAACCGCACCAGCACAGTGCCGTCGGTAACCTGCGCGCCCTCGGTGGCGATCTCGGCGATCACACCATCATGCGGCGCGGCGATGGTGTGCTCCATCTTCATCGCCTCGAGAATAAGCAGCGGTTGCCCCTTCATCACCGTATCGCCCTTTGTCGCCCGCACAAGCTTGACCAGTCCCGGCATCGGCGCGCGCAAACTGCCTGACGCCGCCGCCGCATCATCGCCTCTGGCCAACGGGTCCGGCACCGCGAACGTATAGCCGGCCGCGCCTTCGAATATCGTGATGTGGCCTGGCCAGCGGGCGAGGCGAGGAACGGCGCGAAGGTCATGCGAATTGGCGCTGTCATAGGGTGCATGGAGCGTCACCTGGGAACGCCGGTCTGGTCGTACCGAAACCCTTGCCAGAATATCGTCCTCGCCAAACTTCAGCCGGATCTGTCGTGCCATGCCATGGAAATGCGTGTAGCCGGCAAGCGACGACCATGGATCGTCCGATGCCGGCAGCGCGCCCGCCCCGGAGGCCGCTATGGCCGCGGCCGCGACCGTTTCGCCGCTCGGCGGCGCAATCTCGGTCAGCGCCTGCTGGTGGCGGCCTATCAGGCCGGTATCGACGTCGCCCGCCGAAAAGTCCGGATCGGTCACCAGCGCGGCGAGGAAGGCGGTATTGACGATCGAACCGGCGACTTCGGTTCGCGCAAGCGCCGCGCCGAGTGCCTCCAGCGCAGCCGGCCTGTCCCCGCCATGCACCACCAGCTTGGCGATCATCGGATCATAATAGGGAGAAATGGCGTCGCCGGCCCGCACCCCGGTTTCGACACGCATGGCGGCCCCTTGGGGAACCATGTCGGGAAATTTCAGATGATGCAGCGTGCCGGTCGCAGGCAGAAACTCCCTTGCGGCATCCTCGGCATAGAGGCGCGCCTCGAAGGCGTGGCCGGCTAGCTTTATCTCGCCTTGCGTTTTCGGCAGCTTCTCGCCGGATGCGACCCGCAACTGCCATTCTACCAGATCAGTGCCGGTGACCATCTCGGTGACCGGGTGCTCGACCTGCAACCTCGTGTTCATCTCCATGAACCAGAAGCGGTCAGGCGTCAGGCCTTGCGAGGCATCGACGATGAATTCGATGGTGCCGGCACCGCAGTAGCTGATCGCCTTGGCGGCCTTCACCGCCGCCTCGGTCATCGCCTTGCGTAACGCCTCGGTCATGCCGGGGGCGGGGGCTTCCTCGATAACCTTCTGATGGCGTCGCTGCGCCGAGCAGTCGCGTTCGAACAGATGGACGGCATTGCCGAAATTGTCGCCGAAAACCTGCACCTCGATGTGGCGCGGTTTGTCGATATATTTTTCCACCAGTACACGGTCGTCGCCAAAAGCGGATTTCGCCTCGCGTCGTGCGCTGGACAGCGCTTCGGAGAACTCATCGGGGTGCTCGACCCGGCGCATTCCCTTGCCGCCGCCGCCGGCCCGCGCCTTGATCAGCACGGGGTAGCCGATTTCGCGTGCCTTGGAGGCCAGGATCACGATCTCCTGCGCCTCGCCATGGTAGCCCGGCACGACGGGCACGCCGGCCTTTTCCATCAGCCGTTTGGCGGCATCCTTCAGCCCCATGGCGCGGATAGAGGCCGCCGACGGGCCGATGAAGGTGAGCCCCGCGGCCGCCACCTGGTCGACGAAATCAGGATTTTCCGACAGGAAGCCATAGCCGGGATGAACGGCTTGCGAGCCTGTCGCCAAGGCGGCCGCGACGATCTTGTCGCCGCGCAGATAGCTGTCGCTGACAGGCGAGGCACCGATATGTACCGCCTCGTCGGCCATCTCGACATGCAGGGATTTCGCATCGGCATCGGAATAGACGGCAACCGTGCGCACCCCCATCCTGCGCGCCGTGCGGATCACCCGGCATGCGATCTCGCCTCGGTTGGCGATCAGGATCTTTGTGAACATGAAACCTCCGTAGACTGCGTTCGCCTCGAGGAAGCAACGGCCTCACGGTATAGTTCGGCCATTTGTTCGTCGAAGCAGCAGAAGATGACGGTCTGCGGCGTCGTATTTCCGCTCAAGAAGCTATTTACGGCGCCGACTGCAATTGCTGCCGCCTCATCCCTCGGATAGCGGTAGATGCCCGTCGAGATCGCCGGAAAGGCGACCGAGCGGCATTCCTTCTCGGCGGCGATTTCGAGCGAACGCCGATAGCAGGAGGCGAGCAACTCCGCCTCGCCCTTGCCGCCGCCCTGCCAGACTGGACCGACCGTATGGATGACGTAGCGGGCCGGCAGCCGATAGCCCTTGGTCAACTTTGCATCGCCGGTCTTGCAGCCGTTGAGCGTGCGGCATTCGGCGAGGAGTTCCGGCCCCGCCGCCCGGTGAATGGCGCCGTCGACCCCGCCGCCGCCGAGCAGCGAGGAATTGGCCGCGTTGACAATGGCGTCGACATCCAACTTGGTGATGTCGCCGACGTTAATGCGGATCCTGTCCTGCACCTCGCCCATTTCACATCCTGAACACGCCGAAGCGCGTTTCCTCGATCTCCGCGTTGAGCGCGGCCGAGAGGCTGAGCGCCAGCACCTCGCGCGTCTTGGCCGGATCGATGATGCCGTCGTCCCATAGCCTTGCGGAGGAATAGAGCGGGTGGCCTTCATGCTCGTATTTCATCAGGATCGGCTTCCTGAACTTCGCTTCTTCCTCAGCGCTCCATTCGCCGCCCTTGCGCTCGATACCCTCGCGCTTGACCATGGCCAGCACCGTCGCCGCCTGCTCGCCGCCCATCACCGAAATGCGGGCGTTCGGCCACATCCACAGGAAGCGGGGCGAGTAGGCGCGCCCGCACATGCCGTAGTTGCCGGCGCCGAACGAGCCGCCGATGATCACGGTGACCTTGGGCACGCGGGCGGTGGCGACTGCCATCACCAGCTTGGCGCCGTCCTTGGCGATGCCGCCTGCCTCATATTTGCGCCCCACCATGAAGCCGGTGATGTTCTGCAGGAACACCAGTGGAATCTTGCGTTGGCAGCACAGTTCGATGAAATGCGCGCCCTTCAGCGCGCTTTCGGAAAACAGCACGCCATTGTTGGCGATGATGCCGACCGGCATGCCGTGGAGATGGGCAAAGCCGGTGACGAGCGTGGTGCCGTAATTCTGCTTGAACTCATCGAACTCCGAACCGTCGACGAGGCGCGCGATCACCTCGCGCACGTCATAGGGCTGGCGCAGATCCGTCGGCACGATGCCGTAGATCTCATCTGCCGGATGAAGCGGCGGAATCGGTTTCTGGACGGCAAGGCTTACGGTCTTGTTCCGATTGAGGTTCTTGATGATGCGCCGGCAGATGGCCAGCGCATGCTCGTCGTCGAGCGCGTAGTGGTCGGCGACGCCGGAGAGCCGTGTATGGACGTCGGCGCCGCCGAGATCCTCGGCGCTGACGTCCTCGCCGGTGGCGGCCTTCACCAGCGGGGGACCGCCGAGGAAGATGGTCGCCTGGTTGCGCACCATGATCGTCTCGTCCGACATTGCCGGCACATAGGCGCCGCCCGCCGTGCACGAACCCATGACGCAGGCGATCTGCGGGATGCCTGAGGCGGACATGTTGGCCTGGTTGTAGAATATGCGCCCGAAATGCTCGCGGTCGGGAAACACCTCGTCCTGGTTGGGCAGGTTGGCGCCGCCGCTGTCGACCAGGTAGACGCAAGGCAGATTGTTCTGCAGCGCGATCTCCTGCGCGCGCAGATGCTTCTTCACCGTCAGCGGGTAATAGGTGCCGCCCTTCACCGTGGCGTCATTGACGACGACCATCACTTCCGTGCCTTCGACGCGCCCGATACCGGCGATGATGCCGGCGGAGGGAATGTCCTCGCCATACATCGACCATGCGGCGAACTGGCCGATCTCGAGAAAGGGCGACCCGGTGTCGAGTAATTGCGCCAGCCGCTCGCGCGGCAGCAGCTTGCCGCGCGCGACGTGTCGCTCGCGCGCCTCTTCCGAGCCACCGCGCTCGACGCTCGCGGCCTTTTCGGCGATATCGCCGACCAGCGCCCGCATGCGTTCGGCATTGGTGTGGAAGGTATCGGAGGAAGGGGAGATCTGGGTCCGGAGGACGGCCATGCTATACCCCCTCCGCCATGATCTCGCGGCCGATCAGCCATCGCCGGATTTCGCTGGTGCCGGCACCGATTTCGTAGAGCTTGGCGTCGCGTAGCAGCCGGCCGGTCGGATAGTCGTTGATGTATCCGTTGCCACCCAGAAGCTGGAGTGCGTCAAGCGTCATCTGCGTTGCTTTTTCGGCGGCAAACAGAATGCAGCCTGCGGCGTCCTTGCGACTGGTCTGGCCGCGGTCGCAGGCGGCGGCGACCGCGTAGACATAGGCGCGCGCGGCGGTCATCGTCGTGTACATGTCGGCGAGCTTGCCTTGCACCAGCTGGAATTCCCCGATCGCTTGGCCGAACTGCTTGCGCTCATGCACGTATGGGACCGCGACGTCGAGACAGGCGGCCATCAAGCCGATCGGGCCACCGGCCAGCACCGTGCGCTCATAGTCGAGACCAGACATCAGCACCTCGACGCCGCGCCCTTCCTCGTGCAGCACGTTGTCGAACGGCACCTCGACATTATCGAAAACCAGTTCGCCGGTGTTGGAGCCGCGCATGCCGAGCTTGTCGAGCTTTTGCGCAACCGAAAATCCGGCAAAAGCCTTTTCGACGATGAAGGCGGTGATACCGCGCGCATGACGCTCTGGATCGGTCTTGGCATAGACCACCAGCGTCTCGGCGTCCGGGCCGTTGGTGATCCACATCTTGGTGCCGTTGAGCACGTAGCGGTCATTGCGCTTTTCGGCACGCAGCTTGAGCGAGACAACGTCAGAACCGGCGCCGGGCTCCGACATTGCCAGCGCGCCGACGCGCTCGCCCGAGCAAAGCGGCGGCAGGAATTTCTCCTTCTGCGCCGGCGTTGCCCAGCGGTTGATCTGGTTGACGCAGAGATTGGAGTGGGCGCCGTAGGACAGGCCGACCGAGGCCGAGGCCCTTGATATCTCCTCAACGGCGATCACGTGCGCGAGATAGCCCATGCCACTGCCGCCGAACTCCGGATCGGCGGTGATGCCGAGGAGGCCGAGATTGCCGAGTTCCGCCCACAGATGCGCCGGGAATTCGTTCGAGCGGTCGATTTCCGCCGCGATCGGCGCGATCCTGTCCTGGGCGAAGCGCCGCACCAGCTCGCGCAATGCCTCGACATCCTCGTCATGCCCGAAGCTGAGCGTGTTCGTGTACATCCGGTTCCTCCTGCCGCATGACCCCCGAAAATCGACTTGGATTTTCGGAAAAGATCATGCGCGAAACTAAAATCCCACGGCGTCGTTTGCGCGTCCAAACGGACGTGCGGCGCTGTACGTGTCGATCCTCGCGCCGACGAGCCGCATCGTCATCGAAAGATATGTCGCCGTGACTTCTGCGATCGACAGCCGCTCGCCCGGCCGGAACCAGACGATGACACCGGTCATCATCTGGATCAGCGCCATGGCGGTGAGGCCGGTATCTTCGACGACGAACACGCCTGCCTCGGCGCCGTCACGCAGAATGGTGCGCAGTTCCTTCTCATAGGCCGTGCGCATCCGCAGTATCTGCGTCAGTCTTTCGGGCGACAGGCTGCGCAGCTCCATGTTCGAAACATGCGTCGCATGGCGGCGGGCGATGTGGAAGGCGATGTGGTTCTCGACATAGGCCGAAAGCCGGCTTGCCGGATCGGCGTCGGCGGGCCGTGCGGCGTTCCAGGCTGCGATCAACTCCTCCATGTGCTCGCGCATCAGCGTGAACAGCAAATCCTCCTTGGTCGGGAAATAGCGATAAAGCGCGGCCGCCTGCACGCCGACTTCGGCCGCCAGCTGGCGCATCGACATCGCCTCATAGCCGAGCCGCGCGATCAGGTTGACCGCCGCCTCGCGGGCTGCCGCCTCGGTCTTCCCGCCATCGGATCCTGTCGTGCGCGCCAAAAGAGCCTCCCTTGTTGCGAATTAATAAAACGAACGTTCAATTAATTCAAGAGGTATGCCGAAGCCGCATCAGGCATCGATCCGGAAGCCGGTAACAGGATTGCTGGATACCGCATCCTCGACGTCAACCCCGGAAACGGACGCTCCCGGCGGTCCTTTCCAAAGCCGGCCGATCATGGTCGAGACGGCTTCGCCTGTGCCGGCAATCTCAGCGGTCACCGAGCCATCCGCTTCATTGCGCACCCAGCCCGCAAGCCCAAGGCTGGCGGCCTGGCTTCGGACCCAGATCCTGTAGCCGACGCCTTGCACCTTGCCGTGGGCCCGCACACGCACTGCCTTGCGATCGTCAGCCATTGCGTCTCTCCCGAGGCTCGTCTGCTGGAATCTGGCGCAGGCGACGGGGAATGCAACAGGCCGGTCGAACGAGGATGGAGGGGGCCCGAGTCGAACTCGAATTTAATTGACTCAGTCCACTAAATTTCTAACACTGTGGCTATCATCACCCAAGGGCTGAACGCAGATGCTGGACCAACGCAGTGCTTTGGTGGCCGATATCAGGCACTTCAACCGTTTCTACACCCGCACTGTCGGCCTTCTCGACGAGACCTTGACGCAGAGCCCGTTCACGCTCACCGAGGCGCGCGTCCTGTTCGAGCTTGGTCATCGGGATCGCCCGGCGGCGGCGGAAATCGCCGGCGAGCGAGGCTTCCTTTCGGAGACATTCGACATCGATGTCGGCCCGGCCGCCTCCGACATCGCCAGGCAACTGCGTCTCGACGCGGCCTATCTGACGCGGATCCTGCGAAAATTCGCCGGCGAAGGCCTGACCGAGACCCGGACCGATCCGGTCGACCGGCGAAGGCGTATCCTGTCGCTGACGGCAAGGGGGCGGGACGCCCTTGCCGGTCTGCAGGCCGCGGCGGACCGCGACACTTCCCGGCTTATCGAGAACCTGCCCGACCACCGCTTGGCCGAACTCGGCGACGCCTTGCGCAAGGCAGCGGAGCTGCTGGGCGATCCGGCGGCTGAAGGCCAGGCGGCGCCCCCCGTCGTGACGTTGCGTCCGCATCGCGTCGGCGACATTGGCTGGGTGGTTCAGCGTCAGGCCCAGCTCTATGCCGAGGAATATGGCTGGAGCATCGAGTTCGAAGCCTTGGTTGCCGAAATCGGAGCCGACTTCATCCGCAATTTCAAGCCAGGGCGCGATTTCTGCTGGATCGCCGAACGCGCCGGCCTCCCGCTTGGCGCGGTGTTTCTGGTTCACCAGGACGACGAGGTCGCGAAACTGCGGCTGCTGCATGTCGAGGCTGCGGCGCGCGGGTTGGGCATCGGCAAGCGCCTGGTTGCGGAATGCGTGAACCAGGCGCGCGCCTGCGGCTACATCAAGCTCGTTCTGTGGACGAATGACATTCTGGTCGCCGCCCGCGCGATTTATGAGCGCGCCGGGTTCAGACTGGTTTCACAGGAGCGCCATCACAGTTTCGGCAAGGAACTCACCGGCCAGAACTGGGAGCTCGATCTCTAACCGGCCGGCAAGTGTCGCCGCGATGGCAACGCTCGTTTAGTTTCCACGGGCGGCGGCCAGTGCGCCGGGCAGTTCCTCGGCAAAAATGTCAAGCTCGTGGTCCAGTCCGACGCTGACGCGGATGCAACGATCGAGCCCCGGCGCCATCGGCTTGCGGATGAAGACGTCGCGCGACAACAGGCCTTGCAGGATCTTCAGCGCGAAAGCGCCGTCGCGGCCGCAATCGATGGTAACGAAATTGGTCGCCGACGGCAGCGGCGTCAGCCCGTTCTGTTCGGCTATCTGCGCGATGCGCCGGCGCCCTGCCGCCACCCGCGCCACCACTGAATCCAGATAATCCTGGTCGGCGAGCGCCTCGACGCCCGCCACCTGCGCCATGCGGCTGACGCCGTAGTGGTTGCGGATCTTCTCGAAATCGCTGATCACCTGGGCCTCGGCGACCGCATAGCCGCAGCGTATGCCGGCAAGCCCGTAAGCTTTCGAAAAGGTGCGCATGCGGATGACGTTCGGCCGCGAGACGTCGATGGGCGGCAGTGCGGAGGCCGGCCCCAATTCTCCATAGGCTTCATCGAGCACGAGCATGGTGGTTTCCGGCAGCGCTTCGATGAAGCGCGTCAGCTCGGCCGCTTCCCACCAGCTCCCCATGGGGTTGTCCGGATTGGACAGATAGACCAGCGGCGCTTTCTCTCTGGCGGCCGCAGCCAGCAGCCCTTCCAAATCCTCGTGGTCGTTCGCATAGGGCACCGTGACAAGCCGTCCGCCGACACCGGCAATGTGGAAGTTGAAGGTGGGATAGGCGCCGAGCGAGGTGACCACCGCATCGCCAGGCGCCACATACATGCGCGCCACCAGGCCAAGCAGGCCATCGATGCCTTCGCCGACCACGACGTTCTCGACCTTCAGATTATGATGCGCTGCCGCGGCCACTTTCAGGTCGTGATTGTCGGGATCGCAATACATCCACATGTCGCGCGCGATCTCGGCCATCCGGGCGATGACGCGCGGCGACGGCCCGAAGCTGCTCTCATTGGCGCCGATGCGGGCGCGGAATGCACGCCCGCGGTCGCGCTCCTGCGCTTCGGGGCCGACAAACGGCACGGTCGACGGAAGCGCTGCAACGAGCGGCATAAGGGGAGGGCGCAGACGCATGGCAAAAGCTCGCGTGAGGGAAGGGGCTTCTTGCTAGCGCGGTCAGTAGGCGGGTGCAAGTTGCGCGCAATGAGCAATCGTTGCCGCCCGCCTGATCCAAACACCTGATGCATCCCAGAGCAATCATCGTCCGCTGCGGAATCGCGCAGTCGAAACCCCCAATGAAAAACCCGGCGGTTGCCCGCCGGGTTTCGATATTCGAAGCGATAGCTGTTAGAACGAGCGCTGGAAGCGGAGCATACCGCCGACGCTGTTCTTCTTATCGGCAGGCGTAAACGATGGGTTGACGAAGCCAGCATCGTCAAACCGGCCGGCATGGAGGTAGTCGACTTCGGCCGTGACGGTGAAGCCGGGAACGACGTCATAAGCAACGTTCGCCGCAACGCCGACGTTCTTCCAGTCGTCAGCAGACACCTGAAGGTTGAACGAGGTCTTCTCGTTGAACTTGTAGGTGCCGCCGCCCCAGACTGCCCAGTTGCCGCCCCACGCCTTGTAGAAGCCGCGACCATGGGCTTCGACAAAATTGCCGGCATCGTCGTTGAGGTTGTCATCGGTGCCGTAGCCGCCCATGATGAACAGCGACAGTGCGTCGCTGACATTGACGTCCAAGCGAACCTTGCCGGCAACTTCCTCGTAATTGCTGTCATAAGCGACGACGCCGGTGATGGCGCCCCAGCCCTGCGTGTACTTCACGCCGCCGACGACATGCGGAACATAGCTGTCGATCGTGTCGGTACCGGTGCCTTCTTCGAGCGAGACCACGGCCGAGAAGCCGTTGCCGGCATCGAAGTAGTACTGGACGACGTTGGTGTCGAAGTCACCATAAGGAACCAGCGTATCCTGGATGACGTTGCCGGCGTAGCCGACGAACGTATCGAAGGCCGATTCGTCCTTACCGACGCGCAGGCCACCGAGCTGGATCCAGGCGAAGTTCAGCGAGACGTCCCGGTTGTGGGCGGCGTTGATCGGCTCGTCGAAGGCATTGTCGTCGCCGAAGTTGAAG
This sequence comes from Mesorhizobium sp. BR1-1-15, assembly GCF_020165475.1. Classification (NCBI taxonomy): domain Bacteria; kingdom Pseudomonadati; phylum Pseudomonadota; class Alphaproteobacteria; order Hyphomicrobiales; family Phyllobacteriaceae; genus Mesorhizobium; species Mesorhizobium sp. BR1-1-15. Next base: position 124,105 of record NZ_JAIUIF010000001.1, on the reverse strand, counting down.
CGGGTCTCGGTATAGGTTTTCAACGTGCCGAGCTCGGTTTCCTGGCCGGTCCAGGTCTTCAGCGTGAAGCGCGTGTTCTTGTAGTAGGTGTTGTGGTCGTCGCCATCCTGGTGATCGGCAGCCTTCGCACCGTCGAACGAGCCGGTGTCGCCCACGCCGATGTCGTAACGGACATAGCCGCCGACGCGCAGGCAGGTCTCGGTGCCGGGGATGTAGAAGTAGCCAGCGCCGTAGACGTCGCAAATCTTGACGTATTCAGCGGGCTCCGGCTCGGCGACGACGACGGCGTCGGCGGCGCGCGCACCGGAAACTGCGATCAGGGCCGCAGCGGAGCCGAGAAGAAGGCTCTTGATGTTCATTTTCTGACCTCCAGTCAGAATCGAACGAAACAACCGTTTTGGTGGTGCGTGTTTTTGCAGCAAACAATTGGTATTGCTGCGTTTTTCCGGGAATCCCTGGATTTTTCACAAAGGAAGGGGCATTCACCACAGACGTTTGCTGGCGAAGGCGTGCCCGGAACCGGATTTGAGATAACGCTCAAATGAAGTCGCCTTGGCTTGATTCGAGAACGCCACATAGCTGACGATCTGCCATGGCAGGAACTTGGATGTATGACTGGATTTTCCGTCATTGTGCTCGGCAAGCCGTCGCTTCAGGTCGGACGTGATGCCGACATAACGCTCACCGTCGGCAGTCTTACTTTCCAGCAGGTATACATACCACACGACCGGCCCTCCTTTGCCAAGGCTTCGGAGGGCATCCTGCTTCGACCTGAGGTCTGGTCTGGGCTTGTCCTGCGAAGCTCGAAGAGCGAAGCAGGATGGCGGAGAGGATGGGATTCGAACCCACGAGAAGCTTTTGACCTCTACTCCCTTAGCAGGGGAGCGCCTTCGACCACTCGGCCACCTCTCCGTTGCGCCGCTGGATAAAGAAAAGCGCCGGCACAATCAACAAGCCCCAGCCAATATCTCGGAAAAAGAAGCCATTATACGGAAAAATAAGAACGCACCGGCCTGCGGCCTTCCGCGATGCGGCGGTTCTGCGGCGATTCCCTGGCTGGCGGCTCAAGGCCTCGCCATGATTCCGTCAGCCGATCGCCGGATTCGCCCGTAAACAAGGGGCTGGGGCGGGCCGAAGGTTAATGAGAGCTTTCTGAGTGAGGCCAAATCGTGTCATTTGTGCAACAACGATGGGGGATAGCAGCCGCACAGCCCTTTCGCCGGTACGATCGTGGTTGAACCCCGTCTGCTCATGGGTAATGTCGATTTCGAAGGAGCGGCGCGGTGCGCATCTTTTTCGGTAGTGGGGATGGGGCAGGGAACGCTGTCCTTCAGCAAAGAATACCCAGACCCGTTTTTTAACTTTTGACTGGAGGTCAGAAAATGAACATCAAGAGCCTTCTTCTCGGCTCCGCTGCGGCCCTGATCGCAGTTTCCGGTGCGCGCGCCGCCGACGCAGTCGTCGTCGCCGAGCCGGAGCCCGCTGAATACGTCAAGATTTGCGACGTCTACGGCGCTGGCTACTTCTACATCCCCGGCACCGAGACCTGCCTGCGCATCGGCGGCTACATCCGTTATGACATCGGCGGCGGCGACGTCGGTTCGTTCAATGGTTCGAAGACTGCGGACCACCAGGACGGCTCGGTAAATGACACCTGGCACAAAAATGCCCGCTTCACGCTGAAGACCTGGACCGGCCAGGAAACCGAACTCGGCACCTTGAAGACCTACACCGAGACCCGCTTCAACTTCGGCAACGACAACGCCATCGAGTTCGCCAACACCGCCCACAACAAGGACGTCTCGCTGAACTTCGCCTGGATCCAGCTCGGTGGTCTCCGCGTTGGTAAGGACGAATCGGCCTTCGATACGTTCGTCGGCTACGCCGGCAACGTGATCCAGGATACGCTGGTTCCTTATGGTGACTTCGACACCAACGTCGTTCAGTACTACTTCGACGCCGGCAACGGCTTCTCGGCCGTGGTCTCGCTCGAAGAAGGCGCGGGCGTTGTCGGCACGATCGACAGCTACGTTCCGCATGTCGTCGGCGGTCTGAAGTGGACGCAGGGCTGGGGCGCCATCAGCGGTGTCGTCGCTTATGACAGCAACTACGAAGAAGTTGCCGGCAAGGTTCGCTTGGACGTGAACGTCAACGACGCACTGTCGCTGTGGGTCATGGGCGGCTACGGCACCGATGACAACCTCAACGACGACGCGGGCAATGTTATCGACGCTCATGGTCGCGGTTTCTACAAGCAGTGGGGCGGCAACTGGGCTGTCTGGGGCGGCGGTACCTACAAGTTCAACGAGAAGACCTCGTTCAACGCGCAGGTGTCGTATGACGATTGGAAGAACCTGGGCATCGCGGCGAACATCGCCTACGACGTCGTCCCGGGCTTCACGGTCACGGCCGAAGTCGACTACCTCAATGCAGGCAGGTTCGACGACGCCGACTTCTCCAACTGGACCGGCGCCGACAAGAAGAGCAGCATCGGCGGTATCCTCCGCTTCCAGCGCTCGTTCTAAGGGCTGGTTCCATACAGGTGAAATCCAGCCCGGGCGCATCAACGCCCGGGCTGTTTTTGTTTCGTGACTGGATCAAGGCAAACAGAAGGAACAGGGGGTAACGGTAGCTGAATAGAGTCCGTGGGATGGTTTCGTGGGATCCGCTGATGGCGGATGAAATCACAACTGCGTGATTCAAATCTCTTGAAAGGACGCTCCCAAGCGGATAGGGCTGAATCTATCCCACTCGGGGGTGTGGCAAATGATGACGACCGAAGCGATTCAAGAGGGCGAGCCCTCCGATCATTTTTCGATGTTTTCTTCTCAGAACTCAAAGTTTAACTACACCTACAATAGGATACGAGAAGTAAAATCGCATAGGGTTGGAGATCTTTTTTCAGCATATCGAGATATATTGTGGGATGATGGGCGACATAAATACAATGTCAGCTCGTTCATCGGCGAGATAGACGAGATTCTGCTCGGGGAGCGTTTCAGCGCCTTTGACCAGAGTACCCTGGACAACCTTATCGGCACCTTGCGCCAGCGCGGCAACAGCAACGCAACCATCAATCGGAAGATGGCTGCCCTCAGCAAACTGCTGCGCAAGGCCTACAAGATGGGAGATATCCACAGCCTGCCCGAGTTCCGCCGCCAGAAGGAGCGGTCGGGACGGATTCGTTTCCTTGAAAGGGACGAGGAGGCCAGGCTGTTTGCTGCCATCAGGAGCCGCAGCGAGGATGCCTACCGGCTTTCCGTCTTCCTGGTCGACACTGGCTGCCGCCTTGGCGAGGCGCTCGGGCTGATCTGGAACGACATCCAGGAGCATCGCGTCTCCTTCTGGATCACCAAGTCCGGCCGAAGCCGCACCATTCCGATGACCGAGCGTGTCAAGGAAGTGATCAAGCTGCCTCCCGGCGAAGGCCGTCGGCCGAAAGGCCCGTTCACCACATTCAGCCAGGCTCAATACCGTGCCATCTGGAACGATGCGAAGGCCGAAGTCGGTCTGGCCGCCGACGACCAGGTGGTGCCGCACATTCTGCGCCATACCTGCGCCTCGCGTCTTGTCCAGGGCGGTATCGACATCAGGCGCGTGCAGATGTGGCTCGGCCACCAGACCCTGTCGATGACGATGCGCTATGCGCATCTGGCCACCAATGACCTCGACGGCTGCGTCACCGTGCTGGAAGTACCCCGGTCTGGCGGCGCCGACAGCGTGAAGGCAGCGCCCGAACCGTCCCCGCGCGCTGCCGCGCGCGGTGCGGCAGACCAGCCGGCAGCCGTGAAGACCACGGCTAAGGCAATGAAGAAGGCCTCAAAGTCCCGATAAGTTCACGCTTTGAAGACGCTGTGGACAACCAATTCCGTGGATCCCCCGATCTGCGGGTTATTTCAGGCATGCTATTCCGGCTTCGGAACCTACCTTGGTCGCCCTGCTGTCGTTTGCCTCGCCGGCAACGGTTTTTAAAGGCGAGTCGGCAGCCGCTCGGCTCTGTCGAGGAAAGCGGCGATGTCGCCAGGCAAGGTTCCGGTTTCGAGAAAAGGGGCGTGACCCTGGCCTTCGACGGTGATCGTCTGCATTGCCGGATGGCGCTCCCGCATCTGCCGCTGTGTGCCCACCGACAGCAAACTCGAATTGGCGCCGCGTATGGCGAGCATGGGAAGGGCCGACAGGGCGTCGAATTGCGGCCACAGCGCCGGCAGCGGCTGCGTCAGGTCGAGATTTCCAACCGTGTCGACCAGCTTCGGGTCGAAATCCGGCAGCAGGCCCTGATCCGTTTCGCGGTAGAGCGCCAGCACCATGCGCTCCCAGTCCGCATCGGCGAGCGCTGAAAAATCCCGGCCGTGAACGCGGCGCTGGGCTGCCACTGCTTCGGCGAAGGTCTTCGGCTTCGGTTTGCGTTCGAGATACGACTGGATATGGGCAAGGCCGGCCGGCTCGATCACCGGTCCGATATCGTTCAGCACGATCGCTTTCAATATGGCCGGCCGCAGCGCACCCAGGACGTGAATGACCAGGCCGCCGCGCGAGGTGCCGACGAAGGCGGCTTCCTCGATTCCCAATGCCGCCAGTCCGGCAAGAATGTCGCCGGCTTCGACGCCGACATTATAACGGCTGACATCGGGATCATAATCGGACTGCCCGCGGCCGCGATAGTCAAAGGCGACGACCTTGCGCGGGCTTCCCGCTTTGCCGGCCAAATAGAGCGCGAGTTCGTGGAAGTCGCGTGCATTGCGGGTGAGCCCGGGCAGACAGACGACTGGCCAATGTCGCGAATTTGCGTCGCCATAGATCCGGGCATGGAGCTTCAGCCCATCGGGTCCCGCGTAGAAGAAATCGGAGAAACCTTCGCTCGCCATTGGAATGCTGCCCTTGCTCTCGCCGGATGGTCCGTCTGCTACAGGCGAGGGAAGGGATGGTCAAATGGGGCAGTTACTTCTCCTCTTGCGGGCCGAAGGTGGCTAGGCCCTTCACTCAGCCAAGGCGGGCGGATCCGCGCGAGGCCAACTCCTCTCGTAGGGAGGAATGAAAGCCGTCAACTCCGCCCGTTCACAAGATCTCCCACAATGTCATACTTGCCGGAAATGCGCATCTTGTACACCTCGTAGTTCTCCATCACGCGCTGCACATAACTCCTTGTTTCCGTGTAAGGAATCCGCTCGATCCAGTCAACGACGGCGTCGATGTCCTTGCCGCGCGGATCGCCGTATTTCGCCACCCATTGGGCAGCGCGGCTGGGGCCGGCATTGTAGCCGGCGAAGGTCAGCACATAGGAGCCGTTGAAGCGGTCGAGCTGCTGGCCGAGGAAGGCCGAGCCCAGCGTCGCATTGTAGCCGGCGTCGGTGGTCAGGCGTGCCTGCGAGAATTGCAGCCCGGCCTTCTTCGCCAGTTGCTTGGCGGTTGCCGGCATCAGCTGCAGCAGCCCGCGCGCGCCGGCGCTCGATATGGCGCCGATGTTGAATTCGCTTTCCTGGCGGGCGATGGCATAGGCCAGCGCCTTGCCCGAACCGGAAATATCGGCGCTATCGGGGATGACCCCCAAAGGATGCGACAGCGCGCCGACGTCGATGCCACGCGCGCCGGCGATCTTGCCGATCTTGAGCGACATGAAGTGGTTGCCCTGCTTTTCCGCCAGCACGGCCAGCAGCGCCAGTTCGCCCGGGCTGGTCAACTGTCCTGCAAGGTCACGATAGAGCGTCTCGGCATAGCGGTCGTAGCCCGCCTCCTGCAACCGCTTGATGGCGGCGACGGCTTCGCGGCCGACGAAACTCTGGCGATCGGCGGCGCTCGGCGTGGGATAGGCGATGTTCAGCGCCGGGCGACCAATGCGCTCGGCGGCGAGCTGGCCGTAGAATGTCGTGCCGTAGGCCGCCGCGCGCGCAAAATAGTCCTTTGCGTTACCCGGGCCACCAACTTCGGCGGCGCGGCCGAGCCAGTAATAGGCGCGCGACAATGTCATCGGCCCCTGCGCAAGGTCGGCGATGCGCGCGAAATGTGTTGCGGCAAGCCTGGGATCGTTCAGACCGCGCAGCGCGTACCAGCCGGCATGGAATTCGGCTTCGGCGGCGTTCGCTGTGCTTTCGGCCGCATGCATGGCGACGATCCTGTAGGCGGCTTTCATGTCACCCTTGTCGACCAGCTCGCGCGACAGTACCCGGCGCTCCACCCACCAGGCATCCGGGTCGACCAGCGCTTCGCGATCCGTCGGCGCCTTCATCACGATGGCGGCGGCGTCGGCAATATTGTCTTGCTTGCGCAGATATTCGGCTTGCGCGAAGAAATAGCCGGCAGAACGCTGTGAAGCCGGCACCGCCTTGAGCAGCTTGGGGGTGTTCTTGTCGCCCTTGTCGGCCGCCGCCCAGGCGGTGGCCAGTTGCTCCGCTTGCGCCGGGCCGGCGACGCGCTGCGCCGCGCCGACCCGGTCGGCGTAGAACATGCGCTCCATACGGAATCGGTGATCGGCGGCCGGGATCAGCCCGCCGAACTCCTTGATCAGCGCTGTCTCGTCCTTGGCCTCCAGGATCGCGGTGCGCCAGAACGGCACCAGCACCGAACGCGCCGCCTCTGCCTTGCCCAGCGCCATATAGGCGCGGGCAAGAAGCATCACGCCTTCGAATGTCTGCGGCTGGCTGCCGTCGAACGCCTGCACAACGATGTCGGGGGCGGGGTTCTCGCGATAGAGTGCGCGTTCGCTGTTCTTGCGCAGCGCGGTTGTCCCCGGCCAGTTGGGCAACATCTTCGCTGCGGCCGCGATGTCGCCGCTCGGCACCTTGTCGCCGCCATAAAGCGCGATTGCCCAGGCAAGGATGTGCTGGTCGAGCGAACGGGCGGGAAGGGCATCGCGCGCGGCGCGGGCACCGGGAATGTCGCCCGCCGCCAGTGCGTCCAGACCGCTCTTCAACTGCACGACGCTGTCAGAGAGGGCCGTATCGCGTGGACCCGCATCTTGCGAGCCTTGCATGCCGGGTATCGGGATGGCCGATGTCAACTGCACGTCGACGCTGCCGCCGATCGCCATCTCCGGCATCAGCGCGACGACCGCGCCCAGGAGCGCGAAAAGATGAGGCCGCCTAGTCGGCATCGTTCAGCCTTTACACATCACCAGCAGGCGCGAAAGCTTCGCGACCCGGACCAGACCGTAAGCTTAGGTCATGAAGGGCCAGTTAACAAAAGGTTATCGAGGCCGTTCGAATTGCCTTTGCTGGCAGCATGGCAATGCTTGCCGCGCAACCATGTCGAGACTATGGTGCGCCGCCTCGCTTTCGGTTAGAAGGCGCGACATTAAGACCAGAGACGAAAACACCCATGCATATCGCCCAGAAGTGGCTACCGGTTTTGGGATAACGATATGCGTGAACAAGAAGTCCCAAGGAGTTGGACGAACATGCTGAGAGGCTCGCTGACCGCGCTCGTGACACCGTTCGAAAAGAGCGGGCGTTTCGACGAGAAAGCCTTTCGCGCCTTTGTCGACTGGCAACTTGCGGAGGGCACGACAGGCCTTGTTCCCGTTGGCACCACCGGCGAGTCGCCGACGCTGTCGCATGACGAGCATCGTCAGGTGGTCAAGGTCTGCATCGAGGCGGCCAGGGGCCGCGCTCCGGTCGTCGCCGGCGCTGGCTCCAACAACACCGCGGAAGCGATCGGCCTGGTCCAATATGCCGAACAGGCAGGCGCCGATGCTGCACTTGTCGTCACTCCCTACTACAACAAGCCGACGCAGCGCGGGCTCTATGAGCACTTCGCCGCCGTCGCCAGGGCAACCAAGCTGCCGATCATCATCTACAACATCCCGCCGCGGTCGGTCATCGACATGATGCCGGAGACGATGGGCCGGCTGGCGCACGACTTCAAGAATATCGTCGGCGTCAAGGACGCGACCGGCAAGGTCGAACGGGTTTCCGAGCAGCGTATGACCTGCGGCAAGGATTTCATCCAGCTTTCCGGCGAAGATGCATCCGCGCTCGGCTTCAACGCGCATGGCGGTGTCGGCTGTATCTCGGTGACGGCCAACGTCGCGCCGCGGCTTTGTGCCGAATTCCAGGAGGCGACGCTGTCCGGCGACAGCGCCAAGGCGCTGGAATTGCAGGATCGCTTGCTGCCGCTGCACAAGGCGATCTTTATCGAACCCGGCGTGTCCGGCGCCAAATATGCGCTTTCAAAGCTCGGCAAGGTCGAGAACGTGCTGCGCTCGCCGCTGGTCACGGTCGAACAATCGACGGCCGAAAAGATCGACGCGGCGATGAAGCACGCCGGCTTGATAAATTAGGGATGAGGCGCCACCTCTCCGCATTATGAATCAAGTCAGAAAAGCCGATCCCAACAACAAGACCGTTGCGGAAAACCGCAAGGCGCGGTTTTCCTATGAGGTGCTCGACACGATCGAGGCCGGCCTGGTGCTGACCGGCACCGAGGTCAAGTCGCTGCGCCAGGGCCAGGCCAACATCCAGGACAGCTATGCCTCGGTCGAGGGCGGCGAGATCTGGCTGATCAACTCCTATCTACCGGAATATCTGCAGGCCAACCGCTTCAACCACGAGCCGCGCCGGCGCCGCAAACTGCTGCTCAACAAGCGCGAGATGGCCAGGCTGTCGCAGAGCGTCGACCGCGAAGGCATGACCCTGGTGCCGCTGAAGATCTATTTCAACGACCAGGGCCGGGCCAAGCTGCTGCTCGCCGTAGGTCGCGGCAAGAAGCTGCACGACAAGCGCGAGACGGAAAAGCAGCGCGACTGGTCGCGTGAGAAGGGCAGGCTCTTGAAAGAGCGCGGGTGACAGCCATCAGGCGGTAGCCAAGCGGATAAGTGTTTGGCTTTCAGGGTTCTAGCCAAGGAGCCAGAATACCGGAGGGGACAGTCTTGAAGAACCGGATCATCCTCTGGGGATCGGTCAGCCTGGTTTTTGCAATGCTCATGGTCGCTGGCGGCTTCTTCTATTTCCATGCGTTTTCTCCGGATCGCGGCAAATATCCTGTCAGGGGCATCGACGTTTCGCATCATCAGGGCCGGATCGACTGGCGACGCGTTGCCGCCGCCGATATCGCCTTTGCGGTCATCAAGGCGACCGAGGGCGGCGATCATGTCGACGATGCCTTTGCTACCAATCTGCGCGAGGCTCGTGCTGCCGGGCTCGCTGTCGGCGCCTATCACTTTTTCACCTTCTGCCGGCCGGGCGCCGACCAGGCGAAGAATTTCATCGCCGTGGTGCCGCACGACCAGCCTTTGCTGCCGCCGGTTGTCGACATCGAGTTCGGCGGCAATTGCCCGCAGCGTCCTTCGCCCGAACAACTCGACACCGAACTCCAGGCCTTCCTCGGTCCCGTTGAAGCCGCCTTTGGCAAGAAAGCCATCATCTATCTGACCGACGATGCAGCAACGGCCTATGCAGGACAGATCGCCGCCCGTCCGCTTTGGCTTCGCTCACTGCTGCTCGAGCCGGGTCGCGACGATTGGGTCTACTGGCAGTACCACAACAGGGGCCGCGTCGAGGGCATCGTCGGTGACGTCGACCTGAACGTCCTGCAAGGAGGTCAGGAGAAACTGTCCGCATTGTTCGCGCCGGCGTTGTAAGCCAATCCAGACCCTACGAATCCAGGAACGCCGCAATTTCCCTGAAAACGCTGACGAACATCCCTTCGGTCAGCACGCCGGTGTTGGTGTTGTAGCGCGAGCAGTGATAGCTGGAAAACAGCGTAATGCCATCGGCCTCCTGCCGCCCGCCATGCTTGAAGGGATAGGCGGCGACGCGCTGGCCCAGTGCCCGCACGGTCGACTGGTGCGCGATCGAACCAAGTGTCAGCACGGCCCGCAAATTGGGAAACCGTGCGATCGTCGGCACAAGGAAAGTCCGGCAGGTGGCGATCTCGGCGCCCACAGGCTTGTTCTCGGGAGGCACGCAGCGGACGGCGTTGGTGATTGCCGTTCCAACGAGCTCCAACCCATCGTCAGGCCGTGCCTTGAACTCGCCGCGCGCCAAGCCGTGCGCGATCAACGTGCCGTAGAGCAGGTCGCCGGCATAGTCGCCCGTGAAAGGCCGGCCCGTGCGGTTCGCTCCGCGCAGGCCGGGCGCAAGCCCGACGATCAGCAGCCGGACCGAATCGTCGCCTTCGGGCGGCAGGAAGGTCGGAACCGGCGCGTTGAACCACGATGGCTCGCGTTGCCGCCACTCGGCAATGAAACCGTGCAGCCGCGGACAGAGCGGGCAATCGCGATCGGGTTCCGGGGAGGCGGCCAGATGTGCGGCCAACGCAGCCGCCCTCAGTACTCGTCCTCTTCCGTCTCGGCCGGTTCGGGTCGGCGCACCGGCCTTTCGGAGGGATCGCGGCCCACCTCGTTCTTCAACGTCATCAGGTCGATGAAATGGTCGGCCTGGCGACGCAGATCGTCGGAGATCATCGGCGGCTGCGAGGCCATGGTCGAGACGATCGACACCTTGCGCCCGCGCCGCTGCAGCGCCTCGACCAGCGTGCGGAAATCGCCGTCCCCGGAGAAGATGACATAGTGGTCGACGACATCGGCCAGTTCCAGCGCATCGACGGTCAATTCGATGTCCATGTTGCCCTTGATCTTGCGGCGGCCGGTCGAGTCGGTGAATTCCTTGGCCGGCTTGGTGACGACCTTGAAGCCGTTATAGTCGAGCCAGTCGATCAGCGGCCGGATCGAGGAATATTCCTGATCCTCGACCAGGGCGGTGTAATAGTAGGCGCGCAGCAGGTAACCGCGTTTCTGGAAGCTCGACAGGAGCTTGCGATAATCGATGTCGAAACCGAGCGCGCGCGACGTGGCGTAGAGATTGGCGCCGTCGATGAACAGGGCGATCTTTTCACGGGGGTCGAACATGGAAAAATTCCTTTTCGAAATAAGCGGCCATCAAAACGAAATGCGACTATCAGTAGGGTTCGCAATAAACCGGCTGACCTTACGCTTTTCGAAATAACGCCAGTTTTGTGGCAATCCAAGGGTTCGTTGCCGCACTGCAAGCAATTGTGATCGCCGGCTTGGTACCGGGCGCACCGGAGCTCGACCGAAACCGGTTTCGGGGGAAATCCGACAAAGCAATGACAGATCGTCCGTTCTCCGGCCCCGGCATTCCATAATGCTTGTATTTCCGCGGCGTTCGGGTTATTGACCGCGCCTGTTTTCCATTAAATCCAGGCATGAAAGGGGCAATCCATGGCCCGCGTAACCGTTGAAGATTGCATCGACAAGGTCGACAACCGCTTCGAACTGGTGCTTCTGGCCGGCCACCGTGCTCGTCAGATCAGCCAGGGCGCGCAGATCACCGTCCCGCGCGACAATGACAAGAACCCGGTCATCGCACTGCGCGAGATCGCCGATGAGACATTGTCGCCGGACGACCTCAAGGAAGACCTGATCCATTCGCTGCAGAAGCATGTCGAGGTCGACGAGCCCGAAGCCGATGGCGAGGCGATCGCCGATCAGACCGGCGCCGCCGTCACGGCCGCCGATACCGATGATGCCGAGGACAACATCGCCTTCGATCGCATGACCGAGGAAGACCTGCTGGCCGGCATCGAAGGCCTGGTGCCGCCGGAAAAGAGCGACGACTACTAAGACTGCTTTGCGGAGGCGCCTGGAACAATCTTCCGGCACTTCCGTCCCGGCAGTTTCGTGGCTATCTATGACATGCGCCGTGCAGCAGTGCGGCGCATGATTCATTTCATCGCCGAGAGATTCCGCCCATGATGCGTCAGTATGAGCTTGTCGAGCGCGTCCAGCGCTACAAGCCTGACGTCAACGAGGCGTTGCTCAACAAGGCCTATGTCTATGCCATGCAGAAGCATGGCCACCAGAAGCGCGCTTCCGGCGACCCCTATTTCTCGCATCCGCTCGAAGTCGCCGCCATCCTCACCGAAATGCACATGGACGAGGCGACGATCGCCGTCGCCCTGCTGCATGACACGATCGAGGACACCACGGCGACCAGGGCCGAGATCGACGAACTGTTCGGGCCCGAGATGGGCAAGCTGGTCGAGGGTCTGACCAAGTTGAAGAAGCTCGACCTCGTCTCCAAGAAGGCCGAGCAGGCCGAGAATTTGCGCAAGCTTCTGCTGGCGATCTCCGAAGATGTGCGCGTGCTTCTGGTCAAGCTCGCCGACCGCTTGCACAACATGCGCACCCTCGACCATGTGCCGGAAGCCAAGCGCCTGCGCATCGCCGAGGAGACGATGGATATCTATGCGCCGCTGGCCGGGCGCATGGGCATGCAGGGCATGCGCGAGGAACTGGAGGAGATCGCCTTCCGCTACATCAATCCGGAAGCCTATCGCGCCGTCACCGCCAGGCTCGCCGAGATTTTCGAGCGCAACAAGGGTGTGCTGTCGGAGATCGAGAAAGCGCTGTCGGCTCTGTTCGAGAAACACGCGATCAATGCAGGCGTCAAAAGCCGGCAGAAGAAGCCGTGGTCGGTGTTCCGCAAGATGGAGGCCAAGGCGCTCTCTTTCGAGCAATTGTCCGACATTTTCGGCTTTCGCGTTGTCGTCGACAATGTCGAGGACTGCTATCGCGCGCTTGGCGCCATCCACACCGCCTGGTCGATGGTGCCCGGCCGTTTCAAGGACTACATCTCGACGCCGAAGCAGAACGATTACCGTTCGATCCACACCACCATCGTCGGGCCGTCGCGCCAGCGCGTCGAGCTTCAGATCCGCACCCGCGAGATGAACAAGATCGCTGAATATGGCGTCGCCGCCCATTCCATCTACAAGGATACCGGCGGCAAGGCGAACGGCACGGCCCATTCGATCTCGAAGGAAACCAATGCCTATGCCTGGCTGAGGCGCACGATCGAACAGCTCGCCGAGGGCGACAATCCCGAGGATTTCCTCGAGAACACCAAGCTGGAACTGTTCCAGGACCAGGTGTTCTGCTTCACCCCCAAGGGCATGCTGATCGCGCTGCCGAAAGGTGCCACGCCGATCGACTTCGCCTATGCGGTTCACACCGATGTCGGCGACACCTGCGTCGGCGCCAAGGTCAACGGCCGCATCATGCCGCTGATGACGGAGCTGAAGAATGGCGACGAGGTGGAGATCATCCGCTCCAAGGCGCAGGTGCCGCCGGCCGCATGGGAATCCGTCGTCGTCACTGGCAAGGCGCGCGCCGCCATTCGCCGCGCCACCAAGAACGCCATCCGCAAGCAGTATTCGGGTCTCGGCGCGCGCATTCTCGAACGGGCTTTCGAGCGGGCCGGCAAGAATTTCACCAAGGAAAGCCTGAAGCCCGTCCTGCACCGGCTGGCGCGCAAGGACATCGAGGATGTGCTGGCATCCGTCGGCCGCGGCGAATTGGCGTCCACCGACGTCATGAAAGCCGTCTTCCCCGATTACAAGGACGAGCGCGTCACGCCGGCGGCGCCCAAGCAGCGCGAGGAAGGCTGGTCGAAGATTCGCAACGCCGCCGGCATGCTGTTCCAGATCCCGGGCCGTGCCGCGCGCAAGGACAAGGACCAGCCGCGCGACGGGGCGGTGCCGATCCGTGGCGTGCGCGGCGACCTGCCGGTGCGTTTCGCGCCGGAAGGGGCGGTGCCTGGCGACCGCATCGTCGGAATCGTACAGCCGGGCACCGGCATCACCATCTATCCGATCCAGTCGCCGGCGCTGCAGGCTTTCGACGACCAGCCCGAGCGCTGGATTGACGTGCGCTGGGACATCGACGAGCGCACCAAGGAACGCTTTCCCGCTCGTGTTTCCGTCACCGCCATCAATGCACCGGGATCGCTCGCCGACATCGCTCAGGTCGTTGCCTCGAACGATGCCAACATCCATACGCTGTCAATGGTGCGCACCGCGCCCGATTTCACCGAAATGCTGATCGATCTCGAAGTCTGGGATCTGAAGCATCTCAACCGGCTGCTGTCGCAGCTCAAGGACAATTCGAGCGTCAGCGATGCACGGCGTGTCAATGGCTAACTCGGCTGATCTACACGGGGATAGACGGATGAATACGGACGAAGTGCTAGATATTTTTCGCCAGGCTGGTGCTGTCCTGGAGGGGCATTTCATCCTGACGTCGGGTCTGCGCAGCCCGGTCTTCCTGCAGAAGGCGCGCGTGTTCATGCATGCCGATAAGACCGAGCGGCTGTGCAAGGCGCTGGCCGAAAAGATCCGCGCCGCCGTGCCGGGTAAAATCGACTATGTCGTCGGCCCGGCCATCGGCGGGCTGATCCCGGCCTACGAGACTTCGCGCCATCTTGGCGTGCCGGCGATCTGGGTCGAGCGGGAAGGGGGCGAGTTCCGGCTGCGCCGCTTCGAGATCGCGCGCGGCGCGCGTGTCGTCATTGTCGAGGACATCGTCACCACTGGATTGTCTATCCGCGAGACCATCGACTGCCTGCGCGAACTTGGCGCCGAGGTCACGGCGGCGGCCTGCATCATCGACCGCTCCGCCGGCAAGACCGATGTCGGCGTGCCGCTGATCGCCCTCGCCGAGTACGAGGTGCCGGCCTATCCGGCCGATCGGCTGCCGCCGGAACTCGCCGCCATACCGGCGATCAAGCCGGGCAGTCGCAATATCTGAGAGGGGCGGGATGATCATCAGTATCGATCATTTCGTGCTGACGGTGGCCTCACTCGAGGCGACCTGCGCCTTTTACCAGCGCGTTCTGGGCTTTAAGCGCATCGATACGCCGAGCCTGCCGACAGCCCTGGCTTTCGGCAACCAAAAGATCAATGTCCACGAGGTCGGCCGCACCTTCGAGCCGAAGGCGAAGTCGCCGACGCCCGGAGCCGGTGATTTCTGCCTGATCACCGATCGGCCGCTCGGCGAACTCCTCGCCAGTCTCGAAGCCGATCGTGTGGCGGTGGAACTTGGACCAGTAGAGCGGATCGGCGCACGCGGCCGCATGATGTCTGTCTATTTCCGCGATCCCGACGACAATCTGATCGAGGTCAGTGAATATCTGGAATAGCCGCCGTTAAATCCGCGCGAGATCGAGCAGCATTGCGCAGCGCCGGCTCACCGGCATGCCGTGCGCGATCCAGGCGAGGTCCGGTATGGAACGAAACGCCAGCCCGGCGGATTGCTCGATATCGGGCAACTCTTTCGCGTCGTCCTCTCGCGCTGGTCGAATGGTGGTCATGCCGGCCATCCTTCTCTTCTCCTCAGTTTCGCCTCAATGGCGATCTTGTTACCCCCTGCGGCAGACCATCGCGGCAGCGTTTCGTTGTTCCGAAGGCAGCCTGTCGCTATATCAAAGTCGTTGTTGCCTTCCTGCGCCCCGGAAGCGCAAGATAAGTTGCTGTGACCTGGCTTGGGTGGCAGGACGGCGGGTATTGGTAGATCAGGAATTGGAATAGAGTGCTTTTTCGACGCCGCGAGCCTGATGGCCTCTTGGAGCGGGTGCGTACCTATCTATGGCCGCGCCGGTCGTTTTCGCGCTCGCTGCAGTACTTCTCCAAGCGCATCCTGCGGCTGAAGGCCACGCCGCATGCGGTGGCGGCCGGCGTCGCCGCTGGCGTCTTTGCTTCGTTCTTTCCGGTGGGTTTCCATTTCGCCATTGCCGCGGTGCTGTGCTGGCTCATAGCCGGCAATCTGGTGGCGGCCGCACTTGGCGCCGTATTCTTCGGCAATCCACTGACGTTCCCGCTGCTGTGGGGCGCCTCCTGGGAGACCGGCAAGCTGATCCTGCACAGCCGCCTGCCGGCGCACGGCCCGCCAGCACATCTGGGCGAGATGCTGCACAACCTTTCCTTCGCGCAATTGTGGGCCCCGGTGCTGAAGCCGATGCTGATCGGTGCGATACCGCTTGGACTGGCCTTTGGGGTTCTGTTCTACGCCATCACGCGCTGGGGCATGAACGCCTTTCGCGAGCAGCGGCGCAAACGGCTGGCAGAGCGCGCGGCCCGCCATGAGCAATCGTCTCACCCAAGCGCAAGCATCGGTTCCACCGCGCGATGATCATCGGCATCGGCAGCGATCTGATCGATATCAGACGCATTGAAAAGTCCTTGGAGCGCCATGGCCAGCGCTTTATCCAGAGAATCTACACCGAGGTCGAGCAAGCCCGCTCCGAAAACCGTCGGGCGCGGGCGGCCTCCTACGCCAAGCGCTTCGCAGCCAAGGAGGCCTGCGCCAAGGCACTGGGCACCGGCCTGGCGCAGGGCGTGTTCTGGCGCGACATGGGTGTCGTCAATCTTCCGAGCGGCGCGCCCACCATGGCACTGACCGGTGGCGCCGAGGCGCGGCTGAACGCGATTCTGCCAAAGGGCCATCGGGCGATGATCCATCTCACCATCACGGATGATTTTCCGCTTGCTCAAGCCTTTGTGATCATCGAAGCGTTGCCCGTCGAACAAGCGCCACATTGATTGCATCTGACCACCGGCATGACGTTGCCCAGCGCGCGCCGAGACTCTATACCATCCAACGCACAATCGAGGACGACATGAGCGTGGCTGAAAAACCCCAGAAGAAATCCGGCGGGCTTGGCGAAACCGTCAGCGTCATCGTCCAGGCGCTCTTGCTTGCCTTGGTCATTCGCACGCTCTTGTTCCAACCCTTTTCGATCCCGTCGGGTTCGATGCGGCCGACGCTGCTCGAGGGCGACTATCTCTTCGTCACCAAATGGTCTTACGGCTATTCCCGTTATTCGCTGCCCTTCGGCCCGGACATCTTCTCGGGCCGCATCTGGGGCTCCGAGCCGAAGCGCGGCGACGTGGTGGTGTTCAAGTTCCCGCCGGACCCGTCCGTTGACTACATCAAACGTGTGGTGGGCCTGCCCGGCGACAAGATTCAGGTGAAGGACGGGCAGCTGTTCATCAACGGCGTCGGAGTCCCGCGCGTGAAGACCGGTCAGATCGACAATCCCGACATCACCGAAAAGGACTATCCGATCGACGTCTATCGCGAGACGCTGCCCAACGGCGTCAGCTACGACACGCTGGATCTGTCGCCGAACTCGATCGGCGACAACACGCGCGAGTTCGATGTTCCGCCCGGTCACTATTTCATGATGGGCGACAACAGGGACAACTCCGCCGACAGCCGATTCTCCGTCGGCTACGTTCCGGCCGAAAACCTGGTTGGCCGGGCCAACCTTGTTTTCTTCTCGATCGCCGGCAAGGCGAGCCCGCTCGAAATTTGGAAATGGCCGTCGCTTATGCGTGCTTCGCGCCTCTTCCACTTCGTTAATTAGGGTCATGGCGGCGACAAGACGGCTGACCGCCGACGCGCTCGCCGAAGCGCTGGTGGAACGCACGGGCCATGCCTTTGCCGACCGCCGGCGCCTGCAGCGTGCCTTGACCCATGCCAGCGCCCGCGGCGCCAATGCCGGCACCGACTATGAGCGCTTTGAGTTCCTGGGCGACCGGGTTCTCGGCCTGGTGGTGGCCGATATGCTGCTGGCCGCGTTTCCCGATGCGGCGGAAGGCGAATTGTCGCTGCGTTTCAACGCGCTGGTCAATGCCGAGGCGCTGTCGGAGATCGCCGAACATATTGGTCTGCCGGAGCTGATCCGCGCCGGATCCGACGTTCAAGGGCTCGAGGGACGCAAGCGCGTCAATCTGCGCGCCGACGCACTGGAATCGCTGATCGCCGTGCTCTACCTCGACGGAGGGCTGGAAGCGGCGCGCGCTTTCATCCACAAATATTGGCAGCCGCGCTCGCAGGCGTCGGGCGCCGGCCGACGCGACGCCAAGACCGAGTTGCAGGAATGGGCGCATCAGGCGGCAAGCGCCGTGCCCGTCTACCGCATCGATAGCCGCGAGGGGCCGGATCACGATCCGCTGTTCACCGTCAGTGTCATGGTTGGTGGGTTCCAGCCGGCTGTCGGCAGCGGCCGCTCCAAACGCGAGGCCGAGCAGGCCGCCGCCGCCGCCCTTCTGATTCGTGAAGGTGTCTGGATCGATCAGGGAGACGCGGCATGACAGCCACGGAAGACACGGTTCCGGCCGCGCCTGCGGCCGTTACGCATTCCGGCTTCGTAGCGCTGATCGGTGCGCCCAATGCCGGCAAGTCGACGCTGGTCAACCAGCTTGTCGGCGCCAAGGTGTCAATCGTCACCCACAAGGTGCAGACGACGCGTGCCATCGTCAGAGGCATCGCCACGCACGACAACGCGCAGATCGTCTTCGTCGATACGCCGGGCATCTTCAAGCCAAAGCGGCGTCTCGACACGGCAATGGTGACGACAGCCTGGGGCGGCGCCAAGGATGCCGATATCGTGCTGCTCCTGATCGATGCCGAGCGTGGCATTAGAGGTGATGCCGACGCCATTCTCGAACGCCTGAAGGATGTGCGCCAGCCGATGGCGCTGATCCTCAACAAGGTCGACCGCGTCAAGCCGGAGGCGTTGTTGGCTCTGGCGGCAGCAGCGAACGAAAGAGTGCCGTTCAAGCGCACCTTCATGGTTTCGGCGCTGACCGGCTCCGGCTGCAAGGACCTTCTCGATTACCTTGCCGAGGCGCTCCCGGTGGGGCCCTGGTATTATCCGGAAGACCAGATCTCCGATCTGCCGATGCGCCAGCTCGCCGCCGAGATCACTCGCGAGAAGCTCTATCTCAGGCTGCATCAGGAACTGCCCTATTCCTCGCACATCGAAACCGAGAAATGGGAAGAGAAGAAGGACGGCTCGGTGCGCATCGAGCAGGTCATCTATGTCGAACGCGACAGCCAGAAGAAGATCGTGCTCGGCCACAAGGGCGAGACCATCCGTGCCATCGGCCAGGCGGCGCGTATGGAAATCGCCGGCATCCTCGAGCAAAAGGTGCATCTGTTCCTGTTCGTCAAGGTGCGCGAGAACTGGGGCGACGATCCCGAACGCTACCGTGAGATGGGGCTCGAGTTTCCGCACTAGGATGGATGGATAGCAAGTCGAACATCGACGCAGCTTTGGTCAGCCGGTTGATCGCGGCGCAATTTCCTCGCTGGAGGGATCTTGCGGTTCGGCCGATTGAACCTGGCGGATGGGACAACAGAAGCTTTCGTCTCGGCGACGAGATGACCGTTCGGTTGCCCAGTGCCGCCGCCTATTCCCTGCAAGTGGAGAAGGAACATCGCTGGCTGCCGAGGCTGGCGCCGCTGTTGCCGCTGCCCATCCCTATACCGCTGGCGATGGGAGCCCCGGCCGAAGGCTATCCGTGGCATTGGTCCGTCTACAGGTGGATCGAAGGTGAGACTGCAAAGCGCGAGCGTATCGCCAACCTGTCGGAATTCGCGGCGGACCTGGCCGGCTTTCTGATTGCGCTGAAGCGGATCGACCCGGCTGGCGGACCGGGGCCGGGCCAACACAATTTCTTTCGCGGCGGGCCGCTGAACGTCTATGACGGCGAGACGAGACAAGCGATCGCGGCGCTCGACACCCGTATCGACGCCGGCGCGGCAAGCGCTGTCTGGGAAACGGCTCTTGCCGCCCCTTGGCAAGGCCCACCCGTCTGGTTCCACGGCGATGTCAGTTGGGGCAATCTTCTGGTTGAACACGGCAGGCTAAGCGCGGTGATCGACTTCGGCACCTCCGGCGTCGGCGATCCCTCATGCGATCTGGCGATTGCCTGGACGTTGTTCGAGGGGCAAAGCCGTGAAGTGTTCCGCGCTGGCCTCGGCGTCGACGACGCGACCTGGGCGCGCGGCCGCGGCTGGGCACTGTGGAAGGCGCTGATCACCGCCGCCGGCGAGATAGACGTCAACTCGGCCGAGATCGAACAATCCTGGCACGTGATCGACGCGGTGTTGGCCGACCACAAGCGCCGGTAATAATGACCCAAACCGTTGGCTGGTGGCTATCGACCAGGGACGCCGAGGTTCCGTTGGGTCGACTTCTCAGTTGGCCAGCGCGGATTCTTGCAGACGAGTCCGCCGACGTTGGATTGATCTTCCCATCATGGCCCATGGTCCGTCGCGGCGTGCCCGTGACCCGCTGAAAAGACTCCTTCGAGGGGATCGGCTTCGGTTTCACGTGGCTGGGGAATGGCTAGGTAGAAACGACCACGGAAGTGGATTTATTTAAGCGAAATTTCTCAAACAATCGGTATCCGTGGAATATCATCATAAAATTGGAGCATACAGGGAATTATTTCGGAAATATGACAATGTTCCACTTGTGCGGTTCCGTAATTTGAAGTGAATTCTCCAGTGATATTTCTGCAACACGGATTTAATCTATGTCATCAATCCCGAATGTTTGTGGAATTGTCATTGAAGGCGGAAGATTGATGGGTATGTTCGCCGCGAAAAGGGGACGCGGTGCGGGCCTTTTTCGTTGTGGTGAGGCGGGAAAATATATCCGCCAACCAAAATCCGAAGCCATTTTTAACTTTGACTGGAGAGGTCAGAAAATGAACATCAAGAGCCTTCTTCTCGGCTCAGCCGCGGCACTGATCGCGGTCTCCGGCGCTCGCGCCGCTGACGCTGTCGTCGTCGCCGAGCCGGAACCCGCTGAATACGTCAGGATCTGCGACGTCTACGGCGCCGGCTACTTCTATATCCCCGGCACCGAGACCTGCCTGCGCATCGGCGGCTATCTCCGCTATGACATAGGCGTCGGCGACAGCGGCACGCTGGATGGCGTCAACGACGTTGCCGATCACATGGACGGCGATAGCCACGACACCTACTACAAGAACATGCGCTTCGCGCTGAAGACCTGGACCGGCCAGGAAACCGAGCTCGGTACGTTGAAGACCTACACCGAGACTCGCTTTCAATTTGGCAACAGCAGCGGCGACTATGAGACTGGCGGCACTGGCTGGCAGGCCGGCAACAAGGCGACGACCCTCAACTTCGCCTGGATTCAGCTCGGCGGTCTGCGCGTCGGTAAGGATGAAACGGCATACGATTCGTTTATCGGCTATGCCGGCAACGTCATCCAGGACACGATCATCCCGTACGGTATCAAGGATACCAACGTCGTGCAGTACTATTTCGACGCTGGCAGCGGCTTCTCGGCCGTGGTCTCGCTCGAAGAAGGTACCGGCGTCAACACGATCGACAGCTATGTTCCGCATGTCGTCGGCGGCTTGAAGTACAAGGGCGACTGGGGTGCGGTCACCGGCGTCGTCGCCTATGACAGCAATTACGAGGAAGTGGCCGGCAAGGTTCGCTTGGACGTCAATGTCGGCAAGGAACTGACGCTGTTCGTCATGGGCGGCTACGGCACCAACGACAACATCAACGACTTCGGCACGGGCCGCACCCAATACAAGCCGTGGGGTGGAAACTGGGCGATCTGGGGTGGCGGCACCTACAAGTTCAACGACAAGACCTCGTTCAACGCCCAGATCTCCTATGACGACTGGAAGAACCTCGGCGTCGCTGCCAACGTCGCATACACGATTGTGCCCGGTTACACGATCACGGCTGAAGTCGATTACCTCAATGCAGGAAAATTCGACGACGCCGACTTCAACAACTGGACCAAGGCCGACAAGAAGAGCAGCGTCGGCGGCATCCTCCGCTTCCAGCGCTCGTTCTAACGGATCGACTGACCCCACCAGACCGCCCGCCGCTATGCTGCGGGCGGCTTTTTATGCACCCTTGCGAGAGCCAGCCCAGGCACCAAGCCCGTACCTTGATTTCGCCACCCGATCGGTGAAATGCTCCAGGCATGGAATGGCGCGACGAGGGAATCATTCTCGGCACCCGCAAGCATGGCGAAACCAGCGCCATCCTCGAGGTGATGACGCGTGCGCATGGCCGCCATCTCGGCCTCGTGCGTGGCGGGCGCTCGCGCAAGCAGCAGCCTGTTCTCCAGCCCGGCAACCGTGTCGACCTGCTTTGGCGGGCGCGCCTTGATGAGCACCTCGGCACGTTCCAGGCCGAAGCGATCGAGATGAATGCGGCCAGGTTGATGGAGAGTGCGGTCGCCGTGTATGGCCTGCAGACCATGGCCGCGCATCTGCGCCTGTTGCCCGAGCGCGACGCCCATGGCGGCCTCTACGAGGCGCTGTCGGTGATGATTGTGCATCTCGATGACGTCGATGCGGCCGGCGAACTGGTGGCCCGTTTCGAGCTCCTGATCCTCGACGAACTGGGTTTCGGTCTCGATCTCAGCCAGTGCGCCGCGACCGGCACGCGGCAGGATCTTGCCTATGTCTCGCCGAAATCGGGCCGAGCGGTGTCGCGGGAAGCCGGCGCGCCCTGGCGCGACAAGATGCTGGCGCTGCCGGCCTTCCTGCGTGGCTCCGGCCTGCGCGCCGATCCGGCGGCGATCCAGGATGCCTTCCGGCTCACCGGCTTCTTCTTCACCCGTCACGTCTACGAGCCGCGCGGCATCGAGCAGCCGGACGCGCGCTCCGGCTTCCTCGCCGCGCTGCGCAAGCACCACACGACAAAAGGCCTGTCGGGAGAAACCGCCGCGAGAGAAATCATCACATGAGCGAAGTGGAACTTTATCCAGGCCGGGTCTCGCCGCTCGGCCTCGGCACCATTCCGCATGCCGACATGCTTGCCTACACCGGCCTGGAACTTTTGCAGCGCATCATCGATGGCAAATATCCGGCGCCGCCGATTTCCTTCCAGCTCAGCTTCGCGCTGACCGAAGTCTCGGAAGGCCGTGCCGTGTTTCGGGGTGTGCCGAACGAGCGCCACCTGAACCCGTTGGGGGGCGTGCATGGCGGCTGGGCGGCGACACTGCTCGATTCGGCGCTTGCCTGCGCCGTGCAGACGCTGCTCGCAAAAGGCGAGGCCTATACGACGGCGGAATTCAAGGTGAACCTGACGCGGCCGATCACGCCCAGGACCGGAGAGGTGGTCTGTGAGGGCAAGGTCATTCACAAGGGCCGCACGCTGGCCGTTTCGGAAGCGACGCTGAAGGACGCCGGCGGCAAGCTGCTGGCTTTCGGCACCGAGACATGCTCGATCTTCCCGGCCTCCAATCTGGCGGCACGATAGGAATCGTCCTAAGGCGCACTGGGCGAGCGGTGATAACAGCGGATGTTATCCGGCATTTTGCCGTTCCACGAAATCGTCCAGGATCGCGCGCTGGCCTTTGAGTATCTTGAGACCGGCCTCCAACTCTGAAAACCAACCGGCCCGGTCCACTTCGGGAAATGCCTTCATGGATCCCGACCGTGGTGGCCACTCCATGGTGAACATGTTGCTTTTGATGGCATCGGTGTCGACGTCGGCCTCGACGCTCCACGCACTCACGATCTTGCCGCCAGGCTGCCGATAACTGCCGACAGGCTGGAAGTCGCCGTTGATGGCGACGCCGAGTTCTTCTTCCGCCTCACGTTGGGCGGCTTTCAACTCGTCCTCGCCTTCGTCGACGAGCCCTTTGGGGATAGACCATGCCCCCTCGTCTTTTCTTGCCCAGAACGGTCCACCCGGATGGACGAGCAGGAACTGGAGGGCCCCGGCGTTTCGCCGGTAGATCAGCAGTCCTGCGCTTCGTTGCGGCATACGTATTCCCATGACATCGCTTGGAGAACCCTTTGCGGCCAAGGTATCATAGGCCATCGGCTGCGGGTTTGGCAGGCAATGTTCCGGAAACCGGCCATTCGCAAGCGATGCCGAGGGCCAATGGGCGCAAGCCGCTGGCTTTCGACGCCGAAACATGCTCGATCTTTCCAGCCGCCGATCCGACGGCCGTTGGCTGGTCGTTTGCAGGCCACATTTGATTGTCAGTAGCAACTGGTCTGGTTTGGGGGAGCCGCCATGTTTGAAAGCCTGATCGGCCTTGTCGCCATCATCGCGCTGTTCGTCATCATTTCGCGCCAGCAGAGCCGCATCGGACTGATCGAGCGTGAGCTAGGCGCACTGCGGAGCCTCGTCCTTTCCGGCGCCGTGCCGCCTCTCGCCAAGCAGTCCGAACCGGCGGCGACCGAGGGCCAGCCGGCCGAAGCCGTTGTTGCTGCGGCCGTGGTCGTTTCGCCAACGGCCAGCGAGGCAGCCACCGGGCAGGCGCTGCCGGCTCTGGAAACCGACGCCGTGACGGACGAGGTCAAGCCGGGACCATGGACACCAGGCGAGGCGGCGCCCAAGGTAGCCGAGCCTGTCGCAGCGGTGAAAGCGCCCGGCAAACCCGATATCGAAACGGCGCTCGGCACCCGCTGGGCGGTCTGGGTCGGCGGTTTGGCACTGGCGCTGGGCGGCCTGTTTCTCATCCGCTACACGATCGAAGCCGGAATTTTCGGCCCCGGTGTGCGGCTGACCATGGCCGGGCTGCTCGGCCTTGTGCTGATTGCAGCCGGCGAATTCATTCGCCGCACCGGCTTCAGGGTGCCCGTGCAAGGCGCCGCAGGCGCCTACATCCCGGCGATCCTGACTGCGGCGGGCGCCTTCATCCTGTTTGGCGCCGTCTATGCCGCACATGGCATCTACGGATTTATCGGGCCGGCGCTCGCCTTCACGCTGCTCGGCGCCATCGGCATAGCGACGATTGCCGCCGCCCTTGTCCACGGCCAGGCGCTGGCTGGTATCGGCCTCGTCGGCGCCATGGGGACGCCGATGCTGATCGCTTCTCGGGCGCCCAATCCCTGGGCCCTGTTCGGCATCTGGCGATCGTGCTTGCCGCCAGCGGCGTCATTGCCCGCATGCGCGATTGGAAGTTGCTGATGACGGCGGCCTTTGTCGGTACCGGCATCTGGACGATCCTCTACATGACCGATGCGCCGGGCGCGAATTTATCCGTGATCCTGTTCGTGAACACCGTCACGCTGGCCGTGCTCGCCTTCGTCTGGCTCGGCCGCCGCAGCGACGAAAGCGGATCAGGCAGGGCTTTCGACTGGCCCTCCGTCGCGCCGGGCTTGTTTGTTGCCCTCTCGGCGCTGGACCTTTCGGTCGATGCGGCCTTCGTCGCTGCCGGCGATGCCTTGCCGGGAGCCGTCGTGCTCGCCGCGATGGTGGCCGTCGCGCTCTACCGCCCCCCGGCGCTGCCACTGCTCTATGCGGCGGGACTGGTGACGGTGCTGATCTATCTCGGCATCATCCCGCCGACTTCGATCGCTTCCGATTTTTCCGGCGACGTCTTGGGTATCGACGCCGTGCCCCTGGCGACATCGAACGCACTGACCTTGCGCATCGGTGTTGCGCTTGGCCTTGTCTTCATCGGCGCCGGTTTCTGGGCCGCCCGCAAATTTGCCGCCGCGCCCCACTTCCGCGCTGCGTCATGGGCGGCGTGGGGCGTCATCGTGCCGTTGGTCGTCCTGCTGGCACTCTGGTTCACGTTCGGCAATCTCGACCGCGATCTTGCCTACGCCGCCGTGGCGGCGCTGCTGGTCGTGGTTTTCGCTGCCGGCGGCGAGTGGATCGCGCGCGGCGAGCAACCGCCGTTGCAGGGCAGGGCGGCCGTATCCTTCGCGCTCGGCGGAGCCGCGCTCGCAGGCCTGCTGATGCTGCATATGGCCTTCAGTTCCGGCTGGACAACCATCCTGCTTGGTGCGGCCGCAATCGTGCCGGCGCTGGCCACACGCTGGCGTTCCTATCCGGTGCTCGGCTGGATTTCGGTCGGCGCGGTCGCGGCGGTGCTTGGACGTGTCATCTTCGATCCGACCGTCGTCGGTGCCGGGTTCCTGTCGACGACCCCGGTTTTCAACTGGCTGCTGCCGGGCTATGGCGTGCCGGCGCTCGCCTTCGCTTTCGCCGCCTGGCAACTGGCCCGCACCACCGACGGCCGGCCGCGCCTGGCCATGGAAGCTTCGGCGGCGCTGTTTGCACTGCTGACGCTTGCCATGCTGGTGCGCCACGCCATGCATGGCGGTGTCCTCAACAGCGATGCGCCCACACTTGCCGAACAGGCCATCTACACGCTGATCGCGATCGGCGCCGGCGCCATACTCGTGGCCATCGACAGGCGCTCGCCAAGTTCCGTGCTACGCTACGGGTCCATGGCGGCGGGCGTGATTTCGGTCGCCTTCATCGTCGTGCAGCATTTCCTGGTGCTGAACCCGCTCTTCACCGACGAGTCGACCGGGCAGATCCCGGCCTTCAACCTGTTGTTCCTCGCTTATCTCCTGCCGGCGGTCGCGGCCGGAGGGCTTGCGCTCTATGCCCGCAACAAGCGGCCGAAATGGTATGCCGCCATGCTGGCGCTGGTGGCGGCACTGCTTGCCTTCGCCTATGCCACGTTGTCGGTGCGGCGCCTGTTCAAGGGCGAGTTCATCGGCTTGTGGAGCGGCCTTGGCCAGTTGGAAACCTACACCTATTCGGCACTCTGGCTGATCATCGGCGTGGCGCTGCTGACCGCCGGCGTCTGGCTGAAATCACAGGTGCTGCGCATCGCCTCGGCCGCATTGATCGCGGTCGCCGTACTGAAGGTGTTCCTCTTCGACATGTCGGAGCTGGAGGGTGTGCTTCGCGCACTGTCCTTCATCGGCCTTGGCGCCGTGCTGATCGGCATCGGCCTGTTTTACCAGCGGCTTTTGACCAGGGCGGCGAAAGAGACTTGAGGGTTAGCATTGTTTGAATATTCAAAATGGAATATATGAATATTCCACGGGAGATATTCAAATGCCGCTCTATATCCGCGACGATGAGGTAGATGCTCTGGCGACGAAATTGCAGCGCGAGACGAATGCGCCGAGCAAAACGGAAGCCGTGCGAACCGCGCTTTTGCACGAACTTGAACGAAGCCGCGCCCGCAAACCGCTGCGGGAGAGGATTGCCGTTCTTCAAGCGCAAGCAGCGGCGTTGGGGCCGTCCGACACCACCTTCGACATCAAGGCATTCATGGACGAGATGTGGGAAGACTGATGTTTGTCGACGCATCGGTTGTCGTTGCAATTCTCGCCAAGGAATCGGGTTGGGAGGAATTGCTGAAGCGGATCGCCGACGTCGACGGTCAGCTGTACATTTCAGCGCTTGTTCGGCTCGAAGCTACGCTTGCCCTCGGGCGAGTGAATGCCGGTGCCAAAAAGCCGACTCCCGAAATGCTGTCTGCGGCGCGCGATCTGGTCGATGCGTTCATTGTTGAGATCGACGCTCGCAATGTAGCCATCAACGAGGATATCGGGGGGCGCGCCATTGATGCCAGCATCCGGTACGGCAAAGCGGTCGGTCATCCGGCCGACCTTAATTTTGGTGATTGCTTTTCCTACGCCTGCGCCAAGGCTCTTGATGTTCCGTTGCTCTTTAAAGGCAATGACTTTCTCAAGACCGATTTGGCATAGTTGGCCTCCTATTGATTGCGGGAATAAACCCGCCGCTTCCATCGTTACATCATTGCTTGGGTGACCGGGGCGGTGGACCGCTTCGCACTGGCTGCTTGCGTCGCGCCGCGAAGGCGCGTTCAATCTGATGAATAGGGCAATTCCGAAACCAGCGGTCATGGACGAAAAGAAGGCAGCAATCCTCGGCGAAATACCGCGCCTGCGCCGCTACGCACGCTCGTTGTTGCGCGACCGCGACGCCGCCGACGATCTCGTCCAGGACTGTCTCGAACGGGCCCTCATGCGGCTCGACAACTGGCAGACGGGAGAAAGCCCCAGGAGGTGGCTGTTTACGATCATGCATCATTTGTTCATTGACCAGATGCGCAAAGTGAACCGGCGCGGCGAAGCCGCGATGCTGTCGCTGGAAGCGGGCGAGGCGGTTGCACAGCCGGCCGAGCAGGTGGAAAGCATCGCCTCGCGCGAGATCGTCGACGCATTGCAGGCGATCAGCCCCGACCGCCGTGCCGCACTCGTCATGGTCGCGATCGAAGGCTTTTCCTATGCCGAGGCCGCCAACATCCTGGGAGTGCCGGCGGGAACGCTGATGTCGCGCATCGCGCGCGGGCGCGAGGAGTTGCGCGGACTGCTGGACGACACGGCACGCCGCCGTTCGATAAGGATCGTCTAGAAATGATCCGCCGCGATTTCTCCGAACGCGACATCCACATGGCACTCGACGGCGAGTTGCCGGCCGATGAGCGCGCCGCCTATGACGCATGGCTCGACGCCACTCCCGAGATGAAGGCGAAAAGCGCCCGTTTCATCGCCGACAGGACGGCATTGCGAGATGCCTTCGCTGGCGTGATCGACGAGCCGGTGCCGGTGCGGTTGCGCAAGGTGGTGCTTGGCGAGACGCCAGCCAGGACGCCAATGCCACGCTCGCGCTGGTGGCTTGCCGCCGCCGCTGCCGGTCTACTGGCCGCGGGCGGGCTTGGCGGCTACTTTGCCGGCAGCGACGGTATTGGCCGGGAAGATCAGGCCGAGGATCAGTTGGCCGAGCAGGCGATCGCCGCGCATGTCATCTATGCCGCCGAGAAGCGGCATGCAGTGGAAGTGCCGGCAAGCGACAAGGATCATCTGCTGACCTGGCTGTCCAACCGGGTCGGATTGAAGCTGGTTGCGCCGGACTTGACCGGCAGCGGGTTCCAACTGGTCGGCGGCAGGTTGCTGCCGGCTGGCGAGAGCAAGGCGGCAATGCTGCTCTATGAAGACGACAAGGGCGAGCGCATATCGCTCTTTGTAACGGCCGAATCGGTGGAGAACGCCAGGGGGACCTACGCTTCGGCGCAAGCCGGCCCGCAGGCCGTCTACTGGCTGGACAAGGGCTATGGCTGCGCTGTCGTCGGCTCAGTGCCGCGCGAGCAATTGGCCATCGTGGCCAAGAGCGCCTACAGCCAGCTTCTGGCCGGCCTGGCGAGTTGAACAGCATCGTTTTTTTGGCGGCGCCGCCTACTCGAAAACGGTGACCTGGTTCAAAGCCTTTGTCCTCCCGGGCTGGCGCCGAATCTGTCACAATTCGGCCCTAATCGAGGTGCGATAGCGCTGGATGGGCGCTGCCGTTCTGGGCTGGTGTCTGGACGTTTCGAATAGGGCCTTCATCACAACCCAATCGAGGTTTTCCAAGCCCGCATGCCTGCCGAGATCCGCACGGCCCGCGCGACTGACGTCGATGATCTCGCCGCCATCGAGAAAGCTGTTTTCTCCAGCGACCGCATTTCCCGTCGCTCCTTCCGACAGTTCATCGAGCGCGAGACCGCCGAGACGCTGGTCGCCGAAAGAGATGGCCGCGTCGCCGGTTATGCGATTGTGCTGTTTCGCAAGGGCAGCGGCGTGGCGCGCCTTTATTCGATCGCCACCAGTCCCTTTTTTGGCGCCCTCGGCATCGGCCGCCGGTTGCTAACGGCGGCGGAGGAGGCGGCCTTCGAACACGACCGCATGATGCTGCGCCTAGAAGTGCGGGAGGATAATGCCCGCGCCATCAGCATCTACGAGCGGGCCGGCTACCGCAAGATCGGTCGCGAACCCGATTACTACGAGGACGGCGCCACGGCGCTGCGCTACGAGAAGACTTTGCGCGGCGAACTTCCGGCCGCCACCAGCGTGCCGTTCTACCAGCAGACCTGCGAATTCACTTGCGGTCCCTGCTGCCTGATGATGGCCATGGGCAATTTCGATCACGACTTCGTACCGGACCCGGTCAGGGAAATTCGTCTTTGGCGCGAAGCGACGACCGTCTTCATGATGTCGGGCCCGGGTGGCTGCGAGCCGTTCGGCCTTGCGGTCGCCGGCTATGAGAGCGGCCTTGCGGCCGAGATTTACGTGTCTTTCTACGGCGCGTTGTTCCTCCAGTCGGTGCGCAGCGCGGACAAGCGCCGGGTGATGGAACTGGCCCAGGTCGACTTTCGCCGACGCGCGGAACTTTACGGCATCCCGGTGAATTACCGTTCATTCACCATCGACGACATTCGCGCCGCGATCGCGAAAGGAAAATTGGTGCTGGTGCTGATCAGCGGCTTCCTGATGTTCGGCAAGAAGGTGCCGCACTGGGTGTTGGCCATCGGCGACGACGGCGACCATATCCTGATCCACGATCCCTGGGTTGAGGACGAGAGGCAGGAGACCATCCTTGATGCCGCCAACATTCCCGTGCCTTACGGCATCTTTATGAACATGGCGCAGTTCGGCCGCGACGGACTGCGCGCCGCCATCACTCTGGGGAAGCGCTGATAACAATGACCTGGGTTATCTTAACTGGCCGGCAGAGCGATCTCGACCAGGTGGCGACACCGCACAAGATTATCACGAACCGCGACTATCTCGCGCATCCGGCGCTGTTTCGCGGCCAGCGTCCCAAAGTCATCAACCTGTCGAACAATTACGGCTACCAGAGCCGCGGCTATTATGCCTCTCTGCTGGCGGGTTCGCGCGGCCACAAGGTCATCCCGACCGTCGAAACCATGATCGATCTGTCGGAGCGCAAGCTTTACGAACATGCGCTGCCCGAACTGGAACTGGCGCTCAACAAGTGCCGTAAGGATCTTGGCGGCGCTTTTCCGGCGAAGGTCTGCATCTTCTTCGGCATTGGCCCGTCCAAGGTGTGGGACCGATTCGCCAAGCTCCTGTTCGACTGGTTCCGCGCGCCGGCGCTCGAGGTCCACATCAAGGATAGTGCCGAATGGGCCTCGATCCGCAAGATCGGCTTTCATCCCCTGGCGCGCATGACCGAGGAGGAGGAGAGCTTCTTCCTGCAATGCCTGGACACCTATACCAATCGCGAATGGCGCGACACCAAGGGCCGCACGCCGGCGCGCTACACTTTCGCCACGCTGGTCGATCCGCATGAGGAATTGCCGCCCTCGGAAATCTCCTCGCTGCGCTACTGGGCCAGGATCGCCGAAAAGATGGGCGTCGAAATCGAGCCGATCACCAAGAGGGACCTCGCCAAGCTCGCCAATTACGACGCGCTGTTCATCCGCGAAACCACCTCGATCTCCAACCATACCTATCGTTTCGCGCGCCGCGCCCAGCAGGAAGGCATGCCGGTCATCGACGACCCGCTGTCGATGATCCGCTGCACCAACAAGGTCTATCTCAACGAGCTGATGGCCTACAACAAGGTGCCGGTTCCGCCGACCGTGATGATAGCCGGCACTTCCGACCTTGAACTCGCGGCGCAGACGCTGGGTTTTCCGCTGGTGCTGAAAATCCCGGATTCCTCCTTCTCGCGCGGCGTCAAGAAATGCGCCAATTTCGAGGAATTGAAGACACTCGCCACCGAATGGCTGGAGGATTCCGATCTTCTGATCGCGCAGAAATTCATCCCGACCGAATATGACTGGCGTGTCGGCGTGCTCGGCGGCCAACCGCTGTTTGCCGTACATTACCTAATGGCCAAGAAGCACTGGCAGATCGTCAACCACAAGGCCAGCGGCAAGCCCGACCAGGGCGGCATCAAGACCTTCACGCTGAAGGAGACGCCGCCCCATGTCGTCGAGACGGCAGTCAAGGCGGCGCGCTGCATCGGCGACGGCCTCTACGGCGTCGACCTCAAGGAGACCAAGGACGGCGTCTTCGTCATCGAGGTCAACGACAATCCCAACCTCGATCATGGCTGGGAGGACTCCGGCGAGAAGGACGAGGTCTGGGTACGGCTGACGCAATGGTTCCTGGAACGTTTGGAGCGGCCGGGCCGATAATTATCCGATTGGGGCAGAGATGCTGTTTTTGGTGACCGAGGATTTTCGCGGCTGCGACCGCAAGGAGATCTACCGCCGCTTCCGCGATTACGGTCGCCTGAACCCCGAGGAGCTTCTGGTGCACCATAGCTGGATCGCGGCGGACATGAGCCGCTGTTTCCTGCTGGTGGAGACCGACGACGTCACGCTGCTGCAGCGCTGGGTGATCGAGTGGGCGGATCTGGTGGAGTTCGAGATCGTGCCCGTGGCGGCGAACAAGGACATGGTCGAGGCATTGAGCGGGCACCTCTGACCATCGCCGCTTGCCGGCTCAGCGGAGCGCCGGCGAGCCCACCGCGCGCTGGCATTCATCGACCAGCCAGTCACGGAACGCCGCCACGACGTCCCTTCTTGCGCTCCGCTGCGGAATCGTCAGGCAATAGGGCTGGCGCAGCGCAATCGCCTTGGCGACAGGCCGGACCAGCCGGCCGTCCTCCACGGCCTCGGCGCAATAGATCCCTTGCGCCAGCGCCACGCCCAGTCCCGAAATGGCGAGGTCGAGCGCCGCGCGCGAGGAGTTTGCCGATAGGCCGCGCTGAATGCCGCGCCCAGGCGCGATGCCGGCCGCCTCGAACCAGCTGCGCCATGAGGGAAAGGATGCGCCGGTCGGTCCCCAGTCGGTGTGGATCAGGGGCAGCCCGGCGAGCGGACCGCCATCCGCCTTCAGCACGCTGGCAAGCTTTGGCGCGCAGACGGGATAGACCGCGTCCTGGACAATGTCCTCGATCGGGTGCTCACGATAGTGCGGACCGTAGGAGAGCCTGACGTCGATCAGGTCGCGGTCGAACGACACCGGGTCGTCATCGCCCCTGAGAGATATGTCGACGGCACCGTGGATGGCGATGAAGCCGGCAAGGCGCTCGGAAAGCCAGCCCATGGCCATGGACGGAGGGACCGAGACAACGAGCCGCGGGCGGAACGCATCGCCTGCAAGCTGGCGCGAGACGCTGCCGATTTCCTGGAAGGCCATGGTCAATCGAGGCAGCATCTCGACGCCAGCCTCGCTCAGGACGACACGCCGGTTGGCGCGGTGGAAGA
Source organism: Mesorhizobium sp. BR1-1-15 (assembly GCF_020165475.1). Taxonomy (NCBI): domain Bacteria; kingdom Pseudomonadati; phylum Pseudomonadota; class Alphaproteobacteria; order Hyphomicrobiales; family Phyllobacteriaceae; genus Mesorhizobium; species Mesorhizobium sp. BR1-1-15. The sequence continues at coordinate 91,727 of NZ_JAIUIF010000001.1, read as the reverse complement.
GCTTGCGGCCAACTTGCTCCTCGACGATGCGGATGAGCTGGCTGACTGCGGCGGCCGAGACCGATAGCTCTTCCGCCGCCGCGGCGAAGCTGCCGGTGCGCGCAGCCGCCTCGAAGGCCTGAAGACCTCGCAACGATGGCAGTGCAACCATGGCGGTGACCAAAAAGATAAGCTCAGCTTATCTATATTGCAGAAATCCTCGTTGTTAGAAAGGTTTCTTGCTGGGGTATGCTGACCGAATGAATTCAATCAGCCGGAATGCCCCTATGGATCATCGTGACGTGATCGCCTCGCTGACGAATGAGGAGCGCAGCCGGCTAACCGGCAAGTCGGATGGGCCCGGCCTTGTTCAGCTCGCTTTCCACCTCGGCGCGATCCTGCTCCTCGGATCGTTGATCGCCGCCAAGGTGCCGTTCTGGCCGCTGCTGATGCTGCCGCAAGGCATACTGATCGTGTTCCTGTTCACGCTGCTGCATGAGACGGTGCATCGCACGGCTTTCGAAAGGCAATGGCTGAACGACGCAGTCGCGCGTGTCTGCAGCCTGGCGATCGCGCTGCCGGCCGACTGGTTCCGCTATTTCCATTTCGCCCATCACCGTTTCACACAGGATCCCGAACGCGATCCGGAACTGGCTTTCCCGAAGCCGGAAACCTGGCGGCAGTACCTGGTCCACGTTTCCGGACTTCCAGTGTGGTTGGGGCATTTGAAGACGCTCTACGCCAATGCTGTGGGACGTTGCCAGGACAGCTACGTGCCCCCCAAGGGGCGTCCGAAGGTACGCGCCGAGGCGCGCGCGATGATTGCCTTCTACGCCGTCGTGCTGATGCTCGCGCTGTGGTTCAAGGCGAAGGTGCTGCTCCATGTCTGGATCTTTCCCGCGCTGCTCGGCCAGCCGTTCCTGCGGCTCTATCTGCTGGCCGAGCATGGCCGCTGCCCCTTCGTCGCAAACATGCTGGAGAATACCAGGACGACGCTGACCAACTGGGCTGTGCGCAAGCTTGCCTGGAACATGCCCTTCCATGCCGAGCATCACGCCTATCCGGGCGTGCCCTTCCACCGGTTGCCGGAGTTTCATGCGCTGATCGAGCGGCATCTGAAGGTTGTCGAGCCGGGTTATATCGGCTTCCATGAAAAATACATCGAGACGCTGCGCTGATTTATGGCGTCAGCCGGTCTGGCTGCGCACCGCGCTCGATTTCAACAGGTGCTGAATCTCCGCCGCCTTTGACGGCACGCCGATCAGATAGCCTTGCGCCTCCACGCAGCCGTTTCGGCGCAGCATGTCGAGCTGTGCTTCGGTTTCTACGCCTTCGGCGGTGACGGTGATGCCCAGTTCGGCGCCCAGTCCGATGATGGTGCGCACGATCGCTGCGGTGTCGAGATTGCCGATGTCGGAGATGAAGGAACGATCGATCTTGATCTTGTCGACGGGAAAGCGCCTGAGATAGCCGAGTGAGGAATAGCCGGTGCCAAAGTCGTCGAGCGCGATGCGGATGCCGAGTTCACGCAACTGTCGCAGCGTCTTCAGGACGGCTTTGCTCTCGTCCATCAGCACGGTTTCGGTGATCTCCAGTTCCAGTCGTCCGGCCGGCACGCCTGAAAAGGCCAGGGCGGAGATGACGCTGCGAGCAAAGCCGCCGCTTTTGAGCTGCACGGCGGAGACATTGACCGCAATGCGCAGGCCAGGTGGCCAGGCTGCCGCCGTCGCACAGGCCTTTCTCAGCGCCCATTCGCCAAGCGGCACGATCAGCCCGGTTTCCTCGGCGACCGGAATGAATTCGTCCGGCGCCACAGTGCCGCGCGACGGCGAATGCCAGCGCATCAGGGCCTCGGCGCCGACAATCTCGCCCGAAGCTATGGCCATGATCGGTTGGAAATCGAGATCGAATTCCCGGCTCGGCAGCGCCGTATCGAGATCGGCTTCGAGCGCCCGGCGCGCGCGCACCGTGGCATCCATGCCGGGCTCGAAGAAACGGTACAGGTTGCGCCCTTCGCTTTTTGCCCGGTAGAGCGCCATGTCGGCGTTTGTCAGCAATGTATCGGCGTCCCTGCCATCGCCGGGAGAAAGCGCGATGCCAACGCTGACGCCAACATGCATGTCCCGGCTCTTGTCATGAAATGGTTTGGCGATGGCCTCGACAATGCGTTTCGCCAGTTTTTCCGCGCTGGCCAGGCCCTCGACGTTGAACTGGACGATCACGAACTCGTCGCCGCCAAAACGGGCGACGATATCTGCGTCGTTGTCCACGCAGCGCAGCAGTCTTGCGGCCACGCCTTTCAGCAGCCGGTCGCCAGCCGGATGTCCCAGCGTATCGTTGACGACCTTGAAGCGGTCGAGGTCGAGCGAGAAGATTGCCAGCGGTCCCGCGGCCGCATCCTCCAGTGCCCGGTCGAGCCGGTCGCGAAACACCGAGCGATTGGGCAACCCGGTCAGCACGTCGTGATGCGCAAGATGGGTCATGCGCTCCTCGGCAAGCCTGCTCTCGGTCACGTCGTCGAAAGTGGCGACCCAGCCGCCGCCGCTCATCGGCCGGCGGGCAACCATCAGCGTTCGTCCGTCGGCGAGCCGGCGGGGGGTCGACCGCGTCTGGCCGGCCAGCACGCGAGCCTCGGTCCTCGAAACTTCGTCCTCGACATCTATGGGCGCATAGACGCCAAGCCGCACCAGCCGTTCGAGGAGTTCGCGGTGAGTCATGCCGAGCGGCAGATCCGCCTCGGTCACACCATAAAGCTCCAGGATGCGCTGATTGCGTACGATCAGCCTGCCGCCGGCGTCATACATCAGCAGGCCCTGCGACATGTTCGCGAGCGCCGCGTCGAAGCGGCGATGCTGTTCCTTGAGATCCTGTTCGGCGCGCCGCTGCTCGGTGATGTCTTCGTAGATCGAAACCCAGCCGCCCGATGCCAATGGCCGGTGCGAGATGCTGATGATGCGTCCATCAGAGAGCGCCTCCTCATAGGTCGAGGGTTTCGCTCCATCGATATAGGGCTTGCGGATGGCGTAAAGTTCTTCGGCGCTTTGCGAGGCGATGCCGACATCGACGCTGTGCCGCAGGATGTCGATGAAATGGATGCCCGGCTGCGCCACGTTGGCGTCGAGGCAGAAGATGTTGATATAGTTGCCGTTGCAGATGATCATGCGCTCGTCGGCGTCGAACATGCAAAGACCATGCGACATGTTCTCGACGGCGGCCGAAAAGCGTTCGTTTTGTTCGCGCAGTTCGTCTTCCATATCACGACGATCCACGCCTTCGGCCCCCTGTTCAGGGACGGTCGAACCATCCTTGTCGTCAACGACGGGCATGAGCGTGCCTGCGGCTCGTGATCGAACACCGCACTGTCGGCTGTTCCGGTTAATTTAGCGTTTTCTACCCTACGCCGTAGCAACCTTGCGCCGCGACTTCTCGATCGCGGAAAAACGCTTCAGGAAGGCATTCTGTGCCCAGGTTACCGAGCGCGGCGTGAAATCGAAGCGCTCGGCACTGAAGCCGCGTGGACGACCGAAGAACTCGGTCGCCTCCGCGGTCGAAAAGCCGGCGAGCAGCGTTGCCTCGAAATAGGCGGCGATCTGGTCCGCGCGCTTGATCTCCTTGCGCAGGCCGGCGCCTGGTTCCGGCGGTAGCGAGAAGCGCAGATGGATGGCGCGCTGCAAGCGCAGTTCACAGTCCTTATAACTGCCGCCCATCACCGATTTGAACGGCGAGATCATGTCGCCGATTACATATTCGGGCGCATCGTGCAGCAATGCCATAAGCCGGGCGTCCGCCGGCGCATCGGGCATCAGGTCGCAAAACAGCGCTTCCACCAGCAACGAATGCTGGGCGACCGAGAAGGCGTGCTCGCCGCGGGTTTGGCCGTTCCAGCGCGCGACGCGGGCGAGCCCGTGGGCGATGTCCGAAATCTCGATATCGAGGGGTGAGGGGTCGAGCAAGTCGAGCCGGCGGCCGGACAGCATGCGCTGCCAGGCGCGTGGCGGCGCACCGATGCGGTCGGCCGCCATCAGGCCTCCTCCGTGCCGGCGGCTTCCTGGGGAAAGCTGAATTTGGCGAAAGGTGGAATGGCCACCGTAACCGGCACGTCTCCGGCCAGGATCGGCTGGCCGGCGTCGAGCGCTGTCTTGACCCTGTCGATACGGGCGATGCCGAGGCCGATCGTGCCGGCATTCGAGCCGAGAGTGCCCACCGATCGCCCGTCGACGGTCAATTCGGCGCCGGCCTCAGGCAAGGCCCGTTCGGCCCTGACGATCAGCACCCGCCGCCTTGCCGTGCCACGATGCTGCATGCGCGAGACGACCTCCTGGCCGACATAGCAGCCCTTCCTGAAGCCGACGCCACCGGTCTCGTCGAGCAGCACGTCATGCGGGAAGGCGTCGCCGAGCTGGTAGTCGGTGCCGCTCTCGGCAATGCCATGCGCGATGCGCAAGGCCTGCCATGCGGCACCGTCGTCAGTCTCTTGAGCGCTGCCATAGGAGCGGGTGACGCTTTCATCGCGAAAGCGCCGGTCGGCCAGCACGGTTGAATCCTTTTGTGAGGGAGCTGACTCATTTCCCCAGGCAATGGAGACAAGCGTCTGTTCGGATTTGGCAATCTCGACCTTGGCGCGCAACTTGTACAGCATCAGCCGGCGTACGAAATCGTCAGCGATCTCGGCGCGGCATTCGAGGCGGAACGCGTTTTCGCCGGCCCGTGAGATCAGGAAGTCAAACAGGATCTTGCCTTGCGGTGTCAAAAGCGCGCCCGGTTTTGCCTCGCCGGCGCCGAGCGCGTCGAGATCGGTGGTCAGGATGTTCTGCAGGAAGTGTTCGGCATCCGGACCGGAGACGGAGATCAGCGCGCGGTCTTTCAGCAGGGCAAAGGGCATGGGGCGGATAAAAGCCTGATCTTGCAAAACAGATGGCCATTACGTAAGCCGCTGACACTTCCCCTGCAAGAGATCGATCAGCATGGCCAACACCTACGACCTCATCCTGACAGGCGGCATGGTGGTCAACCATGACGGCGAGGGGCAACGCGATGTCGGCGTGAAGAATGGGCGCATCGCCGCCATCGGCGATCTGCGCCAGGCCTCGGCCGGCGAGACGATCGACTGCCGGGGCCTGCATATCCTTCCGGGCGTCGTCGACAGCCAGGTGCATTTCCGCGAGCCGGGACTGGAGCACAAGGAGGATCTGGAGACTGGATCTCGGGCGGCGGTGCTCGGTGGCGTCACCGCCGTGTTCGAAATGCCCAACACCAATCCATTAACCACCAGCGAAGAAACGCTTGCCGACAAGGTCCGACGCGGCACCGGCCGTATGCACTGCGACTTCGCCTTCTGGGTCGGCGGCACCCGCGACAACGCCAACGATGTCGCCGAGCTCGAGCGCCTGCCGGGCGCGGCCGGGATAAAGGTTTTCATGGGCTCGTCCACCGGCGACCTGCTGGTCGAGGACGATGAAGGCGTCGCCTCGATCCTCAGGAACACCCGCCGCCGCGCCGCTTTCCATTCGGAAGACGAGTTCCGGCTGCGCGAACGCCTTGGCGAGCGCATCGGGGGCGATCCTTCATCGCATCCGGTCTGGCGCGACGAGATCGCCGCCTTGCGCTGCACCGAGCGGCTGGTGCGCGTCGCGCGGGCCGCCCGTGCCCGCATCCACGTCCTGCACATCTCCACGGCCGAGGAGATATTGTTCCTCGAACAGCACAAGGATGTCGCCACCTGCGAGGCGACACCGCACCATTTGACACTGTCGGCGGACGACTACAAACGGCTCGGCACGCTGATCCAGATGAACCCGCCCGTCCGTGCCCCGCGCCATCGCGACGGCGTCTGGCACGGAATCGCGCAAGGCATTGTCGACGTACTCGGTTCCGACCATGCCCCGCACACATTGGCCGAAAAAGCAAAACCATATCCGGCATCGCCCTCGGGCATGACCGGCGTGCAGACGCTGGTGCCTATCATGCTCGACCATGTCAATGCCGGTCGGCTGACCTTGCAGCGCTTCGTCGATCTTTCAAGCCACGGCCCGCAGCGCATCTTCGGCATGGCCAGGAAAGGCCGTATCGCCGCCGGCTATGATGCCGATTTCACAATCGTCGACATGAAGCGGCGCGAGACCATCACCAATGCACAAGCCGGCTCGAAGGCCGGCTGGACGCCTTATGACGGCAAGGAAGTCACCGGCTGGCCGGTCGGCACTGTCATTCGAGGCCAGCGCATCATGTGGGAGGGCGAGATCGCGACGCCGGGCCAGGGCAGGGCAGTGGAGTTCTCCGAAGCGCCGCCCGCATAGGCATTTCACATCGTTGGATTTCTTAGGCACGATCCACTAAGTTGAGTGGGTTATGCGCACAGATATCACGCCAATGATTGTCCCCGCTGAGTTTCCGGAGCTACACGCACTCGTCTGGAGCCGCGATGCAACGCGCCCGATTCCTGCCGAGGAAGCTTTCGCCATCTACGAGCGCAACTGGCGGTTTGTCGATCAAGAGCGCCTTACAACATCTGAAAGGCTGCTTATCCAGAACCTGACGGAAAAATTCGGCCAGGGCTTCTTTTGACCACTGGCTGAAGTTTCGTTTCCTTCCTGATTTCTCCGCAACTGGAATATTAACGGGCCCGATGCAGCCATTCGACGAGGCGATCCGCACGAATAGGCACTCGCGTGTCCGAGTTTCAGTCGCCGGCGACGAAAAACGTCCATTGCCCAGCGGGCGTGATGCCGACGCGGTAGAAGATGTAGGCGCCGAACTGCTTCATGTCGTCGAAGTCACTCGCGGTGACGATCTTGAACAGCTCGACCCGTTGCCTGGCGTCGAGCTTGTCCAGGGGTAGAGCGAAGAAATACGGCCAGACATAGAGCTCTTGTGGCGTCCCGGCATCGACATGGACATAGCCGGCATTGAGCACCTCCTCCAGTATGGCAAGAATCTCCTGGCCATCCTGGTCGCCGGAGAGCCCCTTGAGGAAGGTAATGGCATCGCCATCTATGTCGGTCAGTGACAATTGGGTCATGCCGTCGCCCTTGCCGATCAAAGGCCTCAGTCTTTCGACGTCGCCGCTCTCGCAGGCTTCGATGATCAGGTCATGCATGCGCCGCACCGGTTCAGGCAGCTTGCCGAGGTCGTAGACGACCTCCGGCGTGGGCGCGTCGGGATCGACGCGCGGCCTGTTGGTGGCACCGTCGCCGTTCGGCGGGGTGACCGGCTCGGCCTTGTCCGGAGTGGTTGGCTGGCTGGTCGAAGATGGCGTTCCGACCGGATCGGGTATCGGCACGGTGCTTCCCGGCGACGACACGTCGTCGTCCACCATCGGTTGGACCGGCGACGGGAATTCTTCGCGCTTGATCTCGCTCAGCGCATAAGCGGGGCTGCTTGCCAGACACGCAACCAAGGGAATTGCGGCACTGCACGCGGCGAAACAGATGCAAAGGACCAAGCCGCGCGGCTTGCCTGACATCGAAAAATCCACTGCCCGTTTCTCCCTGCTTCCGGGCATGATGCCCGAGCGGCATTTGCCGTCAAAGAACCGGACGTCGGTTCAGTGCCGCAGCCGTTCGGGTTCGAAGGCGCCAGCAATGACCTTTTCACGCATGCGGTCGAGCAGGGCAAGGGCCGATGTCTCGCCGTTGGCGCGCAGCATTTCGCCGAACGCGGTTTCAAGCGCCGCTTCGGCGATGATCTCGGGTTCTATGCCTGCCGAAAGACCTTCGGCCCAGGCCTCGCTGTGGCTCTCCACCGCGGTCAGGCGCTTTTCTTCCCTGACCAGCGCGTCGATGTCGTTGACACCATGTTCCATAAGCGATGTCCACCCTTGCAAGCAGCGATCCGTCGATGGATCAGGCTTGATCTGTTCCGTTTACACGCAGCCGCAAATAAGTCTTTGTAAATACGACATTTTTTTGATCGTTCTTTACAGGAGGCCGGTTGCGCTTGCGAAGCTGCATTCAATCCTGGTCAAACTTAGCCGATTAGGCGTGCCTGCGGGGTGAAAACCTTCAGTTTGAGTTAATTCCACATCCGCGCGCTAACGTTTCATTAACGCTGTTGCATAAGCGCAACAAAAGGATTGCACCATGACAGTTCTCGACACAAGCTGGATATGCCCGCAGTCGTCGCCAATGGACCGGATATCTGTTGATGAAGGCCGGATGCGCTCTTGCGAGGGCACTTTGGGCGATATGCGCTAGTTGCCGTAGCGCGAGGCGATGTCGCGCGACAGGGTCTCGCCTTCCTTCATGTAGCGGCCGATGGCTTCGGTCGCCGACGCGGTGCATTGCGTGTAGGTGCCGCCGAATGAGCGGTAGCCGCGATTGAAGCTGGCGATGAAGCGGGCGCGCCGTTGCGGATCCGGGTTCTCCGATTCGAGCAGCTTCTGCATCTCGCCGCGCCACTGGTCGCCCTTTTCGCCGCACAGATTGCGCAGGAAATGCAGCGACCCCAGAACCTCCGCCAGCCGCATCAGCCCCGGTTCGAAGGGTGCCTCGGCGCTGAACGCCGGTCGTGCCGCCACAGGGCTGACGGCAAGGCATGTCGCGAGAAGGAGAGGAAGGCAACGCATAAGTCAATCTGGCCAAACAATTTGCCGCCTGCAAGGCGATTGTGCCGGGCGAATTCCGGATTTCAGGGTCGCTCAGGGGTTTGCGACGGCCGTCCGAGCAGTTCCTCGGCGACCGCGAGCACCGAACCGGCAAGCGGCAGATCAGCCATTTCGGCCAGCGTGTAGAAGGCGGCGGTCTCGGCGTCGTCGCTGGCCACGGCCTCGCCGCCGGCATGGGCCGCACCGAATACCGTCAGCAGGTAATCGACCGGATGCCCGTCGAGCGTGCCGTCGATGAGGATTTCGCGCAGCCGTCGGTAGTTTTCGGCCTGCAATTGCGTCTCCTCCAGCAATTCGCGCCGTGCCGCCTGTTCCAGCGTCTCACCGGCTTCGACCTTGCCGCCCGGGAATGCATAGAACCCTTGCGAGGGTTGTCGCGCCCGCTTGACCAGAAGCACGGCGTCGCCGCGCACAACGGCGACCGAGACCGCGGGAATGACTTTTCGCACTTCGTCCATGGATATCCGATCGCCCTGATTTACGGCAGCCTGTTGTGGACCGGCCGACGCCGGACAGCTTTAGCGGTTGCAGTGCTGCTGTTCCATCGCCACTTTCGAAACCGGACATCAGGACCAATAGACATGTGCGGACGTTTTGCCTTGACCGCGACACCGGACCAGACAGCCGCTTTCCTCGGGCTGGCGGAGGTGGAGCAGTTTCCTACGCGCTACAATATAGCGCCGACGCAGCCGGTGCTGATGGCGATCTCAGGCCCGCCGCGGGCGCCGGGTTCCAACCTGCCGGACCGCCGGCCGATGCTGGTGCGCTGGGGCCTGATCCCCGCCTGGGTAAAGGATGTCGGCGAATTTCCGCTGCTGTTCAACGCACGCTCCGAAGGCGTGATCGAAAAGGCCTCGTTCAAAGCCGCCATGCGCCATCGCCGGGCGCTGGTGCCGGCATCAGGTTTTTACGAATGGCGCCAGGCGCGGCCCGGAGAGGCGGGCGGCAGGAAGGGGCAGCCTTACTGGATCAGGCCGCGGCATGGCGGGTTGGTCGCCTTTGCCGGGCTGGTTGAAACCTATGCGGAACCGGGCGGCTCGGAGTTGGACACCGGCGCCGTTCTGACGGTCGAGGCCAATGCCGACATCGCGCATATCCATGACCGCATGCCCGTGGTGATCGCACCTGAAGACTTCACCCGCTGGCTCGATTGCCGCGGACTTGAGCCGCGCGACGTCGCCGACCTGTTGCGGCCGGCGCAACGCGACTTCTTCGAAGCGATTCCGGTCTCCGACCTCGTCAACAAGGTCGCCAACACCGGGCCGGAGATTCAGGAGAAGAGGGAGATCGGGCCCGAGCCCGAGAAGGTCAAGCGCCGGAAACCCGGCGCGGACGACAGTCAGATGACGCTGTTTTAGCAGGAACTCTGTTCGAGGTGCGGTTTGGCGCCTCGTTCCGACCCTTGGGCCGATCGCGCACTGCTTCAGGCAGCGCGGGGCGATACGATTTTCTGCACCGGCTTTTTCTTCTTCGCGGTGTGGAGCAGGGCGGCGACGATCGCGGCCGGGCCGATTGCGCGATAATGGTTTGCCAGCGCTGGTTGCTTGGCGCGGTTGGCTTCCTGCTTGCTTCGAGGCATGTGTCTCTTCCCAGATAACGTTTCCGTGTCTGCGTTTGGCGGCCGAATCCGACCAAATCGTGACGCAGGTTGATCTAGCCGGCGTATGTTTCATGACTGTGCCGACATGTTTAATAAAATGTTTCAGTGGCTGATTCCGTGTGATCGGGCGACGCATTTGCCGGTTCTGGCGTCGTTTTTCTCGGGATAAGCGACTTGACGGCAACACTGGCCAAGGCGATAAAGCCGCCTATGAAAACGTCTTTCGCCATTTGTGGCATTTGCATTATTGGCTAGCTTCGCGCTGGTCCGGACGTTTTCGCCTCATCTTCCCCTAGATTGGACAAACGCCCCGGCCAGCAGGCTGGAGTCCGTTTTGCGCCTCGGCGCGGAACTGGCTTCATCCAGGCAAAAGTTCTGAACCGGAAAGGCATGGAATGTCTGACGCATCGAAGGGCCTGCGCCTCTACAACACGCTGACGCGCGCGAAGCAGGATTTCGTCCCGATCGACGCGCTGAACGTGCGCATGTATGTCTGCGGTCCGACCGTCTACGACTTCGCCCATATCGGCAATGCCAGGCCGGTGATCGTCTTCGACGTGCTGTTCCGGCTGCTGCGCCATCTCTATGGCGAGATGCATGTCACCTATGTGCGCAACATCACGGATGTCGACGATAAGATCAACGCACGCGCGCTGCGCGATTTCGGCGGCGAGATATCAGCCGGCGGACTGTCGCTCAACGAGGCGATAAGGCGGGTGACGGAGAAGACCGCGGGCCAATTTCACAAGGACGTCGCGACGCTCGGCTGCCTGGAGCCAACAGTCGAGCCGCGCGCCACCGAGTTCGTCGAGCCCCGCGCCGACGGCAAGGCAGACATGATCACCTTGATTCAAAGCCTGATCAAACGCGGCCATGCCTATGTTGCCGCAGGCGAAGTGCTGTTCGACACCGCTTCGATGCCCGACTACGGCCAGTTGTCGAAGCGAAATCTCGACGAGCAGCAGGCGGGTGCTCGCGTTGCAGTCGAGGCGCACAAAAAGAATCCTGGCGACTTCGTGTTGTGGAAGTTGTCGTCCCCGGAGGAGCCGGGCTGGCAGAGCCCATGGGGCAGGGGCCGGCCGGGCTGGCACATCGAATGCTCGGCCATGTCCGCCGCCTATCTGGGCGAGGTCTTCGATATTCATGGCGGCGGTCTCGACCTGATCTTCCCGCACCACGAGAACGAGATCGCCCAGTCACGCTGCGCGCACGGCACCGATGTGATGGCCAACATCTGGATGCACAACGGCTTCCTGCAGGTCGAAGGGCAGAAGATGTCGAAGAGCCTCGGCAATTTTTACTCGATCAACGAGCTGCTGGAGACCGAAACGTTCGGCGGCCGCAAATGGCCCGGCGAGGTGCTCAGGCTGGCTATGCTGATGACCCATTATCGCGAACCGATCGACTTTTCCGTGCGCAAGCTCGAGGAAGCGGAGAACACGCTGCGCAAGTGGAAACGCGCGGCCGATCTGGCGCCGGCGGTCGGGCAATTGCCGGACGAGGTCGTGCAGGCGTTGTCGGATGATCTCGCCACCTACGCCGCCTTCCAGGTTTTGACCCAGTTGGCCGGCGAGGCGGTCGACTTCGGCGGCGATGGCGAAAACGCCGCCGCGGCCTCGCTGAAGGGTGCGCTTGCCTTCCTGGGTTTCGATGTCGGCGCGGCCAAGGTCGACGAAGCCGCGGTCGCCAAGGCGATCGCCAGGCGCCTGGAATTGATCGCCGCCAAGAACTGGGCCGAAGCCGACCGCATCCGCGACGAGTTGTTGGCGCAAGGCGTACAACTGAAGGACGGCAAGGACCCGGTCACCGGCGAACGTGTGACGACGTGGGAGGTGAAGCGGTGAGGGCGACTGTTCTTGTGGCGGGAATGGAGAGGTTGGCGCGAAGCACCCCCCTCTGTCCTGCCGGACATCTCCCCCTCAAGGGGGGAGATTGGATATCACCGAGGCTTTCGCCAATCGCTGACGTTGGAGGTTGGGCACCGTCAGCGAAACTGCCGATCTCCCCCCTTGAGGGGGAGATGTCCGGCAGGACAGAGGGGGGCGCCTCGCCGTGATCCATTATCGTGTGTCTCCTGTCAATCGAGGCAATGCGCGCAAGATGCGCAAGGCTATGACCGACGCCGAACTGAAGCTTTGGAATGAGATACGCGCACACCGACTCATGGGGCTGGCGTTTCGACGTCAAATGCCAATAGCGGGCTACATCGTCGATTTTGCTTGCCCTAACAGGAAGCTGATCGTTGAGCTGGATGGTTCTCAGCACGCCTCTCATGAGGTCTCGGCGTCTGACACCGCGCGAACAGCCAAGCTCACAGCGCTCGGCTGGACCACCCTGCGCTTCTGGAACGATGACGTGATCCGCGATATCGACAATGTCTGTCAGCATATCGTGATTGCGGCCGGCCTGGCTGGCGCGGAAGTGCCGGAACCAGCAACGGAGGAGTTCGTTTCATGATCGACCATCTCGGCATCGACGTTGCCGATTTCGAGGCTTCGAAGGCTTTCTATGACAAGGCGATGGCGCCGCTTGGCGCCTCGCTGCTCCATATGGTGCCGCTGGAATACACCGGCGGCGCCAAGGTCGGTGGCTACGGCCGCGATCGGCCGGTGTTCTGGCTGCAGGAAGGCAAGGAGGGGCAAAAGGCCCGCCAGCACGTTGCCTTCACCGCGCGCAGCCGCGCCGAGGTTGATGCTTTCCATGCTGCCGCTCTCGCCGCCGGCGGCAAGGACAATGGCGGGCCGGGCCTGCGCCCGCACTATCATGCGGACTACTATGGCGCCTTCGTCTTCGATCCCGACGGCAACAATGTCGAGGCCGTCTGCCATGATGCGGAGTGACCTGCCATGAGCCTCGACAACCGGCCGATCTACACCGGCGGCTGCCAGTGCGGCGCCGTGCGCTTTCGCGTCGAGGGCGCACTCGGCGATGCCTCGGTCTGCCATTGCCGCATGTGCCAGAAGGCGAGCGGCAATTTCTACCTTCCGCTGGTCTCGGTGCGCGGCGCCAAGGTGGACTGGACGCGCGGCGAGCCCAAGCGCTTCCGCTCGTCGAACGCTGCCTGGCGCGGCTTCTGCGCCGAATGCGGAACGCCGCTGACTTTCGAGGCGCCGGACGGCATGGCGTTGGCGATTGCTGCGTTCGACGCTCCGGCTGATATCGCGCCGACCATCCAGTGGGGCACCGAGGCAAAGCTGCCTTACGTGGATTCCATTCCAGAATTGCCGGGCGAGGATACGATGGCGGATATGGGTTCGGCCCCCTATCTGGCAGAGCTTGTCTCCTACCAGCATCCCGACCACGACACCGAGCAATGGCCGCCGGAGAAAACATCATGAGCGAGACCATTCGAACCGGCGGCTGCCAGTGCGGCGCCGTGCGCTTCCGCATCAAGGGCAAGCTTGGACGCCCGTCCATCTGCCACTGTCGCATGTGCCAGAAACAGTTCGGTTCCTTTTTCGGCGCCCTGGTGACAGCGCCGAAGGACGGCGTCGAATGGACACGTGAGGAGCCGAGCTATTTCCAGTCCTCGGTCAACATCGATCGCGGTTTCTGCGCCCGCTGCGGCACGCCGCTGACCTACCGCCAGCCCGGCGGCCTGGAGATCGCCATCGGCGCCTTCGACGATCGCTCCGACCTGGCGCCGCAGATCCAGGTCAATTACGCCGGGCGGCTGCCTTGGGTGGAGACGATCTTCGACCAGCCCGTCCACCAGGATCCAGACTATTATGCTAGGCAGGAGGAGATCATCTCCTTCCAGCATCCCGACCATGAAACGACGGACTGGCCGTCCAAAGGTTTGCAACTATGAGCTCTGAACTGCGCACGCTTTATCCCGAGATCGAAGCTTTCGAGAGCGGTATGCTCGACGTCGGCGACGGCCACCAGGTCTATTGGGAACGCTCCGGCACCAAAGGCGCCAAGCCGGCGGTATTCCTGCATGGCGGGCCGGGCGGCACCATCTCGCCAAAGCATCGGCGGCTGTTCGATCCCGATCTCTACGACGTCATCCTGTTCGACCAGCGCGGTTGCGGCAAGTCGACGCCGAATGCCTCGCTGGAGGCCAACACCACGTGGCACCTGGTCGCCGATATCGAGCGCCTGCGCGAAATGGCCGGCTTCGACAAATGGCTGGTCTTCGGCGGTTCCTGGGGTTCGACGCTGGCGCTCGCCTACGCCGAGACGCACCCGCAACGCGTCAGTGAGCTCGTCGTGCGGGGCATCTATACGCTGACCCGCCCCGAGCTCGAATGGTACTATCAGTTCGGCGTCTCCGAGATGTTTCCCGACAAGTGGGAGCGCTTCCTGGCGCCGATCCCCGAGGCCGAGCGCGGCGACATGATGGCCGCCTATCGCAAGCGGCTGGTGGGGTCCGACAGAAACGCGCAGATCGAGGCGGCCCGCGCCTGGAGCCTGTGGGAAGGCGAGACGATCACGCTTTTGCCCGAGCCGGAGACCAGCGGACCGTTTGGTGAGGACGACTACGCCGTCGCCTTCGCCCGCATAGAGAACCACTACTTCGTCCATGCCGGTTGGCTGGAGGAGGGACAGTTGCTGCGCGATGCCTGGAAGTTGAAGGACATTCCCGGCACCATCGTCCACGGCCGCTACGACATGCCGTGCCCGGCACGCTACGCCTGGGCGCTGCACAAGGCCTGGCCGAAGGCGGATTTTCACCTGATCGAGGGTGCCGGCCATGCCTATTCCGAGCCGGGTATATTGGACCGGCTGATCCGGGCGACGGATGGGTTTGTGGGGAAAAACTGATGTCGGCGCTCACCCCCCTCTGGCCTGCCGGCCATCTCCCCCTCAAGGGGGGAGATTGGCCATCACCTGGGGTTTCGCAAATTTTCAGCGCCGCAGGTGATGGCGGGACATTCGAACTGCCGATCTCCCCCCTTGAGGGGGAGATGTCCGGTAGGACAGAGGGGGGCGTTCAAGCGCCCACAGGACGATGAAAAAGCAACGCCTCTACCTCTTCGACACAACACTTCGCGATGGCCAGCAGACGCCCGGTATCGACTTCTCGGTCGAGGACAAGATCGCCATCGCCAAGCTGCTCGACGAATTCGGCCTCGACTATGTCGAGGGCGGTTACCCCGGCGCCAACCCGACCGACACGGCCTTCTTTAGGGAGAAGCGAACCGCGCAGGCAAAGTTCGTCGCCTTCGGCATGACCAAGCGGGCGGGGGTGTCGGCTTCCAACGATCCTGGGCTTGCCGCACTCGTCCAGTCGCGGTCGGACGCCATCTGCTTTGTCGCCAAGAGCTGGGACTATCATGTCCGTGTGGCGCTCGGCTGCACCAATGAGGAGAATCTGGAGTCCATCAAGGCCTCGGTGGAAGCCGCCATTGCCGCGGGGAAGGAGGCGATGGTCGATTGCGAGCATTTCTTCGACGGGTTCAAGGCCAATTCGGATTATGCGCTGGCGTGCGCCAAGACCGCTTATGATGCCGGCGCGCGCTGGGTGGTGCTGTGCGACACCAATGGCGGCACGCAGCCCTCGGAACTACGCGCAACCGTCGAAAGGGTCGTCGCCGCGGGCATTCCCGGCGACCATCTCGGCATCCATGCCCATGATGACACCGGCCAGGCGGTGGCGAATTCGCTGGCCGCGGTCGAAGCGGGCGTGCGCCAGATCCAGGGCACGCTGAACGGCATTGGCGAACGCTGCGGCAACGCCAATCTGATCTCCATCGTGCCGACGCTGGCGTTGAAGCCGGCCTTCGCCGACCGTTTCGAGACGGGGATTTCCGCCGAGGCGCTTACCGGCATTTCGCGCTTGTCGCGCGCCTTCGACGAACTCTTGAACCGCGCTCCGGAGGCGCAGGCGCCCTATGTCGGCGCTTCAGCCTTCGCCACCAAGGCCGGCATCCACGCTTCGGCGCTCGCCAAGGAACCTGCGACCTACGAGCATGTGCCGCCGGAAGCGGTTGGCAACCGCCGCCGCGTCATGGTTTCCGACCAGGGCGGCAAGGCCAATTTCCTGGCCGAGCTGAAGCGGCGCGGCATCGATGTGCCGAAGGACGATCACCGGCTCGACGCATTGATATCGGTGGTCAAGGAGCGTGAGGCCTCCGGCTATGCCTATGAGGGCGCCGACGCCTCCTTCGAGCTTCTGGCACGCAAGATGCTGCACGGTTTGCCCGAGTTCTTCCATGTCACCTCGTTCCGCTGCATGATCGAACGCCGCTTCGATGCCAATGGCCAGTTGAAGACGGTGTCGGAAGCGGTGGTCAAGGTGCTGGTCGAGGGCGAGGAGAAGATGTCGGTGGCCGAGGGGCACGGCCCCGTCAATGCGCTCGACATCGCGCTGCGCAAGGATCTCGGCAAATACCAGGGCGAAATCGCCGATCTGGAACTCGCCGACTTCAAGGTGCGTATCCTCAATGGCGGCACCGAGGCGATCACTCGCGTTCTGATCGAATCGCATGATGCGACCGGTGCCCGCTGGTGGACGGTCGGCGTTTCCGAAAACATCATCGACGCCTCGTTCCAGGCGCTGATGGATTCCATCATCTACAAGCTGATGAAGAACCGGGACATGGCGGGTCTGGTGGCGGCGGAGTGAGATATGGACGTCAACCTCTTCTTCAAAGAGATGTACTCCTTTGAAATTGAAAGGAAGGATAAGTTAGACGGCTCTGTCGGGGTTATGCTGACGGCCGTCACCGGAATTATTGTCTCGATGGTCTTTGTCGTAAGTGATATTGGTGAGAAGAACCCCTATCCGGACAAGAGGATGATACTTTCTCTATTTGCGGTATGTGCATTTGTTTTAGGGGGTTCTATATTATTTCTGCTCATAGGATTTTACGGCAGAACCTACAAATATGTTGATTATCCGAGCGAAATGATGAAATATTATACCGAGTTGGAGTCGTATTATCGAGAGAATAATCAGGCAGCTGAGAGGGAATTTGCTGACGCAGTGACACGTCAATTTGTGTTATTTGGGACGCACAATGCGCGGGCAAATGACGAAAAAACAGAAAATTATTTTCAGGCGAAACGCTGGTTTGCCTGGAGCTTGTTGCCCTTCGCTTGCGGAATCATAACTTACGGTCACTATCTTATTTTTGGCTGAGGAGTGATTGAAATGGGCGATGACAAAGACAAAGAAGACGAACGGCCGCGTGACGAACAGAAACCGCAGCCGCCGCCTGGGCGGGAAATCCGGGAGGGCTATGAGCCACCTCTAGAGAGGTAGCCTACTCACGGTAGAACAAAGCGTTGCGTTGGCAGGCGTGTAGCGGAGCAAGGCACACCGCTTGAACCATCAGCGAAAGTCCATTGATCCATCAGAACTTTGCGATGGTCTTGCCAAGGTTACTGGGCCATAGCGTTGGGCCATGGCCGCTGAAGCAATTACCCAGGACGCAGTTTCAAAAGCCCGCCGCGGCTTCCTGCTGGCGCTGGGTGCCTATTTCTTGTGGGGTTTGCTGCCTTTCTACATGAAAGCGGTTGCGCACCTGCCGCTTGCCGAGGTGATTGCCCACCGCATCGTCTGGTCGGTGCCGATCGCCGCCGCGGTTCTGGTCTGGGCCGGCCGCACGGCGGATTTCAAGGCGGCAATCCGTTCGCCCCGCACGATCGCCATGGCGGCGCTGACGGCGGCGCTGATCTCGGTCAATTGGGGCGTCTACGTCTGGGCGATCGCCGTCGACCGCACCGTAGAAACCGCCCTTGGCTATTACATCAATCCCCTGGTCAGCGTCGTGGTCGGCGCCCTGCTGCTCGGCGAGCGGCTCGATCGGCTGCAGATCGCGGCCGTGGTGCTTGCGGCGATCGCGGTCGCCGTGCTGACGATCGAGGCTGGCAAGTTGCCATGGGTATCGCTGGCGCTGGCCTTTTCCTTCGCCGCCTACGGTTTTTTCCGCAAGACGCTGCCGATCGGCCCCAGCCAGGGTTTTCTGCTCGAAGTGCTTCTGTTGTCGGTGCCGGCCTTGGGTTATATCGCCTGGCTGATCGCCACCGGACAGGACCATTTCGTTTCCGGCAACGGCGTCGATGCGGCGTTGCTGGCCGGTTGCGGGCCGGTGACCGCGGTGCCGCTGCTGCTGTTCGCATTCGGCGCCAGGCTTTTGCGTCTCTCCACCATAGGCATCATGCAATATATTGCGCCGACCATTGTGTTCCTGATCGCCGTGCTGATCTTCAAAGAGCCGTTCGACACCACCCAGGCTGTCGCCTTTGCCCTGATCTGGGCGGCGCTGGCCATGTATTCCTGGTCGATGCTGGCGACGGCGCGCCGGGCTACATCTGCCCGAGCCGCCTGACGAAGAGATAGGTCGCTCCGGCGATCAGCATCGAAACCGCGGTCACCACCCAGAAGCCTATCGGCGTGTTGACCAGCGGCAAGCCGCCGACATTCATGCCGAACAGGCCCGAGATGATCGTCATTGGCAACAGCACTGCGGTCATCACCGACAGCACGTAGAGCAGCCGGTTCGACTGCGTCGTCAGCTTGGCCATCAGCTCGTCCTGCAACAGCCTGGCGCGCGCCTGCAACTGCTCGCCATCATAGTGCAGCGTCTGCGCGCGGTGCGAAAGCCGTGCTGCCATGTCGTTGATCGAATCGGGCAGGTCGTTGCGGTGCGAATGGTCGAGATGGCGAAACAGATTGATCAGGGTCGCCATCTGCCGGTGGATCACCACCAGGTGCCGGCGCGTATCGACGAGCGCCTGCCGCTCATTGTGCCATGCGTCGCAGACGATGCGGTCCTCGATGCCGTCGAGACTGTCGCCAAGTGCAGCGAGTTCCACCGCCATGCCGTCGAACGACTGGCCCACGACCGCCTCGATCAGCTCGGCCGGCGAGCGAAACTTGCGCGAGCCGTTCTCGATCGCCTTGCGGATATTGTCGACCGACTGCAAGGGCTGCTTGCGGGCGCCGACCAGCATGGTGTCGTTGAGGGCGAAACGGAAATGGCCGAGCCCGCCGGCTTCCGCCGAATAGTCGTGACGCAGGTCCGGCAGGTCGCCGTAGAGCCAGTCATCCTCGAGGTCGATGTGGCAGCCATGGCTGGCGGACAGGAAGGCCTCGCGCACTGGCGCCGGCAGGGCCTGTTCGGCGGCGATCTCGTGGCGTGCGCGCATGTCGGAAAGCTGGTAGCTGCGCCACGTCCAATGCGCGCCGGCGGCATCCTTGGTGCGCAGGCCGTCGGCGGTGAAATGATAGATGAAGAACAGCCCATGCTCGTCTGGCAGGTAGGGCGACAGGTCGGCGCCTTCCGGGGCGAGAGCAGTATCCATGGTGTAGTGCCGGATGCATATTTCGAGCATCGCACCGCTTGGCGGCGCGTGATTGCAACATCTATCATGGGCGGCGGGGTTTCGTGTGACGGTTCCTTGACAGCCGATCACACTCTCTTGAGCGGCCGCGGCAGTGCGGCGGCGCCTTTCGCCGCCACCGCATTGCGACTGCCACACTTAGCGCTTCGGACCGAAACCGGGATAAGGGTTCAGCGGCACGATTGCGGCAATGTCCATCATGCCGGCCTTGACCAGCGGCAAGCTGCCGAGATGACTGCGCACGTCGGCATCGCTGGCCGCCTCGAACATCATGCCGCTCCCGGGAATGTCGCCACGGTTCCAGACCTGGCGAACCGCGCCCTGGGCATAGAGCGTGCGCCGCTGCTCGGCCTCGCCGGGCAGCAGCGGCGCGAAATCGGCATCGGTAAACTTTTCGGTGTTGCGGGTGAGAAGGGCAAAGAACTGCATGTCGGTCTCCTGTTTGTCAGCGGTTGATGACAGCAGGTATCGCGCTGGGTGGTCAGACTGTCAAAGACCGATTAGGCTAAAGTTGAGACCTTTGGGGACTGGATGCCGCGAAGCAAAAAATGTTCGACTTGCGCCAGATCAGATATTTCGTCGCAGTCGCGGAAACCGGCAATGTCGGTCGCGCCGCCGAACTGCTGCATATTTCGCAGTCGCCGCTGAGCCGGCAGATCATGCAGCTTGAACAGCAGCTTGGCGTGATCCTGTTCGAACGGGTAAAACAGCGCGTCCATCTCAATGCCGAGGGCCGCGCCTTTCTCGCCGAGGCCCGCGCGCTGCTGTCGAACGCGCGCCGGCTGGAGGAACTTGGTCGAAACCTTGCCAGCGGGTCTGTCGGGCGTCTTGCCATCGGTTATGTCGAAGGCGCCGTGCATTCCGGGCTTGTCGCCGCGATGCTGCGCCAATTCCGCCGCGACCGGCCGGATTTTCATCTCCAGTTGAGAAGCCTGCGCTCGGCGGCGCAGATCGAGGAGCTGCGGCAGCGGTCGCTGGATCTGGGCCTGGTCTATTCGCCGCCCGCCGCGGACGATCCCGATGTCGCCAGCATGCCGCTGCGCCACGAGCCGCTGGCGCTGGCGATGCTCGAAGGCGATCCGCTCGCCGAAGTGGCCGATATCCAGCCGCACCATCTCGACGGCCGCGTCTGGATCACCGTCGTGCGCCAGCCCGACGACACCAATCGCGGCCAGTTCCTGGCCGCCTGCGCCAAGGCGGGTTTCCTGCCCGATATCGCCTATGAGACGGCGGACCCGTTGACCTCGCTCGGCCTTGTCAGCGCCGGCCTCGGCCTTGCCACCGTCCAGTCGAGCCTGCGCATCGCCGCGCCGCCCGGGATCCTGTTTCGGGACCTGCCATGGTTTGAGCGCAAGGTCTCGATCCATCTCGCCTGGCGGCGCCAGGATCGGCGGGCGGTAATCGATGATCTGCGGCTGGCCGGCAGTAGGGCAGTAGGGCAGTAGGGCAGTAGGTTCTGTCTTCAGCTACAGCCTTACATCTTGTCTATCACCGACTGCACGCCCTCCGTCGGCGCATCGACCGAGGAGCCTGCCACCATGATGGCGGCGACGATTGCCTCGGGGTCATTGACGACCAGCGGCTTGACCCGCTGTGCGGTGTGAATGAAGCCTTCGGTTGCCATATGGTCGATAAGCGCCAGCATCGGATCCCAGAATCCGCCGACATTGCCGAAGACGATCGGCTTGCGGTGATGGCCAAGTTGCGCCCAGGTCATGACCTCGACGATCTCCTCGACTGTGCCGATGCCGCCCGGCAGCGCCACAAAGGCGTCGGATTTCTCGAACATCTTATGTTTGCGCTCGTGCATGTTTTCGGTGATCACGAGCTCGTCGAGCCGGTCTAGCGCGGTTTCGGTTGCTTCCCTGTTGATCAGGAAGCGGGGAATGATGCCGGTGACCTTGCCGCCGGCCTTGAGCGCGCCTTCAGCGACGGCGCCCATGATGCCTTTGGTGCCGCCGCCATAGATCAGCCTGAGGCCGGAGCGCGCAAGCGATCGCCCGAGCAGGTGACCAGCCTTGACATAGGTTTCATCACGGCCCGGAGACGAGCCGCAATACACGCAGACGGATCGAATCGTATTCATGCCGATGATTGGTGATTGGGTCTGAAAGCGCGGTCAAGCCCTAAGGGCCGAGAAGTCCGGGCTTTTTCTTGTCGGTGATGGTAAAACAGGCTAGACCGGCGTTAGGTGGCTAAGGGGCAGGGAAGTAGATGGCGATCAATCCGTTGAAGGCGTTTCTGTTCGCGGCGGGTGGGACCGTTGCGGTCGCGGGAACCGCCTATGTGTCGGGCGCGCTCGACCCATATTTCAATCGCACGCCGCCGGCGGACGTCGCGGCGCAGGCTCCGCCTGTGGCGCCGAAGCCGGCCAATCCGGGCACGGAAGCGCGGCTGCCGCAGGCTGCGGCACCGTCCGCTCCCACCTCTGAGGCAACCGCGCCTGCCGTCGCGGGTCCGATCGCCCCGACCTTCGACGTGGTGCGCGTTGAAGGCGATGGTTCGATCGTCGTCGCCGGCAATGCGGCGCCCAATTCAAAGGTCGAGATCCTCAACGGTTCGACCGTGATCGGCTCGACGGTCGCTGGTCCCGATGGCGCCTTCGTCATCGTGCTCGATGATCCGCTGAAGCCCGGTGACTATACGATTGCCTTGCGCTCCACCGCCGGCGATGTGGTGACCGCTTCGGCCCAGACGGCCGTCGTCTCCATTCCCGCCAATGCGAGCGGTCAGGTGCTGGCCATGGTCGAGGAACCGGGCAAGCCGGCCGAACTGCTGACCGTGCCCCAGCCGCAGACAACACCGGAAGCGCCTGCAGCCGCGGCTCCGGCGCCAGGCGCGTCCGCCGCCATCGAAGCAACGCCTGCTCCTGCGGCGCCGACAACGCCGCCCGCGCCATCCGTGGCCGAACCCAAGATCGTCGTCGAAGCGGTCGAGATTGACGGCAGCAAGATTTTTGTCGCCGGCCTCGCCGACCCGGGCCGCAAGGTGCGCGCCTATGCCAACGACATCCTGCTTGGCGAAGCGCAGACATCGCCGAATGGCCATTTCCTGGTTGAGGCGAGGCGCGACGTACCGGTCGGCAGTTACACCATCCGTGTCGATGGCCTCGATGCCGACGGGGTGAAGGTGGTGGCCCGCGCCGCCGTACCGTTCGAGCGCGAACCGGGCGAGGCGGTCGCCGCCGTGGCGCCTGCTGGATCCAAGGCGGCCGATGCAAAGTCTGCCGAACCGTCGGCTGCCGCTGAAGCGCCCGCCAACCCGGCGGAACCGGCTCCGGCCGATGCAGTGGCCACGCCGCCTTCCGATGTGGCCGAGACTGTTTCACCTAAGCTCGAACATGCCAACGGCGCCGTGATCATCCGCCGTCACGACACGCTGTGGCGGATTTCGCGGCGCGTTTACGGCTATGGCATGCGCTACTCGACCATCTATCTCGCCAACCAGGACCAGATCCGCAATCCCGACCGCATCTGGCCGGGACAGGTGTTCAAGGTCCCGCCACGGTCGAAGGAAGGCGAGGCCGCCGACCTCAAGGCGATGGGTGACCAGATGACGACGCATTCGGCGAAGACGGAGTAGGCAAGCGTCAGCGGGGCGGCTGCAAGCCGTTCCGAAGCCGATCCTTCGCAGCCCTCCGCCTGCAATCTCCCCATCCGGCCAGCTTGCCTCGTCATCGTTCATCGTCTATCGCCGATGAACGATGACCGAATCCCTGCCTGAACCGGACCGCGCGACGAGCGCGCCAACCTCTTGCACCACCGACAGCCACTCCATCGCGGCCCGCTTCGCCGCGCTCTCGCACCCTGCGCGCATCGAGATCCTGAAACGCCTGTCCGCCAGCGGTTTCTGCTGCTGTCGGGACGTTGTCGACCATCTCGATCTCGCCCAGTCGACCGTCTCGCAGCATCTGAAGATCCTGGTCGAGGCGGGGCTGGTGCGCTTCGCGCCTGACCGCCAGCGCTCGCGCTACGAGGTGGACCAAGCCGCGCTTGCCGGCGTGTCGGCTTCGCTGAGCGCGCTCGTCGTTTCCTGCTCGACCAGCCGCTGACCCTCTCACCCAAAAGGCAAGAAAAGTGGCCGAAAAAACCGTCTCCGCCGATTCCCCGACCTTCAAGACGCTGCTTAACCTCTGGCCCTATATGTGGCCGGCGGATCGTGCCGATCTGCGGGCGCGCGTCACCTGGGCGACAATTCTGCTGGTGGTTGCCAAGCTGACATTGGTCGCGGGACCCTATTTCTTCAAATGGGCGACCGACGCCTTGGCCGGTGACGGCAGATCGACGCCGCCGCTGCCCGCCTTCCTGCTCGCCCCGGTCATGTTGGTTGTCGCCTACAATGTGGTGCGGCTCGTGCAACTCGGCTTCAACCAGTTGCGCGACGCGCTGTTTGCCCGCGTCGGCCAGTACGCGGTGCGCCAGCTTGCCTTCCGCACCTTCGTCCACATGCACCAGTTGTCCCTGCGCTTCCATCTCGAACGGCGCACCGGCGGCTTGTCGCGCATCATCGAGCGCGGCACCAAGGGCATCGAGACGATCGTGCGCTTCATCATGCTCAACACGGCGCCGACCATCCTCGAATTCGCGCTGACCACGGGCATCTTCGCCTACACCTATGGCTGGAAATACGTAGCCGTGGTGGCGGTCACCGTCTGGCTCTATGTCTGGTTCACGGTTCGCGCCAGCGACTGGCGCATTTCGATCCGCCGCGACATGAACGACAGCGACACCGACGCCAACACCAAGGCGATCGACTCTCTGCTCAATTTCGAGACGGTCAAATATTTCAACAACGAGGCCATGGAGGCCGAGCGCTTCGACCGCTCCATGGCGCGCTACGAGATGTCGGCGACGAGAATCTGGACGTCGCTCGGCTGGCTGAATTTCGGCCAGGGCGTCATCTATGGGCTGGGCACGGTCATCGTGATGTGCATGTCCGCGCTCGAAGTGCAACGTGGCACGCAGACCGTCGGTGATTTCGTCTTCATCAACGCCATGCTGATGCAGCTCTCGGTGCCGCTCAATTTCATCGGCTTCATCTACCGCGAGATTCGCCAGGGCCTCACCGATATCGAGCAGATGTTCGACCTGCTCGACGTGCCGCAGGAGATCGTCGACAAATCTGATGCCAGGCCGCTCGCGATCGAGGCCGGCAAGGTCGAATTCCGTGACGTGCATTTCTCCTACGACCCGAACCGCAAGATCCTGAAAGGCATCAGCTTCGAGGTGCCGGCCGGCAAGACCGTCGCCATCGTCGGTCCTTCGGGCGCGGGCAAGTCGACCATCTCGCGGCTGCTGTTCCGCTTCTACGACATCCAGTCGGGCCAGGTGCTGATCGACGGCCAGGATGTCAGGGAGGTGACGCAGGAGAGCCTGCGCGCGGCGATCGGCATGGTGCCTCAGGACACCGTGCTGTTCAACGACACCATCGCCTACAACATCCGCTACGGCCGCATCGGCGCCAGCGAGGAGGAGGTGCGCAAGGCGGCCGAACTCGCCCAGATCGGCCCCTTCATCGAGCGGCTGCCCGAGGGTTACCGCTCGATGGTCGGCGAGCGCGGGCTGAAGCTTTCCGGCGGCGAGAAGCAGCGCGTGGCGATTGCCCGCACCATCCTCAAGGCGCCGCCAATCCTGATGCTCGATGAGGCGACTTCGGCG
The DNA here is from genome assembly GCF_020165475.1 of Mesorhizobium sp. BR1-1-15. NCBI lineage: Bacteria > Pseudomonadati > Pseudomonadota > Alphaproteobacteria > Hyphomicrobiales > Phyllobacteriaceae > Mesorhizobium > Mesorhizobium sp. BR1-1-15. Next base: position 66,595 of record NZ_JAIUIF010000001.1, on the reverse strand, counting down.
CTGGACAGCCATACCGAACAGGAAATCCAGGCCGCGCTCGACCTGGTCAGCCGGGGCCGCACCACCATCGTCATCGCCCACCGGCTGTCGACGGTGATCACGGCCGACGAAATCATCGTGCTCAAGGACGGCCAGATCGCCGAACGCGGTACACATGCCGATCTGATGCGCAAGCACGGGCTTTACGCCTCGATGTGGGACCGCCAGCGCGAGGCGACCGAAGCCGAGGAGCGTCTGCGCATCGCCCGCGAAAGCGACGAACTGGGTGTGGTGGTGCGCAGGCGCACGTCGGAGCTGTCGTAGCGGCGTTGGCTATCTCCGTCGCTTTCGCCAATCAGCGTGTGCCCGAAATGTAAGACGGCCATCCCGCGCCAGGCGAGGAAACAGCGACGCCCAGCACCTGACCAGTGCGGGCGTCGCTCGACATGTGGTCGAAGCCGCGCCACTCGGCTGCGGTGATGAACAGCGTCCTGCCGTCGACACCGCCCAGCATGCAGGCGAAGCAGCCGCGATCGGCGGTCACGGTCTGCAGCAGCTCACCGCCTTCGCGTACCTGCGCACAGCGCTTGTTGGGAACATCCGCGTACCAGACCGTCCCTTCGGCATCTAGGCAGATGCCATCGGGATAGCCGTCGACATCGGCCCACACCCGCCGATTAGCCAGAGTGCCGTCGGCGGCTATGTCGAAGGCGGTCAGCCGGTTGGAGTGGGATTCGGCAATGATCAGCGTCCTGTTGTCCGGGGTCACAGCCATGCCATTGGCAAACGCGATATTCCCAGCCACTTGCCTGGCCGTCCCGTCCGGCGTGATCAGCACGATCGTGCCCGGGCCGAAATGCTGGCCGGGTGCCGGCGCCGGGCCGCCGCCATTGACATAGATATTGCCGCGCCCATCGACGACGATCTCGTTCCAGGGGCTTTTCGAAAGGTCGCGCAGATCGGCATGGGTGACGAGCCTGCCATCCACCTCCTGCCTTAGCAGCAGGCCTTCGCGGCCTGAAATCACGAGCAACCTGCCATCCGGCAGCCAGTCGATGGAGTAGGGCAGGACCGCTGGCATGGTGAGCATCACCCTGCTCTTGCCGTCTTCGCTCACGGCGACGATCTCTCCGGTACCCCAGTTGCAGAGCCACAGGCGTCCCTCATGCCAACGCGGCGATTCCCCGAAAGCGAGGCCCATGGTGATAATCTTGGCGTTCTCGGCAACGGATGACATTGGCTGGCTCCTTGGCTGCGTGACCCACGTCACCCTTCCGAAGGCGTCGCGAGGCACTGTCCTGCCAAGGACGGGCGAGCGTATGGCTTGCCGACATTGCGGCCGACAATTCTGAAAGGCTAATACGCGATGGTGATCCCGCCAAATCTGCACATACCTGGGTCTCTTTCAAATCTAAAAGCAGGTGATATTGTCACCTCGGGAACAACCAGCCGCGGTTGCTTTGCGGTCTATGAAAGCATTTTCGATGTTCGGATTTTTCTTTCGCAAGTCTAAAAAAACGTCTGAAAAACTCGCGCCGAATGCTGCCAGGTGGCCACAGGTCAGGCTGCCGCTGCCGGTTTTTGTGCGCCGTTCAACAGTAGAAAAGGCAATCGATAGCCCCTCGGAACTCGTCTTCGCCGTTGAGATTTTCATCCATACCATGACTTATGAAGGGCTCTACCGATATCCGGAGATCAGCCCGAGGGCGATGCAGGTTTCCCACGCAAACTCGTACTCGGCTGAGGTGAAGAATGGCGGGCACAGTCAATTCATCTACAATGGCGCAGAGGAAACCAACGCCATGATTACGAACGCCCGAGTTGGACTCGCTGCTAGCGGTGCGAGCGGCCAATTGGCGACTTTGGAAAAGATGTCCTCCTGGATTGCCGAGCATCCCGATGAGGCGGCCGAACAAACGGGCTTCGAGGGTGGTTGCGACGATTTTCTGGATGCGCTTGACGGTGAGTTCTACCACGCAGATGAGGCTGCACCGATGCAGGGTTTCTTGGCGCGCTGGATCGTCTCGTGGCCTGATCTACAGATTGTCGAAGATGACGACTACAGCGATGTTATACACGGTCTGGTGATGGCCAACCCGCAACGCGAAGCCAGGCTTCTTCATCGTTCGATTAGCAAGCTGGTGCGCCAGATGATCGGCTGGCGCGACGTTGGGGCCGGTCTCGCCTGCGCCAAGGTGTCTCCGCCTGAGGTCAGATTGGGCTTTGGCATGGCAAGAATGCTGGATGTCGGGGGTGAGATGCAGATGGTTTTCCAACTGCGTACCAGTGCGAAGGAGCCTCGGCTATGCGTTGCAACTGAGACGCACGCCGATATCTACGAATACATCGCGGCGGAAGACCCACCGGTCATACGCCCGGGTGAGAATTCTTTGGGAGCCATCGCTCCGCGAGTAGGCAACCGACTTGGCCACGCTGAAGGCTCGGAAATCAAAATGGTTGTCGAATTGGCTGAGCAGTATCATGCCCCGGCTGCTGTCGACCTTCTACTGCGCAAAGCCGGATTCGACCCGACGGACGCCATCGTTTCAGCGAACTCAATCGTGCAAACGGCGGAAGGCGTGGTCGTGAACTGGGTGGTGTTGGCGTCTGACCGGGCCTTCCTCTTGCTGTCTTCGTGGAATGGTAGTGTGCTCTTGCGTGGCAAAGATAACGAAAAGCTTGCCGACGCTACAATCCCGGAACTCGCCGAGCACTTTGATCGTTCCGCTGCTGCGGGCTAGCTCGTCCACCCTCCTTCCCCATTGTCGCGTTGCGGGCAGAGGGTGTTTCGGTTATTGAGGCCGAACCTGAAACAGGGACTGCCCCATCCCATGAGCCTTGTCGATACGGTCAAGAACGCGTTCGTACCGATCCATCGCGAGGGCTATCCGTTCATCGCCGCCTTCGGCGCGGGCACGCTTTTCCTCGGCTATTTCTCCTCGATCCTGTTTTGGATCGGGCTCATCCTCACCGCCTGGTGCGCCTATTTCTTCCGCGATCCCGAGCGGGTGACGCCGGTCGATGACAGTCTGGTGGTGAGCCCCGCCGATGGCGTCATCTCGGCGGTCGGCCCGGCCGTGCCGCCGCGCGAGCTTGGCCTCGGCAATGCCGAAATGACCCGCATATCGGTGTTCATGAACGTCTTTTCCTGCCACGTGAACCGCGCCCCGGTGCGCGGCAAGATTTCCCGTATCGAGCATCGGCCGGGGAAATTCCTCAATGCCGAACTCGACAAGGCAAGCACCGAGAACGAGCGCAACGGGCTGGTCATCGACAGCCCCAACGGCACCGTCGCGGCAGTGCAGATCGCTGGCCTCGTGGCGCGGCGCATCGTCTGCTGGGCCGAGACCGGCGGCTCGATCGCCATCGGCGAGCGTTTCGGCCTGATCCGCTTCGGCTCGCGCGTCGACGTCTTCCTGCCGGAGGCGGCGACACCACGCGTGGCCGTCGGCCAGACGGCGGTCGCCGGCGAAACGGTGCTGGCGGAATTCGGCGGTATCGCCGCCACGCCTCTCGTGCGGATCTCCTGACCGGTGGGCGCGCCGTTCAAGAAATTCGAGGCGCATGCCAGCGGCGGCCCGCGCATCCGCGAAATCCCGATGCGCATGGTGCTGCCCAATCTGGTTACGGTGCTCGCCATCTGTGCCGGCTTGTCCGGCATCCGCTTCGCTTTCGAGAACCGCTTCGAGCCCGCGGTGGTCATGGTGCTGCTCGCCGCGTTCCTCGACGGCATAGACGGCCGGTTGGCGCGAATGCTGAAGGCGACGTCGAAATTCGGCGCGCAGATGGATTCGCTGGCCGACATCGTCAATTTCGGCGTCGCGCCCGCGCTGGTGCTTTACGCTTTCCTGCTCGACCGCGCGGGATCGCCGGGCTGGATTGCCGCCCTTTTGTTCACCATCGCCTGCGGCATGCGGCTCGCCCGCTTCAATGTTCTTGACGAGGAAAAGGCCGAGCGGCCGGCATGGCAGACCGAATATTTCGTTGGGGTACCGGCGCCGGCGGGCGCCGTGCTGGTGATGCTGCCGCTTTATCTGTATTTCCTGCGGCTTGGGCTGGAGCCCGGCCGCCCGGCCGCCTTCATCGCCACCGGCTTCACCGTACTGGTCGCCTTCCTGCTGGTCAGCCGTTTGCCGGTCTATTCGGGTAAGAGCGTCAAGGTGCCGGGTGACAAGGTATTGCCGGTCATCCTGGGGGTCGTGCTCTACATCCTGCTCTTGATGACCTATCCCTGGTACACGCTGACGGCCTCCGTCGCCGGTTATCTCCTCTTCCTGCCCTTCAGCGTGCGTGCCTATTCGAAGCGCGCCAGGCTGGAAGGCGAGCAGGTGCCGCCTTCGGATATAGGATAACGCTGTTATCCCTCTTTGAAGGCGGGGATGTCGCCGAAGGCGACAGAGGGTGCATTGAAGGCCAGCGCTTTGCGCCCGGGCCTGCGATTTAGGCGAGACGACCCTTCAGGCCGTTCGCCTACGCCGCCGCACTCAGCCCCAGACGATCGATGGCCAGTCTGCGGGCCGACACATAGTCGGTCTTGCCCGAGCCCAGCGCCGGGATCTCTTCCACCTTGACGATGTCGTTGGGCACCATCAGTTCGGCCGCCCCGGCCTTCTTGCCGAATTGGCGCAGTTCCTCGGCACTCGCATCGTCGGCGGTGGTGACCAGCACGATGCGCTCGCCGCGCCTTTTGTCGGGCACCGCCACGGCGGCATGGCGCTCTTCCGGCCACAGCGACTGCACCAGCATCTCGACCGCACCCAGCGACACCATCTCGCCGGCGATCTTGGCGAAACGCTTGGCCCGGCCGCGAATGGTGATGAAGCCCTCGCGGTCGACCGAGACGATGTCGCCGGTGTCGTGCCAGCCCTCGAGCCGCTGCAATTCGCCCGGTCGGTCGGCGGTCATGTAGCCCATCATCATATTCGGACCGTCGAGCCACAGACGGCCGGCGCCCTCGATGCCGTCGACGGGTTCGAGCTTCATGCGGATGGCCGGCAGCAGCCGCCCGACGGTGCCGTCGCGGCTATGGATTGCGGTATTGACGGCAACCACGGGCGCGGCCTCGGTCAGCCCAAAGCCTTCGATGATCTCGGCCTGGAAACGCTCCCGATAGGTGCGGCGGGTTTCCGGCTTCACCGCTTCGGCGCCGGCGACGACGAAGCGCAGGCTGGAAAAATCGCCGTCCTTGGCGGTGCGCGCGTAATTGGCGAGGAAAGTGTCGGTGCCGAACATGACCGTCGGCTTCACCTTACGGGCGATCTCGGGGATGATCTTGTAGTGGAGAGGCGAGGGGTAGAGGAACAGCTTTACGCCTGTAACCAGCGGCAGGATGGTGCCGCCCGTCAGCCCGAAGGAGTGGAACACAGGCAATACGTTGAGCAGGATATCGGCCGGCGAGATGGTGATACGGGCTTCCGCCTGCATTGCGTTGGCGTAAAGATTCTTGTGCGACAGCACCACCGCCTTCGGCGTGCCTTCCGAACCGGAGGTGAACAGGATTACCGCGGGTTTGGCTGCGTCCTGGCGCTGCAGCGGCCAGCGCCACAGCAAGGCGGCGGTAAGCTTCTCCAGCGCCGTCACGCTTGCGCGTGTATTCTCCAGCCAGAGAAATTTCGCGCCGCCCTTTTCGACCGCCGCGACGATATCGCCGAGGTCGGCCTTCTCGATGAAGGCGCGGGAGGAGACGACCGTGCGGATCACCGCCGTGCGGATGGCGGCGGTGACGCTGGCCGGACCCGCGGTGTAGTTGATCATCGCGGCCACCCGACCGGCCGAGAGCAGCCCGACCAGGGACAGCACCACGCCATTGGCGTTGGGCAGGAGCAGGCCGACCGCTTCGCCGGGCGCCGTCACCGCCTCGAAACGCCTGCCCAGCACGCGCGCGCCGATGAACAGTTTTCGATAGCTGAGCGCGCCCGAGACGACGTCCTCGATGATCGGATGGGATGCGCCGACCCTGGTTGCGGCATCACGCATGGCCAGGAACAGGCCGCGATCGAGATCGGCGGCTGCGAAGCGCGCCTCGGCGAAGCGGTCGAACAGCGCGTTGGTGTTCGAGGCCTGCTCGGGAATGCGCGCCACCAGCTCGGCGATGGTCATTGGTTCCAATGCGCTGATCGACAGGCGCGGGAACCAGCGCCGGGGCACGATGCTGGCCGGCGTCAACGAGACCGGAAGGTCGCGGGCGCCGCCGACGAAGATCGGCACGATGCGGGCATCGGCCTGCATGGCGATGCGGGTGACAGCGCGAAACAGCCGGAACGACTTGACGTCGGGCTCGACCGCGTCCGGCAGGTAGACGGCAAGCCGGCCCTTGCCCTTCAGCACGCGCACCAGCCTGCGGCTGACGAAGACGTGTTCGGCGTTGAAGGCGATGGTGCGGCCAAGCTCGCGCCACGGCTCCAGCCATGGCGCCCTGGCCGAGGCTCCGTCGAGGATGTGCAGCGTGTCGTCAGGCAGCAGCGACAGCATCAGCGCCGGTTCGAAGTGCGACTGATGTGAGATGACATAGATGACTGGCGCCGCCGCATCGCGCGCGATTGCGATGCGGCTGTCGCTGATCCGGTAGGCGAGCTTGAACGGCACGTAGAGCAGCGCCTGGGCAAAGCTCAGGCCGAGGCGGAACTTTTCCACTACCCCGATCAGCAGCCAGGCCACGACCAGACCCGCAAGCAGCGCCAGTGTCAGGATCATGCCGCGTCTCTCCCAACGTTCCTTGCACCTCGGCTCTGCGGCCGCTTCGGCAAGAACCTAGACGATGTGCGGGCAAGGTCAATGCGCAAGGGCCTCTTGCCGCCTCTCACGAAGGGAAGGCAAAAGCGGCATCCTTTACGCCGCCTTCAGTCTCCCGCTGATGAAGCGGAATTCCTGCGTTTTGCCGCCAAAACCGTAGGCGGCGGCCGGCACTTCGTGGACGAAGGCGTAGCTTTCTTCGTGCACGGACCCGAGCAGGCGCCCGAAGGCGGCGAAGATCGCCTTGAGATAGGCTTCCAGCTCGAGCTTGGTGTTGGTGCCGTCGACCACCTTGATGTCGAGCCAGAACGTATTGGTCCCATGCTCGGCCAGCGACGTGCCGCCGGCGAACCAGTGCTGCGGATCGAGATAAGAGACGGCAACCGCCGTTATGGTCGGATCCTTGCGAAGGTGCGTGGCGGTGAGTTCGGTCGCCTCCTTGGCGATCCTGGCGGACAGCGTCGCGTCGGGCTTCCCGGTGACGCTGACGTTGATGATGGGCATTGTCCTTCTCCTTGGTTCTGGCGGCCTCTGTCAGCCGATGACGCAACTCTGTCACCAACCAGGAAACATGAAAATCGAATTGTTTTCAGAGAATACTTCGATAATATCGAATTATGAAAACGCTCGATCCCGACCTCTTGAGGACATTCCTCGCCTTCGCCGACGGCGGCTCGCTGGCGCAGGCGGCCTCTATCGTCGGCCGTTCACCGTCGGCTGTGACGGCGCAGATGCAGCGGCTGGAAGAGGCTGTCGGCGAACCGCTGCTGGCACCGCAGGGCAGGGGCCGCAGCCTGACGCCGACCGGTGAGGAGCTTGTCGGCCATGCCCGGCGTATCCTTGCAGCGCATCGTGAAGCCTGGCTCGGCCTGAAGGGCGCAAAGGCCGACGGACGCATCGCGATCGGCACGACGCAGGATTTCGCCGACAGCGGCTTGCCCGATCTGCTGCGTGCTTTCGCCGAAAGCCATCCGCGTGTCAGGATCGAGCTGCGCGTCGGCCGCTCCGCCGAGCTGGCGCAAGCCCTTCAGGGCGGTAGCCTGGATCTGGCGGTCGTTATGCGGCAGGCGGCGACGCCGGACGAAATCGGCATGTTGCGCGAGCCGATGATGTGGCTCTGTTCGCAAAAAGGGCTGGCTGCGCGACAGGACGAATTGCCGCTTGCGCTGCTCGATCCGCATTGCGGCTTCCGCGAAGCGGCGATCTCGGCGCTCGATTCGGCCGGCCGGCGCTATCGCATCGCGGCCAGCAGCGCGAGCTTGGCCGGCCTGCGCACGGCGGTCAAGGCCGGCATTGCGCTGACGCTGCGCACCGCGCGCTTTGCCCATTCCGGCATCGTCGAAGCACCGCGCACGTTCGACCTGCCGCCCGTGCCCGTTGCCGAATTCGCCATCCGGCTGCGCGCCGATGCCGAGAACCCGGCGCGGGATCTGGCCGCACTGCTCGGCACCGGCCTGGCTGTGCCAGGACTTTTTGGCTGACGGCCGCCTGTCGTCCCGCGCGGGCCAAAGAAAAAGCCGACCTTGCGGTCGGCTTGGAGTAGGACGGACCGAGGGGTTTGGGGGGACTCGGGGGGTGGTCCGTCGGCTCAACAATGCCTGAACGGGATGATGGTTCCGTGACTGCGCAAATTTTTTTTGGCTCGGCTTTCACAACGGCCCTGGCGCTTGTTGCTGCTTTGCCGACAGCCAGTCGCGGCCGGCATGGGCAAAGACCGCGCAAAGCACGATCGCGCCGCCGATCATGCTGGCCATGGGCGGTATCTCGGCCAGGAAAAGGAACGCAAACAGGATCGCGAACGGCACTTCGGCAGAGCCGAGCAGGCCGGATTCAGCCGCCGGGATGAGCCGCGCGCCTTCCGTCCACAGGATCGAGGAGAGTGCGAAGCTCGAGCCGAAGGCGACGAGCAGCACGGCATCCCTTGCCGAGACGGCAAGCGGGTCGGTGACGAACCAGCCGAGTATGAACAACAGCAGGGCCGAGACCGCGCCTGCCCAGACCGCCGGCGTGTCGCGGAAGGCGCGCACCATGATCATGTAGAGCGCGCTGCCGATCGTCATCAGCAGCGCCAGCCCGTCTCCGAACAGATTGCCAGTGCCGAAGCTCGACCAGACCATGACCGCGACGCCGCAAAGCGAGAGGGCGGCGGCTAACATCGTCTGCAGGCGGAAGGGTTCGCGCACCAGCAGGAAGGCGAGCAGCGCGGCAATGAAAGGCGACGTCGCGTAGATGACCGTGACATTGGCGACGAAGGTGAATTTGAAGGCGCAGATGAAGGCGATGCTGGCCAGCGCGCCTTCCACCGCCAGCAGCCAGCCGCGCCAGCCGAGCCGCAGCGTTTCGCGGTTGCCGGAGCGGTGGCGGCGCCACAGCACATAGAGGCTGATCAGGATCGAGCCGACGAAACCGCGCCAGCAGGTGATGGTCAGCGGATCGGCATGGATCGATTTGGTCAGCACGCCGGTCAATCCGAACACCGCCGCCGACGACGACACCAGGATGATGCCAAGTGTCCGTTCTGCGGTGTCGGTGGCGGCTGCTACATCGGTCATGAAAGCCAATTTACGTGGTTCTGTCCTGACATCGTAGTGTCAGAAATCTGGCCCGTCACAGCCGTTTGCGGAAATGCTCGCCGCCGACGATCAGCAGCCCTGCGGTGATGATGAGAGCAGCGCCGAAAAACACTTCGCGACGCGGCACGTCGCCCCAGATGGCGAAGCCGAGCGCGAAGGCCCACAACAGCGAAGTGTATTCCAGCGGCGCGATGATCGAGGCCGGCGTCCGTTTCATGCCTTCGAAGAGAAGATACTGCGCCAAGCCGCCGAGCGCGCCGACGCTGGCAAGCAGAAGCAGCTCGCTCCAGCCGGGCGTCTGCCACCAAACCAGCGCGGGCACCGCCGAGAATATCAGGAAATAGAAATTGTTGAGCATGAGCTGGATCATCGAGCGCTCGGCAAGTGCTGTCTTGCGCAACAGCACGATGGCGACGCCCCACAGGAAAGCGGCGGCCAGCACCAGCAGCACCGGCACGGACAGGCCGAGATGGGCAGGGTCGCAGGCGACAAAGACGCCGGCGAAGCCGATCGCCACCGCCAGCCAGCGTAGCATGGGCACTTTTTCGCCAAGCATCACCACCGAAAGCACGATGACGATGATCGGGGCCGCGTAATAGACGGTGGTCAGTTCGGCGAGCTGCAGGCTGCGCGCGGCATTGTAATAACAAAGCCACGCCGCCAGGGTGAAGACGCTGCGCAACAGCATCGGCCACACGATCGGCGACCGCGCCGTCTCCGCATAGAGATGCCGTCCGCCGATCGCCGCGCAGGCGGTCAGTATGGTGATGCTGCGGAAGAACAGGATCTGCCAGACGCTCATGCCGGCTACCAGCAGCTTGATCGAAGCGTCCTGCGTCGAAAAAAGCAAATAGGCGGCGCCGGTCAGGAGGATACCGGCGAGAACCCTTTCGCGTGTTTCGAGAATGGCGACATCGGCCATGCGACAAGCGGCCTTGTGTGAAAACGGCTCCGGCCCCTGTCGGCTCCGCTCCCGCCAGCTATAGGGGCGAAACCTTGCATGGCGCTGCTCCAGCGCCGTGCTTGCGTTGGGGCAGGGCCGATCCCGATGCGGCTTCTGGCGCGGCGCGACTGATTGGTTTAGCATCGTCTCACAAAGCCGGCGCGTAAGGTTCGGCGAGCCAAGGGAACGGTGCGGATCAGGAAGCCAGCGCTCGCATAAGAGACGCCATTCGCATCATGCGCGGTGGGCCTGACAGCTGGCACTTACGGATATCGAAACGCCGACATCAGGGGGAGAACGCAATGCAGAAACTGCAATCGCAAGGCGTCCATCACATCACGCTGGTCGGCGCCGGTCGCCAGACATCGATCGATTTCTGGGAAGGCGTGCTGGGCATGCCTTTCATTTTCGAGCAACCCAACCTCGACAAGACAGCCGAAAGCCATCTCTATTTCGATCCGGGCGACGGGCGGCTGATCACCATCTTTACCGACGAGACCCGCACGCCGGCAAAGCGCCGCACCCCGACCGATACCGGCTGCGTCCACCACATCGCCTTTGCCGTGTCGCGCGTGACCTTCCTGCAGGCGGTCGCCCGGCTTGACGAGCGCGCCATCAAGCACAGTGGCGTCAAGGACCGCGGTTTCATGGATTCGATCTATTTCGAGGATCCGCTTGGCCTGCTGATCGAACTTGCTTCCTACCGTTTCGAGCCGCCGGCCGGCTTTAGCCATGCCGACGTGTTGATGGAAGCGCACAAGCTCCGCGTCGCGCGTGGCGACTACAACATCGCCGAGGCGCATCTGGCCGACGCCATCCAGGCGCTGGTCGAGCGCTCGCGCGCGACATTGTCGGCCGACAGGACGCCGCGCAATCCATATTGATTTTTGAACAAGCAAAGGGAGGAACACATGGCAAAGACAGCGACGAAGGGTGCGAGGAAGCCGGCGGCCAAGGGCACACCAAAGGCTATGGCAAAACCAGCAGCAAAAGCTTCAGCCAAGCCGGCACCAAAAATATCGGCAAAGCCTTCGGCCAAGGCGACGTCAAAAGCAGCAACCGCCGGCAAAGCCGCGTCCAGGACCAAGGGGAAGTCGGCGAAGAAACCCGCCCTGATGATCAGCATGCTGAAGCCGAGCGTCAACAACATGACGGTTCGGGTGTTTGCCCGCGCCGCCGGGCTGGACCATGCCGAGGCCGACGCCTGGGGCAGCACGCGTTCGCCCGAATTCATGGCGCGCAACCCGGCCCATCTGACCCCGATGATCGAGGACAAGGGCCTGCCGCGCGGGGTGCTTTGGGAAAGCTGCGCCATCATGCAGTATCTCGCCAACAAGCACGGGCTGGAGAAATTCCACCCCAAGGCGCCTGCCAAGCGGGCGATGATCGACAGCGCCATGTTCTACCTGATCGGCACGCTCTATCCCTATGTGGCGCGCGCCACCTATCCGGCGCTCGGTTTCCCGCAATATGCCGGAGAGGTCGGCCACAGCGACGCTCATCCCGACAGGAAGGCCGAGGCGCAGAAGGCGGCGATCGCCGCCATCTCCGAACCGCTGGAGGTGTTCCACTCTTTCTTCAGGGATGGCAAGCCCTTCATCGGAGGCAAGAACCCGTCTATCGCCGACATCCGCCTGGCGGCGACACTCGAATTTCTCGCCGTCATCGACTATGCTCTGCCCGAATGGGCCAGCGACTACATGGCCGCGATGGAGAAGAAGCTCGGCAAGGCCTATGCAGACCCGGCCAGCGACGTGCGCAGCTACATTGCCCATGTGAAGTCACAGCCACGGGTGTGAGATCGCTTCGGCGCCGCAGGCCGGTTGAAGGCGGCCGGCCGCCAAGATGAACTGCAATGTCCTTCGCGGCTCCTTTGCCTGGAGGACAGAGGAGGGCACTGTCCCGCCAGCGTGTCGCGGACTGCCGGTCACTCCGGTGCTACCAAGCGACGCTTACTGCGTCGCTTGGTAAAGCTCCGCCGCCGCTGCCTTGAGCGCCCGCCTTCCGTCCGGCCTGAAATACATCATGTGTCCTCCGTCCAGCACATCGACGCGGATGGGCTTTGCACCGGCCAGCGTCGGTACCTGGTTCACCAGATAGCGAGACGCCAGATAGGGCGTGACGAGGTCGGTGTAGCCGTTGACGATGACGACGCCGAGTGCGGGATTGAGCGAGCGCGCCCGCTGCAGATCGTTCATCACGCCGGCATAGCCTTGCCGCGATGTGCCGTAGTCCCAATTGCGGCTGATCTCGCCATTGAGCAGCCGGTAGCTGACATCGGTGTGGTAGTTCAATTCGTCCCGGGCATAGCCGACAAAAGCCGAGGTCAATGCTGGAACGCTGCGGTCGAGCACCGGATCGGGTCCGGCGGTGCGAGCGCTTTCAGGAGCGATGTCGGCCGTGCCGATCATGGCGTCATAGGGGCTGAGTACCTTGCTTTTCGAGCGGGCGAACTCCCTCGCGAAAAGGCTGGTCGGTATACGCGCGAAATTCCGCTGCACGAGGTCGAGGGGCAGGCCGGTGATCTCGGCCACCCGCTGGCTCGCCAGCCGCCCGCCTTGCTCCAGCCCGCTGGCCAGCGCCGTGAGGTAGTCGCCAAGCGCATAGCGCTCGACCGCGGCCAACTGCGCCCGCAGCGCCTCGCCGGTAACGCCGTCGGCACTGAGCCGCACCGACGCCAGCGAGGGGAGTTCGAGAGCCCAGTGCAGCGGCTCGAATTCGTCGGGTTGCACCAGCATGAATTCCAGCGCCGGCGAGATCAGCACGATGCCGCTCGGGCTAAGGCCGACATCTTCCTGCAAAGTCCTGGCGAGCAGCGCCGCGCGAAACCCGCCATAGCTCTCTCCGGCCAGGAAAAGCGGCGAGCTGCTGCGGCCGTTCTGGGCCAGATAGAGCCGGATGAAGGCGCCGATCGAGCTGGCGTCCTGGTTGACGCCCCAGAAGTCGTGGGTGTTCTGCCCGGGAGCCTCGCGGCTGTAGCCGGTGCCGACCGGATCGACAAACACGAGGTCGGTCATGTCGAGCCAGCTGTCTGGATTGTCGACGATCTTTTGCGGCGGCGGCAGGAATTCGCCATCGGCTCCGGTCGTGATGATGCGCGGACCGAGCGCACCGAGATGCAGATAGGCGGAAGCCGCCCCGGGGCCGCCATTGAAGACGAAGGTAATGGGGCGTGGTGCCGTTTTTGCCGCGTCAGCCGGTGGCCGCAGCGTATAGGCGACATAAAAGATCTCCGCCGTGACGTCGGCCTTGCCTGAAAGCAGCGACAGCGTGCCGGTCTTGGCCTGATAGTCCAGCTTGCGTCCGGCAACCGTGATCGAATGGCTGGTGACCTGCGGCGGCGGCAGCAGCGACAGCACACCGCCGGTCGGCGCCGGCCTCTCCGGCGTTTCAGCCAGGACAGGCTGTGCGAAGGCAGCAAGCATCAGCAGGATGAGAGAGATCAGTTTCAACTTGAACGGCATGACGCCTCCGCGAGAACGCTTGTCGCATAGCTATAGCCGATGCGATCGAAGTCAAAGGAAAGGCTTGTCCGGCAACGAATCCGGGTCAGCGGGTTCCGTGCAAGCCTTCTCGACGCGCTATTGAGAGAGCATTGAATGAAAAAAACCGCCTGTACGGCGGGTCCGTGGCGCAACTCAGCACCATAACCAGAAATGTACCATAGCTGCCTTCACCCTGTCAAGAAAAAATTCCTATCAGGAGAAACCGTTGGCACACCCGACTGCCCATCGCCAGCCTTGTTGACCCGAGTCGGTCACCAGAAAATGGGACGACGGCACTCGCACGGCTCAGACGGTCTTTGAGACCTCGTCCGTCAATGTCCATTTGGGATAGTGATTGCGCGCCTGTGTCCCAACGCGATGATTATGTTTGCTTTCCGGTGTGATCGGGTCAAATCTCGGTGGGTTGACGCATGCCAGCGCCAGAAACGATCGTCGAAAGGGGCAGCGAAATGGACGCCACCGCACTGAAGGCCATGCAGGCGCCGCTGAAAGAGACCTATCGCGATGATGCTTCGCGCGCGCTCATCACGCTCAGGGCCAGAGGCAGTCTCGATGACCAGTCGATCGCCTGCAAGGTCGAGACGGGCAGGGCTCTCGCGATTGCCGGTCTGCATCCCGCAACCGGCGGCTCGGGGCTCGAGCTTTGCTCGGGCGACATGCTGCTGGAGGCACTTGTGGCCTGCGCCGGCGTGACGCTCAAGGCGGTGGCGACGGCGCTCGAATTCAAGCTCGGCGCCGCCACGGTCGAGGCCGAAGGCGACCTTGATTTTCGCGGCACGCTTGGCGTTGCCAAGGATGCGCCGGTCGGTTTTCGCGCCATCAGGCTGAATTTCAGTCTCGACACCGATGAGCCGCAGGAGCGCATCGATTCCTTGCTGAAGCTGACCGAACGCTACTGCGTGGTGTTCCAGACCATCAACCAGAAGCCGGAACTGACGGTCAGCGCACGGCGCTGACGCCGCATCGCGCCTTACTGCGCTGCCGGTTCCTCCGCGTCGCCCTCATCGGTGAAGGGTGACGCGCTCGGCACGCATTGCAGCGACCAGCCGGTCGGGGCCGGCTGCTTCTGGTATTCGGTGATGGCGGCGGTGCATTGTTCGCGCTTGTCGAACGTGCTGGGCAACACGACCATGCCGCCTTGCGGGCCGGCGATTACCAGGTACCAGACCAACGCTACGCTCGAAGCCATGGGAATTTCCTTGCTCTGCCCAGCCGGGCTTGTTGTGGGAATCTATGCGATCCTATCAACTCTGCGGAAATGACGAAAGCATGACCGCGACTCAGCTTTCCGCCGCCACATCACAGCCGCGTGATGTGGCGGGGCGGGCGAGGTCCGGTCAATTCGTTGCGAAACAATAGAACAGGCCGTCGCCGCCGGTGCCTTTCAGCGCCTCCTGGCCGCAGCCGCCGCGCGAAGCATGCGAAGAGTTCCAGGATTTGGCGGCAGCTGAATCGTCGAGCCCGGTGCGGTCGTGATGGCCCATCATGGCTGCCCCTTCCGTGCCGCTCATCGTCCAGTCACCGCAGGTCTGGTCGGCGATCCTGGTGCCGTCGGGTTTCGAGCCGGTCAGCATATCGTGGCGGTTCGGCGTGTCGCCGCGGCCGTTGACCATCTCGCCTTTCTCGGTGAGCGCCGTCTGCTTGGTGATGCCGTTGGCATCGCCGTGCAGCGAGGCGACGTCGTCGGCTATCTTTACGCCCTTGGCATTCACCCACGGTCCCTTGCCGATGCGGTCGCGCGCATCCTCGGTGCTGGTCGACAGATATGCGGCCCAGGTCTTGCCGGTGACGCCGGCTGCTTCCGCCAGCGAGGCGCAATGCGCGTCGGCGCCCTTCAGGCCGCCGAGGTCGGCCCCCTTGCCCGAGCCGACGCTGGTGACGAAGAAACTCATCTTGGCATCTTGTGACAAGGCTGTGCCGGCGGCCAAGGCGGAGATAGTGGCGGTGGCGGCGATGAGAATAAGTCTGCGCATGTCGGTCCTCCGGGTTTGAGCTTCGAATGTACATTCGAGGAACGCCGCCCGGAGCCGAATTCTTCCGACAAAAAAGATGCGGCTATTCCGGCTGTCGGTAGGCGACGAAACGGTTGTGCTTGGCCTGGAAGATCAGTCCTGTCTCTTTCAGGTCGGGGCTTGCCAGCGGCACGATGCGTTTGGCGATCTCGGAAGGATGCGGCAGCGTTTCCGGGTCCTCGCCGGGCACGGCTTGCGCGCGCATCACGGTACGGGTGGCGCCGGGGTCGGCGGCATTGACGCGCAACGGCAGGCTCTGCGTCTCATGTGCCCAGGAGCGCATCATCGTCTCGACCGCCGCCTTGGAAGCCGCGTAGGGCGCCCAGAAGGCGCGCGCCGAGTGAGCAGCGTTGGACGACAGGATGATGGCCCGGCCGGCGTCGGAGAGCCGCAGCAGTGGGTCGACCGAGCGGATCAGCCGCCAGGTCGAGGTGACGTTGATGGTCATCACCTTCTCGAAGGTTTTCGCCTCGACATGGCCGATCGGCGAGATCACGCCGAGCACGCCCGCATTGGCGACGAGAATGTCGAGCTTGCCCCACCGCTCATGGATGGCGCCGCCCAGGCGGTCGATGCCGGCCATGTCGGCAAGGTCGAGGGGCACCAGCGTCGCTTCGCCCTTGCCGGTTTTGGCGCGCTCGGCCTTGATCTGGTCGTCGAGTTCTTCCAGCCCGCCCACGGTGCGCGCCACGGCAATGACGTGGGCGCCGGCGGCAGCCAGTTCCCTGGCGATGAAGTAACCGATGCCGCGCGAGGCGCCGGTGACGACCGCAACGCGGCCGGAAAGGTCGAAGGTCATGCGATAGATTCCGGAAATATGGCTATGGCAACTGGCAGTGCGGCAATCCTATGCGCCGCTCGTCGCCAGCAGCGACAGCGTGCGCACATTGTCGTGGCCTTCGAAGTCGAGCAGGCGGGTCGGATACTGGCCGGTGAAGCAGGCGTCGCAGAATTGCGGCTGCTCGTTGTCGCGGTTGGCCTCGCCGACGGCGCGATAGAGTCCGTCGATCGACAGGAAGCCGAGCGAATCGACGCGGATGAATTCGGCCATCTCCTCGATCGACATACGTGATGCCAAAAGCTTCGATTTTTCCGGCGTATCGACGCCGTAGAAGCAGGAGGCGCTGGTCGGCGGCGAGGCGATGCGCATATGCACTTCCTTGGCGCCGGCGTCTCGCACCATCTGCACGATCTTCTGGCTGGTGGTGCCGCGCACGATGGAATCGTCGACCAGCACGACGCGCTTGCCCTCGATCATGCGGCGGTTGGCGTTGTGCTTCAGCTTGACGCCCATGTGGCGGATCGAATCGCCGGGCTGGATGAAGGTGCGGCCGACATAGTGGTTGCGGATGATGCCGAGCTCGAAGGGGATGCCCGCGGCTTGCGAAAAGCCGATTGCCGCCGGCGTGCCGGAATCCGGCACCGGCACGACGATGTCGGCCTCGACGGGATTTTCCTGCGCGAGTTCCGCGCCGATGCGCTTGCGCACCTCGTAGACGTTGCGGCCTTCGACCGAAGAGTCCGGGCGTGCGAAATAGACATATTCGAAAATGCAGAAGCGGGTCTTCTGCGGCTCGAACGGGAACAGGCTCTCGATGCCCTTGGAGGTAACGACGACCATCTCGCCTGGCTTCAGGTCGCGCACGAAACGCGCGCCGATGATGTCCAGCGCGCAGGTTTCGGAGGCCAGGATCCAGGCACCGTCGAGGTCACCCAGTACCAGCGGGCGGATGCCGAGCGGGTCACGGCAACCGATCATCTTCTTGGCCGTCATCGCCACCAGCGAAAAGGCGCCCTCGACCTGGCGCACCGCATCGATGAAGCGCGAGTTGAGATCGCGCTCCTTGCTGGTGGCGACGAGGTGCAGAAGCGTCTCGGTGTCGGAGGTCGAGGAGAAGATCGCGCCTTGCTTCTGCAGCGCGCGCTGCACGGTCATGGCGTTGGTCAGATTGCCGTTATGGGCCACGGCAAAACCGCCATCGGCCAGTTCGGCGAAGAAGGGCTGGATGTTGCGCATGCCGGCGCCGCCGGTCGTGGCGTAGCGCGTGTGGCCGATGGCGCGATTGCCTTGCAGGCTGTCGATGACGCGTTGCTTGGTGAAGGTGTCGCCGATCAGGCCGACATGGCGTTCGACATGAAACTGGGTGCCGTCGTAGGAGACGATGCCGGCCGCTTCCTGGCCGCGATGCTGCAGCGCGTGCAGGCCGAGCGTGACGATGGCCGCCGCGTCCTGCCGGCCGAAAATGCCGAACACGCCGCATTCGTCGTGGAAGTGATCGTCAGCTTCCGCGGAAAGCACGTGGTCTGCGTCTGCCATGGGGCTCAAGCTCCGCTAAAATCGCCATATAAGGCGACAGCGCCGTAAAAGCAACGCGCCCGGCGATGGTTCACGATCACCGCCAGTCTCGGGCGCCTGTTCTGCGGCGCCCGATCACTCATCAATTCGCCGGCGCCGCCGGGGCCGGATTGGCCGGCGCGTTGTCCGCGGGAGGCGTTCCGGCATCGCTGTCGTCAGGAGCCGGCGCATTGGCATCGTCCCCTCCCGCCGGGGCATCCGTCGCCGGTGCGTCCGGTGCGGCGGGCGTTTCGGCGGCCGGCTGATTCGGATTGAGCTTCTTGAGGATGGCGTTTTCCGGATCCTCAGGCAGCAGGCTTTCGAGCTTGGCGCCGATCTGCTCCAGCAGCGGCCGCGACTTGGCTTCCGTGACCCAGGCCGGTGCCTTGGCGCCGGCCAGCCAATTGAAGAACAGCAGGGCCACGGCGACCACCAGAATGCCGCGGGCGGCGCCATAGAGGAAGCCGAGCGTGCGGTCGAGCGCGCCGATGCGGGAATCGATGATCCAGTCGGCGAGCTTCATGGTGATGACGCTGACGACGATCAAAGCGATGATGAAGACGACGCCGGCGGAGGCCGCCATGGCGATCTTTTCATTGTCGATGTAGGGCTTCAGATAGGGCAGGACGGGCTTGTAGAAAAAGAATGCCGCCGCGGCCGCCGCCGCCCAGGACACGATGGACAGGACCTCGCGTGAAAAGCCGCGAACCATGGCGAGCATCGCCGAGACCAGGGTGAAGCCGACGAGAATTCCGTCAAGCAGCGTTATCGGCATCTTTGTCGCCCCACTCCCTGTCGCTCACCACCAGGTGAGCCCGTCATTCTTCGTCGTTGGCGCGGCTGCGCCGTGAGCCGGCTATGCGCGCCACGAGGTCGGCGAGCTCGGTGGGCTGGAAAGCGCCGGCCCCGATTCCTCCGGCAAGTTCCTCGCTGCCCAAGGGCAGAACCGCGCTTGCGAAACCCAGCTTTTCGGCCTCCTTGAGACGCTGCTGCGCATGCGCAACCGGCCTCACGGCGCCAGAAAGGCTGATTTCGCCGAAATAGACGCAATCGGCGGGAAGGGCAAGACCGGTGAGCGAGGAAACCAGTGCGGCCGCCACCGCCAAGTCGGCCGCGGGCTCGGAAATGCGGTAGCCGCCGGCTACGTTCAGATAGACGTCCTGTTGGCCGAAGCGCACGCCGCAATGCGCCTCGAGCACCGCCAGGATCATCGACAGCCGGGCGCCGTCCCAGCCAACGACGGCGCGGCGCGGCGTGCCGAGCGAGGAGGGCGCGACCAGCGCCTGGATTTCGACCAGCACCGGCCTTGTGCCTTCCATGCCGGCGAAAACCGCCGCTCCCGGCGATTTCGCATGGCGCTCGCCGAGGAACAGCTCGGAAGGATTGGCAACCTCGCGCAGGCCCTTGTCCGACATTTCGAAGACGCCGATCTCGTCGGTCGGGCCGAAACGGTTCTTGACGGTGCGCAGGATACGGTAGTGATGGCCGCCTTCGCCCTCGAAATAGAGCACGGCGTCGACCATGTGCTCGACGACGCGCGGGCCGGCGATCTGGCCTTCCTTGGTGACATGGCCGACGAGCACGATCGCAGCACCCGTGGATTTCGCATAGCGGATCATCGCCTGGGCGGCCGCACGCACCTGGGTGACGGTGCCGGGCGCCGAATCGGCGAGGTCGGTCCACAGCGTCTGGATCGAATCGAGGATCACCAGGTCCGGCCGCTTGCCGTCGGCGATCGTGGCAAGGATATCCTCGACATTGGTCTCGGCCGCAAGCTCGACCGGTGTGGAAGCGACGCCGAGGCGCTGCGCGCGCAGCCTGATCTGGGCGACCGCCTCCTCACCCGAGACATAGACGATGCGGTGGCCCCTCGAGGCAAGGGCAGCAGCAGCCTGGGTGAGCAGCGTCGACTTGCCGATACCGGGATCGCCGCCGACCAGCAGCGCCGAGCCGCGCACGAAGCCGCCGCCCGTGGCGCGGTCGAGCTCACCGATGCCCGACACGATGCGCGGCGCGTCCTCGATATCGCCGGAAAGCGTGGTCAGCACCACCGCGCGGCCCTTGCGTGCGTTGCGCGTATTGGCCGGCCCGGAACCGATGCCGCCGGACGTACCTTCCTCGACCAGCGTGTTCCATTCGCCGCAGGCGTCGCATTTTCCGGCCCAGCGCTGATGCACCGATCCGCAGTTCTGGCAGATGAACTGGACGCGGGATTTAGCCATTAGCGAGGCCTGCTTCGGGATCGCCGATGCTGGATAGGTGGGCGGGACAGAGGGGGTTTGACGGAGCGTGACGGTGAGTCAAAAAAGCTACTCAAACCTTTCCGCGATATGATGTTCCTCCGCCAGATCCGAGAAGCGGGTAAATTCGCCGTGGAAGGCTAGCGTGACCGTGCCCGTCGGTCCGTGACGCTGCTTGGCCACGATCACCTCGGCCTTGCCGCGCATCTCGTTCATCTCGTTTTCCCACTTGATGTACTCGTCGGTGCCGAGCTTCGGCTCGCGGTTCTTGAGGTAGTATTCCTCGCGGTAGACGAAGATCACGACGTCGGCGTCCTGCTCGATCGAGCCGGATTCGCGCAAGTCCGAGAGCTGCGGGCGCTTGTCGTCGCGGCTTTCAACCTGTCGCGAGAGCTGCGACAGCGCGATGATCGGCACCGCGAGCTCCTTGGCCAGTGCCTTGAGGCCGGTGGTGATCTCGGTGATTTCCTGCACCCGGTTCTGCGAGGCCCTGGCGCTGGAGCCCTGCATCAGCTGGATATAGTCGATGACGATGAGGTCGAGGCCGCGCTGGCGCTTCAGGCGCCGGGCGCGGGCCGAGAGCTGGGCGATCGAGATGCCGCCGGTCTGGTCGATGAACAGCGGAATCTTCTGCATGGTCTGCGAACAGGCGACCAGCTTTTCGAAGTCCATTTCGGTAATCTCGCCGCGGCGGATCTTCGAGGAGGAGATTTCCGTCTGTTCGGAGATGATACGGGTCGCGAGCTGTTCCGACGACATTTCGAGCGAGAAGAAGCCGACGACACCGCCATTCGCCGCCTTGAACGACCCGTCGGCCTGCTGCGCCGGCACATAGGCCTCGGCGACGTTGAAAGCGATGTTGGTGGCGAGCGACGTCTTGCCCATGCCCGGACGGCCGGCAAGGACGATCAGATCGGACGATTGCAGGCCGCCCATGCGGCGGTCGAGGTCGCGCATGCCGGTGGCCAGCCCCGACAGGTGGCCGTCGCGCATGTAGGCGGCATTGGCCATATCGACCGCGGTCTTGACCGCATCGGTGAAGCTCTCGAAGCCGCCGTCATAGCGTCCGGTTTCGGCCAGCTCGAACAGGCGCCGTTCGGCATCCTCGATCTGCTCGGACGGCGACATGTCGACCGGCGCGTCATAGGCGATGTTGACCATGTCCTCGCCAACGGTGATCAGGGCGCGACGCGTCGCAAGGTCATAGATGGCGCGACCGTAATCTGCGGCGTTGACGACCGTGACGGCTTCGACCGCCAGGCGCACGACATATTGTGCTACCGTCATGTCGCCGACCTTCTCGTCGGCCGGCAGGAAGGTCTTCAGCGTGATCGGCGTTGCCACCTTGCCCATGCGAATGAGCTCTGCCGCGATCTCGAAGATCTTGCGATGCAGGGGTTCGTAAAAGTGGCTGGCCTTCAGGAAGTCGGAGACGCGATAGAAGGCATCGTTGTTGACCAGGATCGCGCCGAGCAGCGCCTGTTCCGCCTCGATGTTGTTCGGCGCCTCGCGATAGAGCGGTTGCTCCGCCACGCCGAATTTCCGCGCTGCCTCTGCCATGATGTCCCCGATTTCGATCCCGGTCTCTCGATATCAGAATCGGAAAATTGAGTGCTGACTTATCTGCAACAGTTATCACCCAAGCAGATTTGATGCCCACTGTTCACAGAAACAAAAAACCGTCCACAGGACAGTATTCCCGTGCCCTGATTCCGATTGACTCGACAAGGTGCTGATTCTACGCGACGGTTTGGAACAAAGCAAGAACGATCGTCACCCGAATCCCTACGCTGTATCGAGCACATCGCCCCAGTCCGACCGTCGTGCCGCCTTGAACAGTTCACCGTCACGCTTGCTGAAAAGCGTCTCGCCCGCACTGCCGTCCGGCCGGCAAAGCTTGAGCGCCGCCTTGCCCGAGCCGGTTTTCGGTGGCGCGATCACCCGCGCCGCGCGGACTGGCGCCGGCTGCCTCGAAGCCGCGACATAGATGAACTTCTCGTCCTCCCATGGTACTTCGGCGTCCTTGGCCAGCCGGTGCAGGCGCGAGCGGGCGACGCGCCGCGAAAAGTGGCACCAGTCGGGCGGAATGAGCGGGCAGGGGGCTTCGTGCGGGCAAGGTGCCAGCACATGCGCGCCCGCTTCCATCAGTTGCCGACGAACCGCGAGAACACGCTGCCAGCCCGCCGGCGTGCCCGGCTCCACGATCAGCAGCGTGTCTGTCGTGAGCTGCCACAGCCGATCGACCATTTTGGACAGGGATGCCGGTGCGATCTCGTCCAGCACATAGGCGCAGGTGACCAGGTCCGCCGGCTGCAAACCGTCAAGGTCGATGGTCACGTCGCCGGCCTGCCAGGCGATCCGGGCAGCGATCGCATCGGCGGCAAGCGCCTCGCCGACCTTGCGCACCGCAGCACTGGCCTCCAGCAAAACGGCACGCTGAAGATCGGGCCACAGGTCCGCCGTGGCCCAAAGCACGGTGCCCGGGCCGGCGCCGACATCGAGCAGGGTTTTCGGCGCGAATTCCGGCTGGGCTTCGTTCACCGCGTCAAGGCTGGCGCGGACGGCGGCATAGGTCGCCGGCAGCCGCGTCGCCAGATAAGCCTTGACCGCCATATCCTGCGCCATATGCAGGCGACCGTCGCGCATCTCGGCGCGGTAACGGTCCGACAGGGTTTTCGCCGCCTGCCTGAGCACCGGCAGCGGCACGTTTTCGAGGGCACGGTCGACGGCCTGCCGAAGCGGGGCGGGCAGTTCCACGGCTCATGCCCCTCGTGGTGCGAGCAGGATGACAGAGGCACCCAGTATGCAGAGCGCCGCCCCCGCAAGGTCCCACCGGTCGGGACGCACGCTTTCCACCAGCCAAAGCCAGGCCAGTGACGCCGCGATGTAGATGCCGCCATAGGCGGCATAGGCGCGGCCGGCCGCGCCGGTGTCCACCAGGCCCAGAAGCCAGGCGAACACAAGCAACGAAACGAACCCTGGTAGCAGCCACAGCGGCGATTTCTCCAGCCGCCACCACGCCCACACCGAAAAACAGCCAGCGATCTCGGCGAGCGCCGCGGCTGCATAGAGGAGGTAGGTCATGAAAAAGGCCTCGCGACGATCACGAGGCCTTTTTCAGGGCACGAGCCGGGAATGGCAAGCGCCAATGCGGCAAAGCGGTCTGTTCCTACTCCGCCACCTTGCGGCGCCGGGCGGGCTTGGCGGGCTCTTCGACCGGAGCCGCTTCGCGATGGCCCATGTCGCGCATTTCGAGCGCCTTTTCACATTTGACCATATAGTCGCGCGCCATCGGCAGGGTGTCGTTCTTCCTGGCAAGCTGGATCTGGAAGATGACCAGATCCTGCCAGCGGAAGGCGGCTTCCGAGGCTGCCAGATAGAATTCCCACATGCGGCAGAAGCGTTCGTCATAGATCGCCTTGGCCTTGTCGCGGTTGACGGCGAAGCGCTGGCCCCAATGCTTCAACGTGTCGGCATAATGGAGCCGCAGGATTTCGATGTCCGTGACGACGAGGCCTGACTTCTCGATCGCCGGCATGACTTCGGAAAGCGCGGGAATGTAGCCGCCCGGGAAAATGTACTTGCGGATGAAGGCGCTGGTCGCCCACGGCACGCCGGAGCGGCCGATCGTGTGCAGGAGCATGACGCCATCAGGCTTCAGCAACGTCGCGCTCTTGTCGAAGAAGGTGCGGTAATGGTTGACCCCGACATGTTCGAACATGCCGACCGAAACGATGCGGTCGAAGCGTTCGTTGAGTTCGCGGTAATCCTTCAGCTCGAAATGAACGTGGTTTTCCAGGCCCTGGGCATGCGCCCGGTCGGTGGCGACACCGTGCTGCTCGGTCGACAGTGTCACGCCCTGTACGTCGACGTCGAAGGCCTTGGCGAGGTAGAGGCCTAGCCCGCCCCAGCCGGAGCCGATGTCGAGCACCGTCTGCCCGGCCTTCAGCCTGAGCTTGGCGGCAATGTGGCGCTTCTTGGCTGCCTGCGCCTCGTCCAGCGTCATGTCGGGCTGCTCGAAATAGGCGCAGGAATACTGCATGTCCTCATCGAGGAAGAGCCGGTAAAGGTCGCCCGACAGATCATAGTGGCGCTGCACGTTGCGGCGCGAACGCGACGCGGTGTTGATCTGCTGCAGGCGGCGGAAAGCGTGGCGCAGGCCTTCGATGGCTTTCGACCACGTCGCGTCGATGCCGCCGCTGCCCATGTTCTGGAAAGCGATGCGCATCAGGCCAAGAACGCCGCCCTCGAGGATGTCGAGTTCGCCATCCATGTAGGCTTCCGGCACGGCCAGCATCGGATCGAAGGTAATGGCGCGCTCGGCGTGCCTGGTTTTGATGTGCAGGTGCACCGGCTCGCCGCTGCCGTCACCGAACACGAATGTCGTGCCCTGTGGGCCGGTCACCTTGAGATTGCCTGTGCGCACCAGGCGGTCCAGAACGCGTTTCAACAGAATATTCATGACCCAAATGTCCCCTCTCGGTCAGACAGGCTGTCCTACTCTGCATCAATATATAGGGTTTCGAAAAGTTCCTTTTGGCACAAAAATGCCCAGGTGGTGAACCCGGGCATTGGTCCAGTCTGGCTTGAACTGCCAGTCTGATTGGAGCTGCCAGTCTGATTGAACTGATTGAGGCCGAAGCCGAATGCGGCGCGCCGGCAGGCGCGCCGCGCCGATGTCAGGCGTTCTCTTCGCCGCCCTCGAACTCGGCGTTCGGGTCGAAGAAGTTCTCCGGCCGGGCATTGTCGTTGATGTCCTCGCCATAGATGGCCTCGGCGGTGGTCAGCGTCTCGCCCTTGGCCTGCCGCTCGGCTTCGTCGGCCGTGCGGGCGATGTTGAGCGTGATCGTGACCTCGACTTCCGGATGCAGCGCGATCGCCACATTGGTCACGCCGATGGTCTTGATCGGCTGGTTGAGCTGGATCTGGTTGCGGTTGACCGAAAAGCCCTCTGCCGTCAGCAGGTCGGCGATATCGCGCGTCGACACCGAGCCGTAGAGCTGGCCGGTCTCGCCGGCCGAGCGAACGGCGATGAAGCTCTTGCCGTCGAGCTGTTCGGCGACCTGCGAGGCTTCGGACTTCCGCTCGAGGTTGCGGGCTTCGAGCTGCGCGCGCTGGCCTTCGAACTTCTTCTTGTTGGCTTCGTTGGCGCGCAGCGCCTTGCCCTGCGGCAACAGGAAATTGCGGGCAAAGCCGTCCTTGACCTTGACGGTGTCGCCCATTTGGCCGAGGCGGGAAACGCGTTCGAGAAGAATGACTTCCATGGTTTTGTTCCTTTTGGTTAGGGCGCCAATCACGGGATCGGTGCGAAATTCTTTGGAACAGGTCAGGAAGCAAAAGGGCGTTGCCGCCGGTGTCGCTGTCCTGCCTGTCGCGGCAGTTAGAGGCTTTTGGCCTCAACTCGGGATTTGATGCGCAACCCAGCGGCGCCCGTCGCCGTGGAAGAGAAGCGGGGGGGGGGGGGGGGGGGGGGGGGGGGGGGCCCCCCCCGCGTCAAGGATTAGCGAACCACGTAGGGCAGCAGGCCGAGGAAGCGGGCGCGCTTGATCGCCTTGGCGAGCTCGCGCTGCTTCTTCTGGCTGACGGCGGTGATGCGCGACGGCACGATCTTGCCGCGCTCGGAAATGTAGCGCTGCAGGAGGCGCACGTCCTTGTAATCGATCTTGGGCGCGTTGGCGCCCGAGAACGGGCAGGTCTTGCGGCGGCGATGGAACGGGCGCCGGGTCGGGATCTGGTTAATGTCGACCATTATTCTGCACCCCCTTCAAAGCCTTCGCGCGGACGGCGCGGACCACGATCGCCACCAGCGTCGCCGCCGAAGCTGCGTGGCGGACGATCGCCGCGATCACGGTCGCCGAACGAGCGCGGACCACGGTCGCCGCGGTCGCGGTCGCCGAAGCCGCCGCGTTCCGAGCGCTCTTCGCGCTTCTGCATCATGGCGGAGGGACCTTCCTCATGCGCATCGACCTTGATGGTCAGGAAACGCAGCACGTCCTCGGACAGGCCCATCTGGCGCTCCATTTCGTTGAGCGCTGCCGGCGGGCAGTCAAGATCCATCAGCGTGTAGTATGCCTTCCGGTTCTTGTTGACCCGGTAGGTGAGGGACTTCAGTCCCCAGTTCTCGACCCGGCCGACGGACCCGCCATTGGCGGAGATGACGCCCTTGTACTGTTCGACAAGCGCATCGACCTGCTGCTGCGAGAGGTCCTGCCGGGCAAGAAACACATGTTCGTAAAGAGCCATTATGTCTTTTCGCCTTTCTTCGTTTCTCTCCCGGTTCCCGGCGGCAAAAGCCTCTGCAACTTCTCTGACCCGCCAGGAGCGGGGAAGAAAGGAGCATGACGAGACGGTCGAGAGCGGAGACACGGGAGGCGGAAGCGCTTCTGGCTTCACGCGAAGGTTTTCGAAAACCTCCGGCCCTCCGTTCAGCCCCCAGCTGGGACCGGCAGATTGGCGGCGTCTATATAGCAATCCACGTGGAAGGCAAGAGCAGGCGGCAATCCCGGATGTCGCAGGGCCGGAAAACCGGCATATGCGGCGATAGGACTCCGTGGTTCCCGGAAACCAGGCCTTAACCACCATGACAGGTTGTATGGGGTTGCGGCCCCGGCATCAACCGCCGATTCATCATGTCTGGCGCAAAAAGCGGCATCCCGCTGTCAGCAACGGGCTAGGCATTTCCGGGGGTAAGGATGCTTCTCAAGAAATTCTGGCGCTCGAAAAGCGGCAACTTCGCGCTTTTGCTCGGGATCGGCTTGCCGGCCATCCTGTCGGCGGTGGCCTTCGCAGCCGATGTCTCCACCATCATGCGGGCCAAGAGCAACCTGCAGAATGCGCTCGACGCGGCAAATCTCGCCTCCTCGCATCTCGGCGATCTGGACATCACCCGCACCGACGCCTTCAACCGCTATTTCCAGGCCAACGTAGCCGGACATGGCGAACTCACAAATGCGCGGGCCACGTTGACGGTCGACAGGGGCGTCAACTTCGTCAAGACGAAGGCCGTCGCCTCGGCTGACGTCGATTTGAACTTCGCCTTCCTGCTCGGTGAGAGCAGGCACATCGTGGTCGATGCCTCGGCGGTCGAATCGAACAACCAGCTCGAAGTCGTGCTGGTTCTGGACAACACCGGCTCGATGGCCGGCGCCAAAATTGCTGCCCTCAAGACAGCGACGGACAATCTGCTCAAATATCTGGAAGCGGCGCAATCACCGACGCGGAAGGTCCGCGTGGCGCTGGTACCCTTCGTCACGGCTGTCAATGTCAACGGCGACGGGTTCGACCCGTCCTGGATCGACATGGACGGCAAGTCATCCACCAATGGAATCAATTTCCCCGTCATCAACGACAAGCGTCCCAATCATATGGCGCTGTTCAGGCAGTTGATGAAAGATCCGGCCTCTGCCGCCAAATTGACGGGGTGGAAGGACGGCAAGGGGGAGGATACGGGTTGGAAAGGCTGCGTCGAGGCGCGGCCTGGTGTCCTTAATATCGCCGATACGCCGCCTGATCCACGTTACCCTGACACTCTGTTCGTGCCTTATTTCGCGCCGGACAGTCCGGGAAAGGGGACGAGACCTTCCAGCGGCTATTCAAACGATGCCTATCACTACAACAATTCCTTTATCGACGACGCCCCTGATGAGGCCAAACTTGCTCGGAATGGCGGACTGAATATTCTCGGAATAGACCTGAGCGGCCTGCTTGGAAGTGCTGCCGGGCTTTTGCGGGGTGATCTTGAAACAGTCGCCAAATATGTGGCGCCGCAGAACACCGCCATTGCCACCGCGGTCACAAACGATCCAAACGCCTTGCAATTGACGGTGGGGCCAAACCGGTCCTGTCCCTCGCCAATCGTCCCCTTGACCGAAGACTTTACAAAACTTCGCAACGAGGCCGCCAAGATGCTTGCATGGGCGGGGTCCGGCACCAATGTTTCCGAGGGCCTGGCCTGGGGCCAGCGAGTGTTGTCGCCGAGTGCGCCATATGCCGAGGGGACGCCTTGGAAGACGCCTGGGGTGAGCAAGATCGTCATGTTGCTCACCGACGGCGAGAATGTCGTCTACGGCGCCAGCAACGAGACGACCAAGTCCGACTATACGTCCTATGGTTTTCTCGCGGGCTCAGACTATGGCGCTGCCGGTCGGCTTGGATCGGACAACCAGACGACCGCCGCGCGCAATGTCGACGGATGGACCAAAAGCGTCTGCACGCAGCTGAAGAAGCAGGGCGCCGAAATCTACACGATGGTGCTGCAATCCGACACCGCCGCCAACCGCACGCTCTACAGCGCCTGCGCCTCGGATCCCAGCGACTACTATGCCGTCAACGATCCAAACAAATTGCCGAACGTGTTCCAGCAGATCGCCAACAAATTCTCGAAATTGCAACTGACGAATTGAACGCTCGACCCCGCTGGGCGGCATCCTGGAAGGATGCCGCGAATTTCAGCTCATATGGGCGACGACCTTGTCCACCGTTTCGGGGAAGAAGTCGGGCGCCGCGTGGCGTTTGCCGAACATCATGTCGTATTGCAGCAGCCGGAAGTCGCGGATCGCCGGGTCGATCTGCTTTTGCCGCGCCCAATCGGGCGTGGCTTCTCCCGCCGGCGTCAGCAGCAGATTGCGGTCGACTACGCGGTAGCGTTCGCGCATCTCGCCCAGGAAGCCGGTATAGTAGGGGTGGGTGATGCCGGCCGTTTTCAGGATGTGATAGGGCAGGAAGGCGGGGCTGACGGCGCCCATGTCCTTGGCAGGGCCTGTGCGGTTTGACCAGATGACCAGTGGCGTCTGATGATGCTCCAGCGCCGCCTCGGCGGAAGCCTCCTTGCGCGGCGCGACATTGTCCTTCATGAACCCGGTCTCCACATAGACAGGCCCAAGCGGCGGCAGATGGTCGCCGAAGAAGGCGATGACGGTGGGGCGAGAGCGTTTCTTTGCCCATTCGATCAGGCGTTCGAGACCGCGGTCCGCGTCGGCCGAGCCCTCGGTGTAACTCAGCAGCGATTCACGCGCCCATTGGCTGATCGGCGCCTGCACGGTGTGGGTCGGGTTGTAGTAGCGGTTCGGCTCGTAAGGGCCGTGGTTCTGCAGGCTGACGGCAAAGAAGAACACCGGGGCATCGCTGGCATCGGCCTCGCTGATGATCTCGTCCGTCATCGCCGCGTCGGATGCCAGCGGCCCGCGCTTTTGCATCGGCGGCAGCGTCTCTTCCGATCTGAAGTCGTCGAAGCCGAAATCGGCATAGACCGCGCCGCGGTTCCAGAACCAGTTGGTGCCCGGATGGATCGCGCGCGCCCTGTAGCCCTCCCTCTTCAGGAAGGTCGCCAGCGATGGCGTCGGCGTGCGCACATATTGCTGGTAGGGGATGCTGCCGGCCGGCAGGAAGGCGTTGGAGAAGCCGGTCAGTGCCTCGAACTCGATATTGGCGGTCATGCCGCCGAATTCGGGTGAGAACATGGAGCCCGAACGCAGCGCCCGCACATTGGGGATCGGATCGGGCGTGATGGTGACCCCGGGCAGCTTGGTCGGATCCCAGAAGGATTCGCTCATGACGACGATGATGTCGGGCTTTTCCTGTGGCACCGAGGCGGTCACCTGCGGCCTGTCGATGGCCGCGATCGCCTTTTCCGAATAGCCTGGCGGCGCCGAGACATGCGCCATCGGCACGTTGAGCGCGAAGGCGAGCGCAAAGCCGTTGGAGGCGTAATTTTCCTTCTGGTCCCACATAATCGGGATGATCTGCAGCCGGTCCCGGGTCCACGAGAAGGTGGCATAGTCCATGATCGAGACGAAGAAGGCGAGCAGCGGCACCGCCAGCGTCAGCCGGGCGAGACGGCCCTTGCGGCTGAGTATCGGCACCTTTCGACGCCAGACCCGCCAGCCATAAATGAGCAGCGACAGGCCGGCGACGATGCCGACAACCATGGCAAGCGCAGTCATCGGGCGGTCACGCACCAGAAGCGGCAGCAGCGCCACGATCTGGCGGGAGTAGAGGAAATCGGTCGGGTAGAGGGGATCGCCGAGATAATGCGATTTCTGGTGACCGATGAAAGCCAGGGAGAGCGTCAGCGGCGCGACGATCATCAGGCTTTGATAGCTGCGGCCGAAAACGGCATCGAGGCCGACCAGAACCAGTGCGAACACCACGATCGTGGTCCAGCCCGGCTTGAGCGGCTGCAGGAAGAAGGAAACCGTGCCGGCGAAGTCGCCGCGCACGATCAATTCGATGGCGAACACCAGGACGGCCGCGATCAGCAGGCTGGTCAGCCCATAGCGTATGGTCGGCCACTTCCGTCCCGGCAGGTAGCCGGTGGAAGGATCGTCTTCCAGAAACTGTGGCGCGGCTTTGCCTGCGCCTTTCGAAATCCTAGCCACTTTAACTTCCCCACCCAGCGACAGACCCGTCACTCGATTGTCATGGAATTGTCACGCAAAGCTAGCGCCTGTGGCGGAAATAAGAAGAGCCAGCAAACGATTCGTGAGCGGTTTTCATCAGGAGTGATCGCCAAAAAGCCTTTTGGAACAGGCACTCGGCCGGCAAAGCTGCCAAGGGGCCGGGTCGAACCGGGCTTGACTTGGCAGGCCGCGTTGCGTCACAGGCAGGAAAATTCGTGTATCAGGCAAGCAGAACCGAGCTTTGGGAGCCCACACATGGCCGTTGCATTCACCTTTCCGGGACAAGGCAGCCAGGCTGTCGGCATGGGCAAGGACCTCGCCGATGCCTTCCCCGAGGCGCGTAGGGTTTTTAGCGAAGTCGACGACGCGCTCGGCGAAAACCTGTCGAAGCTGATCTGGGAAGGGCCGGAAGAGACGCTGACGCTCACCGCCAACGCGCAGCCGGCGCTGATGGCCGTATCGCTGGCCGCGATCAGGGCCTTGGAAGCGCGCGGCTTCTCGCTGAAGGACAAGATTACCTACGTCGCTGGCCATTCGCTGGGCGAATATTCGGCGCTTGCCGCCACCGGCTTCGTCTCGGTTGCCGATGCCGCCAGGCTGCTGCGCATCCGCGGCAATGCCATGCAAGCGGCGGTGCCCGCCGGCGAAGGCGCCATGGCGGCGATCATCGGACTGGAGCAGGCCGATGTCGAAGCCGCCTGCGCCGAGGCTGCCAAAGGATCGGTCTGCCAGATCGCCAACGACAATGGCGGTGGCCAGCTGGTGATTTCCGGCGCCAAGGCAGCGGTCGAACTGGCTGCCAAACTGTGCACGGAAAAAGGCGCCAAGCGAGCGCTGATGCTGCAGGTCTCCGCGCCCTTCCATTCGGCGCTGATGGCGCCCGCCGCCGAGATCATGCGCGAGGCGCTGGCCGGGGTAACCAAGAACGCGCCTGTCGTGCCGCTCGTCTCCAATGTCACGGTCACTCCGACCAGCGATCCCGAAATCATTGCGCGCCGTCTGTTCGAACAGGTGATCGGCCGCGTGCGCTGGCGCGAGACGGTGGAGTGGTTCGGCGCGAACGGCGTCACCACGCTCTATGAAGTCGGCGCGGGAAAAGTGCTTTCAGGGCTGGCCCGGCGCATCAACCGCGAAATCGCCACGGCATCGGTCGGTTCCGCGGCCGAGGTCGAAACCGCACTGGCGGCGCTCGGGTGAGGCGCCGCGTGTGAATTTGATGGCGCGGCTTGTATCGCTGAAGATATTCTGGTGATGGCAATCGGATACCCGCGAGACGTATACAGATAAGGTTGCTCGCTGAGCTTCCGAAACCAAAGAGGAAAACACATGTTCGAACTGACCGGCCGCAAGGCACTTGTCACCGGCGCGTCGGGAGGCATCGGCGAGGCGATCGCCAGGGTGCTGCATGCGCAAGGCGCCATCGTCGGCCTGCACGGCACGCGCGTCGAGAGACTGGAGGCGCTGGCCGCCGACCTGGGCGACCGGGTGAAGCTGTTTCCGGCCGACCTGTCGAACCGCGACGAGGTCAAGGCGCTCGGCCAGAAAGCGGAGGCCGATCTCGAGGGCGTCGACATCCTGGTCAACAATGCCGGCATCACCAAGGACGGGCTGTTCGTGCGGATGTCGGACGCCGACTGGGACAGCGTGCTCGAAGTCAATCTGACAGCCGTGTTCAGGCTGACGCGTGAGCTGACCCATCCGATGATGCGCCGTCGCCACGGCCGCATCATCAACATTACCTCGGTGGTCGGCGTCACCGGCAATCCCGGCCAGACCAACTACTGCGCCTCCAAGGCCGGCATGATCGGCTTTTCCAAATCGCTGGCGCAGGAGATCGCCACCCGCAGCATAACCGTCAACTGTGTCGCCCCGGGCTTCATCGAATCGGCGATGACCGACAAGCTCAACGACAAGCAGAAGGAGGCGATCATGGCCGCTATCCCGACGCGCCGCATGGGCACCAGCGCCGAAGTGGCGTCCGCCGTCGCTTATCTTGCCTCCAACGAGGCCGGCTACGTCACCGGCCAAACCATCCATGTGAACGGCGGCATGGCGATGATCTGATCGGGTCGGCCAAAGCATGCATTTCGGGCCGGGCCCGGGCATTCGCGGTGGCTTTGAGACGGCGACAGGCAACGCCTGGGCGGGCTGTGAAAAGCGACCATTTCGGCTTGGACGCCCACGATTTTTCGTGTAATGCGGCCCGCAACCCGGCGGTTCGGGCAAAAACCGGTCTGCGGCCATTGCGTTTCCGGCGGGACCATCTTTCAGCTTGATTAGCGGCATTCCGCCCGCTAACGAAGACAGACAACCAAAAGACGAGGATGCCCCAAATGAGTGACACCGCAGAGCGCGTCAAGAAGATTGTCATCGAGCACCTGGGCGTCGATGCCGACAAGGTGACGGAGCAGGCGAGCTTCATCGATGATCTGGGCGCCGACAGTCTCGACACGGTCGAACTCGTCATGGCGTTTGAAGAAGAATTCGGCGTCGAGATCCCCGATGACGCGGCTGAAACCATCCTGACGGTGGGCGATGCCGTGAAGTACATCGACAAGGCTTCGGCCTGACGCTTTCCGCAGTCATCACCGGGGAGGACCTGCGATGAGGCGTGTCGTCGTCACGGGCCTTGGGTTGCTGTCGCCGTTCGGCATGGGCTTCGAGCACAGCTGGAAGGAACTTCTGACCGGCCGCAGCGCCGCCAAGCGCATCACCGAGTTCGAGGTGGAGGATCTTGCCTGCAAGATCGCCCATGTCGTTCCGCGTGGTGACGGCAGCAACGCCACCTTCAATCCCGAGGCGGTGCTCGAGCCGAAGGAACTGCGCAAGATCGGCGACTTCATCCTGTACGGGATCGCAGCCGCCGACGAGGCGCTGAAGGATTCCGGCTGGCAGCCGAAGACCCATGCCGAGCAGTGCGCCACCGGTGTCCTGATCGGTTCGGGCATTGGCGGCATCGAAGGCATCGCCGAGAACGCGATGATCCTGAAGGAGCGCGGCCCGCGCCGCATCAGCCCCTTCTTCATCCCCGGCCAGATCATCAATCTCGTCTCCGGCCAGGTTTCGATCCGGCATGGGCTGAAAGGTCCCAACCATGCCGTCGTCACCGCTTGCTCGACCGGCGCGCATGCAATCGGCGATGCTGCCCGGCTGATCATCTGGGGCGATGCCGACGTCATGGTCGCCGGCGGCGCGGAAGCGCCGGTGACGCGACTGTCGATCGCTGGCTTCGCTGCCTGCCGTGCGCTGTCGACCGAGCGCAACGACGCGCCGCAAACGGCTTCGCGGCCCTATGACCGCGATCGCGACGGCTTCGTCATGGGCGAGGGCGCCGGCGTCGTCGTGCTTGAGGAACTCGAGCATGCCAAGGCGCGCGGCGCGAAGATCTATGCGGAAGTGACCGGCTACGGCCTGACCGGCGACGCCTATCACATCACCGCACCGGCTGAAGATGGCGACGGCGCATTCCGTTGCATGACGGCGGCGTTGAACCGGGCAAAGCTGACGCCCGCCGATGTCGATTACATCAACGCGCACGGCACTTCGACCATGGCCGACACGATCGAGCTCGGCGCTGTCGAGCGGCTGGTCGGCAATGCCGCATCGAAGATTTCGATGTCGTCGACCAAGTCGTCGATCGGCCATCTCCTCGGCGCGGCAGGGGCTGCCGAAGCGATCTTTTCGATCCTCGCCATCCGCGACAACATCGCGCCGGCGACCATCAACCTTGACAATCCGGAGCGTGAGACCGCGATCGACCTGGTGCCGAACAAGCCGCGTGCCCGCCAGATCGACGTGGCGTTGTCCAATTCCTTCGGCTTCGGCGGCACCAACGCTTCACTGGTCTTCCAGCGCTACAATGGCTGACCGTCCGCCTGCCGGACGGCGCTTCGGCGTGTCGTCAATTTTGCCATATTCGCCCCTACTCTGCCGCAGGGGATTCGTTGAGAGATCAAACGGTAGGGCGAAATGAACACAAATCCGGCCGGAAACGGAGAGTTCGGGCAAGGGCAGGCGACATCGGGACCGATCGTACCGAAGACAGCCGCCGAAGCCTTGCGGCCGGAGGCCGGCACGCCGCCGCCGAAGCGCTCGCGTGCTTCGCGCAGTCAGGTCGTCGTGTTCATGAACTTCGTCATCTCCTTGGTGATGCTGATGGTTCTGGCGGCGGGTATCGCGCTTTACTTCGGCAAGCAGGAATTCACCGAGCCCGGCCCATCGGCCAATGGCGACACCTTCCTGGTCAAGCCGAACACCGGCGTCCAGGATATCGCCGACCAGCTCGAGCGGCGCGGCCTGATCAGCGACGCCCGCATATTCCGTCTTGGCGTTAGGGCCTTCGGCAATGATTCGGCGCTGAAGGCCGGCGAATACGAGATCAAGCCCCGGGCGTCCATGCGCGACATCATGGAATTGCTGAAGAGCGGCAAGTCGGTCATGTACTCGCTGACCATTCCCGAAGGTCTGACAGTCGAGCAGGCGCTGGCGCGCATCGCAGGCGAGCCCGCCTTGAGCGGCGACATGCCGGCCACCGTGCCTCCAGAGGGCAGTCTCGCCACCGATACGCTGCGCTTCACGCGCGGCGCCACGCGCCAGCAGATGATCGACAAGCTGCTGGCCGACCAGAAGAAGCTGGTCGAGGAGGTCTGGCAGCGGCGCGCCGCCGACCTGCCGCTCGCCAGCATTGACGAGTTCGTCACGCTGGCCTCGATAGTCGAGAAGGAAACAGGCAAGGGCGATGAGCGCTCGCGCGTCGCCGCGGTCTTCCTGAACCGGCTGGCCAAGGGCATGCGCCTGCAATCCGATCCGACCATCATCTACGGCCTGTTCGGCGGCAAGGGCAAACCCGCCGACCGGCCGATCTATCAGTCGGACATCCAGAAGCCGACGCCCTACAACACCTATGTGATCAACGGCCTGCCGCCGACGCCGATCGCCAATCCCGGCCGCGCGGCGCTGGAGGCGGTAGCCAATCCATCAAAGACCGACGACCTCTATTTCGTTGCCGACGGCACTGGCGGACACGTCTTCGCCGCCACGCTTAACGAGCACAATGAAAACGTCGCGCGCTATCGAGCCCAGCAGAAGAAGCAGGTCGACGACGCGGCCAAGGCTGATGCCAAGGTGGAGGGGCAGACCGACGCGCCCATTGACGGCGACGCGGGGGCGGCCCAGTAGCGGCGCACGGTTTTTCCAGCTCGTCCACGCTGGTTGAAGGCAGGAGCGTTTGGATTTATCGGGGCGCCTCGTAAGCCGATTGGCAGGCGGGCATTCGGCTTTCTGAAGGTGCGCGAGGCCGGATCACGCAGTATCCGTAATACGCGCCAGGGGGTATGCAGGCACCATGAATTTGCAGAGCATGACCGGGTTTGCGCGTGCTGTCGCCGAGCATGACGGCACCTCGATTGCCTGGGAGGTCAAATCCGTCAACGGCAAGAGCGTCGAGGTGCGGCTGCGGCTGCCGCAGGGCTTCGAGCGGCTGGAGCCGGCCATCAGGCAGACGCTTCAGAAACGTTTCGCGCGCGGCAATTTTCAGGCGACGCTGACCATCACGCGCGCCGCCGGAATGCAGTCCCAGCCCGTTGTCAACGAGGCCTTCCTCAAGGACCTGGCCGGGCTCGCCAAGCGGATCGAGGAACAATTTGGTGTTGCTCCTGCGACCGCCGACGGATTGTTGTCGCTGCGCGGCGTGCTCGATATTCCCGAGACCACCGAAACCGAGGATGTGCGCACGGCGCTCGAGAACGCCGTCATGGCGGCACTCGAGGTGGCGCTGGAGGGGCTGGAGCGGTCCCGCCAGGGTGAGGGCGCGGCACTTCGCACGCTTCTGCTGGGCCACATCGACGCCATCGAGGCGCTGACGCTGGGCGCTGAAGCGGATCCGTCGCGCGAACCGGCGGCCATCCGCGAGCGCCTCGCCGAACAGGTGCGGCTCTTGATGGATGCTTCGGCCAACCTCGATGTCGGCCGCTTGCACCAGGAAGCCGCCTTCCTCGCCACCAAGGCCGATATTCGCGAGGAGATCGACCGCTTGAAGACGCATGTGACGTCCGGTCGTGCATTGCTTTCCGGCGGCGGCGCCATCGGACGCAAGCTCGATTTTCTGGCACAGGAATTTAACCGCGAATCGAATACGCTGTGCTCAAAGTCGAACGCTGCCGCGGTCACCGCCATTGGACTGGAACTGAAGGCCGTGGTCGATCAGTTCCGTGAACAGGTCCAGAATCTGGAGTAGCCGATGGTCGCCAGGGATTTAGGGTCCCGCATTCGCCGCCGGGGCCTGATGCTCGTGCTGTCGTCGCCGTCGGGCGCGGGCAAGTCGACGATTGCGCGCAACCTTCTGGAAAGCGATTCCAGCCTCGAATTGTCGGTCTCCGTCACCACCAGGCCTCGCCGCGGCTCGGAGATCGAAGGCGTTCACTATCATTTCCGCACCATGCGCGAGTTCGAGCGGCTGCGCGATTCCGACGCCCTGCTCGAATGGGCGGAGGTGCATGGCAATTGCTACGCGACACCGCGCGAGCCGGCGGAACTTGCGCTCGCTCAAGGGCGCGACATGCTGTTCGACATCGATTGGCAAGGTGCCCAGCAGCTCAAGGAAAAGATGCGCGCCGACATTGTCTCGATCTTCATCCTGCCGCCGTCGATGAAGGAGTTGAAGGCAAGGCTGAAGCGCCGCGCCGAGGACCAGGAAGCGGTGATCGAGACGCGGCTGAAGAACGCGCGCAACGAGATCGAGCACTGGAAGGAGTATGATTTCGTCATCGTCAACGATGATCTCGATCGCGCCTTCGCCGAAGTGCGCGGCATCGTTGTCGCCGAGCGGCTGCGGCGCGATCGTCGGCCCGGCTTGTTCGATTTCGTCTCGGGACTTTTGGACGAGAAGACGAGCTAGCACTTTGCTTTGCCCACGAAGATGGGCCGGCGGACAAGCCGAAGGCCGGCAGCACCAAACGATGTGCCCGGGCAGGCGCCTGTCCTGCAAGATGCGCTTTTCGGCGCCATAAATCAGACAATTGACGAAGAGGGCCACGCCCCTAGTTTCTCCCGCACGAACGCGTGCGCGGCGCCGGTAACGGCCGGGGCGGCAGCGTTTCAGCGTACCGCCATGAGGGAGAGCAGATCTTGAAACGCTTCTGGCTGGGCGTTCTTGCCATCGTCATTGTCTGCGGCGCCGGATTTTTCGCCTATGCCTGGAAGCCGGCAATCGGTCCTGTCGAGCCGCCGCAACGATCGTCGTTCGACCCGGCGTTGATCGAGAAAGGCGCTGTGCTGGCCTCGGTCGGCAATTGCACCTCCTGCCACACCAGGCCCGGTGAAAAGTCCTATGCCGGCGGGCTCGCCGTGCCGACGCCGTTCGGCACCATCTATTCGACCAACATCACGCCAGATCCGCAGACCGGCATAGGCCGCTGGTCGCAGGCAGCCTTCAACCGCGCCATGCGCGAAGGCGTCGACCGCGAGGGCAGGCATCTCTACCCGGCCTTCCCATTCGATCATTTCACGCGTGTCTCCGATGAGGACAACCGCGCGCTCTACGCCTATCTGATGACGCGCCAGCCGGTGAACAACCCGCCGCCTCCGAACGAGTTGCCTTTCCCGCTCGATATGCGCCTGGTGCTGGCCGGCTGGAAGCTGCTGTTCTTCGACAGGGGCGCCTATCAAAACGATGCTTCACAAAGCGCGCAGTGGAACCGCGGCGCCTATCTGGTCGATGGGCTCGGTCATTGCGGCGCCTGCCACACGCCGCGCAATCGGTTCGGCGCGGAAGAGAAGGGGTCGCACATGGCCGGCGGCGAGGCCGAAGGCTGGACGGCCTTTGCGCTCGAGGGCACTTCACCGGCGCCGATACCGTGGACGCATGACAGCCTGTTTGCCTATCTCAGGCAAGGCTGGCATGCCGACCACGGCGTCGCCAATGGCCCGATGGGCGAAGTGACGGGCAATCTCGGCCGGCTTCCCGATGCCGACATCGACGCCATGGCCACTTACGTCATGTCGCTCATGGGCGAACCATCCGCCGAACGGACGGCCGCCGCGCAGGCCATCCGCGGCCGCGCCGCGGCCGACCCGGCGTCGACCGCCGGCGTGGCGCCGACATCCGCAGATACGCCGGCGGCGCGTGGAGCCGTCATCTATCAGGCGGCATGCGCCACCTGCCACGACGGCAGCCGTCCGCCGCCTTTCGGCGGTATCAATTTCCATCTGTCGAGCGCGGTCAACGCGCCAGATCCGCAGAACGTCATCAACACCGTGCTGTTTGGCCTGCCGGCGGCGAGTGGGCGCCCGAGCGCCATCATGCCGGGATTCGCGGCGACGCTGAAGGACGACCAGGTGAATAACCTGCTGGCCTATCTGCGCGATGCCTTTGCCGGCAAGCCGGCCTGGCAGGATGCGGCCGCCAGGATCGCCGACACCAGGAGCGGAAAATACCAAGTCAGCGTCCGGCCCTCGGACGGCATCGAGCGCGGCCCGGACAATGTAGGAGCGAAGGACAGATGATCAATCTCAACGTCAACGGCATCTCCCACCACGTCGACGTCGATCCCGCGACGCCGCTGCTTTACGTGCTGCGCAACGATTTGAAGCTGAACGGCGCCAAGTTCGGCTGCGGCCTTGGCCAATGCGGCGCCTGCACGGTGATGGTGGACGGCAAGCCCGTCTTCTCCTGCCTGACGCCAGCGATGCTGGTGGAGGGCCGCGAGGTCAAGACCGTCGAGGGCTTGGGCACGATCGAGAACCCGGGTCCGATGCAGAAAGCGTTCATCGAGGAGCAGGCGGCGCAATGCGGTTATTGCATCGCCGGCATGATGATGCGGGCGCAAGCGCTGCTCGAGGCCAAACCCGATGCCGGTGAGGCCGATATCAGGCAGGCGCTGGAGCCCAACCTCTGCCGCTGTGGCACGCATATGCGCATCCTGCGGGCAGTGAGTCGCGCGCGCGACCTGATGAAATCGAAATCGGCCGGCCTCGCGCCGGCCGCGGCCGCAGGGAGGGCATGATGAACGCGCCGACCTTTCCCGACCTGACACGACGCGGCTTTCTCGCCGGGACCGGCGCGCTGGTCGTGTCCTTCACCATTCCCGTGCAGGCTCAGGAGGCGGCGCCCTCGGCACAGACGCCCGCGACGCCGGCTCCGGCCAAGAAACTGCCGGGCAGCCTTGCCGATACCCCCTCGCTCGACGCCTGGATCAGGTTGGATGCCGACGGTTCGATCACCGTCTTCACCGGCAAGGCCGAGCTCGGCCAAGGCACCAGGACGTCGCTGCGCCAGATCGCCGCCGAAGAACTGGAGGTCGAGCCGGCGGCCATCAAGCTCATCACCGCCGATACCGCGCTGACGCCGAACGAGGGCTATACCGCCGGCAGCCAGACGATCCAGAACAGCGGCACCGCCATACGCTACGCCTCGGCGCAGGTGCGCCAGATCCTGGTCGCCAAGGCCAGCGAGAAGCTCGGTGTTCCGGCCGACCAGCTCAAGGCGGCAAGCGGCAGGATCGCCGGGCCGGACGGGAAGTCCGTGGGCTATGGCGAACTCGTGGTAGCGGATTTGCTGCATGTGGACGCATCGGCCGACACGGCGCTGAAATCGCCGGACAGCTATCACGCGATCGGCAAGCCGTTCGCCCGCGTCGATATTCCGGCAAAGGTGACGGGCGGCGAGGCCTACGTCCAGGACATGCGGCTTCCCGGCATGGTGCATGCCCGCGTCGTTCGCCCACCAAGCTATTTGGCCAAGCTCGTCAGCGTCGACGAGGCCGCCATCAAGACGATGCCGGGCGTGGTGGCGGTGATCCGCGACGGCGACTTCCTGGCCGTGGTGGCCAGGCAGGAATTCCAGGCGGTCCAGGCCATGCGCGCCATGGCCGCCAAGGCGAAGTGGCAGGAGCAGCCGGCCTTGCCGGACCAGGACAATATCCCCGCCTTCCTCGAACGCTCGGTCGCCGAGGTCGGCACCGTGACTTCGGTCGGCGCGGACACGGCAGCCGGCGCAAAGACGCTGCAGGCGCAGTTCACCCGCGCCTACCAGATGCATGGGTCGATCGGCCCCTCCGCTGCCGTTGCCCTGTCGGACAAGGGTCTCATCACGGTGTGGACGCACACTCAAGGCGTTTATCCAGACCGCAAGGCGATCGCCGAGATGCTCGGCGTCGGACCGGAAAAGGTGCGCTGCATCCACACCGAGGGATCAGGCTGCTACGGCCACAATGGCGCCGACGACGCGGCGGCCGACGCCGCGCTGATCGCGCAGGCGCTGCCCGGCACGCCGGTGCGCGTGCAGTGGATGCGCGATCAGGAGCATTTGTGGGAGCCCTATGGCCCTGGCATGCTGACGCGCGCCAGCGCAACGCTCGACGCCGGCGGCAAGATCGTCAACTG
Source organism: Mesorhizobium sp. BR1-1-15 (assembly GCF_020165475.1). NCBI lineage: Bacteria > Pseudomonadati > Pseudomonadota > Alphaproteobacteria > Hyphomicrobiales > Phyllobacteriaceae > Mesorhizobium > Mesorhizobium sp. BR1-1-15. The sequence goes on along the minus strand of NZ_JAIUIF010000001.1, from coordinate 25,498 downwards.
GCACTATGATCTGTGGAGCAACAGTCACGGCACGCGGCCGGGAACGGCAGGTTCGCTGATCGCCGGCCGGCTGGTGGCGAAGCATTTCCCGCCCGATCCGGCCAAGCTGCAGATCTCGCCGCTCGGCAATGGCGACCGCAACGCCATCCCGCTATACGATGTGCCGAACCAGCGGGTGAACTGGCATTTCGTCGCCGACATGCCGGTGCGCGTCTCGTCCCTGCGCGGTCTCGGCGCCTACTGCAACGTCTTCTCGATCGAAAGCTTCATGGACGAGCTGGCCCTCGCGGCCGGCGCCGACCCCGTGGAATACCGGCTGAGGCACATGAAGGACCCGCGCGCCAGGAAGGTGATCGAGGTTGCGGCTCAAAAATTCGGCTGGAGCAATGATCCTATGCCGGAGGGCCGCGGTCGGGGGTTCGCCTTCGCCAAGTACAAGAACCACGCCGCCTATCTCGCAGTCGCGCTTGATGCGGAGGTCGATCGCGACAGCGGCGCGATCGCTATCTCGCATGTGGTCTCGGCGGTCGACTGCGGCGAAGCGGTGGCGCCGGATTCGATCATCAACCAGACCGAAGGCGGTATCTTGCAGTCGCTGAGCTGGACGCTTTACGAGGCCGTCCATTTCGACGACACCCGCATCCTGAGCGCGGATTGGTCGGCCTATCCGATCCTGCGCTTCAGCGCCGTTCCGGACAGCGTGGAAGTGCATGTCGTCGACAATCCCGGCACGCCCTATCTCGGCGTCGCGGAAGCAGCGCAGGGCCCGACAGCCGGCGCGATCGCCAACGCCTTCCGCCATGCGGCGGGAAAACGCATCTATGACCTGCCCTACACGCGCGAGCGCGTGAAAGCGGTGTTGGGCGTCTAGTTCGAAGCGTGCGCTCGACAAGGATCGGATTGCGCGGCGCTTCCACGGCCGGCGGCGCTACACCGCATTGGTCAGCCGCACGAACTCCTCGACATCGAGCGTCTCGGCGCGCCGGGTCGGGTCGATCCCGGCGCGTTCGAGCAGGGCTTCGCCGCCGAGGCTCTTAACGCTCTGCCGCAGCATCTTTCGGCGCTGGCCGAAGGCGGCTTCCGTGACGCGGCCGAGTTTTTTCACGTCGGCATGTAGCGGTGTCACACGCGGCTCGAGATGCACGACGGAAGAGGTCACCTTGGGGGGCGGTGTGAACGCCTGGGACGGCACGTCGAACGCTATCCTGGCCTGCGTGCGCCACCCCGCCAGCACGCCGAGCCTGCCATAGGCTTCGCTGCCAGGCGCGGCGACGATACGCTGGGCCACCTCGCGCTGGAACATCAGGGTCATCGAGGCATAGAAGGGAGGCCACTCCGCGACGGTCAGCCAGCGGACCAGCAGTTCCGTGCCGATATTGTAGGGCAGGTTGGCCACGATCCTGATCGGCCCGCCGTCACCGGCGGTCGCGGCAAGCGTCGGGAAGTCGATCTTCAGAGCGTCGCCGGAAACGACCTCCAGCCGACCGGGATAATGGGCCGATATCTCGGCGAGGGCCGCCAGGCAGCGTTCGTCGCGCTCGATGGCGACGACCTTGCGCGCGCCGTTGAAAAGCAGGGCCCTTGTCAACCCGCCAGGGCCGGGGCCGACCTCGATTACGGTCGTCTCCGCCAGGCTGCCGGCGGCGCGCGCTATCTTGCCGGTCAGGTTGAGGTCGAACAGAAAATTCTGGCCCAGTGCCTTCTTTGCCTGCAAACCGTGGCGCTCGATGACCTCGCGCAGCGGCGGCAGCCCATCCATGCTCATGAGTTGAGCCTCATTGCGTGACAAATTTGGCGTCGGTGTCGGCCAGCTGCCGTGCAAGCCGCAGCGCCGCCATCAGGCTGTCGGGCCGGGCGATGCCCTTGCCGGCGATATCGAAGGCGGTGCCGTGGTCGGGCGACGTGCGGATGAAGGGCAGGCCGAGCGTGACGTTGACCGCTTCGTCGAAGGCCAGCGCCTTGGCCGGTATCAGCGCCTGGTCGTGATACATGCACAGCGCCACGTCGTAGCCGGCCCGGGCCCGGGCATGGAACAAGGTATCCGCGGGCAACGGCCCGAACGCGTCGATGCCTTCGGCTCGCAGGATCTCGATTGCCGGTCGGATGATGCGCTGGTCCTCCAGGCCCATGGAGCCATCCTCGCCCGCATGCGGGTTGAGGCCGGCGATGGCGAGCCGTGGGTTGGCGATGCCAAAGCGGTCCCTGAGGTCGGCGGCGGTGACCCGCGTCGTAGCGAGGATCAGGTCTGTGGTCAGCGCCTTCGGCACTTCGGCCAGCGCGATGTGAATGGTGACGGGAACGGTGCGCAGGTCGGGGCCTGCCAGCATCATCACCGGCATCGCTTCCACGCCGCTGTGGCGCGCCGCCAGATACGCCAGATATTCGGTGTGGCCGGGAAAGCGGAAGCCGGCGTCGTAGAGCGGCTTCTTGGCGATCGGGCAGGTGACGACGGCCGCGGCGTCGCCGGCGAGGCTAGCGGCCACCGCCCGATCGATCGCTTCGATGATGCCCGCCGCATTGGCCGGGTCCGGCTGGCCGGGGCTGTCGATGAAGCGGGCAGCCAGCGTAACGACCGGCAGAGCGCGGCCAAAGACCTCGGTTGCCTGCGCTGGCGTCGTTTCCTCGATAGGCAGCGAAACGCCGAGACGGCGCGCCCGCGAGGCGATTAGCGCGGGATCGGCGAGGAGATAGAAGGGCGGAAGGGCTGCGGCTGTACGCGCCAGAAACGCGGCAATCGCGATTTCCGGCCCGATGCCGGATGGATCGCCGACGCTCAACGCCAGCGCGCGCATCGCCCTTTCCACCTCAGCGCTTGACGATGCGGGCTTTTGCCTTCAGCTCGTCGACATATTTCTTGCTGAGATCGTCGGCTGCCTTGTCGTTGGAGCCTTCGCTCTGGAACACCATCTGGGCGACCTTGTCGTCGGACACCTCGCGCGACGAACAGATGCCGATGAACTCGACACCGCGCTCCGTTTGGCGGGTAGGCGTGGCGCCGCCAACCTTGGTGGCCTTGATCTGCTCGGCCCAGTCCGGCGGCAGTTGCGGCGCCAGCACCCGGCCGAGATCGCGAACCGTGACGTCGATCAGGCCCTTGGCGAACTGCCGCGTCGTGTTGCAGCCATTGAAGCGGGCACGCATGGCGTCGGCTTCGCGCTTGCGCTTGCCCAGCGTCGCGCTGCGTTCGGCCGCCGGCACGACGAAGATGACCTGCTGGAGCATGTATTCAGTGGCGCTCGGCTTGGAGCCGCCCTTGTCGAGCATGCGCCTGACCGCGTCCTGCTCGGTCACGCTGCCGCCCTCGCCGGAACGGTACCGCGCGCTCAAGGCCTGATTCCAGGCCATCTGGGCGCGGATGAACTCTTTGAAATGGCCCTTGCTGACGCCGGACTTTTCCATGACGCCGTCGAGCTGGCTGAGCTGCATCTTGTTGCTCGAGGCAAAGCGCTGGTACGCGGCCTCGACCTGCGCGTCGCTGATGTGAATCCCAAGCCGTCTGGCTTCGGCCATGCGCAAGGTCTGATCGATCATTTCCTGGCCGGCGTCGCCCTTCTTGCGCTGCAGCTTGAGGAAGGCGGCGCGATGCGCGATGTCGCCGCTGGTGATCGGTATGTCGTTGACGACGTACTTGATCTCGCTGGCGAAAGCCGGCGGCGTGATGACGGTCATCGACACGGATGTCGCCACCACAAGCAGCGCCAACCCTGCTGAAAAGAGGTATTTCCTCATCGCAAACATCCCAATTCTATCCCGGTCCCGCCCAACTTCATCCTTCTTCGGGGTTTGTGAAGTCCCTGCCAGCCCTATGCGGCGAAACGATGTCGCGGACTACTGGGTGGTGTCGAAGGCGCTGCTCGACGATCCGAAATCGCCGAGGGTGCGGAACGACAGGTTGAAGCCGATGCTCTGCGTCACCTCCCTGGTGTTCAGGTCGCGCGACTGCGAGTACGTCATCAGATAGGTGAAGCAGGAATCATTGTAGGCGAAACCGACCCCGTCCTTGACCAGCAGGCTTTCCTCGAGGTCATAGGTTCCCGTCCCGAACACGCGCCAGTTCTCGGCAAGATGCGTGGACGCGCCGAGCGTGACCTCGTGGCGGTCGGTGGTGAAGCCATAGAGCGGCTGAGCCTGGATGAAGGCGTATTTGGCGCTCAGCGACACCGGTAGGCCGGAATAGGCGGCCTTTACCTCGGCGCGGCGAACCTCGAAGCTCTGCTCGTCGAAACGGCCGCTGACCGAGGCGGCGAACCCGTTCGGGCTGCTGACGCCAAACAGGCCGACATAGTCCGACTTGGTGTTTTCGAGGCCCGAATAGGCGCCGACATTGACCAGGTCCGGCGCGTCGAAGGAGTTCTCGCCGCCGATCTGGTAGGACTGGCCGAAGATGGCGTTGGTGCCCCAGCCGTTGATGTAGGAACCGGAATAGCGAAGGCCCACATTGGCGCGCGAGCCGCCTTCGATGCGGTCATAGCCGGAGAACTTGTCGCGCTCGAACAGGGTGCTCGCGTCGAAAACCATGCTCTGCGCATCTTCGTTCGGGACGGCAAGGCCGCCGACATATTGTTCGTTCGGGCGCAGGAAGACCTGCGCCATCGGCTCGAACACATGACTGGAGCCGCTGGCCATCGAAAACAGCAGCGGCCAGCTCATCTCGAGTCCGGCGGTTGCCATATAGCGGGCGAAAGACGAGCGCATGTCATCCTGCTCGCCCAAATTCGTCGCCATCTGGTTGACGGCTGCGAGTGAAGCTGATGACGCGTTGACATAGTCGACGTCGCCCTGCAGCGCCAGCAAGGGTGTCAGCACCAACCCGTCATCGGTGACAAATGACCGCTTCCATTCGGCTTGGGCGGTGAGCCGGCCGGATTCGCCCTCGATGCCGCGCACACGTTGGGTGCCTGAAGGGGGGAAGTAGGGAGTGAAATAGGTCTCGTCGAGGTCATCGCGGCGGATGACGCGCGAATTGACGTTGAACGACAGCTGGCCGCCTGCGACCGATGTATCCGGAATGTAGGCATAGTCAAGCGAGGGCAGCACCCAGGGCTGCTGGCCGCTTCGCGCAGCGATGCTGCTGTCGAGCGTGTTTTCCTGCACCTCGAAATGCATGGCGCGCAGGTCGAAATAATTACGGCCGTCGAGCCCCGTCAGGTAAACCGACGACTGGTGAACGTACCCGTTGTATTTGTCGATGGCGTAGGTATTCGAGAAGTTCTTGTCGGTCTGCAGCAGCACGTCCCAGCCGAAATTCCAGCGCGAATTGATGGCGAACTGGCCTTGTGTGCCCATCATGCCGCGGAATTTGTTGGGATCGCCAGCCTTGCCCGAATCGATATTGCGGCCGGCGGCGTCGATGAAGGCGTCGGGGTCTCGCTGCTGAATCCCCGCGATCTTCAGGCTGTATTCGCCATTGTTGAAGCGCTGGCGCCACTCGGCCTCACCGAGAAAGCCCTGCTTGGTAAAGCCGGTGCCGGTGACGGTCAGGTCGTAGGTCGGCGAGAGCGCGAAATAATAGGGGACCTTCACCCCCACGCCCAGATCGCTTTTGAAGACGATGCCGGGGATCAGGAAGCCGCTCTTGCGCTTCACCGTCGGGTCGGCGATCTCGAACGCCGGCAGGTAGGCTAGCGGGAAGCCGAAGAATTCGAAATTCGCGTTCTCGAAGCGGACCGTCTTCTTTTCGCCGTTCCAGATGATCTTCCTGGCCTTCACACGCCAGGTCGGCGCCTTGTCGGGCTTGTCCTCGCACGGTTCGCAGGCAGTGTAGACGCCATTGTGGAAGGTGGTCAGCACGCCGCCCATGCGTTCGGCGCTTTCGGCGGCGAAATAGGCCTTGTCGATGGTTTCGACGCGGAGCGCGTTGACGAAACCGTCGGCGAAGTCGTCGGTGATGTCGATATGATCCGAATTGATCTTGGTGCCGTCGCTGTTGATCACCTCGACATTGCCGCTTGCGACCATGCGCTTGGTGTTGCGGTTGTACTCGACCTTCTGCGCGACAAGTCGGTTGCCGCCATAGTCGATCTGCACGCCGCCGACGGCGGTCACGGTCTGATTGTCGTTGTTATAGACCAGCGTATCGGCCGCCAGCAGCATCTGCGAGCCGGACGGCACCTTGGTCGCCATGTCGCCGACATCCTGCGCGATCGCAGGCAGCGGAACCGCGCATGCAAACAGGCATGCCAAGGCGGTCGCCGCATAAAGGCGCGCCAAACCGGCCTGCCTGTTACTGGGCAAAAAGGCCTCCCTCACTAGCCGTCTTCCTTGTATAGCAGGAAAGTCACCCCGAAGAACATAGCTACCACGACCGGCACCCAGGCAGCTACGACAGTCGGCACGAACCCCGCCACGCCGAATGCCTTCACCAGCACCGAAACGACATAAAGCAGAAACCCGGCAACGACGCCACCCAGAATCATCGTTGCCGATTGCCCCATCCTCGCAAATCGCATTGAAACTGTTGCCGCAATTAGCGTCATGGCGACGAGCAGGAACGGCAACGCCACCAGCGAATCGAACTGCATGGCAAAGGCATTTGCCTTGAGGCCGAAGGAACGGGCAACCTCGATTTTTCCCGGCAGATCGTAGAATGGAATGGTCTCCGGGCGCGCCAGCCGCTCCTGCACGAATTCGGGCTTCAGATTGGTCGGCACGCGATCGTTTGCCGCAGGCTGGATGGTGCCGTTCCTGAAGGTCTTGACGTCCTGCAATTCCCAGTAGCCGTCCCGCAGGTAGGCGCGCGCGGCATCCTTGCGCTCGACGATATCGCCTTGCGGGTCGAGGATGAAAAAGACAGCGTCAGCCATCTCCAGGCCCTGGTTGAGGATGGCGCGCGCTCCGATGATGGTGTCTCCGGAGCTGGTTTTCTGCCGGATCCAGGGCGCGGCGTCGGCCGACACCGTATTCGACTTGCCCGAGCGCAACTGGGTTTCGATCTGTTCGGACCAGGAAAAGGCGTGCGCTGCGAGCGGGTTGATGAGACCGACCGACAGGACGCCGAACAACAGCGCTCCGATGCAGCACGGCAGAAGGAACTGCCAGGCCGAAACGCCGGCTGAGCGCGCTATGACCAGTTCATACCTGCGGTTGAGCGAGACCAGCGTCGCCATCGCCGAGAAGAGACCGACAAACGGCACGGTCTGCAGCATGATCATCGGCATCCTGAGTCCGGAAATGGCCAGCGCCGTTCCATAGGTGAAGCCGGGCAGGCCGGTCGTGCGGCCGGAAAGCTCGGTGAAATCGATCAGGAACACCAGCGCAAGCAGGCCGATGAAGAACCACACGGTGATCGTGACATAGCGGAAGAAGAAGTAGCGTCCCAGCGTCCAGCCCATCAGCTGACCCCCTGGCCCGAGGCGCTGCGCCTGGAGAGGCGCAGCTTGACGGCATTCCAGGCGTCAGCCATCCGGCTTGCGAGATTCGTCAGCCAATCTGCCCAGGCCACTGGCAGTTCCATCGTCCGGTTGGATGCGATGAACCAGATTGCCACCGCCGACGACACGATGGGCACGCCGTAGACCATATACGCATATTGCGGGACCTCGTCGGCCTTGCTGGCGGCGAAGAAGCCCAGCCAGCGCACGAACAGCGATATCGCGATGGCCGTGATCAGCGGATTGACGCGCGCCTCGCGATGCGAGCGTGCGTCTCCGGCGACCGCCAGTGCGATCAGCGCGAAGACCATGGAATAGAGCCATTCCGAGAATCGCTGGTCGACCTCCGCCCGGTATTCGTTCGGGCGCTGCTGGTAGACCTTGTCGTTGGCACTCGGGTTGAGCAGGTACTGGGTCGTCTGGTCTTTTGGCATCAGCGTCACCTCCGACGCTGCCGCCATGAAGGCCGACATGTCGAAGGCATAGGAGGTGAAGCGGATAACCGAGAGGTCGCCGGTCAGCGTCTTTCGATGGATGACACCGTCATTCATCATCAGCACCTTTTCGCCGCCGCGTTCGACGATGCTGCCGGTCTTGGCATAATAGACGAGGTTGACGCCTTCCTCGCGCGAATCCGCGACGAAGATGCCGCCCAGCCGGTTGTCGGGAAGCCGCTCGCCGATCTGCAGGAACAGCCCATCATCGATCTTGCGGAATGTGCCCTCCTGGATGATCAGCGACAGAAGATCCGCGCGTGACTCCGCCACCAGCATCCGGTTCTTCTGGCGCGCGTAAGGGTCGATGCCGTTGTCGACGGCGAAGGAAAAGACGCTGGCCGCGGCCGCGAGAATCATGATCGGCCGCACGATGGTCCAGCGCGAGGCGCCCGCTGCGTTGACGACGGCGAGCTCCGAATCCGAATTCATGACGCTGAGCGTCTGGGCAACCGCCACCACGAGCGCGAAGGGCACCACGATCGGAATGATCGAGGGAAGAATGAGGGCCGCAACCTCGAAGAAGGTCAGCGCCGACTGGCCGCTGTCGGTGACGAGGTCGATCTTGGCCAGCACCTGCGTCGTCCAGACAATGGCCAGCGTCCAGGCCAGCGCTGCAATAAAGACCACGAAAGCGCGGCGCATGATGTAGCGTTCAACGACCTTCATGAAGGCTTTTCTCAATTTTCTCGAACGGCATCATGCCACCGGATAAGGGTAGCCGTCCGGCGACGCCCGCACAACTGGCTGCGTCGGGCTCTGTCAGGCAGACGATCCGTTTCCCGTCCCACATCGCGCGCCACGTTGGGCCGGAGTGTCGGCGGGATTGGATAAGAAAGGGCGAACATCGATGGTTAACAACAGGTTGCGGCCAAAAAGCGGAGCCGTGCCGCGACGAATCGCCGTCGATTCATGTGCCATATGGGGAGCCCGTTTGGCAAAGTCTTGCCAAATGCCGGAAAACGACCAAATGTCGCGGATCGCTCCCAACCGCTTCGCGCGAGCCGCGCATTCCCCGAAAGCAGGACATGATGAACCAGAGACCCTCGATCGCCTTCGCAAAATTCGCCGCGCCGCAGACCGCCGCGAACAGAAGGGGGACGGTCTTCGTGCTGGCGGCGGATGATGGTGGCCTGAGCGAAACCGCCGCGGCGTATGATCCCGGCAAGACGCTGGAACGGGCCTTCCCTGTGGCCGAATTCACGGCCAAGTTCGCCAGCGTGGTGGAAGTGCTGACGCCACAGGCAAGCTCGCTCGACAGGCTGGTCGCGATCGGCGCCGGCAAGGTATCCGGGCTCGACGAATACGCCTGGACGAAGCTTGGAGGCACCATCGCGGGGTCGCTACGCAAGGCGACGGACGTGGCGGTGGTGCTCGACGTGGTCGGCGCCTCGTCAAGCGGTGCGCAGGCGGCCAGCCTTGCCGCGGGTATTCTTCTGCGCAGCTATTCCTTCGATAAGTACAAGACCAGGAAAGACAAGGACGATGGCCAAGGCGACAAGGCCGAGCCGAAAAAGCCGGCCAAGATAACCATCCACACCGCCGATCCGGCGGGTGCGAAGAAGGCCTTCGCCGAGACCGAGGCGGTGATCGACGGCGTGCTTTTGGCACGTGACCTCGTCAACGAGCCGGCAAACGTCCTGGGACCGGTCGAGTTTGCCGCCCGCGCCAAGGAACTGGAGGCCCTCGGCGTCAAGGTCGAGATCCTGGCCGAGAAGGAACTGAAGAAACTCGGCATGGGGTCGCTGCTCGGTGTTGCGCAAGGCTCGCCGCGCGGCGCCCGCATGGCCGTCATGCAGTGGAACGGCGGCAAGGCCAAGGACAGCCCGGTCGCCTTCATCGGCAAGGGCGTCACTTTCGACACTGGCGGCAATTCGATGAAACCGGCATCCGGCATGGAGGACATGAAGGGCGACATGGGCGGGGCCGCGGCTGTGACCGGGCTGATGCATGCGCTCGCCGGCCGCAAGGCGAAGGCCAATGTCGTCGGCATCATCGGGCTTGTGGAAAATGCCGTCGACGGCCATGCGCAGCGTCCCGGCGACATCGTCACCTCGATGTCGGGCCAGACCATCGAAGTGCTCAACACCGATGCGGAGGGGCGCCTGGTGCTGGCCGACGCGCTCTGGTACTGCAATGACCGCTTCCAGCCGAAGTTCATGGTCAATCTGGCGACGTTGACCGGCGCGATCATGGTCGCGCTCGGCCAGCACTATGCCGGCCTGTTCTCCAACAATGACGAACTGGCGGAACGCCTGGCGACAGCCGGGCAGTCGACGCAGGAGCGACTGTGGCGCATGCCGCTCGGTCCTGAATATGACAAGCTGATCGATTCCAAGAATGCCGATATGAAGAACATCGGCGGCCGCTATGGCGGCGCCATCATCGCCGCGCAGTTCTTGCAGCGCTTCGTCAAGGACACGCCCTGGGCGCATCTCGACATCGCAGGCACCGCCATGGGGGCGCTGTCGAACGAAATCAACCAGTCCTGGGGTTCCGGCTTTGGCGTGCGGCTGCTCGACCGGCTCGTGCGCGACCACTACGAGAGCTGATCGGGACCCATGGCCGACGTGCTGTTTTATCACCTGACCGAATCGACGCTGGAGGATGCGCTGCCCGGCCTCCTTGAGCGCAGCGTCGATCGCGGCTGGCGCGCCGTGGTGCAGACAGGCACCGAGGAGCGGCGCGACGCGCTCGACCAGCATCTGTGGACGTTCCGTGACGATTCTTTCCTCGCGCACGCCACTGATCGCGAAGCCCATCCCGCTGAACAGCCGATCCTTTTGACCACCGGCGAAGGCAACCCGAACGCGGCGCAGATACGCTTCCTGGTGGACGGCGCTGCGCCGCCGGACCTTGGCGGCTACGAGCGCGCCGTGTTCCTGTTCGACGGCCACGATGCGGCCCAGGTCGAGGCCGCCCGCGGGCACTGGAAGACGATGAAAGACGCCGGCCACGCGGTGACGTATTGGCAGCAGACGCCCGACCGCCGCTGGGAACGCAAGGCCTGAGGGACGTCAGCGGCGGCTGATCGCTACCCTGCTGGTATGTGGGGTCGCGATCATCGAGCCGGAAGAAACCTGTCGCTCGTACATGAGCAGCCTTATTTCTTCCCCTGCGGATGGATCGTCTCGCCGCGTTTGAGCATCTCGACAAAAGTCTCGATCTTCTTCCTGCGCCCGGCTTCGGTCTTCATGTTGTGGATACGGAAGGCGAGCGCGAAGCGGTTCTGCGCGCTGAGTTTTTCGAGCATTTGCCGAGCCTCTGGCTCGGCATTGATCGCGGCCTGCAGGTCATCGGGAATTTTCATGTCCTTGCCGCTGGCATAGGCACGCGCCCAGCGGCCATCGGCCTTGGCGGCTTCGACCTCGGCGAGCCCATGCCGCGTCATCCGGCCGTCGTCGATCAGCCGGGCGACATTGTCGATGTTGATCTGGCTCCAGATGCTTTTCTTCGTCCTCGGCGTGTAACGCTGCAGGAAGCTCTTGTCGTCGAGCCCCTTGCGCACCGCGTCGATCCAGCCCCAGCACAGCACGACCTCGATCGCCTCCTTTGCCGAGATCGACTTCAGTCCCGAGCCGGTCTTGTGGATTTTGATCCAGACCTCGGTTTCCCTGTCATGATGCTCGCCGAGCCAGGTATAAAAGCTCTCGGCGTCCTCGAATTCGTGCACCTTGTCGGGGTCGACCTTGACCGGCGCCATTTGCGGCCTCGTCCATGCTTTGCGATTGCACCTTTCAATGCGGCATTTCCCGCTGGATGACAATCGAAGGCGAAGATCATGGCGCTGCCCGATGACGGCGGTTCTGCGGTGGCCCGCAGGCGCGGACCACCGCAGGGTTGTTTCACTGCCCGCCCATTTCCTTCTTGAACGTGTCGAAATCGACCTGCATGCCATTGAAGATGGTGCTCCAATGGCGGGTCAGCGCCGCCATCGCCACCGCCTCCTGGATTTCCTCATCGGTAGCGCCGGCGCGCTTGGCGTTTTGCGTGTCCGACCAGATGCAGTAGTTGCACGGGATCTGCGCCGCCACCGCAAGCGAGATCAGCGATTTGACCTTTGGCGGCAGCGCCGTCTTGTCGCTGAGTTCGATGGCCTTGACCTCGGCCCAGGCGCCGGGCAGACCGGCTTTGGGAAGTTGCTTCACAAAGCTCGGCACGCCGCCCATGGTCGACTGGATGTCCTTTATGGTTGCATCGTAGTCGTCGGCATAGGCAGGGGCCGCGGCGAGGACGCAGGCCACGGCGGTTAGAGCCAACGCACGATGGAGGGAAGAATGCACGAATTTGGCAATGCGATGGTGTGACATGTTTTCCTCCTCTGGTCTTTGTTAGCCTTACTGTGTAAGGTGAAGTGAAAAATGAACCTTACGCTGTAAGTTGTCAAGCGCGGCCATGGACTCATCGATCAAAAAAAAGCGAGCACGCGGACGGCTATCCCGCGAGATGATCGAGGATGCCGCTTTCGAGGTGATCGAGAAGGAGGGCCTTTCCGGTTTTTCGATGCGCAAGCTCGCCGCCGTGCTCGGCTGCGAGGCGATGAGCATTTATCATCACTTCCCCTCGCAAGCGCACCTCTATGAGGCGTTGGTCGATCGCCAGGTCAGCGGGATGGTTATCCCCGACGACAGCATGCCGTGGCGCGACAGGATTCGGATGGTCATGCATGAGTTTCGCCGTGTTGCGAGGGAGCACCCGGCCTTTGCGCCATTCCTTGTCGTCTACCGGATGAATTCGCCGCCTTGCCTTGCGATGCTGAACGGCGTCATCGGCCTGTTCGAGGCTGGCGGTTTCGGCCCGGAACTCAGCGCCAGGCTGTTTCGCACCGCCAGCTATTATCTCATGGGCGCGATCCTCGACGAGACCGCGGGCTACGCCAGGGGCCCGTCGGCGGTGACCACCGTCGACGACGAGCAACTGGCGAAGGATTTCCCCAGTGTCATGGCGGCCGGGACCTATTTCGGCACCGGCGGTTTCGACAAGACATTCGAACTCGGCCTCGACATGCTATTGGACGAAATGGAGCGCCTGCGCGACAGCGCCAATGGAGGCTAATTGTCCGGCAACGTCCGACTACAAAGGTGATTCCCTGAATGCGCTTTCTGTTCCTGTTGATCCTGCTCGCCGGCATCGGCGTCGGCGCCATCTATCCATGGGCGATGACTAATTTCTCCGGTCACCAGATCGGCAGCTGGCGGGTCTATGAGGGTGGCCGCTTCAGGCAGGTCACAGTGCCGCTTGCCGCGCGCGATGCGCCGGTCAGGGTGCTGGTCGACTTGACCGCGAGGGCCGAGCGCATCGTTTCGCAGCAGCGCACGGTGCTGACGCTGACAGCCGCCTCCGGCGGCCGCACGGTGCTTGCCTCGACGCTTCAGTTCAATCATTCCGACAATCCGCGTCAGGCGAGCCCGCAACTGCCCGACAAGATCTTCCGCGATGAGGCTGGCGTGATCCGGACCGTCGGCCCCGGCCCCTATGTCTTCACCGTCGGTCCCGGCGACGCCGACGACATCCCGATACGCGCGGTCGATCTTGTCTTGCGCTCCGGTGTGGGCGAGACCGACAGCCGTGCGCGACCGGTTGGCTTCGCGCTGATGGCGATCGGCCTGGTCGGCTTCCTGCTGTCCTTGCGTTCTGCCGGCGGGCGGCCGCAAAATCCGAATTCACAGCCACCGCCGCCACGTTGGGGCAGGGGTTCCACATGAACTATCGCCACGCCTATCACGCCGGAAATTTTGCCGACGTCGTCAAGCACGTCGTGCTGACGCGGCTGCTTGAATATCTGAAGCAGAAGGACAAGGCGTTCCGCGTTATCGACACTCATGCAGGCATCGGCCGCTACGATCTGTCCTCGCTCGAGGCGCAGAAGACCGGCGAATGGCAAGGCGGCATCGGCCGGCTGGTCGATGCTGCGCCCGAAGCCCAGGCCGCAATGCTGCTCGCGCCCTATCTCGACGCGGTGCGTGCGTGCAACGCAGACGGTCCATTGAAAAAGTATCCGGGCTCGCCGCTGGTCGCGCGGCACCTTCTGCGTAAGCAGGACCGGCTATCGGCGATCGAGCTGCACCCGAAGGATGTCGCGAAGCTGAAGACGGAATTCGCCGGCGATTTCCAGACAAGGGTGATCGAGCTCGACGGCTGGCTGGCGCTCGGCGCACACCTGCCGCCGAAGGAAAAGCGCGGACTGGTGCTGATCGATCCGCCATTCGAGGAAGAGGGCGAGTTCGGCCGCCTCGTCGACGGGCTGGCGAAGGCGCACAAGCGCTGGCCGGGCGGCATCTATGCGCTGTGGTATCCGATCAAGGACCGCAAGGCGGTGATTGGCTTCCGCAAGGCACTGAAGGAAACCGGCGTTCCGAAATTGCTCGACATCGAATTCGAAATCCGGCCCGCGTCGCAAGAGCCCAGCCTCGACGGCAGCGGCCTGGTCGTGGCCAACCCGCCTTTCACGCTGGAAGGTGAATTGCGCATTCTCCTGCCGGCCCTGCACAAATTGCTGGTCTTGGAAAAGCCGGCGCACTGGACGCTGAACTGGCTGGCAGGGGAGTAGCAGCGGGATGCAGGCTGCGAGCGGCGTCCTTACAGATGCGCCAAGACAAACAGTTAAAGCGGGTCTGCGGCCGGCCCGGCTCCGCTCCGCTGGAATTGGTGGCCGGCTTCTGCCTCGCCATCGGCGCCGCGGTGCCCTATGCCGCCGGCGCGCTCATCCTGTTCACGGTGGCGGCGAACCTGCTCGTCCTGCCCTTCTGGCGCCATCACGGGCCGGAAAGGCAGGCGCTGAGGTCCGCCTTCCTGGTCAACATCGCCGTTATCGGCGGGCTGCTGCTGGCGGCGCGCCCCGGCTGATGGCCGGCGGCCAAAGTCGGCGGCCACGCCCTGGAAACCATTGTCAATGCAATCGCTTGACCGCCGCCCGGCGAATCCCGCACAGTGCGCGCAATCGACCTTGAGAGGCTGCCATGACTCGCTTCGCCCGCTCCGCCCTTGCCGCCCTGATCTCGCTCTGCACGCCATTTGGCACATCGCTTGGCTTCACCCAGGCGGCGCAAGCCGCCGATCTTGCCGTCTATTCGGACGAGGACAGCGGCATTTGCGGCGAAGCCTGGGTGCTGAACAAGATCACCAGCCGCTTCTCCTATCAGGTGCGGCACGTCCCGCACCTGCCGGATGTCGCGATCACCGATTTCCACCGCATCCACCAGCACCGCTACTTGCCGGCCAGCGAGGAATGGCCGATCGGCCGGCGCTATTGCGGCGCCACGGTCGCCCTGTCAGATGGCCGCGACCGCGCCATCTGGTACCTGATCGAGGAAGGCCAGGGCTTTGCCTCGATCGGCGATAATGTCGAATTCTGCGTCTCGGGCTTCGACCGCTGGATGGTCTACAACGGCCGCTGCCGCATCCTGCGCTAGCGGGCGGTTTCCAGTCTCGATTTCGTTAGAGCCTGCGGCTCAAGCCGCGGGCCTTTTCTGCGACTCGGGGTATCGGCCCTGACGAAAATATGTGCCGCGCGGCACGCGCCGACAATGTTTGCCAATCGCAGTGCTATTTCCTGCCTCGCGTCGCCTCGGCTTCACCGATGATCTTTCGAAGAAAGGCAACGTGACCGCGAAAAGCGCGGCGCCCGATCGTCGTTGCTTTGATCCGTGTCCGCGGCCGCCGCCCGACGAAAAGCTTTTCAACATCGACGTAGCCCGCTTTGGCCAGCGTATCGAGATGCGCGCCGAGATTTCCGTCGGTGGTTTCGATCATGGCTTTCAGTTGCGTGAACTCCAGCGCCTCGCGTCTTTCCAGCGTGTTCAGGGCGGCCATGATCCTGAGCCGTGTACCCTGATGGATGATGTCGTCGGCACTCATCAATGGCTCCAATGCTGCGGACCTTGAGCTGTCACCCTACGGCTCTGCAGCCTCGGGCAGTACTAACCATTCGCCTTTGTGAACGACATCGAACACACTTGCCAGAATACTCTGGCATACAGAGTAATCTGTCAATTCAGTGATGAAGCCAGGCTTGACAAGGTGATCTCCAGATCGGCGCATCGCATTGCACTTGTAATCCGAAGGGACCGGTCGCCTGCAAAAGATGATCATTCTCTATAAGCCGCAGCTCATGATATTCGCGGCCGAAGATCAATGCGCGAAGCTGCTTGCTGATCTTTGCAGCTTCATGGCAGGCGCGCCCACGCAGCGCATCGAGAATGTCGATGCCAAATTGCTGGCGATATCGGAAGATAACGCCATATTTTTGCGATGATGAGTGTGATCATGTGTCGATCGCAACGAAAATTTAAGCTGAGAAAATCATATCATTGCTTCGCTGGCTAGCGAGGCGCGAGTCAGATAAGCATGACACGCCGGGCCATTAACGGTCGTCGGCATAACGCAAGGGGCATCGCATGGCTAAGCAGTCATCAAAAGCGCCGGCATCCAAGGCACCGGCAAAGAAAGCACCTGTAAAAGCGGCGGCGGCGAAAGCCGCGACCGCGGTCAAGAAAGCAGCACCCGCTGCCAAGCCGAAGGCGGCAGCGCCGAAGGCAAAGGCGGCACCGGCCAAGAAGCCGGCAGCCAAGGCCGCCGCGAAACCGGCGGCGAAGAAGGCAGCGCCCGCCAAGGCCAGCGCCGCATCCGCAAAGAAGGCTGCACCGGCCAAGAAGGCCGCTCCGGCAAAGAAAGCCGCTCCGGCCAGGAAGCCGGCTGCCAAGGCCGCGGCCAAGCCCGCTGCCAAGAAGGCAGCCCCTGCCAAGGCTCCGGCCAAGGCTGCCGCGGCGAAGTCTTCGGCACCGGTGAAGAAGGCGGCGCCAGCCGCCAAGAAAGCAGCGCCGGCGAAGGCCGCGAAGAAGTAGTCACGTTTCTTCGCGCCGGGGACCGTGTCGGCAGAAATGAGGGCAGGTGCCGTTGAGGCCTCGCCCTCTGCTCTGGCATTGGGGCGCAACGAGAGGGGCGGACGCCAGATATCTTTCGCAGCTCCCAGGACTTCGCCGCAGGGCGAAGTCCGGTGGGCTTTTGTTGCCCGCGCCATCACGCGGCGATGGGACGATCGTTGGTCTTGTCGGCCTGTCGGAGTTTGCCGCCGTCACCATGTGGCGCATCCTGATCAAGGCGTACAAGAGACCAAGGCATGCAGGAGTGGTCGCCGGCTGCTGGCGGCTGGTTTTTCCGCTTCTGGCTGTTGCGCGGGGAAGGGCGCCCGGTCAACAGTGACGGGCTGCCAACAGGAACCCGATCATGCCGAAGCTGCTTTACGCCTCCACGTCCCCCTATAGTTCCAAGGTACGAATGGCGGCCCTTTATGCCGGCATCGCGGTCGACCTGGCGCCTGTCAAGACCGAAGACAAGCCGGCCGAACTGATCGGCGCCAATCCGCTGGGCAAGATCCCCGTGCTGGTGCTCGACGACGGCCGCTCGATCCACGACAGCCGAGCCATCACCCAGCAGCTCAACCGGATGTCGAAGAGCGCGCTGTTTCCGCGCAATCCCGACAAGCGGCTGGAAGCGGAAGTGCTGGAAGCGTTGGCGGACGGCATCTGCGACTGTGCGCTGTCGATGGTTTATGAGCGCCGCACGCGGCCCGAGGAGATGGTCTACCAGCCCTGGCTCGATCGCCAGTGGGCGAAGATCACCGCCGCGCTCGATCTACTCAACGCCAATCCGCCGAAACTGCCGAAGAAGATCACCGCCGGCCAGATGGCGCTGCGCGCCTGCCTTGGCTACCTGGCGCTGCGTTTCGCCGGGAAATGGGAAAAAGGCCGCAACCGGCTGGTCCGCTGGGCCGCGCGCTTCGATGAGAAATTCCCTGACCTGAAACCCTGCGTTCCCGCGTGAGCGGCCGACAATAAAAAAGCCGGGCGCGAGGCCCGGCTTCTTCGTGTCGTGGCTTGAACGACTTAGAACTTCATACCGACGCCGAAGGTGACGCGGTTGTCGGTGGCCTTGACCTTGCCGATGCCATCGAAGTCCTTGCTGCCGAAGTCGGTGTAGCGGTATTCGACGCGGCCGAACACATTGTCGGTCAGCTTGATGTCGGTACCAAGACCGGCGGTCCAGCCGATCATGGTGGCGCGGTCGCTGGCGCCGAGGACGCTGTCCTCCACCTTCAGGCTCCTGCCGGCTAGACCACCGGTGCCGTAGAGCAGGATTTCCGGGGTCACAGCGTAGCCGAGACGGGCACGCAGCGAGCCTTCGAAGCCGGCCTTGGAGTCGATGCCATTGTCGTCGCCCTTGACGCCGTTGTAGCCGAGTTCGGCTTCACCGCCGTAGACGAAGTTCTCCTGCTGCCACTGATAGCCGCCGAAGACGCTGCCGATGAAACCCTTGGTATCGGTCTCAACGTCGAAATCCTTTTCCTTGGTACGGCCACTGAAGCCATAGCCAAGATTAAGACCGGCATAGGGGCCGGCCCAGGACGCGACGGGCAGTTCGGCGACCGGGGCAGGTGCCGGCGGCTCTTCCTGGACCACATCGGCGGCATAGGCAGTTCCACCGAGGGCGAAGAGCCCGAGCGCTACGGCCAGCGGCCGTGCGAATTTGAGATTGGCTTGCATTGTTGTTACTCCTTAAGCCACAGGACACAGGCTTGTTCTTACGATCGCCCATCAACCCGTCCGGGGGGTGAAACGGATCTGGCGTTCGTCGGTTCCAAATGTCGTGTCGAAATGCGGCTGAAGCGAACCTGAACTTGGGTCATTCCCCGGCGCGAATGAGGCAGAAACTTGACGTTGCATCTTCGCAACAGCGAAATGTCAGCAGATGGGCCGTGCTGCGCCGTACGCGGCTTGGTGCAAGGAGTCCGGCCCCCTATATTGTTTCGAGGCTGGCTCCTTTGCGGGCCGGCTAGAGATGCCGAACCGGCCGTTTCGCCACAATGCTGCCGCAGGTGCGAACGCCATTTAACGGGTGGCAGGCCATAATTTGCCGGCGCCCTCCTTCACGCCGAAACCGAGGATTGACAACAGATGAGCAAAGCCACCGCGGCGCTGGTGACGGGCGGGGCAAAACGGATCGGTAGCGCGATTGTCGAGGATCTCGCCGCCCACGGTTTTGCCGTCGCCATTCACTGCAACCGCTCGCGCGACGACGCGGATGCGCTTGCCCGGCGGATCAACCGCGCCGGCGGCCACGCCGCCGTGGTCGCCGCCGATCTGACCGACATGGCCGAGGTCGGCGACCTGGTCGGCCGCGCCGAAGCCGCGCTCGGGCCGATCTCGCTGCTGGTCAACAACGCTTCGCTGTTCGAGGACGATTCGGTTCTTGACTTCGACTGGGAGGCCTGGGACCGCCACTTCGCCATTCATGTGAAGACCCCGGCGCTGTTGGCGCAGAACTTTGCCCGGGCCCTGCCGGACAGGCGAGAGGGGCTGATCGTCAACATGATCGACCAGCGTGTCTGGCGGCCGACGCCGCGCTACTTCTCCTATGCGCTGTCGAAGTCCGCCTTGTGGACGGCAACCCAGATGATGGCGCAGGCGCTCGGCCCGCGCATCCGCGTCAACGCCATCGGTCCTGGCCCGACCTTGAAGAACGCGCACCAGAACGACAGTGACTTTGCCGCGCAACTCGCCGGTCTCATTTTGAAACGCGGCCCGCAATTGCCGGAATTCGGCGCCACAATCCGCTATCTCTGGGAAGCCCGCTCGGTTACCGGGCAGATGATCGCGCTTGATGGCGGCCAGCATCTTGCATGGCGCACACCTGATGTGACAGGCATGACGGAATGAGTCCCGCAGAGCAGAAACACAAGATGCGTGGCGGCGCCGACGATCTGCCTCCCGAAATCGACGTCGAGGACGAGGCGGCGGAGGAGATCGTCGAACCGGCCGGCCCGGACGTCGCCTTCACCGCCATCGACTGGACGCCGCATGCCGGCGATGCCGACGGTATGGTCGGCGCCGAAGTGATCCAGACGCTGGTCAAGCGGCTGCCCAATGCGCCGGGCGTCTACCGCATGATGAATGCCAATGGCGACGTGCTCTATGTCGGCAAGGCCCGCAGCCTGAAGAAGCGCGTCACCAATTACGCGCAAGGCCGCTTCCACACCAACCGCATCGGCCGCATGGTGCGCGAGACCGCGACGATGGAGTTCGTCGTCACCCGCACCGAGATCGAGGCGCTGCTGTTGGAGGCCAACCTCATCAAGCGGCTGCGGCCACGTTTCAACGTGCTGATGCGCGACGACAAGTCGTTTCCCTACATTCTCTTGACGGGCGACCATGTCTCGCCCGGCATCTACAAGCATCGCGGCGCGCGTTCGCGCAAAGGTGATTATTTCGGCCCCTTCGCTTCCGCGGGCGCGGTCGGCCGCACCATCAATTCCTTGCAGCGCGCCTTCCTCCTGAGGAGTTGCACCAACTCCTTCTACGAGAACCGCACGCGGCCTTGCCTGCTCTATCAGATCAAGCGCTGCGCCGGTCCGTGCACCGGCGAGATTTCGCATAGCGACTATGCCGAGCTGGTCGCCGAGGCGAAGGATTTTCTTTCCGGCCGCAGCCAGAAGGTGAAGACCGAGATTTCGGCCGCCATGCAGCAGGCCTCGCAAGACCTCGATTTCGAGCGCGCCGCCATCTATCGAGACCGGCTGGCGGCACTCTCGCACGTGCAGAGCCACCAGGGTATCAATCCGCAGACCGTCGACGAGGCCGATGTCTTCGCAATTCATCAGGAGGGCGGCCAGGTCTGCATCCAGGTGTTCTTCTTCCGCACCGGCCAGAACTGGGGCAACCGCGCCTATTTCCCGAAGGCCGATCCGGCGCTGGAAGGCGCAGAGGTGCTGGGCTCGTTCCTGGCGCAGTTCTATGACGACAAGCCGACGCCGCGGGCCATTCTGCTGTCGCACGCCGTGGAGGACCAGGAACTGTTGGCCGAGGCGCTCTCGACCCGCGCCGGCCGCAAGGTGTTGATCTCGGTGCCGCAGCGCGGCGAGAAGAAGGACCTGACCGACAACGCGTTGCAAAATGCCCGCGAGGCGCTCGGCCGTCGGCTGGCCGAAACCTCGACGCAGGCCAGGTTGCTCGCCGGCTTCGCCGAGACCTTCGGGCTCGAAAAGCCGCCGGTGCGCATCGAGGTCTACGACAATTCGCACATCATGGGCACCAACGCCGTCGGCGCCATGGTCGTCGCCGGGCCGGAAGGTTTTGTGAAGAACCAGTACCGGAAATTCAATATCCGCTCGACCGAGATCACGCCCGGCGACGATTTCGGCATGATGCGCGAAGTGATGGAGCGGCGGTTTTCACGATTGCTCAAGGAGCATGGCGATGTGACACCCAATGATGCCGCGGCAGGCGAGGCGGACAGCGATGAGGGCGACATGTCGGGCGGCTTCCCTGCCTGGCCCGACGTCATCCTGATCGATGGCGGCCAGGGCCAGATGAGCGCCGTGCGCAAGATCCTCGCCGATCTCGGCATCGAGGACCGGGTCGTGGCCATCGGCATCGCCAAGGGCCAGGACCGCGACGCGGGCCGCGAGCGCTTCTTCGTCAAGGGCAGGGACTCGTTTTCGCTGCCGGTACGCGACCCGGTGCTCTATTTTGTCCAGCGCCTACGCGACGAGGTTCACCGTTTCGCCATCGGCTCGCACCGGGCCCGCCGCAAGAAGGAGATGGTCAAGAGCCCGCTCGACGAGATCGGCGGCATCGGCCCCAGCCGCAAACGGGCGCTGCTGATGCATTTCGGCACCGCCAAGGCGGTCGGTCGCGCGGCAATCGAGGACCTGGTAAAGGTCGACGGCATTTCCGAGCAGGTGGCCAGACTGGTTTACAACCATTTTCACGAGAACTGATGCATGTCGCCCGAAAGCGACCGTCGGCTCCCGGGCGAAGCAAGGAGCGGCGCGGCGTAGCCCGCGAGATGACAAGATTGGCCTATTTTTGCTGGCCAATCGATTTTGGCCTGTTGACCCCCTACATCAGCTTCTGATTTGAGTACGCAGGCAGAAAGAGTTCCCCCGGATATGGCTCAGCGCGCGTTTAACCTCCCGAACATCCTCACCTACGCCCGCATTATCGCGGTGCCGCTGGTGGTGCTGTGCTTCTTCCTCGAGGGGCATCTGAAGTCGAGCGACTTCGCCCGCTGGTCGGCGCTGATCATTTTCCTGCTGGCGTCCATCACCGACTATTTCGACGGCTATTTCGCCCGCGCCTGGAAGCAGACCTCGAACATCGGCAAGATGCTCGACCCCATTGCCGACAAGCTGCTGGTCGCGACATGCCTGCTGCTGCTTGCCGCTGACACCGACCGCCATGCCGGCATTGCCGGCTGGTCGCTGTGGGCGGCGATCATCATCCTGTGCCGCGAAATCCTGGTTTCGGGCCTGCGCGAATATCTGGCGGCGCTCAAGGTCTCCGTGCCGGTGACGCAGCTTGCCAAATGGAAGACCACGATCCAGATGGTCGCCATCGCCTTCCTGCTCGCCGGTCCGGCCGGCGACAAGATTTTTCCGCTGACCACACAGACCGGCCTGGTGCTGTTGTGGATCGCCGCCCTGGTTACGCTTTACACCGGCTATGACTATTTCCGTGCCGGCCTCAAGCACATCATGGACGAATAGGATGACGAAGCTCATCTACTTCGCCTGGGTGCGGGAGCGAATCGGCAAGCCGGACGAAGACGTGGACTTGCCGCATGGCGTCGAGACGGTCGCGGACCTCTTGCGCTGGCTGAAGTCGCGCGGCGAGGAATACGAGCATGCGCTGCAATATCCCGACGTGATCCGCGTCGCTATCAACCAGGAACATGTCGAGCACGGCGAAAAGATATCTGGCGCGCGCGAGATCGCGCTGTTTCCGCCGATGACCGGGGGCTGAGATGGCCGGCGCGGTCGTACCTGTCGTGCGCGTCGAGGCGCAGGATTTTGACGTCGCCGCCGAAATCGCCAGACTGACGCAAGGCCGCGCCGACATCGGCGCTGTGGTCACCTTCTCGGGCCTGTGCCGTGACGAGCAGGGGACGCTCTCGGCCCTTGAGCTCGAGCATTATCCGGGTATGGCAGAGGCCGAAATCGCCCGCATCGCGGCCGAAGCGGTTCAGCGCTGGCCGCTGCAGGGCATCACCGCCATCCACCGTCATGGCAAGATCCGGCCAGGCGAGAACATCGTGCTGGTGGTGGCGGCCTCCGTGCATCGGCAAGCCGCGTTCGAGGCGGCGAATTTCCTCATGGATTATCTGAAGTCGCAGGCTCCCTTCTGGAAAAAGGAGCATCATGCCGACGGCTCCGAGGGCGGCTGGGTCGAGGCCAAGGAGAAAGACGAGCAGGCGGCAGGGCGCTGGAAAAGGCCACCGTCCGAATAATTTTGCATCAGCCACGCATTGACCGCAATCCTTTGGCCAATTCGTTGTTGGTCAGCCTGGGCTGTGGCCAGCCCGGGGAAGGGAGATGGTCGTGCTGGACAGGATAGCGGAGTTCTTCGTCTTCGGTTTCGTGCCTCTGGTCGTCGGTATACTGGCCGTGCCGGAACTCTCCGTGGCCGCCGAAAAAGCCCTGAAAGGCGAGGTGACCTACCGCGAGCGCATCGCTTTGCCGCCCAATGCCGTGCTCTCGGTCCAGCTTGCCGATGTCTCGTTGGCCGACGCGCCCGCCAAAATCGTCGGCGAACAGAAGCTGACGCCGGCAGGCCAGGTGCCGATCAGCTTTGCGGTCAAATTCGATCCGTCCCGGATCCAGCGGCGGATGACCTATGCGTTGCAGGCCCGCATCACCGTCGGCGACAGGCTCCTGTTCATCTCGGATGAGCGCCATCAAGTCGATCCGCTGACCGATGCGCCGCAAACAATCATGCTCAAGATGGTGACGCCAAGTCCCGAGCCCACTGCTTCCGTTCTCGATCAGCTTTGGCTTCTCGATTATGTCGACGGCGTAGCCATCACCGCATCGCAAGCGACATTCCGGGTGAGTGAAGCAGGCAAGGCCGACGGCAACGGTCCCTGCAACAGCTATTTTGCCACCGCCAACCTCGATGGCCAGAAGATCGCGATCAGCGACATCGGCTCGACCTACAAGGCCTGCGCGCCCGAGGTGATGGCGGAGGAAAAAGCGCTGTTCGAGGCTCTGGCAAAGGCGGCTTCGTATAAAGTCGATGCCGGCAAGTTGACCATCGCCGACGGGAACGGCCGCGAGATCCTGCGTTTCAGCGCCGCGAGCTGATGCCGTGAAACCCTGTCGGCGGAGGTCAGCCGCCCATTTTTTCGAACACGGCGCCATAGTGGTAGGGCGGCACCTCGACCAGCTCGATGAATTTGAGGCCGGCCGCCTCGACGGCCGTAATGGTCTGTTCCGGCGATATCCTCAATTCGGTCTTCGGTCCGCGGGGCTCGCCGAGCACCGTGGTTTGTTCACGCGGCTGCTGATGCCAGTTGACGACAACAAAGCGTCCGGCAGGGACGAGCGCTTCGCTAACGGCTCGCGCCAGCCGTGGCCGGTCCGGCACGCCGTGGAAGGCGTTTGCCATGAAGATGAAATCGACGGGGCGGGATATCAGGCTCGCGAGTTCATAGGCATCGCCCGCTACGAGATCGAAATTCCTCGTGCCGTTTTCATTGAGCCGGCGACGGGTGACGTCGAGCAGGTCGGTATCGATATCGATGCCGACGACATGGCGGGCGACCCTGGCGATGGGCAACGTAAACCAGCCGTCGCCACAGCAGAGGTCGGCCACCTCCATGCCCGGCTTCAGTCCCGTTGACGAAAGCACGGCACCGGGGTCGGGCCACAGCACCTCCCACCAGCCGCTCGATGGCATCTCGGTGCCCTGGAAGAAGCCGGGAATGGTGCTGGTCATGCTTCGCCGGCTCCCTGTGCCTGACCGACTTTAGCGCGGGCAAGGGTTCAACGGCAGTGCCGGATCGATCCGTTTCAATGAAAAAGGCCGGCAATCCGCCGGCCTTTTTCGGTCACAATGCCAGGGTCGGCTCAGCCGACGATCTCGGTGTCGGAGAACCAGTACTTGATCTCCTGCGCGGCGGTTTCCGGCGCGTCTGAACCGTGCACCGAATTCTCGCCGATCGACAGCGCATGCACCTTGCGGATGGTGCCTTCGGCGGCGTTGGCCGGGTTGGTGGCGCCCATCACCTCACGGTTCCTGGCAATGGCGTTCTCGCCTTCCAGCACCTGCACGATCGTCGGCGCCGACGACATGAATTCCACCAGCTCGCCGAAGAACGGACGATCCTTGTGGACGGCGTAAAAACCTTCCGCCTCACGGCGGCTCATCCAAACGCGGCGCGAAGCGATGACGCGCAGACCGGCATCTTCCAGCATCTTGGTGATGGCGCCGGTGAGATTGCGCCGCGTTGCGTCCGGCTTGATCATGGAAAAGGTGCGTTCGAGCGCCATTGGGTCGTCCTTGTCTGGTTGGATTGGGAGTGGCGGGCTCTATACAAGCCGGCCGGCTCATTGCCAAGAGGAAGTCGACAGAGGTGTCGTAAGCACATGAGTTGTCCGGATTAGGTAGCACGTGAGTTGTCCGGTTTTATCGCCAGCGGATGGAGGCTGGGGATGAAGCGGACGGCATGGCTACAGGACCGGAGAATGCAAAAGTTTCGGGACGTATTGAGCCGCTGGAATGGTGGCGATCTTTCGATGATGGAGGCAGGGGAGTTGCTTGGCATGTCGGAGCGGCAATTCCGACGCTACCGCGACCGGTA